>NZ_JBIAQX010000008.1:183375-321160 GCF_042889445.1 Streptomyces sp. NPDC002602 | reverse complement strand
CGTGAGGTGGAGTTCTCGACGTTGGCGTTGCCGTTCATCACGGGGGAGATCAAGCGGTTCTTCCGTGACACGACGTGGGCGGTGCACGTTCCGCGTCGGTTGCAGGAGTTGCGGACGGAGTTGGCCAAGAGCCAGGAGGCGTTGACGGAGGTGTTCGGTCGGGCGCCGACGGTCAAGGAGCTGGCCGAGCATCTGGAGTTGTCGCAGGAGCAGGTCGTCGAGGGGATGGTCGCGGCGAACGGTTACACGAGCGGGTCGATCGACGAGTCGACGTCCTCGGGGAGTCGGCCGTCCGCGCAGCCGCGTTCGCTGGCGGACACGGTGGGTGACGTGGATCCGGCGATGGAGTTGTTCGAGGACTTCCACACGCTGGCCCCGCTGCTGAAGGACCTCGCGCCCCGGGACCGGCAGATCCTGTCGATGCGGTTCGGGCAGGAGAAGACCCAGGCCGAGATCGGCGCGGAACTCGGCATCTCCCAGATGCAGGTCTCCCGCCTCCTGACCCGCACCCTCACCCGCCTGCGCACCGGAATGCTCACGGCCTAGACCGGCACGACGCCCACCCCGCCGCCACGCGGGGAACCGGGCCGAGTGGGATCGATCTTCGTCGTATCCTCCGAAGACCGCGGGAAACACGGATAGGGCGCCCACCCCTGGGCAGTCGCACCCTGTCGCCGACGATCGACACCACCGTCGCGGCCCCACTCGACCCCGGAGGTACGCGGTGACCAGTACGGACGGTGACCCGCACCGGGCCGGTGCGGACACGCACCCCCGCCGGGTCCGGGTGGACCCCCAGGGCCCGGTCCTGATCGAGGGCCCCGTCGAGATCGCCCTGGACGACGGGACGGTCGTCCGGTCCGACCGCTTCATGGTCGCGTTGTGCACCTGCCGCCGCAGCCGCACCCCACCCTGGTGCGACACGAGCCACCGCAGACGCGAGCGTCCCGCCGCGCCACCCGAGGACAGGACCCCGTGATGCCCCCTCCCGCCCCGAGTGCGACGGCCACCGCCGCGGGCCCCCGCCTCGTCGACGGGCGCGGTGAGCTGTCCCGGTCCGTGACGCAGGCCCTGCGATCGGGGCAGGCGCCGGCCTACGCCCCCGGATCCGTGTTGAAGGCCGACCCGTGGGGCGAGGACCTCCAACTGGCCCTCTACCTCCTGTACGAACTGCACTACCGCGGTTTCGAGGACGTCGACGACATCCGCGAATGGGACCCGGACCTGCTCAGGCTGCGCGCCGCCATGGAAGCCCGCTTCCTGCACGCCCTGCGCACCGAGCTGTCCGAGGCCCCCCGATCCGTCGAGGAGGCCTTCGCCCCGCTCCTCCTGGAGCCCGTGGACCTCTCCGACAGCCTCAGCCACCGCCTCGAAACCGAGGGCGAGCTCTGGCAACTGCGCGAGTACGCGGCCCTGCGTTCGCTGTACCACCTGAAGGAGGCCGACCCCCACGTCTGGGTGATCCCCCGGCTGTCCGGCCGGGCCAAGGCCTCCATGGTCGCCATCGAGTACGACGAGTTCGGCGCCGGCCGCGCCGAGCGGATCCACGCCCGGCTCTTCGCGGACCTGATGAACGACCTCGCACTGGACCCCGCGTACGGCCACTACCTGGACCACGCCCCCGCGCCCTTGCTCGCGACCGTGAACTTGATGTCCCTCTTCGGGCTGCACCGGGCATCGCGCGGCGCGCTCGTCGGCCACTTCGCGTGCGTCGAGGTCACCTCGTCGCCCGGATCGAGGCGACTGGCCAAGGCGATGCGTCGCTGCGGGGCCGGCCCGGCGGCCGAACACTTCTACGCCGAGCACGTCGAGGCCGACGCCGTCCACGAGCAGGTCGTACGCCGAGACGTCATCGGCGGCCTGCTCGCCGACGAGCCCGATCTGGAGGCGGACGTCGCGTTCGGGTGCGCGGCGACCGTCCTGCTGGAGGACCGCCTCGCCGACCACCTGCGCGAGGCGTGGGACGGGGGACGCAGCGCCCTGCGCACGCCCCTGACCCGGACATGAGACACGTGCGGCGCGGAACAAGGCGCGGCGCCCGCCCGGGAGTACGGCGAATCCCCGGGCCCACGAGCGCCTTCCTCGCCCACGCGGCGGCGCCGCGGCACCTCCCCGCGGGCCGGGTGTCCGAGTGCTGTGCGAGTATCACCAGGATCGGTGCGGCCGCGACAGGCGAGGGAGACATGGGACAGGTACCAGGGGACGGCGGCCCGCCGGCCCGTGAGCAGGTACCGACGGACGTCTCCGCGGGCGCCGGTCCCGCGCTGCCCGCGACGGTGGCCGAGGCCCGGGAGATCGTCGCGGTCCTCCTGGAGAACTCCGGTCTCCCGTCGGACGCCCGCATCGTGACGGACGCGCTGATGGTCACGTCCGAACTCGTCACCAACGCGATACGCCACGGCGGAGGACTGACCGGCTTTCACGCGGACGTCCGCGACGGCGACCTGCGCGTCTCGGTGGCCGACCGCAACCCCGTTCCTCCGGTCACGCAGACCAGCCCCCCGGCCGGCCGCCGGATCGGCGGCTACGGCTGGCCGCTCGTCCGTACCCTCGCCGACCGGGTCACCGTGACACCCCACGCGGCCGGCAAACACATCACCGCGACGCTCAGGCTCGGCTGATCCCCGCGCCCTGCCAGTCCAGACGCAGAACGGCCAGGTCGTCGGTGTGGCGACCCGCGTTCAGGGCGCGGGTCTCCTTGACGAGCAGGTCGACATGGGCCCCGGGGTCGGCCGGGGGCAGCCCCCCGATGAGGGTGAGCAGTCCCTCGACGCCGAGGCGCTCGCCGTCCGCCGTGCCGTTGTGCCCCTCGGTCAGGCCGTCGGTGTAGAGCATCAGGGCCCCCGAGGGCGGGAGCGGGATCACGGTGGCCGGCCACGAGCCCAGGTGGGGGGCGATGCCGAGCGCGATGCCGTGCTCCGCGGTCGTCTCGCGGGTCCGGCCGGCGACGGTCAGCAGGGGAGCGTCGTGACCGGCCAGGTACACGGTCGCGGTACCCGCCGCCTGGTCGAGCGTGAGAAGGGCGCAGGTGGCGAACATCGTCGGCAGGCCGCGCTCGGCGACCAGGATGCGCTCCAACAGACGCAGCAGGTCGGGTCCGCGGTGGCCGCCGAGGATCAGGGACCGCCACGCGATGCGCAGGCAGACGCCGAGGGCCGCCGCGTCGGGGCCGTGTCCGCTGACGTCGCCGACCACGGTGTGGAGCAGCCCGTCGTCGCCTTCGACGACGTCGAGGAAGTCCCCGCCGAGCAGCGCCTGTTCCCGACCGGGCAGGTAGCGGGTGGTCACGGTGACGGTGCTGGTGTCGAGGATCGGCCGGGGCAACAACCCGCGTTCCAGACGGGCGTTCTCCTCCGCCCGCAGCCGGGTGGCCTGGGCCTCGGCGCTCGCGCGTTCCGTCTCGCTGCGGTAGACCGCGTAGCGCACCGTACGGCCCAGGAGATCCGCCTCGACCTTGCCCTTCACCAGGTAGTCCTGGGCGCCGGCGGCCATGGCGTCGGAGCCCGCCCGCTGCTCGGACAGGCCGGTCAGCACGATCACCGCGGTGTGCGGGGCCAGTTCACGGACGGTGATGACACCGTCCGTACCCGAGAGGTCCGGCAGGTGCAGGTCGAGGAGGACGCAGTCGAGCCGGCGATCGGCGAGCGCGACACGGGCGTCGGCCAGACTCCTGGCCACGGTCAGCTCGAAGCGCAGTCCGGTGTCGTGGAGCAGCTCCTCCACCAGGAGGGCATCGGCCTCGTCGTCCTCGACGAGCAGGACGCGGTACATCGGCTCGACCGGCCGCGACGCCGCCTCGACCACGCTCACGACTCCCGTTCCTCCCCGCCGCGGTCCGCCTGCTCCGGCGCTTCCCGCTCGGCGTTCTCGGGCGGTGCGGCGGCGAGGGTGAAGACGACGCGGGTGCCGTCGGTGTGGTCGGGGTCGATCCCGATGGTGCCGCCGTGGAACTCGACGATCTTCTTGCACATCGCCAGGCCGATGCCGCTGCCGTTGTAGACGTCCTTGGTGTGCAGGCGTTGGAAGATCACGAACACCTTCTCGGCGTACTCCGGGCCGATGCCGATGCCGTTGTCGGTGACGGCGAACCGCCACAGCCCACCCTCCCGTTCGGCCGACACGTGGATCTTCGGGGTCTCGCCGGGCCGGCGGAACTTCACCGCGTTGCCGAGGAGGTTCTGCCACAGCATCCCCATCTGCGTGGGGTCCGCGACCAGGGTCGGCAGCGCGTCGTGGGTGACCACCGCCCCGGACTCCTCCACGCTGACACTGAGCGCGGACAGGGCCCGGTCCATCACCGCGTCGAGGTCGACGCTCTGATGGGTGTGGTGGACGCGGCCGACGCGCGAGAAGTCGAGCAGGTCGTTGATCAGGGTCTGCATGCGGTTCGCGCCGTCGACCGCGAAGTCGATGTACTGGTCCGCCTTCGCGTCGAGCTGTCCCCCGTAGCGGCGCTGCAGCAACTGGGTGAAGCTGGAGACCTTCCGCAGGGGCTCCTGGAGGTCGTGCGATGCCACGTAGGCGAACTGCTCGAGCTCGGCGTTGGACCGCCTGAGATCGGCGGCCTGCGCGTCGAGGCGCAGCCGTGCCTCCTCGGTGAAGGCCAGTTCCCGTACGAGGCGTTGGCGCATCGAGTCGACCTCGGCGCCGAGCCGGCGCAGGTCCGCCGGGCCGGTCGGGGTGATCGGATGCTCGAAGGCGCCACCGGTGATGGCGCGGGCGTCCGCCCCGAGCCTCTCCAGCGGTGTGGTGATGCCGCGGCGCAGTCCCTCGAAGACCAGCCCGGCGAGGGCGACGATGACCAACGCGATCGCGGAGAAGACCCAGTTCCGCAGGCGCATGACGGCGAGCAGGTCCTCCCGGGCGTCCGCGCGGTCGGCCAGCAGCTTCTCCTGCTGGTCGGCCATCGCCGTCCGCAGGGTGTCGAACGAGGCCTTCGCCTCCGCGGCGCGCTCGATGGCCAGGGGCGGGGGCGTTCCGGGCGGTGAGGCGGCGATCGGGCGGGCGATCCGTTCCTGCCAGGCCTCCACCGCGTCCTCGACGGCCTTCAGGTCCCTCAGGCCGGTGGAGTCGTCGCGGAGCAGTTCCGCGAGCCGCGTGGTGGACGTCTCCTGTTCGGCGAGGCCCCGCTGGTAGGGGACCAGGAACTCCGCGGTGCCGGTGAGCCCGTAGCCGCGGATGCCCGTCTCCTGGTTGAGGAGCGTCGACTCCAGGCGGATCGCGGTGGTCAGGGCGGGGGACTTCACGTCGACCAGCTCCCGGCTGAGCGAGGCCGTCCGGCCCAGGACCCAGGCTCCGGTCACCCCGAGCAGGGTCAGGATCACCAGGGAGGCGGCCACGCCCACGCGAAGCCACCGCCGGGTCGTCCACGTGGAAAGACCCCGCGGACGCGGCAGGCCCTCTTCGCCGGTCATCTCGTATGCCCCTCCGCTGTCGCGACCGCCGTCCGATGTGGTGCGGCCTGCATACTCTAGAGGCGTCGCGGACAACCATTGTTGTCGAGGTCCGGTTGGGCGCTAGAGTGCCTGCCATGCCGGGCCCAAACTTCGTACCGCGGACCACGTTCCAGGAGACGGCCGCCGTCGCGGACACGGCGGTCGCCGAGCTGGCGCAGCGCCTGGCCCGTCAGATCCTGGACGACGCGACCACACCGCGAGCGGACGATCCGACCCGGGCCCTGGCCCTGCTGAACGTGCTGGACCACGTCCGGCAGGCCGCCGAGAGACTCCAACGGAACGTCGCCGCGGACGCCGCCCGCGCGGGCGCCGGCTACCCGCAGCTCGGCGACGCCTGCGGAATCACCCGACAAGGCGCCCGGCGACGCTGGCCCGGACTGTTCAACCACTCCCACGACAAACCCACGGAGCATCCGATGATGACCGCCCCCTCCCACCCCTACGACGTCCTGCTCGTCGAGGACGACATGGCCGACGCCATGCTCATCGAGGAGGCCCTCTCCGAGCGCGGGACCCGCAACCTGGTCCAGGTCACCGACGGGGTCGCCGCGCTGGAGCACCTGCGGACCCCGGGAAGCGTCCGTCCCGACCTCATCGTCCTCGACCTCAACATGCCCCGCATGAACGGCCGTGACCTCCTCCAGATCCTGAAGAACGACGAGAACCTCCAGACCATCCCCGTGGTCGTCCTCACCACCTCCTCCGCGCCGGAAGACGTCGCGGGCGCCTACAGCAGCCACGCCAACGCCTACGTCACCAAGCCCGTCAACCTCGACGAGTTCGAGAAGGCGGTGCAGAGCATCGACGCGTTCTACCTCGACACCGCCACCCGGCTGCCCCGCGCCTGAGCACGACCGACCCGTTCGGGCCGAACGGTCCGGTGCGGAGTCCGGGGTTCACCCGGTCGGCGGAGCGTGGGCCGACCCCGGCCGGGCAGGCGCCGGCCGGGGTGCCCGTGGTCCTTCCCGAGGGGGTCGCGGGGCACCCTTGTTCCGCCCCGGAGGGATCCGCCCGAGGTGGTAACCGGAACTCTCCCTCCCGTCGACTTCGATCAACTAGTGTGCAAATCCAATCCAATTCAGGGGGATGCACCGATGCTTGCCGCCGTTTACCACGGGAGACGCGATGTCCGGGTCCAGGAGTGGCCCGACCCGCCGTCACCGGCCCCGCACGAGCTCCAGCTGGAAATCCTGCGGGCGAGCATCTGCGGAACCGATGTCGACGAGTTCACCTCGGGGCCCCACCTGATCCCCATCGACGCCCCGCATCCCGCGAGCGGCCACGTCGGCCCGCTCGTCCTCGGTCACGAGATGGTCGGACGCGTCGTCGGCGTCGGGGCGGACGTCGCCGGGTTCGGCGTCGGGGACGTGGTCGTGCCCGGCTCCGGTGTGTCCTGCGGTACGTGCCGCTGGTGTCGCGCCGGTCGGACCAACCTGTGCGCGACCTACTACACGGTGGGCCTCCACGTGGACGGCGGGCTCGCCGAGCGGGTGAACGTCCCCGCACGCATCAGCCGGTCCATCGGCGACGCCTCACCCGACGTCGCGATCATGGCCCAACCCCTCGCCGTCGCCCTGCACGCGGTGCGCGGCTCCGAGGCCGAGGCGGGGGCGACCGTAGCGGTCATCGGCTTGGGCGGGATCGGCCTGCCGGCCTTGGCCGCGTTCACGGCACGGGGCATCGAGACCATCGCCGTCGACGTCTCGCCGGCCCGCCTGGACGCCGCCAAGCGCAGCGGCGCGAGCGTGCTCGTCGACGCCTCCCGTCAGGATGCCGTCGCCGAGATCAGGCGCGCCACCGGCGGCGACGGCGCCGACATCGTCCTGGAGACCTCGGGGGCGCCCCAGGGCCTGGAGACCGCCATGAACGCGGTGAGCCGCGGCGGTCACATCCGCCTGGTCGGTCTGCACCGCGACCCGTCGCCCCTGAACCTGACCCGGCTGGTGCTCGACGAGATCCGGATCTCCACCTCGAAGGTGCACATCTGCGACCAGGACCTTCCCGAGGCGATGGCCCTGCTGAAGGAGCACCCCCACATCGCGTCCACTTCGATCGACGCGGTCATCCCCCTCGCCGACGTGGTGACGGGCGGGCTGGAGCGGATGGCATCGGGCCGGGCCACCGGCAAGGTCGTCGTCACCTTCTGAGGGCCCGACCGCCCGCGGGAGACAGCGGCGGGCGGTACCGGCATCCCACCATCGCCGGTACCGCCCGTCCGAAACCGCCCTACTCGACCTTGGCCCAGTCGAGGGTGCGTTCCACCGCCTTCTTCCAGCCCTCGTAGCCCTCCGCGCGCCGCTCCTCGGACCACTGGGGCTCCCAGCGCTTGGACTCCTGCCAGTGGGTGCGCAGTTCGTCCTGGTCGCGCCAGAAGCCGGTGGCCAGGCCGGCGGCGTAGGCGGCGCCCAGGGCGGTCGTCTCGGCGACCACCGGCCGGCTGACCGGTACGCCCAAGACGTCCGCCTGGATCTGCATGCACAGGTCGTTGGCGGTCACGCCGCCGTCCACCTTCAGCACGTCGAGGTGGACGCCGGAGTCCTGCTCCATGGCCTCGACCACGTCGCGGCTCTGGTAGCAGATGGCTTCCAGGGCGGCCCGTGCCAGGTGCCCGCTGTCGTGGTAGCGGGCGAGGCCGACGATGGCGCCCCGAGCGTCGGAACGCCAGTACGGGGCGAACAGACCGGAGAACGCCGGCACGAAGTAGATCCCGCCGCTGTCGTCGACGGTGCGCGCCAGACGTTCGCTCTCGGCGGCGTCGCCGATGATCTTCAGCTGGTCGCGCAGCCACTGGATCGCGGAGCCGGTGACGGCGATGGAGCCCTCCAGCGCGTACACGGCGGGCTCGTCGCCGAACTGGTAGGCCACCGTGGTGAGCAGGCCGTGCGACGAGCGAACCAGCTCCGTGCCGGTGTTCAGGACGAGGAAGTTGCCGGTTCCGTAGGTGTTCTTGGCTTCGCCGGGCGCGTAGCAGACCTGTCCGACGGTGGCCGCCTGCTGGTCGCCGAGGACGCCCGTGATGGGGATGGCGGCGCGCAACGGCCGGGAGGTACGGGTCTGCCCGTAGGCCTGTGCGTGGGAGGACGGATTGATGCTGGGCAGCATCGCCCTCGGGATGTCGAAGAAGCCCAGGAGCTCGTCGTCCCAGTCGAGGGTCTCCAGATCCATCAGCATGGTGCGGCTGGCGTTGGTCACGTCGGTGGCGTGGATGCCGCCGTCGGGGCCGCCGGTGAGGTTCCACAGCACCCAGCAGTCGGTGTTGCCGAAGAGGGCGTGGCCCTGCTCGGCCGCCTGGCGGACCCCGTCGACGTTCTCCAGGATCCACTGGATCTTGCCGCCGGAGAAGTAGGTCGCCGGAGGGAGACCGGCCTTGCGGCGGATCACGTCCCCCTTGCCCGAACGCTCCAGCGCCGCCGCTATGGAGTCCGTACGGGTGTCCTGCCACACGATGGCGTTGTAGTAGGGGCGGCCGGTGCGGGGATCCCACACGACGGTGGTCTCCCGCTGATTGGTGACCCCGATGGCCGCCAGGTCGGAAGCCGAGAGGTTCCCGTGCCGCAGGGCGTTCTGGATCACCGAGTTGGTGCGCTCCCAGATCTCGACCGGGTCGTGTTCGACCCACCCCGAGCGCGGGAGGATCTGCGAGTGTTCCAGCTGGTGCTTCGCCACCTCGTTGCCCGCGTGGTCGAAGATCATGAAACGGGTGCTGGTGGTCCCCTGGTCCACCGCGCCGACGAAGTCAGCCATGGGGGTGCCGCCTCTCTTGGGGCCTAAGGTGCCCTGGGGTCCCCACCGTGGGGTGGTCGGTCATCCGCCCGCCCGGGCAGTGGGTCCTGCAGCCGCCCGGGCGGGGCGGTCGATCAGTTCTCGTCCGGGGCCGGGATCCGTCCCGGGGGCTCCGGCTCGGCGGTCGGCAGGAACCGACCGATGAAGACCTTGTACAGACCGGCTCCCAGCACACCGCCGATGAACGGACCGATGATGGGGACCCAGAAGTAGAAGTTCCCGTACTGATCTCGCCACGCTCCGCCGTAGCCGGTGAGGAAGCTGGCCAGCCGGGGCCCGAAGTCACGCGCCGGGTTGATCGCGTAACCGGCGTTGGTGCCCCAGGCCATGCCGATGGCCACCACGATCAGACCGACGATGAACGGCGCCAGGTTGGCGCCCGGGGGAGTGTTGAGCAGGTCGGTGACCGCGAAGATCAGCAGGAGCAGGATCGCGGTGCCGATGATCTGGTCGCGCAACGCGCCCCACTCGGTGACCGGGAGGTTCGTGTTCCCGTTGGCCGGCAGCGTGGAGAAGACGCCCTGCGTCTTGATGGTGTGGCCGGGGTCGGCCTTGGCGAGCGCCTCGGTGTAGTTCCACCGGACGATCAGGGCCGCCACGAAGGCACCGGCCACCTGGGCCAGCGCGTAGGGGGCCACCTTGCTCCAGGGGAACCCCTTGAACGTCGCCAGCGCCACGGTCACCGCCGGGTTGAGGTGAGCACCGCTCAGCCTCGCGGCGACGTAGACGCCCAGCGTGACGCCGAGGCCCCAGGCCCAGGCGATGCTGTCGTGGTTGCCGAGGCCGCCCGCCGGGTCCGTGAGGGCGCCGCCGGCGACCACCTGGGCCACCACGCCGCAACCGAAGAGGATGAGGATCAGGGTGCCGGCGAACTCGGCGGACAGTTCGGCGACCAGACCTGATCTCTTGAGCCGCTCAGCCATGGGTGCCCCTTCCCGTCGGCCGGGGACCGGCCGTCGACTGCCCCGAGCCTCAATGAATCACTGTAATCCCGGACATATCTCCGGGCCAGTGGCGGAGATCCGCCCCGGATCCGCAGGCCGTCCCGGTCCGTCGGACGCTCCCGGATCCGCGAGCCGGACACCCCCGGGATCCACGGGGCCGCTGCGGACCCCGGGGCCTTCGCGGCACACTTGGACGTACGGCGCGCGATCACGGTCGCAGCAGCCGTCCGCACCCCGCGCTCCCCGAGCCGCGGAGCGCACCGGTACGAGACTCGCCCGCCAGGTCCGACCCCGGAGGTACCCGATGAACATGCTCATCAACAGCGCGGAGACCGTGGTCGCCGACGCCCTGCGGGGGATGGCCGCCGCCCACCCGGATCTCGACGTGGACGTGGAGCGCCGGGTGGTCGTACGGCGCGGCGCCCGCGAGGGCGGTCGGGTCGGCCTGGTCTCCGGTGGAGGCTCCGGACACGAACCCCTGCACGCGGGCTTCGTCGGGTACGGGATGCTGTCCGCCGCGTGCCCCGGTGAGGTGTTCACCTCGCCGGTACCCGACCAGATGCTGCGGGCGGCCAAGGCCGTGGATTCCGGGCAGGGCGTGCTGTTCGTCGTCAAGAACTACACCGGGGACGTGCTGAACTTCGACATGGCGGCCGAGTTGGCCGAGGAGGACGGCATCCGCGTCGAGCGGGTCCTGGTCAACGACGACGTCGCCGTCACCGACAGCCTGTACACCGCCGGACGACGCGGTACGGGAGCCACCCTCTTCGCCGAGAAGATCGCCGGCGCTGCCGCCGAGGAGGGCGCGCCGCTGGAGCGGGTCGCGGAGCTCGCCCGACGGGTGAACGACGCCTCCCGGAGCTTCGGGGTGGCGCTCAGCGCCTGCTCGACCCCCGCGAAGGGCAGCCCGACCTTCGACCTCCCCGACGGGGAGCTGGAGTTGGGCGTCGGCATCCACGGCGAGCCGGGCCGGGAGCGTCGCGCGATGATGCCCTCGCGGGACATCGCCGAGTTCGCGGTGGGCGCCGTGCTGGAAGACCTGGCGGAGGTGGGTCCGGCCGACGGGCCGGTGCTGGCCCTGGTGAACGGCATGGGCGCGACACCCCTGTTGGAGCTGTACGGGTTCCACGCCGAGGTGGCACGGGTGCTGGAGGCCCGGGGCGTCCCGGTGGCGCGGACACTCGTGGGGAACTACGTCACCTCGCTGGACATGGCGGGGTGTTCGGTGACCCTCTGCCGCGCCGACGAGGAGCTGCTGCGGCTGTGGGACGCGCCCGTGGAGACGGCGGCACTGCGCTGGGGCCGCTGACCCGGACCGTTCCGTTCGCCCGAGGGGCGGGGCCCGCGGCGCGGTCACCGCGCCCCCGCCCCGATCCGAAGCGGCCGGACGGGTGGCTGATCGATGACGGGTGGGTCGGGCGCCCGGGTCGGCGACGTCGACGCGGCGCCGCGGTGGGGCGGCGGACACGATCGGGCGCAAGCCGTCGGCCTTCCATCCGTTTCGCCGCGCGCGGGTGGCCGAGACGTGAAACCGTCTCCACATGACCGAAAGTTCGTATCCTTACGCCTCGGCGGCCCGGGTCACCGTGCTGGGGGTCCAGCCCGGCGCTCCGCCCTTTCGCATCGTGGAGGTGGACGGTGAATTCATCGGCAGGGCGACATCGATGACGGACGTGCTCCTGATCGCCGCGGAGGCGGGCGTCCACATTCACGACCTCGACGATCTGGACTCGGTCCTCTGGGTGGGCGGCGGAAAGTTCACCTGGAAGCCGCACTGAGGGCTGTCCCGCGATCCCCGGCGGGCGCACGACGCCGACCACGGCACCTCGCCGCGTTGTCGGAACGCCCGAATGCGCCCGGCAATGCGCCCGGTAATGCGCAAGGTAATGCGCCCGGTATTACGCCCGGTATGAGGACGTCCCTCCGCCTTGCGACGCACCGCATCCGACGCCGTGCGCCGATCCACCAGGGATCGCGGGACAGCCCCTAGGGTGTCTCCGGGCGGCCGAAGGGGGCCGACGGCCAAGGGAGCCATGGGTGACGCGGTACCTGATCTCGTTCGACGACGGCGCGATGAACTTCCCCGAGGAGGAGTTGCCGGAGGTGGTCGAGGCCTCGCTCGCGGTGGTCCGAGAGGCCCGGGACGCGGGCGTGTGGGTCTTCGGCGGGGGACTGGAGCGGCAGCGGGCGAGCGTCGTGGCCACCGACGGGAGCGTCACCGACGGCCCGTACCCGGAGGCCAAGGCGGTCCTCGGCGGGTTCGCGATCATCGATGTGCCCTCCCGTGAGGACGCGCTGGAGTGGGCCGCCAAGATCGCTGCCGCGTGCCGCTGTGCGCAAGAGGTCCGGGAGATCCTGCCCGACCCGACCGACTGACCCGAGACGACCCGACCCGACCGACCCGAGACGACCCGCCCGGTACGACCGTCGCGAGGACGGTCGTACCGTGTCGCGTCGTTCCCTTTCCGTACCGCCCCGTCTCGGTACCGCCCCGTCAGGGCGTCTCTTCCTCCAGGCCCTCGAGGCTGTCCATGAAGGAGCTGACGGAGAACACCGCGCGGCCGGGGCCGGCCGGGCCGTAACCGGGCGGGGACTTCAGGCCGAACTCCTCCAGCGTCGCCCGGTACGCCTCCAGCAGGCGGATGTGGTACTCCAGCGGCGCCCCGAGGGGGTTGGCCTTGCCCAGCGGTGTCGTCGGCTCCGGGCACCAGGTGGTGAAGCGCGGCACCACACCGTTCGACATGAAGAACCGCAGGCCCTCGGTGGTCGATTCGATCGCCTCGTCGACCTTCGTGAAGCCGAAGGGCTCGGCCATCTCGATGCCCGCCACGAAGTTGGGGATCACGTTGCGCGGGCCGAACACCTCGGTGGACTCCAGGATCCGACGGTGCCACTCGTCGCGGCCCACGTAGCGTTCCTTGCCCGGGCAGTGGAGCTGGAACAGCCGGCGGTCCCACACCTCGAAGTTCGGGTGGTAGATCCGGATGCCGTGGTCGTGGAAGCGCTGCACGTCCGCGCGGGGCAACGCCTGGGCGACGACCTTGCCGATCCAGCGGCCGGGGAATCGCTCCTCGATGGCCTTGGCGTAGTGGCCGTAGAAATCGGCCTCGTCCCGACCGGCGACCTGCGAGGTGATCGAACCTCCGGTGAGCGTGTAGGCCCGGGAGGTGCCCGCGGTGTCGTACCGGTCGATGATCTCCAGGGCCTCCAGGACCTCTTCGACCGGCTTCACGCCGGTGTAGGGCCGGCCCGCCGCCTTGTGCTGGCGCCAGTTGTGGTTGATGTCGCAGAACTGGCACTCCTCCTTGGCCCCGAAGTACTGGCAGACCCGGAAGACCGTCAGGTAGACGAGATAGCCCCACTGGATGGTCGGCGCGACCTCCATCACGGACTTGCCGTTCGACAGCTTGTGCCGGTAGTACTCCGGCATCGGCGGCAGACCGACGTCCGCGATCCGCGCCCCGTCCAGATAGAGGCCGAGCGCCCCGTCCTCACCGCCGCGCACGACGTACGGGGAGTCCGGATTGACCCGTACCGACACGACGGTGCGGCGCAGATCGTAGGGACCGCCGGTGAGCACGATCTCCTCGGGAGGCCGGTTCAGCGCGGCCGCGCCGAGCTCCGGCAGCGTGCGGTGGTCGAAGGAGAAGATGAAGTAGGACTTCGGCTTGACGTCACCCGAGGATCCGTCGGTGGTGCCGCTGAGCGCGGACTCGTCGAAGGCCATGCCACCCCGCAGGAGGTCCTCCTTGAACACGGCCTCGCGCGGCACCTGTGGGAAGCGGCCCATGAGGTCCTCGACGAGCGCGGTCCGGCTGACGCTCTCCGCGTGTTGCTTCACTTCTGACTCCTTGGGCCGTTGTGACGTGCGGTGGACGGTTCGACTGCCGACTGCCGACTGCCGACTGCCGACTGCTCGGCTCGACTGCTCGACGGCGGGTCGCGCGTCGCCGATCCGAACCGGGACTGAACACGTTCAATTGCTCCTGTCACACTACCCCGCGCGCCCGCGACACTCACGCGCACCCCGTCCTCGGGAGCCTCGTGGCGGTCGCGGAATCCGAACGCTGCCAGGCACCCGTCCGCGGACGCAAGCGACTTGCCGCCCGGCGGGAGGCCACTTCCGGCCCCGCCGAACGCGGCCCCGCCTCAGTCGTTCGAAGGGTTTCGGCCGGCCGGCGGCGACGACGCGTTCCCGGGTGTGGGAGGGGGAGGCGGGGCAGGCGATGCCCGGGCCGGACACGCCGGCCGCACCGCACGACGAGCGGCGCGTACGACGAGCGGCGCGCACGACGAACGGCGCGCACGACGAATCGAAGGCACGGACGCGGGGACGGCCCTCGGCGTGCACCACGGCCCTGACATCCCCTTCGGCGGTCACCCCGTCCGACTCGCGCGTGAACAGGGGCCCGATGGCCCGCGCGTGAACAGGGGCCCGAAATCGACGAGTTGCGGCCCCTTCCGGTCGTCCGGTCAGCGGGCCGGCCCGCGACGGACGGCCCGGTCGGGTGGGTGTTCCCGCCGATGCGGGGTAGCCGGGCTGTGACCGCGGTACGCGCCCCGATCGCGGGGCCGGCGCGGCGAGGAGACGTCCGATCACATGAAGGAGCACGTCGTGGAGAAGGCAACCCGGATGACCGACCAGATCCGCGAGACGGCCGAGCAGGCCGCGCGGTTGATGAAGGACAAGACCCCCGACCCGGTCCTGGACAGGGCCGCGCAGGCTTCCCGGCAGGTCGTCCAGGCCACCACCCACGCCGGCCGTCTCGCGGCGGACAAGACACCCGAGTCGGTCCTCGACACGGCGGGCCAGGTCGCGGGAAGGGTCCGGGCGAACCGCACCCCGCTCGTCGCGCTCGGCGCCCTGCTGGCCGTCTACGCGCTGGTGCGTCGGAGCCGGGGCCGCAAGTGAACGGGGTCAAGATCGCCTACAAGCCGGTCGGGTTCGCCCTCGGAGCCGTCAGCGGCATGCTCGCCGGAATGGCGTTCAAGCAGGCCTGGAAGTTGATCGAAGGGGAGGGCGACGCGCCCGACGCCACCGACGAGGACCGCTCCTGGACGGAGATCCTCATCGCCGCCGGTCTCCAGGGGGCGATCTTCGCGGTGACCAAGGCGGCCGTGGACCGGTCCGGAGCGGTCGCGGCACGGCGTCTGACGGGCACCTGGCCGGGCTGAGCCCGCCGCGGCGCCGTCCCCGTGCGCGGGCCGGCGCCGCCCGGTCGGCGGCTCGGACGTGACGCGCGTCACATCTGGCCGTAGATCCGTTTTGCGGTGGCCATGATCGCGCAGACGCGGTTCCTGGAGCACCCACCGAGGAAAGGACCGGCCATGGCGGCCCCCGAATCCCAGCAGGTGGCCGATCCGGAAGCGGTGAAGCGCCATCCCATACTGTTCCGTGCCGTCAGGCAGCGCCGGAACCCCAGACTCCGTCGGACGGACATCACCGTCACCGACGAGCAGGCGGTCAAGCGCGCCGTGAAGGCGGCGTCGCTCGGCAACGCCATGGAATGGTTCGACTTCGGCATCTACTCGTATCTCGCCGTCACCCTGGGCCACGTCTTCTTCCCCTCCGGGAGCGACACCACCCAGCTACTGTCCTCGTTCGCCACCTTCGCCGTGGCCTTCCTGGTCAGGCCCCTCGGCGGCATGTTCTTCGGCCCGATGGGCGACCGGCTCGGCCGCAAGAAGGTCCTGGCCCTCACCATGATCATGATGGCGGTCGGCACGTTCGCCATCGGTCTCATCCCCTCGCACGACACGATCGGCGTGTGGGCCCCGGTCCTGCTGATCGTCTTCCGCATGCTCCAGGGCTTCTCGACCGGCGGTGAGTACGGCGGCGCCTCCACCTTCATCGCCGAGTACGCCCCCGACAAGCGGCGTGGCTTCTTCGGCAGCTTCCTCGAATTCGGCACCCTGGCCGGCTACGTCGGTGCGGCCGGCCTCGTCACCGCGCTGTACGCCGTGCTCGACGACCCGCAGATGGAGGCCTGGGGCTGGCGCGTCCCGTTCCTGGTCGCCGGTCCCCTCGGCCTGGTCGGCCTGTACCTGCGCCTGCGCCTCGACGAGACCCCGGCCTTCCAGAAGCTGGAGGGCGGCAAGGCGCACGCCACCGAGGCGGCCGACCGCGTGGAGACGACCACCAAGGGCGACCTCGCGAAGATCTTCCGTCAGTACTGGCCGACACTGATCCTCTGCGTCTGCCTGGTGGGCGCGTACAACATCGCCGACTACATGCTCCTGTCGTACATGCCGACCTACCTGTCGGACGAACTCGGCTACAGCGAGACGCACGGCCTGCTCATCCTGCTCGGCGTGATGGTCTTCCTCATGCTCCTCGTCAGCCAGGTCGGCAGGCTCTCCGACCGGTTCGGCCGCAAGCCGCTGCTGATGGCGGGCATGGTGGGCTTCTTCGTGCTGTCGCTCCCCTCCTTCCTCCTGATCCGCCAGGGCGGCATCCCGGCGATCACCCTCGGCATGCTGATGCTGGGACTCTCGCTCGTCTGTCTGCTCGGCACGATGTCCGCCGCCCTCCCGGCCCTCTTCCCGACGCAGGTCCGCTACGGGTCGCTGTCCGTGGGCTACAACCTGTCGGCGTCGATCTTCGGTGGGACGACCCCGCTGGTGATCACGGCCCTGATCAGCTGGAGCGGCTCGAACCTCATGCCGGC
The DNA here is from genome assembly GCF_042889445.1 of Streptomyces sp. NPDC002602. Classification (NCBI taxonomy): domain Bacteria; kingdom Bacillati; phylum Actinomycetota; class Actinomycetes; order Kitasatosporales; family Streptomycetaceae; genus Streptomyces; species Streptomyces sp. NPDC002602. The sequence goes on along the minus strand of NZ_JBIAQX010000008.1, from coordinate 304,309 downwards.
CTACTACGCGATGGCCGCGGCTCTCGTCGGCATCATCGCCGTCGCCTGCATGAAGGAGACCGCGCAGAAGCCGCTGGACGGCTCCCCGCCCTCGGTCGAGACGCCGGAGGAGGCCGCCGAACTGTGCGCGGCCCAGTCACCCGAACCGAAGTTCTGACGCCGGGCTCCGCTCTCCGGCCTTCGGCACAGGGAGCGGCCCGTACCGCCTCGTCGAGGCGGTACGGGCCGTTCGGGCGCCGGGGGCCTCGCGTCAGCGGCGCGGGCCCTTGCCGCCCTCGCCCCGACGGGAGGCGTCCCCGCCCTGTTCGTAGCGGACCTGCTCCTTGCGGACGGTGCCGGAGACCTCCTGCTGCTCCGTGACCCGCTCCGTCTCCAGGCGCACGCGCTCGACGGGCACGGTCTCCTTGCGGGTCACCGCCCGCTCGGCGCGCAGGGTCACCTCCGTCTCGGCCTCGCCGATGGCGCCGGCGCGCACCCGCTCCCCGCCGCGGATCGGTTCGCGTACGACACGGACCTCCTCGTGGCTGACGGGGACCGTGGTGGTGACGTTCTCGGTGACGACGACCTTCTTCAGCCGTGCGCGCCCGACCTCCTCGTTGGTGGTCCCCACCCGCATCCGCTCCTCGGAGCGGATCAGCTCGTCCCCGCCGCGGCCCTCGTCCCGGGCGTCGACGTACGTCCCCGTCGCGATGCCGGGGGCGTCCACGGAGGTGCGGTGGGTCTTCCCGTTGCCCTTGCCCTTCGCCTGGCCGTTGCCGCGGGAGGCAGCGGCCGCGGCCGCGGGGGACAGGCCGTAGTGCCGGTAGAGCCTGTGCTCCTCGTCGGAGTCGAGGTGTTGGTCGGCGTCGACCCGCGGGGCGTCCCTGACGACGTCCTTGGCGTGCGGGACGTGCAGGCCCTCGCCGTCGCTGCGGGCGCCCGCGAGGGGAACGAACGACTCCTTCATGCCGAACCAGCCGGTCTTGACCGTGACCCATTCCGGCCGGCCCGTCGCGTCGTCGCGGTAGACCTGACCGATGCTGCCGATCCTCTCCCCGTCGGCGTCGTAGGCCGTCAGGGTCAACAGTTGCTCGGTGCTCAGGAAACCGTTTCCAGCGCTCATCGGTGAATCCTCCAGTGCGGTTCGGCACGCGGCGCGCGGCGACCTCGTTGTCCCGCGCTCACCCCGTGCCCCCCTCCAGACCGCACCCTGAGCCGTGTCGCCGCAACCGGTCGACGCGCACAGGAGAGGGCCGCCGGGGCCCTCGGACGGCCGGAACCGCTGTGTGACCGGGGCGTCACCCCCGGCGACCCGTCTACTCCGAACGGGTGGCGCGGTCCGGGCGCCGGGCGGCGCGGGCACAGGTCCGCGCGGCCGGTCGCGCGTCCCCGTCGGCGTGGAGATCCAGGGCGCTCAAGAGGGCGATGTAGTCGTCGGGGTCGGTGGCGTGGGAGGCGACCGTCCTGCGGGCCCGCTCGCGCCGACCGTCGCCGTCGGCGTCGGGGAAGTCGTCTGTGCGGAGGTCGTGGTTCATGACAGCCGATACGACCACACTCCGGGGGCGGCGGTACAACCGGGGCCGGTCGGCCTGCGTGATCGCCCGATTATTGGGGAGGCGCCCCAGAGAACGGCAGCGCCCCCGACCGGGCGGCACATCGAGGAAAGGACGTGCTCATGAGCGAATCCGACGCCCGCGGCGACGACGTCTACCAGCCCCAGCCCGACGACGAGCGTTCCGAGGAACCGGACATGGACCACAGCGTCGGGGAACTCGACACCGACGCCCGCCTCGACCAGGGGTACTCGCCTCCCGAGCGGCCCTACGCGAGTGATCGCCACGCCACCACCGGCGAGGAACAGCAGCAGGGCGAGAGCCTCGACGAGCGTCTGGCCCGCGAGGTACCCGACGTGCAGCCCCCGGCGGGGGACGGGATCGGAGACCTGGACGGCGGGGAGGGCGAGCCCGTCGACCCGCAGGCGGGCGACGCCCGCGCCGGCCGGTTGGCCCCCGCCACGGACTCCCCGCGGGAGAACAACGTCCTCGCCCACGACGTGGGCGTCGACGCCGGCGCCGCCTCCGCGGAGGAAGCCGCCGTGCACGTCATCGAGGACCCGGAGGAAGAGCCGCGGTAGTCCGTACCGCTCGACTCCCTCCGGCGCGAAACCCCCACGAGACACCAGGAGAGGCACCATGACCGAGAAGGAATCAACCAAGCCCACCCCTCCGTCGCAGGCACCCGGGGAGAGCGGCGACCCGCAGGCCCGGAAGGAAGCGGAGGAGGCGGTCGTTCCCGGCACAGGGAAGGACGGGGGCGGCGAGGCCGACCCGTCGAACGGCGACGCGCGGCGCCGTTCGCCCGGTCCCGTGAAGTCCGTCCCCAAGGGCGAGTAGCCGGTCGGCCCGACCCCCCGCCCCGACCGAGTCCCGACCCCCGACCCCGCCCCCGACCGACTCCCGGCTCCGACCGAGTCCGTCCACCCTTGCCCCGGCTGGCCGGCCGGCCCGCCTCAGGCCGTCGGGTCGAGTACCCGGTGTCCCCGGCGGAGTTCGGCGACCAGCCGGCCCGCGTCGGTGAGGAGCGTGCCCTGAAGGGTGAAGACCGCCGGGTGGGTGTCGGGGGAGTTCAGGGCTTCCTTCTGGGCGTGGTCGAACTCGGCGGTCGTCCGGTCGAGGATCTCGCCGAGCAGCCGGGGCTCGGTCCTGACGGTCCGGCCGATGTGCTCCAGGGCGTCGGCCGCCGTGCGCAACAACGAGGCGTACGCGGCGCGGAACGAAGCGGGGACGGCGTCCAGTTCGCCGTTGTCGAGGGCGTGGTGGAGGCTGCGACTGATGGACCGGACGTGGTCGAGGCCGCGCTGGGCCACGTCGACCGCCTCCTGGGCCCGGGGGAGTGCCTCCGCCGCGCCGGCGATGCTCCGGCGCGGGTTGAGCCGGCCGTTCTCCGTCTCCGCGTCGATGGCGTGCCGGATCCGGTCCGCGTCCGCGGACAGCCGCCGCCAGTCGCGGCGCAACTGCTCCACGCGGGCCGCGTCCGGGTTCTCGGACTCGATCGTGTCGGCCAGGATGTCGACACGCAGGTGGACGCCCTCGTACAGGTCGGCCACGGCCTCCTGCCGGTGGCGGGTGTGCCGGGCGGGCGCGAGGACGAGGTGGGCCGTGAGCCCGCAGAGCGCTCCGATGACGACGGAGGCCACGAGATGGCCGATGTAGTCGATCCTGCCCTGCCCGGAGGAGAAGGCGAAGAAGCCCACGATCGCCACCTGGGTACCGTGTTCGCCCAGGCGCCGAACCCGGCCGAGCGCGAGTGCGGCGAGGGTGAGCAGCCCGAAGGTCCAGCCGTGAATCCCGACGGCGGCCGCCAGCGAGGCGGCGAGGGCCGCCCCGACCGTCATGGCGATCAGGTACTGCGCGCAATGCCGCACGGAGCGGTACACCGTCGTCTGGAGTGCCACCAGCGCGGTGAACGGGGCGAACGTGGCCACCGCGGACGGCAGGAAGTGACGGGCCAACATCCACGCTCCCATGGCCGCCACCACGGTCTTCGCGCCCAGTACCAGGTCGTCGCGCTCACTTCCCGGGTGCCGCACCCCGCGCCGGACACGTCCGACGACCTCCGTACACGTCGCCTTCACCGCTCCGGGCAGTCTGTCCCACTCGGGCATCCCTCACCTCCGACGTGGCGTATGCCCTGCCCGGTCGCGTCAAACGTGACAGTCGCCGTACTGCGAAAGGGGGTTGGCGATCGGGCTTCGGGACACACGGTCCACGTGCTGAAGATACTTCTGGTGGTCCTGGTCGCCACGTTCGCGGCGGGTGCCTGCGTCGCCGCCGTCCTGGACTCGCCGTGGTGGTGGGCGGTGGCCGTCCCCCTGCTCCCGCTCGCCGCGCTGGCCGTCCACGACCTGGTGCAGCGCCGGCATTCCCTGTTGCGGAACTATCCGCTGCTCGGGCACCTGCGCTACGCGCTGGAGGCACTGCGGCCGGAGCTCCAGCAGTACTTCATCGAGCGGAACTTCGACGGCCGCCCCTTCGACCGCGACACCCGCAGCATCGTCTACGAGCGGGCCAAGGGCACCGACGCGGAGGAGCCGTTCGGCACCGAACGCGACCTCTACCTGTCCGGCAGCGAGTACCTCACCCCGTCCATGGCCCCCCGACCGGTGCGCACCGACGTCCCCCGGGTCCGGATCGGCGGCCCCGACTGCACCCGGCCCTACGACATGGCCCTGCTCAACGTCTCGGCCATGAGCTTCGGTTCGCTGTCCGCCAACGCCGTGCTCGCCCTCAACACGGGCGCCCGGCGCGGCGGCTTCGCCCAGGACACCGGCGAGGGCGGCCTGTCCGAGTACCACCTGCGCCCCGGCGGTGACCTCGTCTGGGAGATCGGGACCGGCTACTTCGGATGCCGGACGGACGACGGGGACTTCGACGAACGGCAGTTCGCGGAGAAGGCCGCGCACGAACACGTCAAGTGCGTGTCGCTGAAGATCAGTCAGGGCGCCAAGCCCGGCATCGGCGGAGTGCTGCCGGGTGCCAAGGTGAACGCGGAGATCGCGAAGGTGCGCGGTGTCCCCCAGGGCGAGACGGTGATCTCGCCGCCCTTCCACCGCGTCTACTCCACTCCCCGAGACCTGGTGCGCTTCCTCGCCCGGATGCGCGAGTTGGCCGGCGGCAAGCCCGTCGGGTTCAAACTGTGCGTCGGATCGCGCCGAGAGTTCCTCGCCGTGTGCAAGGCCATGCTGGAGGAGGACACCACACCCGACTTCATCGTCGTCGACGGCGCCGAGGGCGGTACGGGCGCGGCGCCACTGGAGTTCGCCGACAACGTGGGCCTGCCGCTCGGGGAAGGGCTGATGGCCGTCCACAACGCCCTCGTGGGCGTCGGGCTCCGCGACCGGATCCGGATCGGAGCCGCGGGCAAGGTCGCCACCGGGAGCGACCTCGTCAAACGACTCCTCCAGGGCGCCGACTACACCAACGCCGCCCGCGCCATGATGTTCGCCATCGGCTGCATCCAGGCACAGCGCTGCCACACCAACACCTGCCCCGTGGGAGTGGCCACCCAGGACGAGCGGCGGGCCCGCGCCGTCGACGTCGGTGACAAGTCGCGGCGCGTCGAGCGCTACCAGGAGGCCACCGTCAAGAGCGCCCTCCAGATCATGGCGGCGATGGGCGTCGACGAGCCGTCCGGGCTGCGCCCGCACCAACTGCTGCAACGGGTGGACCCGCACACCGTGCGTTCCTACGCGGAACTCCACGAATGGCTCACCCCCGGACAACTTCTCGCATCAGCGCCCGAGAGCTGGGCATCCGACTGGCGGGCGGCCGACGCGGACCACTTCACCCACTGACCCGGCACCACTCACTGACACGGTCCCACCCACCGAGCTCCACCCACCCACCGGCACTCGCACCGAGGGCCGTACCCGACCGAAGGGGCACTCCTGTGGCACGCACCGTCGCCCACGTGATCGTCGACGCACTCAAGGACCTGGGCGTCCGGCACGTCTTCGGGGTCGTCGGGGACGCCCTCAACCCCCTGACCGACGCCATCCGCACCACGGACGACCTGAGCTGGGTCGGCTGCCGCCACGAGGAGGCCGCCGCCTTCGCCGCCGGGGCGCAATCGCAGCTCTCGGGCACCCTCGGCGTGTGCATGGGCACGGTGGGCCCCGGCTCCGTGCACCTCCTCAACGGGCTCTACGACGCCGCCAAGAGCCACGCCCCCGTCCTCGCGATATGCGGCCAGGTGCCCCTCGCAGAGATCGGCAGCGACTACTTCCAGGAAGTCGACAACGACCTGCTCTTCCGCGACGTGGCCGTCTACCGGGCCACCGTCACCTCCCCGGACCAGATGCCCCGGATGTTGGAATCCGCCGTGCGCGCCGCCGTCAGCCAGGGCGGGGTGGCCGTCCTGACCGTACCCGGCGACCTCGGGGACCAGGAGCTGAGCGAGGACCGTCCCACGCGCTTCGCCCTCGACCGCGCCGTCACCCGCCCCGACGACCCGGCGCTCGCCGAGGCCGCGGAACTCCTCAACGCCGCCTCCCGCGTCACCCTGCTGGTGGGCCGAGGGGCCCGCGACGCCCGTACCGAGGTGCTGGGGGCCGCCGAGCTGCTCTCCGCCCCCATGGTCCTCACGCTGAAGGCGAAAGAGGGCTTCGAGGACGACAACGCCTACCAGGTCGGCCAGACCGGGCTGATCGGCAACCCCGCGGCCGCCCACGCCCTCGACAGCGGCGACGCGCTCCTCATGCTGGGCACCGACTTCCCCTACCGCGACTGGTACCCGAAGGACTGCAAGGTCGTCCAGATCGACACCCGCGAGGAACACCTGGGACGCCGGGTGCCCGTGGACGTGGGCCTCGCCGGCGACGTGGGCGCCACGCTGCGCGCCCTGCTCCCGCTGCTGGACTCCGTCCCCGACCGGGCGCACCTCGACGATGCCCGGGACCGCTTCACCCGCTGGGAGGAAGGTCAGCAGCGCCTGGCCGACCCCGCCCACGAGCACCGCTGGACCGGCAGGCTGCGGGCGGCGTTGGACAACCGCGACCACGAGATCCGGCCCGAGGCCCTTGCCGCCGCGGTGGACCGGTACGCCGACGAGGACGCCGTCTTCACCTCCGACACCGGCATGGCCACGGTCTGGCTCTCCCGTTTCGTCACGATGCGCGGTGACCGGCGCCTTATCGGCTCGTACAACCTCGGCTCGATGGCCAACGCCATGCCCCAGGCGCTCGGGGCCCAGCTCTGGGCGCCCGACCGCCAGATCGTCGCCTTCTGCGGCGACGGCGGACTGAGCATGCTGCTCGGCGACCTCATGACGATCAAGACGTACCGGCTGCCGGTGAAGCTCGTCGTCTTCGACAACCGACGCCTCGGCATGGTCAAACTGGAACAGGAGCAGGCGGGCCTTCCCGAGTTCGGCACGGAGCTCGACAACCCCGACTTCGCCGCCGTGGCCACCGCGCTCGGTCTCACCGGCATCCGTGTCACCGACCCGGACGATCTCCACGACAGCGTGCGCCGGGCGTTCGAGACCCCGGGCCCCGTCCTGCTGGACGTGTTGACCAACCCCGAGGAAGTGGCCGTGCCGGGCAAACCGACCGTGAGCCAGGGCTGGGGCTACGCCATCGCCAAGGTCAAGGAGATCCTTCCGAGCCGGGAAAGCTGACCCCGCGGACCTCGCGGGGCCGTCCGGGTGACTCTCGCCGCAGGCGCCGTACGCGGGCCGCCGGCGGGAGCCCCGGCCGGGAAACATGGCCGCGTCCCCTCGGCGTGAGGGGCGACCAGGAAAGAGGATCCATGTCCGAACTGTGGAGCTACGGCCCCGACTCCCGCTACCCGGTCGGCGCCGTGCTGATCGGATTCAAGGTGGAGGCCGCCGACGGTCACATCGGCAAGGTCGACTCGCACACCGAGGACGTCGGGTCCTCGTACATCGTCGTGGACACCGGACCGTGGATCTTCGGCAAGGAGGTCCTCCTGCCCGCGGGAACGATCGAAAGCGTGGACATGGAGGGGGAGCGGATCCGGGTGAGCCGCACCAAGGAACAGATCAAGAACGCACCCGAGTACGACAAGGACAAGCACCGCGGCGACGCCGCCTACCGCAGCCGCGTCGCCGACTACTACGGCCGCGACCAGGGCTGAGCTCGCCGGCCCGGGCACCGGCGACACGCGGCCCGGCCGGCCGGTTCACGATTCCGTCGGCCGGGGTAGCCTCGCACCGGACGTGCTGCCCGGGAACGGGCGGCGGACGGCTCGTCGTGTGGAGCGACCGGGATCCGGCGCGTGAAGGGGTCGCAGGTGGAGCAAGGCGTGGTGGTGCTGCCGGACGACGGCGGGGTCCGTGTGATCACGTGCGTGGGGGAGTTCGATCAGGACACCCTCGGACCGCTGACCGCGGCGAGTGCGGCGGCCGTCGCCGATCCGTCCCTGCGGCGGATCGTGTTGGACGTCCGCGAGGTCACGTTCGCCGACTCCTCGCTGCTCAACCACATGGTGATCCTGCTGCGCAGCGGCCGCCTGGTCCTCGCCGGTCCGGTACCGCCCCGGCTGGACCGGCTGCTGGAACTCACCGAGGCCCGCGCGTTGTTCACCATCACCGACGGCGTGGACGAGGCGCGCGCCATGTGAGCCGCCGCCCCGAGGACGGCGGCTCAGGTCTGGAGCGTCGCGGCGGCGAGGTCGGCATGGACGGTGACCACCTGGTCCGCGCCGGTGACCTCCAGCAGACGGCCCAGTTGACGGGAGGGCCCGGCGATCCGCAGGTCGGTGAGCTGCCGTACGCGCAGCAGCACGCTCAGGCACGTGGAATCAGCGAAGGAGACGCCCCGCGCGTCCAGGATCACGATGTGGTGCGAGGCCGCGGCCTGGCTGAGTGCCGCTTCCAGGGGAGGGAGCGTTTCGAGGTCCAATTCCCCGCGCGCCTCCACCACCCAGGCCGCCCCCGAGGCGTGTTGGTACCCCAGGGGGCCCCGCGAGCCGTCGGTTCCGGTCGCGTCCGCTCCGATCGGTCCACTCATGATGTCGTCTCCCAAGACGTCTCCTGCGGCGGCGAGTACGTCCGAGGACCGCGTGCGTGATCGGGTCTCGAACGTCGAGGGCGGGGCACGGCTGGTGCTGTGACCCGGTGAACCTTTCCGGCCACGGCACCAGGCCGTCTCTTTCGGATCTTGCCTGGTACTCGGGAGCCTCTCCGCCTTGCGATGCACGGCACCGGACGACGCGGGCCTGACCGGCAGGATCCGAAAGAGACGGCCTAGGCCGCCGCGGGGCGCGATTCGGCGGCCGGTTGACGTTCCTTCGCCGTCAACCCGCCCCAGACCCCGTACGGTTCCGCGACGCTCAGGGCGTGCTCCAGGCAGCGGGCCCGCACGGGGCATGCCGCGCACACGGCCTTGGCCGCTTCCTCGCGCATCGTCCGGTCCGGGCCTCGTTCGCCGTCCGGGTGGAAGAACGCCTCCGAGCCCAGACCGCGGCACGCGGCCTCCATCTGCCAGATCCAGTGGTGCTCCGCCCGCCCGGGCAGATGCGACACCTTCGCCATCCCCATTGCTCTCCCACAGCCGCGTCCATCGAACACATTCCTCAAAGGCCGTCTGACCGCAAAGACTTGTTCGAAACGTGAGGCGGGGTCCGGCGCCGGGATCCACCGGTGTCCCGCTTCGGTACCGGCGGGGGTCGGGGGCGGGGTGCCGGGAGGCCGTCGTCGCTGGTGGCGCGCCGTGTCACCGCACCGCCGTAAGTCCGCCGATCGCGGGTAGGCGGGATTCATGACTGCCATCGCGTACGCCACCGAGATCCCCTCCGACATCGCCACCGGCGCGCTCGCGGCCGAGGGCCAGGGCTCGCTGTACCTCGTCATCGCCGGCGTGGTCCTGGTCGTCCTGCTGATCGGCGCCTTCTGGTACGGCAGCCGACGCAACGCACGGCGCGAGGCCCCGGCCCAGCCGACCGAGCAGCCCACCGCGGCGCGAGGACGCGAGGACTCCTGGCAGACGCCGGGGGAGGCCGCGGGAGGCACCGACCCCCGCCCGTGAGCCCTGCCCGCCTCGCTTCAGCCCTTGCCCGGCCCCGCTCGGCGGCGGTCGCCGCGGGCCGGGCCCCGCGGGCCGTGCCCGCCCGCGGACCGGGGCCGTCGCGGGTCACGCCGCCCCCGCCCGGGGGTGAGGCGCCCTCAGGGGCGCCGTGAGGTCACATGGGGTCCATGGTCCCGGCGCCCGGGCCGTTCTCCTGCTCGCTCTTCTCGCGAATGTGCAGGGCCTTCTGCGTCAGCCGCTGCCGTTCCGCGGGATCCATGGCCCGCTGGGCCGCCTGCTCCAGTTCCTGGGCCTCGTCGCGCATCTGCCGTGCTCGCGCGCTCGGCCGGCTCTCATTGCCCATGATCCGTCCTCGGGTCGGGGAGTGGTCGGAGTGGATCCGGGGAGTATCGCTCCGCTCCCCCCAGCCAAACAGTGCCGGACCCCGTCCGCCACCCTGGCGGGCGACCGCCGACTCACGGCTCCCGCCGCGTGCCGAGCGGCCGGCGCGGCAGCTCGTCGTGCAGGAGCCGGCCGACGAGCGCGCCGCCGAACACGACGACCCCGACGCCGACCAGCCAGGACTGGATGACCAGGACGGTGCCGAAGGGGCCGTAGGTGACGGCGCTGGACGCGATCAGCGGCGAGAAGACGAGCCTCGAGAAGATCCGGAGCCCGAACAGGCCGATCATGGTCGCCACCGCGCCCGGGAGCAGCGCGCGCCAGGGGAGCCGGCCGGCGAGCAGCAGTCGCTGGGACCACCAGAAGAACAGGACGCCGATGAGGACCGTGACGAAGCCGCGGGCCGGGGAGTCGCGCCACGGCGGGGAGAACGCGGACAGGTACAGGGCGCCGATCAACACGCCGAGCCACAGGACGTGCCGCCACCGGGCCCACCATCGGGCAGGGGGCAGGTCCCAGACCCGCTCGTAGCCGCTCTGCAACATCGTCGCGAAGGACAGACCGAACACGGCGAGGAGTGCGAGGCCGAACGCCGTCGTGGTCCGCCACGCCTGACCCGGCAGGGCGAAGAGCCGTTCGATCTCCATCCGGGCGGTCGCCGACACCCCGAGCCCGTCCCCGAGCCACTGCGCGAACCCCTGCCCGCCGCCGGCGTCCGCCGCGGACACGACGACCAGCAGCGGCACCAGCGTCAGGAACCCGAGGGCGGCGAAGCCGAGCGAACGTTGCCACAGGTCCAGCTCCCGCACGCGCCCCCACCGGCGCCCCGCCCGCGCGCGCCGGATCGCGCTGCGCAGCCGTCCCGCTGCCGACAGCCGCCCGGACCCCTCAGAACCGGTCATCACGGCAGGGGGACGTCAGGGGGCTCCTCGTCCGCGGGCGTGACGAGGGGAACGTGGGGTTCGAGGTGGGTGTGACGAGCATGGCCGCTCCAACCGCTGCTCCCACCGTAGGACCGAGTGACGGATGTGGCACACGCTGAAGGCCGGCCCATCATGGGAGGGCGGGGCCGGCCGCACGGTCATGCGACCGGGCCGCGCTCGCGGCAGCGCGCCGACCGGAGGTGACGCCATGGACACGGACATCGACGAATCACGCAGGGACGAGTCGCGCAGGGCGTGGCTCATGATCTTCGGCATCCTCGCCGTGATCTTCGCCGACCTCCTGGCGATCATCCTGATGAACACCGTCGGCAGGTAGATCGCCCCTGGTCGAGGTGGATCAGACGGGCTGCGGGGTGAGGCGCTTGAGCCCCTTGCGGTCGTAGTACCTGGTCATGGCGAAGCCGAAGAGCAGGGCGAGGACCGTGCCGACCGCGATCATGATCCAGGAGCGGGTCAGCCCGGCGTCGCCCCGGGCGTCGAAGTAGAGGATCGCCCGCACCCCGTCACTGAGCTGCCGCATGGGCTCGAAGTGCGACAGGAAGCGGTAGAAGCCGGGCACCGCCTGGAGCGGCACCGTGGCGCCCGACGAGGGCAGCCCCAGCACGATGAACACGAACATCGACACCAACTGGCCGATCCCGCCGAACGCGGCGTTGATCGCCTGTACGCCGAGGCCGACGGCGAGAGCCGCGCAGAAGGAGAAGATCCACAGCAGGGGCACGTGGGACGCGTCCATGCCGAGGACGACGACGCAGGCGAGGAGGACCAGCGAGGAGCTGAGGAGCGTGATGCCCGCGGTCATCATCATCTTCAACAGGAGCGTCTGCGTCCGGTTGATCGGCACGGTGGGGCGGCGGGTGTGCCAGGGGCCGATCTCGTTGTCCGCGTAGCCGAGGGCGGTGTCGACGCCGTTGCTGATGACGTTGCCGCCCATGAACCCGGCCAGCACGAGCAGCAGGGTGTAGTAGAACGCCGTGAGGCCCAGGCCGCTGTTGGTGCCGATGGGGTGGCCGACTTGGGTGACGACGTTGACCGGGTCGGCGAGCAGCAACCTCACGGTGGGGCTCGACCGCGTGCCGGCCGAGGCGGTGAGCTGCCGGCCGAGGCTCTGGGACGCCTGGTGCGCGGCCTTCGTCGTGATCTGACTGGCGAGCGAGGAACCGAGGCTTCCCTTGCCCGGGTTGGTGAGCACGGTGATCGTCGGCTGTTCGGTGGCCCGTGACGTGGTGAGGGCGGTGACGGTGTTGGTGAATCCGGCCGGGACGACCAACGCGCCGTACACCTTGCCGGAGTCGAGCTGGTCCTGGGCCTGGGCGCGGGTGAGTGTGCGCCAATCGGCCTTGCCGCCACCGGTGTCGGCGGCGATGGCCGTCGTGACCTGCGCGCCCAGGTTCTCCTTCTGTCCGGCCGGCGGCTTGCCGGTGTCGTCGTTGACCAGGGCGATCGGCAGGTCGTGCAGGTCCCAGTTGGGGTTGACGATCCCGCCCATGTACAGCAGGGACAGCAGCAGGGCGAGCAGCCCCGTGAGGACCGTGGGCACCAGCCACAGCCGGGGGCGGCGCACCAGCGTCGCGGCGGTGGCCTGAGGGGCGGCGGGCTCGGCCATGGTTCTCCGTGGGGTCCGGGCGGTACGAGGACCGCGCAGCGGGGCGGGACGGGCCGACCGGGTGACGTCGCGGCGACCGTACGAGAGGCCAGGATGCGGCCCGCACGGGTGCCCGCCGGTGCACGCCTCGCGTTCCTCCCCCCGTTGCAGTACCGGCCCCCCGGCCCCCGTCCTCGACCGGCACGGCCTAGGGTCGACGGATGTGTCCCGGCACAGGCCCTGACACTCGGTCCGACAGAAGAGGAACGCACATGGACGAGCGCTTCGACGTCGTGGTACTCGGCGCGGGACCCGGCGGTTACGTGGCCGCGATCCGCGCCGCCCAACTGGGACGGCGGGTCGCGGTCGTGGAGGAGAAGTACTGGGGCGGTGTCTGCCTGAACGTCGGATGCATTCCGACCAAGGCGCTGTTGCGCAACGCCGAACTCGCCCACCTCTTCACCCACGAGGCCAAGACCTTCGGCATCAAGGTGGAGGGCAAGGTCACCTTCGACTACGCGGAGGCGTTCAACCGCAGCCGCCGGGTCGCGGACGGCCGGGTCAAGGGCGTCCACTACCTGATGAAGAAGAACGGCATCACCGAGATCGACGGGCGGGGCACCTTCCTCGACGCGAACACCCTCCGGGTGGCCCAACCGGACGGCAGTACCCGTGAGGTCTCCTTCGACCAGTGCGTCATCGCGACCGGCGCCACCCCGCGGCTGCTGCCCGGAACCCGACGCAGCGAGCGCGTCGTGACGTACGAGGAGCAGATCCTGGCCCAGGACGTCCCGGAGTCCGTCGTGATCGCGGGCGCCGGTGCCATCGGGATCGAGTTCGCCTACGTCCTGCACAACTACGGTGTGAAGGTCACCATCGTCGAGTTCCTCGACCGGATCGCACCGCTGGAGGACGCGGACGTCTCCGCCGAACTCGCCAAGCAGTACCGCAAGCTCGGGATCGACGTGCTGACCTCGACCAGGGTCGAATCCATCGACGAGTCCGGCCCGCGGGTCCGCGTGCACGTCACAGGCAAGGACGGCGCACCGAAGGTGCTGGAGGCCGACAAGGTGCTCCAGGCGATCGGCTTCGCGCCGAACGTCACCGGCTACGGCCTCGAAGCCACCGGCGTACGCGTCACCGAACGCGGGGCGATCGAGGTCGACGGCCGTTGCCGCACCTCCGTCCCGAACATCTACGCCATCGGGGACGTCACGGCCAAGCTCATGCTGGCCCACACCGCCGAGGCCATGGGCGTCATCGCCGCCGAGACCATCGCCGACGCCGAGACGATGGAACTCGACTATCCGATGATCCCGCGCGCCACCTACTGCCAGCCGCAGATCGCCAGCTTCGGCTGGACCGAGGCCCAGGCGAAGGAGAAGGGCTTCGACGTCAAGGTCGCCAAGTTCCCCTTCACCGCCAACGGCAAGGCACACGGTCTGGGCGACCCGGTCGGCTTCGTCAAGCTGATCAGCGACGCCACCCACGGGGAGATCATCGGCGCCCACCTGATCGGGCCCGACGTCACCGAACTGCTGCCGGAACTGACCCTGGCCCAGCAGTGGGACCTGACCGTGCACGAGGTAGCCCGCAACGTGCACGCCCACCCGACGCTGGGCGAGGCGGTCAAGGAAGCCGTCCACGGACTCGCCGGACACATGATCAACTTCTGAGTCGGGGGAGGCCGTTCCGGGTCGCGGGCGTCCGCGCCCCGCAACGGCCTCACGCGCGCCCGGTGGCCGGGCCCTGCCGCGCCCGACCGCCGGGTCCTCCGGCCCCGCCGTTACGGCTCCTCGTCGAGCGGGGACGGCGGCCGGGGTCCGGTGGGGGTCGGGCCGGTGCCCGGCCCGATGCGGATCTCGAAGTCGCCGTCGTACTCCTCGTGGCCGGCGACCACGGCCTGGGCCACGGCCTCCTTGCCCATCTCCCCCCGGACGATCAGCGGATCCCGGCGCAGATCGCGCATGAGGGCCACGCACATGCCGATCATGACCACGGTGAACGGCGCCGCCACGAGGATCGTCAGGTTCTGCAGCCCGGCGAGCGCGTCGCCCTCGCCGTTGCCGATGAGCAGCATGATGGCGGCGACGGCCCCGGTGACCACGCCCCAGAAGACGACCACCAGTCGGGCCGGTTCGAAGGTGCCCTTCTGCGAGAGGGTGCCCATCACGATGGACGCGGCGTCGGCGCCGGAGACGAAGAAGATGCCGACGAGGACCATCACCAACAGGCTCATCAGGGTGGGAACGGGGAACTGTTGCAGCAGCCCGAAGAGCTGCCCCTCCGGCGTGGTCTCCTTGCCGAGCCTGCCGCTCTCCTGGAGTTTCATCGCCGTGCCGCCGAACACGGCGAACCACAGCAGGCTGACCGTGCTCGGTACCAGGATGACGCCGCCGATGAACTGACGGATCGTGCGGCCGCGGCTGATGCGGGCGATGAACATGCCGACGAACGGCGTCCAGGAGATCCACCACGCCCAGTAGAAGACGGTCCAACTGCCCAACCAACTGGCGACGTCACCGCCGCCGGTCGCCTCCGTGCGGCCGATCAACTGGGGCAGGTCACCGAGGTACGCGCCGAGGGACGTGGGGAGCAGGTCGAGCACGATGATGGTGGGTCCGGCGATGAACACGAAGGTCGCGAGGACGAGGGCGAGCACCATGTTGATGTTCGACAGCCACTGGATGCCGCGCTCCACGCCGGAGACCGCGGACGCCACGAACGCCACGGTCAGCACGGCGATGATGGCGACCAGGAGCGCGGTGCTGACGGTGCTCATCCAGCCGAGTTCGCGGAAACCGCTGCCGATCTGCAGGGCGCCCAGGCCCAGGGAGGCCGCCGAGCCGAAGAGGGTGGCGAAGATCGCGACGATGTCGATGACGCGGCCCGCCGCTCCGTGCGCGTGCCGGGAGCCGATGAGCGGCTCGAACACCGCGCTGATCGTCTGGCGCCGGCCGCGCCGAAAGGTGCTGTACGCGATGGCGAGTCCGACGACCGCGTAGATCGCCCACGGGTGGAGCGTCCAGTGGAAGAGCGTGGTGGCCATCGCCGTCTGCATCCGCTCGGCGGAATCGACGGGGTGGGTGCCGGGCGGGGGCGTCCCGTAGTGCGCCAGCGGTTCGCTGACGCCGTAGAACATGAGGCCGATGCCCATGCCGGCGCTGAACATCATCGCCACCCACGACACGGTGCGGAACTCCGGAGCCTCGCTCTCCCGGCCGAGGCGGATCCGGCCGTAGCGGCTGATGGCCAGCCAGAGGGCGAAGACGACGAAGCCCGTGGCCGCGAGCATGAAGGCCCAGCCGCCGTTGTGGATGAGCCCCTTCAGCAGGCGGTTCGACACGCTCTCCAGCGAATCGGTGGCCAGGGCGCCCCACAGCACGAAAGCGAGGGTCAACACGGCCGTGACGCCGAAGACCACCTTGTCTGTTCGGGAACGAGGGCCGGTCGGTGAATCGTTCGACAACGAATTCCCCCTTCGCGAAGGGCCGAAAAACCCATATGGGTGATGATGATGGCTTATCACACTTTTGCCCGCGAATCGGTGTCCTGACGGCCCTCGGTCGTCGATGTCGCCGGCCTCGCGCCGCGCAGCGGAACGACGCCCGTCCGTTCGCCCGGTCGGGGACGGTTTCGGCGCGGTCGTGGCGAGGTCCGGGACGGCATGCGGCCCTCGGGCCGGTCTCTGACGGACGCGACGGATCCGACGGACCTGCCCGTCCCGCCGCTCGCCCTGCTGCCCGCCTTCCTGCTGTTCGAAGCGGCCACGGGCGTCCTGGGGGCGGCCTACAACCGCCTCGTCATCGGGCTCCCGGACCTCTGCGACCACGTCACCCGCGTCGGACCGGTCGCGCGAGCGGCCGCCATCGGCGCCGTCATGGGCCTCCTGCTCGGCGTCGACCCCGAGCCGGCCGGCGGTGGGGACCGGCTGAGCGGGCGCCTGCTGGGCGGCGACATCCCACTGATCCCCGTGCTCGCCGGATACCTCGTGGTGCGGTTCCTGGCCGGCCCGCTCAGCTACGCGGCCCGCACACCGGGCGGGCTGTTCGCGCCCCTGCCGGCCGTGGGAGCCCTGTGGGGCGTCCTCGTACACGCGCTCGCGCAGCCCCTCCTCCCGGGCGGCGCCGCCGACGCGGTGCCGTTCGCCATCGTCGGGATGGCCGCGCTCGTCGCCTCGGTCGTGCGCGCCCCGTCACCGGCATCGTCCTCGTCGTCGAGATGACGGGCGCGACCTCGCCGCTGATTCCCCTGATGACCGCCTGCTTCGCCGCGACCCCGACCGCCGACCGGATGGGCAGCACCCCCGATCCACGACAGCCTGCGCCCGCGGACGGTGTGGCGCGACTGAGCGCGCCACACCGTCCGCGGGCCGTCGGATCAGCCGAGGATCCGGCGCTTCTGCTCGGCGAACTCCTCATCGGTCAGCAGCCCCTGCTCCTTGAGGGTGCCGAGCTCCTTCAGCTGGTCGATCTTGCTGCTCATCTCGTCGCCGGGTGCCGCGACCGGAGCCGCGACCGGAGGAGCCGCCTGGGGGGCGGGCTCCGCCTGCGCCTGGGCGTTCTGGTCCGCCCACCGGCCGGATTGCCGTCGGGACACACGGTTGGACACCGCGGTCGCCGTTCCGGCGACGACGGCGGTACGGGCGATCCCGCGAAGAAGTCCGGGCATGATGCTCATCTCCAAGCTGGGCGGAGTCGGCCGAGGCCGCCCTCACCGTCCGTCGGTCGGGTCCTCGAAGGCGTCCAGCGTCGCGAGCAGCGACTGGACGGGGATCCGTCCGGCCGCCACGAGCTGTGCGCCCGCACGCCGCATGGCGCGGGCGAAGGGCGCCGCCCAGGTGTTCTCGTACACGATGATCCCCGCCGAGTTGCCCGGTTGCAGGGCGACGCCGGCGTCGTCGATGTCGCCCTGGTCCAGCAGACCGGAGGACGCCCCCTCGAAGACCGAGAGGTCCACCTCGTCGCCGAGGTCACGGAGCTCCACCGCCATCACCGAACCGTCGGCGTCCTTGCGGACGAAGACGAGGTCGAGGATGCGGATCACGCCGCGATCCACGAGATCGACGAGCAGGGGAAAGCCCTCGCCCGTCATGCGGTTTCCCGGGAACTCGATCACGAGATAGTCCACCGGGCCCATGTCCTCGATGGATCCGCCTCCGGTACGTTCCTCGACCTCGTTGCTCATGGTTGCTCCCGTCTGGCTGGGTGGGGGAGGACGTGCCGACGGCCGTGGGCGCGGGCCGTGGGGTCCGGCGCGCATGAGGCAGGGGCGGACGTCATCTACTGCCATTCCAACACCGCCCCGGTGCCGCCGCATGTCCGGCTTCCGCCCGGTCGCCCGTCCGGCGGGACGCCGAGCCGGCGACGCGCGGACGGGGGCGCGCGATCGTCAGCCGGTCAGCAGGTAGATGTTCTGCGCGGTCAGCCACAGGCCCAGCACCAGTGAGCCGATCACGATCGCCTGTTCCTTGTGGCGCAGCAACCACGCGCGCAGCCCGTGCAGCCGTACCTGGGCGACCTCGGGCGAGAACACGATGTACAGCTCGGCGGCCAGCAGGCCCGCGCTGGCAAGGAGGCAGAAGCCGAACAGGGCCGCGAAGGTGGCCGGATGCGAGGTGTTCGCCTCGATCACGGTCACCGCCCCCGCGGCGACCAGACCCCACGGCTGGAGCAGAACCGCCAGGGCCGCCGCCCCCCACATCGACGGCGACTCCACGGCCGAGGCGGTCGCCGTGGAGGGCTCGCCGGCCGCGTCGAGGCCGCGGAGGGTGCCCGTACCGCCCGTACCGCCCGTGCCGCCCGTACCGCCTGTACCGCCCGTGCCGGTGAACGTGGTCCTCGCGTCCCCGCCGCCCGCCGCGTCCGAGCGCGCCCGCCGCATCCTGCGGCGGCGACGCAGGCCGTAGGCGACGAGCCCCAGACCGATGGCCGACTTGATCGTCAGCGCCGCCACACCGGGCGGGGAACGGGGCGCGGGGGGCCGGCCGCCGGTCACCAGGAGCACGATGGCGATCACCGCGACCAGACAGGCGAGCCAGGCCAGGATGAAGACGAGCCCCTTCCGTGCGCCTCTCGCCGATGTCACCACCAGCACGAACGCCATGACGGGCAGCGGGTCGAGGGCGATGGCGAGCCCGATGAGCATGAGGTCGAGGACCATGACGCCCCCAGAGTGGGACCACCTACGACGCTACACACGGGACGTTTCGGCGACACCTTTTCGGCCCGGGAGCCGTCCCCGTCCCGGACGCTATCCGTCCTTCGCCACGCCCCGGGCCTCGAAGCGGGTGATCGCCGCCTGGGCCCGGGCGAGGACCGCGTCGGCGGCCGTGTCCGCGTGGACGGTGAGCCCGGGTTCGTCGGCTCCCAGGGGCTCCAGGGCCTCGTACTGCGACTCCAGGAGCGCGACCGGCATGAAGTGCCCCGCCCGACGGGCGACGCGCGCCCGTGCCACCTCCCGGTCCAGCTCCAGGTACAGGAACCAGACGCCCGCACCGGCGGACCGGAAGCGGTCCCGGTACTTCCGTTTGAGCGCCGAGCACGAGATCACGACGCTCTGCCCGGCCCGGGTGCTCTCGCGGACGTACTCGACGAGGCTCGCCAGCCACGGTTCGCGGTCCGCGTCGTCGAGCGGATGCCCGGCGGCCATCCTGGCGACGTTCGCGGCCGGGTGGAAGCCGTCACCCTCCGCGAAGGGCACGTGAAGCCGCCCCGCGAGGAGCCGCCCCAGCGTGCTCTTGCCCGAGCCGGAGACGCCCATGACCACCACGACGACGGTCGGCGCCGTACGGGCCGCGACCGGGGCCACCGCGCCTCAACCCAGGCGCTCGGCGATGACGTCACCGACGCGCATCGCGTTCGCGATGGCGGTCAGGGACGGGTTCACCGCGCCGATGCTCGGGAAGAAGCTGGTGTCCACGACGTAGAGGTTGTCGAGGTCGTGGGCCTTGCAGTTGACGTCGAGCGCCGAAGTCCGCGGGTCGGTGCCGAAACGCACGGTGCCGGCCTGGTGGGCGGTGGCGCCGATCGGCATCCCCTTGTGCAGGTAGAGGCTGTGGGGGAGCAGATGGTGCGGGTGCATGCCGAGCGCGTCGAGCATTCCCCGCAGCTTGTGCCGCAGCCGCTTCAGCCCTTCGATGTTGTTCTTCTCGTCGAGGGCCAGATGGACGTCGCCGTTGCCGTCGAGAGTGACGCGGTTCGCCGGCTGGGGAAGGTCCTCGCCGCACAGCCAGAAGTCCACCGCGTGATGGGCCATCACCTCGAACGGCATGTCGGGCGAGAGCAGTCCGGCCCAGTGGGGCGCCTCGCCCTTGATCTGGTCCGAGTCCGACTTGCCCAACATCTGGATGCCGCCGAGCGGGAAGTCCCAGTCGTCGGAGCCCAGGTACCAGTCGTTCAGAGCGAGGGTCTTCTGGAAGCGGGTGTCGTTCGGTTCCTTCGACACCGCCATCAGCGCCAGGTTGTTGTGCCGCATGTAGTGGCGGCCGACCGTGTCCGAACTGTTGGCCAGGCCGCCGGGGTGCCGCTCGTCGGCCGAACGCAGCAGCAGCACCGCGGAGTTCACCGCGCCGCACGCCACCACCACGATGTCGGCGCTGAAGCGCGCCTCCGTCCCGTCCTCCATCCGCGCGACGACATCGGTGACCGTGCCGCCGGCGGCGTCGGTCTCCAGCCTGCGGACGTCGGCGCCGGTGACCATCTCCACGTTGTCGTGGCGCAGGGCGGGGTCGACACAGATCACCTGCGCGTCGGCCTTGCCGCCGAGCGGGCACGGGAAGCCGTCCACCCGGTCGCAGCGGATGCACACGCTCTCGTGGGTGGCGCGGCCCTTCGCGTCCTGGGTGAGGTTCACGCCGATCGGCAGGTGGAAGGGATGCAGCCCGTGGGCCGTGAGGTCCTCGCTGAGCTGCTGGATCCGTGGCTCGTGCTCCACCGGCGGGTAGGCGTACTGGGCGCTGACGGGCCCCTCGCTCGGATCCTCGCCGTGCCGGCCGTGCACGAGGTAGAGGTGTTCCGCCTCGGTGTAGTACGGCTCCAGGTCCTCGTAGCCGATCGGCCAGGCGGGGGAGAGCCCGCCGTGGTGGCGCAGCACGCCGAAGTCCTCGGGGCGCAGCCGGAACAGCGCGGCGCCGTAGAACTTGGTGTTCCCGCCGACGTAGTAGTTGACCTCGGGCGGGAACCGGTCACCGTGTTTGTCGTACCAGAACTCGGGCGCCCGGTACTTGCCCTTGACGAAGACCGCGGTGGACTCCCAGTTGTCACGTTCCCGGGGAAGGTACCCGCCGCGCTCCAGGATCAGGATGCGCTTCCCGCTCGGGGCGAGACGGTGGGCGATGGTGCCGCCGCCGGCTCCGGTGCCGATGACGATGACGTCGTATCGCTGGTTGTCGGCCATGGCCGCCACCTTGCTGTCGATGGTGTGGGGGTGCCCGCCTTCGGACGGAGGTCAGAGGACGGCGATGGGGTTGACCGGCGAGCCGGTGGCCCGGGGCAGGCGCAACGGCGCGACCACGCAGAAGAACGACCAGCGGCCCGCCTCCTCGCAGAGCGGCACCAGGTCCTCGAAGCGGAGGTAGTCCAGGAGGTACAACCCGAGGGCGTGCACGCCCAGTACGTGCACCGGGAAGTCCACGCCGTCCGTGACGCT
Source organism: Streptomyces sp. NPDC002602 (assembly GCF_042889445.1). Taxonomy (NCBI): domain Bacteria; kingdom Bacillati; phylum Actinomycetota; class Actinomycetes; order Kitasatosporales; family Streptomycetaceae; genus Streptomyces; species Streptomyces sp. NPDC002602. The sequence goes on along the minus strand of NZ_JBIAQX010000008.1, from coordinate 283,224 downwards.
CGGCGCCGTGTCGTTGTTGCCGTCACCGCCCAGAAGGGCGACGTGGCGATCGGCGAGGAACTCCATCGCCGTCGGGTGCAGTCCCGCGCGGGAACTCGCGGCGTCCCACGGGCCGAGTTCGGTGCGTCTGAGCCGGTGGCCGACCCGGACGAACAACAGGTCCCCTTCGCCGACCTCGACCCGTTGGCCCCGTTCGGCGGCCGACAGGTCGTCGGCGGTGACGTGATCGCCGGGCTCCAGCCACGGCACCCCGCGCAGCCGCGGGATGTCGAGCAGGACCCCTCGGCCCACGATGCCGTTCCTGACCGAGTCCACCGACAGGGCCACCGCCCCCTCGGGGGTGAGCGTGGCCGCGTCGACGCCGCCGTGCAGGGTTCCGTCGTAGACGACGTGACAGAGGGCGTCGAGGTGGCTGTCGGCATTGCCGTGGACGTTCATCTCGAAGTGGTCGAGGGCGAAGTGGAGTCCGTGCGCGTGGACCGCGCTCCGGGACGGCCCGGTCAGCCTGTGCGCGGCCGGCTCCGGATTGTCGGGAGAGGTCCGGGTCTCGATCGGCGCCGCGAGCGTCACCGTCCGGCCGGTCCGGATCTCGTTCGCCGCCGCCCTGACGTGCTCGGGCGTGATGGTGGCCACCGCGCCCCGGACATCGCTCGTCGCCCGGTCCCGAAGGCGCCGGTAGAGCGCCTCGAAGTCGGCGGGACTCTGGCGCGGTGGGACGCCCGGCGACCGGGGCTCCGCGGGCACCGCTTCCCCGGCCATGTCAGTCGCGTTGCCGGTCGAGGGCTTCGTCGAGCGTGCAGGCCGCCGTGATGAGCGACAGGTGGGTGAAGGCCTGCGGGAAGTTGCCGAGTTGCTCGCCACTGGGACCCACCTCCTCGGCGAAGAGGCCGACGTGGTTGGCGTAGGTGTGCATCTTCTCGAACGTGTACCGGGCCGGCCGAAGCCGCCCCGCCCGGGCGAGCGCGTCCACGTAGAGGAAGGTGCAGAGACTGAACGTGCCCTCGGAGCCCCGCAGTCCGTCCGGGGAAGCCGCCGGGTCGTAGCGGTACACCAGGCTGTCGGACACCAGCGTGCGGTCCATCGCGTCCAGGGTGGACAGCCACGACGGATCCCTGGGGCTCACGAACCCCACCCGGGGCATGAGGAGCAGAGAGGCGTCCAGGATGTCCTGCCCGCCGTAGTGCTGCACGTAGGCCCCGATGGATTCGCTCCAACCGCGTTCCATCACCTGCTCGATGATGGCGTCGCGGGTCGTCCTCCAGTGTTCGGTGTCGGCGGGCCGACTGAACTCGGAGGCCAGTTTCAGACCGCGGTCGAAGGCGGCCCAGCACATGACCCGGCTGTACGTGAAGTCCTTGCGGCCGCCGCGCGTTTCCCAGATGCCCTCGTCGGGGCGGTCCCAGGAGTCGGCCAGCCAGTCCAGGGTGCGGGAGAGCACCTTCCAGCCGCGGTAGCCGGCCTGGGAGGCGATCTCGTGCCCCGCCGACAGGGCGTAGAGCGCCTCGCCGTAGATGTCCAACTGCAACTGGTCCGAGGCCGCGTTGCCGAGCCGCACCGGAGCCGAGCCGCGGTAGCCCTCCAGATGGCCGAGGATCTCCTCGGTGAGCAGGGGTTCCCCGTCGACCCGGTACATGATCTGCAGGGGTTCGCCGGGCTTGCCCTCCGTCTCGCGCAGGCGGTCACCGAGCCAGCGCACGAAGGAGTTGGCCTCCTCGACGAAGCCGAGGTCGAGCAACGCCCGGACGGACAGCGAACCGTCGCGCACCCAGGTGTAGCGGTAGTCCCAGTTCCGTTCGCCGCCGACCTGTTCGGGCAGGCCCATCGTGGCCGCGGCGACCGGGGCGCCACTGGGAGCGTAGGTGAGCAGCTTCAGGGTGATCGCGGAACGGTTCACCATGTCGGGCCAGCGACCCCGGTAGTTGGAGCCGCGCACCCACTTCTGCCAGAAGTCCGCCGAGTCCCAGAGCTCCTGGGTGATCCCGTCGACGCTGAGTGGAGGCGGTGCCTCGGCGCCGGTGCCGCAGACCGTGAGGACGGCCGCCGCGGTCTCCCCGACGTTCAGCGTGACCGACCCGCGCAGATCGTCGCCGTCCCTCTCCAGGGGGAAGGTGCTCTGCAGGAACGCGGTCACGCCGGGCGCGCGGAAGGTGGAGAGCCCCGGCGTCACGTCGAGTTCGTGGGCGGCGCGGGCGTAGTCGAAGCGCGGGCGGCACTCCAGGTCGAAACTGACGGTTCCCCGCACCGTGCGTGCGGTCCGGATCAGGGTGTGCCGGTCCGCGGGGGAGAGGCCGGTGTTCGGGGTCATCCAGTCGATGACCTCACCGACCCCGTCGGGCGACATGAACCGGGTGACCAGAAGAGCGGTGTCCGGGTAGTAGAGCTGCTTGCACGTGGCCTGGGAATCGTTGGACGCGAGCCGGAAGTATCCACCCCGGTCGTGATCGAGCAGCGAGGCGAAGATGCTGGGCGAGTCGAAGCGCGGCGCCGCGAACCAGTCCACGACGCCCCGTGACGTGACCAGCGCGGCCGTTTGCAGGTCGCCTATGAGCCCGTGCTCGGCGATGGGCGGGTATCGGTCCATGTGTGTCCCCAGACGAAGGAGATCCCCTGATCTCACTATCTTCCAGAAGCCGCCGATGTGCCCGTTGCGCCGTCCGGCGGCTCCCCGCACCGGTCACGGGCAGCCGTCCATCCGCCCTCCGACGAGGCGGAAACCGCAGCTCACGGCCGGGGTCGGATGATGCGGGCGCCGACTACGGAGAGTCGCCGTCCTCCTCGGCGGCCGGTACGGGGGCGGGCGGCCGGATGCCGCCGGCCTGCCCGCGCCGGGCCTCACCCGCCGGTGCGTCGCGGGTTCGGCGCAGGTCACGGACACGGACCCGGACGGCGGCGGGTGGGCGGTGGCTCGTGATGTGCGCATCTCGGCGGCGACGTGGCGACCGGACGGCCGGATGCGAGGAGTTCGACCGGCAGCCGTCTTCCGAAGACGGTCAGTCGGGCGTTACCGTGGGACACGAAGACCTCCGCGCGGTGGGTTCCCAGACAGTTCCCGCCACATCGGAGGTCTTCGCCATGTTCAAGACCAGACCGGTGTCACCGCACTGGGCCGTCTCTTTCGGATGTTGCCTGACCCGCGCCGCCCGGCACCGCACCTCGCCGCGTTGTCGAGGCACCCGAGGGCGTCCGGTACTAGGGAGCCTCTCCGCCGTGCGATGCACGGCACCGGACGACGCGGGCCTGACCGGCAAGATCCGAAGGAGAGGGCCTAGCGGCCGATCTTGCCGCTCGTGAGGGGCCACTCGCGGTTCAGGGCGCCCAGCGGGATGCGGCGTTCGAAGACCGGGGTGCCGAACAGGGCCAGCTTGAACTGGAGTTGCCCGCTGAGGTCGAAGCCGCCGTAGACGGCCCACGCACCGCTCACGGAGGCCTTGCCGTCGGTGGAGGCGGACGCCTTGACGTCGGCCTCACCGCGCAGGTAGGGGGCGAAGTCCGCGGACACGCCAACGGCTCCGTACAGGCCGACGGCGGCCTCGGCGCCGAGCGCGGCCTTGACGCGCCCGTTGGCGGTGACCTCGGCCTTGACCGGCGTGCTCCGGACGTGCGAGGTACTGACCGGATTCCAGCCCTTGCCCAGCGCGTAGCTGCCACCGACACGGAAGTCGCCCTTGACGTCCTGCCGGACGTCGAGGGTGACGCGTCCGTCGGCTTCCACCTGGATGTAGCAGGTCAGGTCCAGGGTGACGACCACCGGTACCGGGCCCACCTGGATGACCGGGGCGCCGTGCAGCTTGGCGAACGGGATGCGCTTGGGGGCTCCCGTGCTCGCGGCGGCATGGCCCTTGAGGCTCCACTGGGAGGACCAGTCACCGTTCATGCCGAGGAAGGCGGATCGGGGGCCGGAGCCGCCCGAGCCGTCGTACGAGAACTCCACCGTGGGGGCGAGTTGGACGAATCCGGAGACCGAGGCACCGGCGGAGACGGGGGCTCCGGGGGCGGTCTCGACGGGGGCGTTCACGTCGAGCCGCAGGTTGCCCAGGGGCAGCTTCGCGCCCTCGGGGCCGAACCGGACCCCCTGGCTCTTGGCCCAGGAGAGCGTGACCCCCTTCATCAGGGGTTCGACCGTGACCGACGCCGGGTCGACCGGGACCTTGCCGTCCGCCTTGTCGTCGTCGAGGACGGAGGACAACGTCGTGGAGGTCGTCTCGACCTCGGTGCCCAGAGGGGTCTTCGCGCCGACCTGGGTGACCTTCGCGAGGAGTCCGTCGGGGGCTCCCGGCGCGGGGGCGCTGGCGATGACGTCGCCCACGGCGACGGGCTTGTCGGGTGCCGGCGAGCCGCTCGCCGAGCTGCCCGGCGACGGCTTGACCGGCTGCGGGGGACGGGATATGACGGCCCGTCCGGTCTTGCGGTCGTAGGAGGCGACCTTCAGCGACGACGCCTTCGGGGCGCCCTTCCCGCCGCCGGTGCCCGCCCGGGCGACGGCCGTCGGGGTGGGGGAGTCCACCGGGGCCGCGGCGACGTCGAGTCGCCGCGAACCGTCGGCTTCGGACGCGAGGGGGGAGGGAGCCGCGGTTTCGGCGGTGGCGCCGGTGTGCGTGGTCGAGGCACAACCGGTCGCGGCGAGCACCAGCGTGGTGAGGCCGGGGAGGAGGAGGCGTCTGGCGAGCATGCGCACGTACGTAAGGCCTTCTGGTTGGGGGGAGGTTGCGCTACTGGGAAGTAACGTGAGGGTCGATCATGCCAGGCGGATTCACCGCGAGGGCATTAACCGGCCACCGCGCACCCGCGACCGCGCCGCGACCGAGGGTCCGCATCCGGGTCGGGTCCGCATCCGGGTCGGTGTCCCCGCGCGCCCCGACGCCCCGCCCGATACGTCAGGCGACCGACGCCGCGTCAGGCGACCGACACCGCGACGGGTCCGCCCGACCGGTCGACCCGGCCCGTCCACCCCACCGGCAGCCGCAGCGACCGGGACGGTGACACCTGGTGGGGGATCCGGCGCCGCCACAGCCGGCGGCCGTCCTGCTCGACCGTCACCACCGGGCAGGTCAGGGGTTCCCCGGACCGCACCAGCAACGGACGTCCGGCGAGGCCCGTGAGGCGGTTCGGTGTCACCCACACCAGCGGGGCCCGCACCACCAGGAGCGGGCCCGGGGCCGGCCAGGGCGCCCCCGCGAGGTGCGCCAGGACCGGTGTCGCGGCGGCGGCGCCCTCCGAGGCGGCCGTGGCGGCGCGCTCGACGCCGCGCAGCGCGTTGCCGACCGCGAAGACGCCCGGGGTCCGCGTACGGAAGGACGCGTCCACGCAGGGGCCGCGGGTGCTCCCGTCCAGGGTGACGCCGCCGCGGCGGGCCAGTTCGTGGTCGGGGATCCAGTCGCCGGTGAACACCACCGTGTCGCAGGCCAGGACTCCCGACCTGCCGTCCCGATGGCGGACGGCCACACCCGACAGGCTTGCCCTGCCGCGCAGTTCGGACACGGTCGTGGCGGTGAGCAGCGGTACCCCCGGGAGGGCGCGGGCGCGCGGTCGTTCGGTGAGCATCGCCACCACGTCCGCGCCCGCGTGCCGCAGGCTCCGGACCGCGTGCCGGGCCACCGGCTCGGCGCCCACCACCACGGCCCGCCGGCCGACCGCCCCGCCGTGGAGGTGGACCCACCGCTGCAACTCGCCGGTGGTGAAGACACCCGCCGGACGGGACCCCGGGACCAGTCGGGCGCTGCGGGGGCGCTCCCTGGCTCCCGTCGCGAGGATCACGGCCCGGGCCCTGATCCGTTCGAGTCCCGCCGGACTCGTGGTCTCCAACGTCAGGGGTCCCGCCCAGCCGGTGGCGCTGACACCGGTACGGACGTCGACCCCGGCGTTCACGGCCCCTTCCGTCAACTCCCGTGCGTACGCGGGCCCGTGGAGCAGGGAACGCAGCGGCCGGGCGGCGTCCCATCCGAGGCCGTGGTGGCAGTGGCGGGGCGCCCCGCCCGCCTCCCGCTCACGCTCCAGCACCTCGACCCGTCCGGCGCCGGCGCCGGCGAGGCGGGCGGCCAGGGTCAACCCGGCGGGACCGGCCCCGACGATCAGGACGTCGACCGTACGGTTCACCGCCGGGCCTCCTCGAACAGGGCGCGAACGGCGGCGCCACAGTGGAAGCCCTGACAGCGGCCGCCCCGGGCGCGGGTGCGCCTGCGCAGTCCGTCCGGCGAGGCGGGCGGGATCGTCGACGCGAACGCGTCGCGGATCTCCCCGCGGGTCACGCGCTCGCAGTGGCAGACGATCCTGCCGTACTCCGGGTCCGCCTCGATCATCCGCGCGTCGCGGTACGGCCGGGGGTACGCCTCGCCCAGGTTCGGCATCCGTACCGGCTCCGGCTCGCGCGCGCCGGCCACGGGCAGGCCTCCGTCGGCGAGCAGTTCCACCACGTGGGCGGCGATGGCCATCGAGGCGGTCAGGCCCGTCGAGCGGATCCCGCCCACGGCGACGTACCGCTGCGCGGGATGGGCCCTGATCGCGTAGTCCTCGTGCTCGGTGGCGGTCCGCAGCCCGGCGTAGACGGCGGTGACCTCCTCCTCCAGGAGCGCCGGCAGGATCCGCCGGCCCTTCTCGCGCAGCAGCGCGAGTCCCTCGGCGGTCGATCCGGTGTCCGTCTTGTCGTCCAGGTCCTCGGCGGTCGGCCCGAGCATCACGTTCCCGTACACCGTCGGCGACACCAACACCCCCTTGCCGAGGGCGCCCGGCACCGGCAGCAGGATGTGCCGGACCAGATCGCGGGCGAGTTCGTCGAACACGATCAGCTGGCCCCGCCGGGGCGTCACGGTGAAGTCCGCGTGGCCCAGGAACCGGTCGATCTCGTCCGCGTACAGGCCCGCCGCGTTGACCAGGTGACGGGTGCGCAGCGCCCCCCGTGTCGTGGTCAGGGTGTGCGGGTCTCCCGAAGCGACCGATTCGACACGGCAGCCGAGGTGCAGGTCCACGCCCGCGCGGACGGCCTGCGTCGCGTACGCGAGCGTGGTCGTCCAAGGGCAGATGATGGACTCGCCCGGCACGTCGAGCGCCCCCGTCACGCCCGGTCCGAGACGGGGTTCGCGGGCCCTCACCTCCTCGGCCGGGATGATCCGGGCGGCGTGGTAGCCGTTGCGCACGGCCTTGTCGGCGAGGCCCGGCAGCGCGGCCCGCTGCTCCTCGTCCCAGGCGACGAGGAGCGCCCCGAGCGGCTCGACGGGGATGCCGCTCTCGGCGGCGTACGCGGTGAGCAGCCGTCGGCCCTCCCGGACCAGCCGGGCTTCGAGGGAGCCCGGCACCGCGTCGAAACCGGTGTGCAGGATCGCGGTGTTGGCCTTGGACGTGCCGTCCCCGACGTCGTCGGATGCCTCGACCAGGGCGACGCGCAAGGGGAGTCGGGCCAGTTCGCGGGCGATGGCCGCACCCACCACGCCCGCGCCGACGACCGTCACGTCGTACGTCCCGCCCGGCAGGGCGCCCGCCGTGGTGACGCTCATGCCGGGCCGTCGCCGAGCATCGCCGACACCGCCGTCCGAAACCGTGCGCGGCGTTCCGCGGCCTGCCCGGCGTCGCACCTCGGCTCGTAGACGGCGGCCGGCTTCCACTCCGGGACGGCCTCGTGGACGGTGAGCGACGGATCGAGACCGAGCCGGGCGACCGCGCCGACGCCCAGCGCTGTCACATCGGGCAACGCCGAGACCTCGACGGGGATCCGGAGCAGATCGGCCTGGGCCTGCATGAGCAGCGCCGAACGGGTCAGCCCGCCGTCCACGCGCAGGGACGTGAGCGGCGCGCCCAGATCGCCGGCGACCGCGTCCGCGAGCTCCGCCACCTGCGCGGCGATGCCGTCACACAGGGCGCGCACCAGGTGCCCGGCCGTGGTGTCGAGGCCGAGGCCGGTGACCGAGCCCCGCAGGTCGCCGCGCCACCACGGGGCGGCGAGCCCGGCGAGCGCGGGCACGAAGGTGACGCCCCCGCAGTCCGCGACGCCGCCGCCCACGGTGTCGATGTCCTCGGCGCCCGACACCACCCCGAGATCGGTCAGCCAGCGCACGGCGGACGCGGCCGTGTACACCTGTCCGTCCAGGCAGTAGTCGGTGCGTCCGGCGATCCGCCAGGCGACGCAGCCGACCAGCCCGGAGGCGCTTCGACGGGGCAGCGGTCCGCTCTGCGCGAGCAGGAACGCCCCCGTTCCGTAGGTGCACTTGGCGGCGCCGGGTTCGGTGACGCGCTGGGCGAGCAGCGCCGCCTGCTGGTCCACGAGCAGCCCCGTCAAGGGCACCTCGGGCCCGAAGGCGGTGGTGGTGCCGACGCGGGTGTCCGCGTCGACGATCTCCGGCAGACGTTCGCCCGAGAGGTCGAAGGCGCCGAGGGCCGCGTCCGACCAGCGGACGGTCTCCAGGTCCAGCAGTTGGGTACGGCCCGCGGTCGCCGCATCGGTGACGAACGCACCGGTGAGACGGTGGACCAGCCACACATCGCTCGTCGTCACGACACCCTCGCGGGTCAGATGACGGCGTATCCAGGCCATCTTGGGCGCGGCGAAATACGGGTCCAGCGGCAGTCCCGTCGTCTCCCGCAACCACGCGGCGTGTGGCGCGAGTTCGGCGCAGAGCGGTTCGGCGCGCCGGTCCTGCCAGACGATCGCGTCGGTCAGCGGTTCACCGCTCGCCGGATCCCAGGCGAGGACCGTCTCGCCCTGGTTGGCCAACCCCACCGCCACCACGGGTTCACCGGCCGCGGCCAGCGCGGCGCGCCCCGCCTCGACCACCGAGTTCAGCAGCTCGAAGGGGGCGACCTCCACCCGGCCGCCCGGCAGGTATCGGGGGCGCACGGCTGCGAAACCCGAGCCGATGACCCCGCGTACCGGACAGATCACGAGTGCCTTGGTGCCCGATGTGCCTTGGTCGATCGCGAGCACCGGGCCCGTCATCACCGCTCCGCTCCTGGGGTCCACACGTCTGATCTCCGGTCGCTTGATCGTCGGTCGGAAGCCTTCACCAGCGGAGCCACCCCGTCAAGATCCGCCGGCGAGGTGACGCGCCTGCCTGACGCAAAGTCACATGTCTTGCATGACTTGATGTTTGCGGTCGTTCATGTCCCCGGATGCGGATGCGCTCACTCGTTCTATAGTGATCGCCGATCAACGGGAAGGATGCCGACCGTGGGTCAACGGCGGGGATCGAGCGCACGGTTCGCACGCGGTTCGCACGTCCCGTGCGCCGGTAGGGCCGCGGTGTGGCGGTCGAACGCCGACTGAACCCACCCTCCACGCGACCCGAGGACTGATGAACACGACCACCGCACGTCGCCCGCGACCCCGCCTCCCGTCGACCGGGACGAGGTGATGGCGGGCGGAGACCTCCGGCCCGTCTACCACCCCGCCGGCCACGACAACGAACTGCGGCTCGCCGTCCAGGACCTGCGCACCGGTCGCTGGGTCTCGATGGAGCGGTTACTCGAACGGACGACCGGCTGGGGACTGTGGACCCAGCGCACCCAGGTCCTCGCCGCCGTCGCCGCCGGAACCGATGTCGTCCAGGCATGGCGGGCCGAGCAACCGCGAAGCCTCGCGGCGACCGTGATGCACACCCGGGTCGCCGTCGAACGTGCCGTACGCGCCCACCGTGCCGGACACCCCCGCACCCACGAGCTGTGGGAGGAGGCCTGGCAGGCCTGCAACGCCACCGCCGGCCTCAGCCCCGCCGACCCCGTGCCCTGGATCTGCCTGCTCGCGCTCGCCCTCCTCGACGAGCACCACCAGATGGACGAACACCGGCTCCCGCCTCCCGGCCCGATGCTGCCCACGGGGCCCTGGGGCATCCTCGCGGAGGCGGACCGGCGGGACCCGTACAACCGCGAGGCGTACCACCGGATGCTCCAGTTCGTGTACGCGCGCACGCCGCGACCCCTCTCCGACGCGGCCGACTTCGTCCACTGGGCGGCCGGTTCCGCTCCGCCCGGGTCCGCCGTCCACGTGCTGCCGCTCTATGTGCGGGTCGAGCGCTACCGACGCGAAGGCGGCCAGGACAAGGCCCTCGACCTGCACTGGGTCGCCGAGGACGCCGCCCGCGAAGCCGGACACGCCCTGGACGCGTGGTTCCACCACACCGACCCGGAGTACGCCTCCCCGCTCGATCTGAACCACCTGGCCCACGCCCTGTGGGGAGCCCTCCGCTTCGACGACGCGTCCCGGGTCTTCGACGCGATCGGCCGGTACTGGACCGCCCTGCCGTGGGCGGACCGGACCCGCGACCCGGCCGACCCGGCAGCCGCCGAGGAGGTGTTCCTCCAGGCCAGGTCCCGCAGCCTGGCCGGCCGGGACTGAACCACCCCGCGGACCCGCTCCCGCGACACCACCCCCGCACCCCACCGTCCCCTGCTCGACCACCCCCGGAGGTACCGCCATGTCCCGAACCGCATGGGAATCCCGCCAGGACCGCAAGGCGGCCCCACCCCGACAGGACGAGGAGGAACGACTCAGAGAACTGGGCTACCAGCCCGTCCTCGCCCGCCGCATGGGCGGCTTCGGCAACTTCGCCATCAGCTTCTCGGTCATATCCGTCCTCTCCGGCTGCATGACCCTGTACGGCTTCGGCCTGGGCACCGGCGGCCCGTCCGTCATGCTGTGGGGCTGGGTCGGTGTCGGCCTCTTCGTGCTCTGCGTGGGCCTCGCCCTGGCCGAGGTGACCAGCGCCTACCCGACGTCGGGGGCGCTGTACTACATGGCCGACCGGCTCGGCGGACGCCGCTGGGGCTGGTACACGGGCTGGCTGAACCTGCTGGGCCTGCTCGGCGCGATCGCCGGGATCGACTACGGCGCCGCCCTGTTCACCGGAGCCTTCCTCAACCTCCAGTTCGGCTTCGTGCCCACCGCCGGCTCCACGTTCCTGATCTTCCTGTGCATCCTGCTGCTGCACGCCACGCTCAACCTCTTCGGCGTCCGCCTCGTCAGCGTGCTCAACTCCATCAGCGTCTGGTGGCACCTGGCCGGTGTAGCCGTGATCGTCGGCGCCCTGGCCTTCATCCCCGACCACCACCAGTCGGCCTCGTTCGTCTTCACCGAGTTCGTCAACGACACCGGCTGGGCCAACCCGTTCTACGTGGCGGCGGTCGGCCTGCTCCTCGCCCAGTACACCTTCTCCGGCTACGACGCCTCCGCGCACCTGTCCGAGGAGACCTCGAACGCCTCCGTCTCCGCCGCCAAGGGCATCGTCCGGGCCATCTGGGTCTCCTGGATCGCCGGATTCGCCCTGCTCGCGGGCCTCACCTTCGCCATCCAGGACTACGCGGCCGTCCAGAACAGCGCCACCGGCGTCCCACCGGCCCAGATCCTCCTGGACGCCCTCGGCTCCGGCGGCGCGACCGCCCTGCTGCTCGTCGTCATCGTCGCGCAGCTCTTCTGCGGCAACGCCGAGGTGGCCGCCGCGAGCCGGATGGTCTTCGCGTTCAGCCGCGACAACGCCCTGCCCGGCTCGGCGCTGTGGCGCAAGGTCAGCAGCCGTACCCAGACGCCCGTCCCGGCGGTGTGGCTGTCGGTCGTCGTAGCGGGCGTGCTCGCCCTGCCGTCCCTCTACTCCGCCACCGCGTACGGCGCCGTGACCGCCATCAACGTCATCGGCATCACCCCGGCCTACGCCATCCCCATCTACCTGCGGCTCCGCGCCGGCAACCGGTTCGAACCCGGCCCGTGGCACCTCGGCCGCTGGAGCAAGCCGATCGGCTGGATCGCCGTCGTCTGGGTGGCCGTCGTCACCGTGCTGTTCTGCCTGCCGCAGAAATCCCCGGTCACCATCGACTCGATGAACTACGCGGTGATCGCCCTGGCCGTGGTGTTGGTGCTCGCCAGCGTGTGGTGGTACGTCGCCCGACGCTCCTACGGGACCCCGTCCGCGTACGGGAACGCCCGGGAGCAGGCGGAGATCGCCGAGGACATCGTCTGAGCACACGAAGCGACGCCCGCCCGGGCCGGTCACCGGATGGTGGCCGGCCGGGGCGGGCGGGGTGAAGCCTCGCTCAGAGATCCGTGCGCTGCGTTCAGGCGACCACGATGTTCTCGGCCTGCGGCCCCTTCTGCCCCTGGGTCACGTCGAACGTGACGGCCTGCCCCTCGGTGAGCTCCCGGTAGCCCGAGCCCGCGATGTTGGAGTAGTGGGCGAACACGTCCGGTCCGCCACCCTCCTGGGCGATGAAGCCGAAGCCCTTCTCGGAGTTGAACCACTTCACGGTGCCACTGGCCATGCCGAACATCCTTCGTCCACACGGGGAACCGGCCCGGTCGGGACGGCCCCGAAGCGCGGCGCCGCCGGGCTTCGGCAGCAGGACTACCCCGATCCGCGCCCGCGTACGCCAGGCGGGGACCCTTCGATCGGGGCGCTTGTCAGGCGGAGTCGCGCCCCCTGCGGGCGGGCTCGCCGTTCGCCGGCGGGTAGCCCGGTCGTGCCGGCACCGGCGGCCGCAGCGGCGGCGAGGGCAGCGGCGGGAGGGCCGGATCGTAGAGCCAGGTCGCGAACAGGTCGTCGACCGGTTCGGCCGCGTAGCGGGCCACGTGGCCGATGAAGCCCGCGGTGGTCACCACGCCGTTGCGGTGCGCCGCGGCCCAGTCGCGCAACATCCGGAAGAACGCGCCGTCGCCCAGGGCGCAACGCACCGCGTGCACGGCCAGACCCCCGCGCTGGTACAGCCGGTCGTCGAACATCAGCTTGCGGCCGGGATCCGCCGGCGTGAGGTCCTGCGGCTGCGAGGACAGCAGCCGGTGCGCACCGACGGCCAGCGCGTGCGCGGTGCGGCCACCGGAGTGCTCCGACCAGAGCCATTCCGCGTACTTCGCGAAGCCCTCGTTCAGCCAGATGTGCCGCCAGTCGGCGATGCTCACGCTGTTGCCGAACCACTGGTGGGCGAGTTCGTGGGCGACGAGCCGCTCCGAACCGCGCGCGCCGTCCACGTGATTGGCGCCGAAGAGCGACAACCCCTGGGCCTCCACCGGCACGTCCAGTTCCTCGTCGACCACCACGACCGCGTACTCGCCGAACGGATAGGGGCCGAACAGGTCCTCGAACAACCGCATCATGGCGGGTTGCCGGGCGAAGTCGCGGGAGAAGCGCGGCAGCAGGTGGGCCGGTACGTGGGCGGTCTGCGGCACCCCGCCCAGGCCGGGGTCGCCGAGCAACACCGTCTGGTACGCGCCGATGGCCAGGCCCACCAGATAGCTGGAGGTCGGCGCGGACTGTTCGTACACCCAGGTGGTGGTGCTGGCCTTCGTCGTGCGGGTGAGCAACCGGCCGCCGGCCACCACCGTGTAGGCGGACGGGGTGTTGACCGAGATCTGGTACGAGGCCTTGTCCGCCGGCCTGTCGTTGCACGGATACCAGGAGGGGGCGCCGACCGGCTGGCTGGCCACCAGCGCGCCGTCCGTCAGCTCCTCCCAGCCGATGCCGCCCCAGGGGCTGCGCACCGGCTTCGGATTGCCCGCCCAGTGCACCTCCACCGTGAAGGCGGCGCCTGCGGCGAGCGGCTTGGCCGGCCGGACCCGCAGCTTTCCGCCGCGGTGGGTGAAATGCGGCGCCCGGCCGTTCACCAGGACCCGGCCTATCTTGAACTCGGCCAGGTTCAGGTGGAACTCGGCGAGCGGTGCCCGCCCGGCGATCGCGCTGAGTCGGGCCGTCCCGGCCAGCCGGTTGGGGCCGGGACGGTACTCCAGAGCGAGTTCGTAGCGGTGCACACGGTAACGGGGGTCGCCGTTGGCCGGAAAGTACGGGTCCGATGCCGCTGTTCTCTGGCCGCTCATGCCGCTACCGCTCCCTGCGCTGTGCTCGGGCCCTCTCAGGCCCGCCACGCCTCGATCGGGTTGCCCAGCCAACGGGTGTTGGCGGGGACGGATTCCCCGGCCATCACGAGAGAGGCGGGACCCAGTGTGCTGTGGGCCCCGACCGTACTCCCGGGCAGGACGATTCCGCCCGGCCCCAGGGTGGAGCCCTCACGGAGGACCACAGTATCCGTCCTCAAGATCCGGTCGTGGAAGAGGTGCGTCTGCAACACGCAGCCGCGGTTCACACTGACCGCGTCGCCCAGCACCACCAGGTCCGTCTCGGGCAACCAGTAGCTCTCGCACCACACGCCCCGGCCGATCCGGGCCCCGAGGGCGCGCAACCACAGGGCCAGCACCGGCGTACCGGGCACGGATCCGGCCAACCACGGCACGGCCAGCACCTCGACGAAGGTGTCGGCCAGCTCGTTGCGCCACACGAAGCCGCTCCACAACGGGTGCTCTCCGGCCCGGTGCCGCCCCACCAGCAGCCACTTCGCGGCCACCGTGACCCCGCACGCCGCCGCGCCGGCCGCGAGCAGGACCACCCCGGACAGCAGCGCCGCGCCCGCGACCCCCGTCCCGTCCGCCGTGCCCAGCGCGCAGAGCGCCGCCACCGTCAGCACGGCCAGGGCCGCCGAGCAGAACACCGGCACGAGCCGGCACAGCTCCACCAGGCCCCGCGCCCACAGCAGCCGTACGGGCGGATCGTAGGTCAGGCTCTGGTCGGCGTCCGCGGTGGACCGGGGCAGCCTGACCGGCGGCAGACCCAGGTACGAACTGCCCTTCTTGGCCTTCTTCGGGGTCGCCGACAACACCCCGACCAGCCCGCCGTCCGGCACCGTGCGGCCCGGCGCGGTCATGCCGGAGTTCCCCAGGAACGCCCGCCGGCCGATCTCGGAGTGGCCGATCCGCATCCAGCCGCCGCCCAGTTCGTACGGGGCGGTCAGGGTGTCGTCGGCGAGGAAGGCACCCTCGCCGACGGTGGTGAGGCTCGGCAGGGCGAGGACCGTGGACACCTCCGCGCCCCGGCCGATCCTCATGCCCAGCAGCCTCAGCCACACCGGAGTGATCAGCCCGGCGTACAGCGGGAACAGGGTCTCCCGCGACAGGTCCATCAGCTGGGTGACCGTCCACGCCTGCCAGCCGATCCTGCCGTGCGTCGGATGCGTGCCCGTCCGCAGGCCGAGGCTGAGCAGCCGTACGGACACCAACAACAGCAGCGCGTACGCCGCCCCGAACGCGAGGGCCCCGGGCACCACGGCGAGCAGGGCGCCCCGCAGCGCCCCGCCGAGCCCGGCGTCGGCTGGCACGAACCGACTCACCACGAGCAGGGCGGGCAGGGCGGCGAGCACCGGCAGTGCGGTGAGGCCGAAGCCGGCGGCGCCGTAGGCGGCCCGCCACCGGAGCGAGCGCGGCGGGCGTTCCCGGGGCCAGTTGCGCTTGGCCTTGCCGAGCTTGACGGCGGGAGCCCCGGCCCAGCGCTGGCCGGTCGGCACCTGCCCGGCCACGGCGGAACCGGGGGCCACCTCGGCCCGCTTGCCGACCCGCGCGCCGGGGAAGAGCAGGCTGCGGGTGCCGACCACCGCACCCGCTCCGACCTTCACCGGGCCGATCACCAGCCGGTCCCCGTCCAACCAGTGCCCGCTCAGGTCCACCTCGGACTCCACGGCGCAGCCGCGGCCGAGCTTGAGCATGCCCGTCACCGGCGGCAGCGAGTGCAGGTCCACCTCGGGCCCGACCTTGGCGCCGAGGGCCCGCGCGTAACGCTCCAGCCAGGAACCGGTCAGGGAGGTCGCGCCGGCGCACTCGGCGAGCCGCTCGGCGGTCCACAACCTCAGGTGGACGCTTCCCCCGCGCGGGTGACGCCCCGCCTTCACCCCGCGCAACAGCAGGCGCGCGCCGCCGGCCGCGATCACCAGCCGGCCCGGCGGACTGAACAGCAGCGCCGCGCCGGCGGCGACCAGCCACCACGAGGCGGTGGGCGCCCACGGACAGGGCCCGAACAGGTGCACCACGTTGCCCAGGGCCAGCAGCGCCACCGTCCAGCGCAGACCGACCAGCGTGAACAGCGGGAGCAGCAGGAGCGACTGCGCCACCTGGGAGCGCGGCGGAACCGGGGCGACGACCCGGGCCGCTTCCTCGTCCCGTACCGACTTCTCCAACCGGCGGGCCAGCTTGCGCAGGGTGGGCTGCTGATAGATGTCGAGGACGGCCGCACGCGGGTAGCGGGTGCGCAGGCGCGTGGTGAGCCGGGCGGCGGCGAGGCTGTTGCCGCCGATCGCGAAGAAGTCGTCGCAGGCCCCGGCGACGGTCACCCCCAAGGTCTCGCCCCACTGCTCGGCGAGCCAGGCCTCGGTGCCGTACAACTGCTCGACGGGCCCGTCGGCCTCCGTCTCGGGGAGCGGCCAGGGCAGCGCGTCCCGGTCCACCTTGCCGGAGGTGCGCGTCGGCAGGTCGGCGACGGGCGCCAGCAGCGGCACGAGGGCCGCGGGCAACTCGGCGCGCAGCCGCTCGACGGCCGCCGCCCGGTCCCAACCCTCCTGGGTGACCAGATAGCCGACCAGGAGTTGGTTGCCGCCGCGTGCCGTGCGGACGGCGCACGCCGCGCCCGCGACGCCGGGCAGGGCCTGGAGCGCGGAGTCCACCTCGCCCAGCTCGATCCGGCGACCGCCCAGCTTGATCTGTTCGTCACCGCGACCGAGGAAGACCAGCCCCTCCGGTTCCGCGCGGACCAGGTCGCCGCTGCGGTAGGCGCGCCGCCAGCCCAGGGACTCCAGCGGGGCGTACTTCTCGGCGTCCTTCACCGGGTCCAGGTAGCGGGCCAGTCCGACACCGCCGATGACGAGCTGTCCACTGCCGCCCATCGGCACCGGTTCGCCGGACTCGTCGACCACGGCCAGTTCCCAGCCGTTCAGCGGGAGGCCGATCCGGATCGGCTCCTCACCCGTCAGGAGCGAGGCGCAGGCCACGACGGTGGCCTCGGTGGGACCGTAGGTGTTCCACACCTCACGGCCCTCGGTGACCAGGCGCTGGGTCAGCTCGGGCGGGCACGCCTCCCCGCCGAAGATCAGCAACCGGACGTCGGCGAGGGTGTCGGGCTCCCAGAGCGCGGCCAGGGTGGGGACCGTGGACACCACGGTGATGTCCTGTTCCAACAGCCAGGGGCCGAGGTCGGCGCCGCTGCGGACCTGGGAGCGGGGCACGGGCACCAGGCAGGCGCCGTGACGCCAGGCCAGCCACATCTCCTCGCAGGACGCGTCGAAGGCCACGGACAGCCCTGCCATGACCCGGTCGCCGGGCCCGACGGGCTCCTCGGCGAGGAACAGCGCGGCCTCCGCGTCGACGAACGCGGCGGCGCCGCGATGGCTCACGGCGACGCCCTTGGGCTTGCCGGTGGAACCGGAGGTGAAGATGATCCACGCGTCGTGCTCGGGCCCGGGGCGCGCGGCGGGCTCCGCCGGGAGCCCCGAGGGCGCCGCCGCCGGTCCGGTCACCTCGACGCGCTCTCCGGCGCCCAGGACGGCCCGCACCCCGGCCTCGGCGAAGACCAGCTCGGCCCGCTCGTCCGGGTCCTCGGCGTCGACCGGCACGTAGGCGGCGCCGGCGGCGAGCACGGCGAGGACGGACATGTACAGCTCGTTGGTCCCGGACGGCACGCGAACGCCGACCCGGTCGCCTCGCCCCACCCCGGCGGCCGCGAGGGCACGCCTGCGACGCTCCACCTCCGAGGCCAGCGCCCGATAGGTCAGGCGGGCGGCGCCGTCGTCCAGGGCGAGCTCGTCGGGATGCGCGCGCACGGTGGCGTCGAAGACGTCGACGAGGGTGCGCGGAGGGGCGGCGGGCCCGGCGGAGAAGACCGCGCCCTTCCCGGACTCCCCGCCCGTCCCGTGCTCCCCGTGCTCCCCGTGCCCGGCGGAACCGCCGGAACGCTCGGGCCCGAAGCCGTCTCGATCCGCCTCGGCGGCGCCCACGTGGCCGTTTCCGCCCTCGCCGTCGAGCAGAGTCAGTTCACCGCGTTCAGGTGTGGCTGCCATCGGCCCTCACGTCTCGGTCCCGGAGTGTCCGGGTCGCCGGCGGAGCCCGGGTTTGCCCGGGTTGTTCCGGCCCAGCACCAAACAACCGGCCAGTCTAGTGCGCGATCAAGAATCTTCTCGTCGAAGCCTTGTGTGTGGCGGAGAAGAGGCGGTACGGGAGTCGGACGCGCCCCGTCCGGGCCGGGCTGCCGTACGACCCGTCCTCAAGGACCGGCAACCATTCGGTGTCCAGCGAAGTTTTGCGGCATCCTGGGACCATGAACGACGTACCGGCCGCAAGGCCCGCCGACGCCCCCGCCCCCGCTGCGCGCCTGGCCTCGCTCGCCGCGGCGCTGGCCGACGAGACCCGGGCCGCCATCTGCATGACCCTGCTCGAGGGGCGCGCCTGGACCGCCGGTGAACTGGCCCGGATCACCTCGGTCGCGCCGTCCACGATCAGCGGCCACCTGGCCCGGCTGCTCGACGCGGGGATCTGCGTCACCGAGCGGCAGGGGCGCCACAGTTACGTACGGATCGCCGACGCGGCGACGGCCCGCCTGGTGGACGAACTCGCCTCCCACGCCATCCCCGATCGGGACGCCGCGCACGCCGTTCCCGTCGTGTCCGCGCCCGATCCGCTGGCCCGGGCCCGGACCTGCTACGACCACTTCGCGGGGCGCCTCGGGATGGCGGTCACCGACGCCATGGGGGAGCGGGGGCTGCTGCGGACCGAGGCGGCCTTCGAGCTGACCGAGGCGGGGCGCGAGTGGTGCGGGCGGGCCGGCGTGGACCTCGCCCTGGAAGGGCGCCGGCCCCTGGCGAGCTCCTGTCTGGACTGGACCGAGCGGCGGCGGCACCTGGGCGGCCTCGCCGGGGCGCGACTGTGCGCGCGGGCGCTGGACGGGCGCTGGGTGGAGAGGCCCGCCGGCGGTGGGCGGGGGCTCCTGGTGACCGAGGAGGGGGAGCGGGCCTTCGGAGCGTTGCTGGGGATCACGGCGGACGCCTGGGCCTGAAGGGCGGGCACAGGAGCGGCGGGACAGGAAGAACACAGCCGAACATTTCGGTGGACGCCGAAATGATTGCTGGTTAGGGTGCGTCCATGAAGTCCCGTCTGAGTGTGCTCTCACCCGCCGTCCTCACGGTCGGCGCCGTCACCTTCACGGTGTTCGCCTGGGCCTCCGCCTTCGTGTCCATCCGCAGCGCCGGCGCCGCCTACTCGCCCGGGTCCCTGGCCCTCGGCAGGCTGCTGGCCGCCTCCCTGGTGCTCGTCACCCTGCTCTTGATCCGGCGCCAGGGACTGCCCCCGCGCGGAGCCCGGCGCGGCATCCTGGTCTCCGGACTCGTATGGTTCTGCGGCTACACCATCGCGTTGAACTGGGGTGAACGGCTGGTCGACGCGGGTACGGCCTCCCTGCTGGTGAACACCGGCCCCATCCTGATGGCCCTGCTCGCCGCCCGCCTGTTGGGTGAGGCCCTGCCGCCGAGACTGCTGGCCGGCATGGCCGTCTCCTTCATCGGCGCGGTGGTCGTCGGACTCTCCATGTCCTCGGGCGGCGACGGCTCCACCTCGGTGCTCGGGGTCGCGCTGTGCCTGCTGGCCGCCGTGGCCTACGCGACCGGTGTGGTCGCGCAGAAGCCCGCGCTCTCCTTCGGGACGCCCCTGCAGATCACCGCGTACAGCTGCCTGATCGGCGCCGTGGCCTGCCTGCCCTTCGCCGGGCAGCTCGCGACGGAGCTGCCCGAGGCGCCGCTGTCCGCGACGCTGAACATGATCTACCTGGGCGTGGTGCCGACCGCGCTCGCCTTCATCGCGTGGACGTACGCCCTGGCCCGGATGCCGGCCGGAAAGCTGGGCTCCACGACATACGCCGTTCCGGCCGTGGTGGTCCTGCTGAGCTGGGTGTTCCTGGGCGAGGTGCCCGCGTGGCTGACCCTGCTCGGCGGAGTGCTGTGCCTGGCCGGGGTGGGCGTGGCCCGCAGTCGTCCGCGCACCGCGGCGCCCACCGGGACCGACGTGCGCACCGAGGCGCCGACCGGGACCGACGTGCGCACCGCGGCGTGGGCGTCGAACCCGTCGCGCTCTCAACCCCCGCGCATGTGAAGGTCGTTGGTGAAGTCGCCCATGCGGGACGGGAGGCACACGAAACGGTGCGGGCCACCGCTCGATCGCGGTGGCCCGCACCGTCGAGTCCCGCGCCGTCCCCGTCCGGTCGGGCGGCGCGGTCAGCGCCTGCGCAGTCGGTCGACGAGCCGCCTCGCCTGCGCCCGCTTGCGCGGATCGGCGGCGGCACGGCGGACGGACGCCTCCGCCCGAACACCCTGCGGGGTGCGACGGAATTCCTTCAACTTGGCGAGCAGACCGGCCATGGTTTCCCTCCCGGATACGGAACCTTTACCCGCGTCTGCCCCGACCCCGGCCGACGATGCGCGGGATCCGGGCACGCCCCCTCGCCCCCGCCGCCGGCATCACCTGCGTCAACGCCGCGCGCCCACCCGGTCCGGGTTCGCGTTCCTCTCGGCTCCCCGCTCGCCGGTCGGCGCGCTGTCCGGCGCCACCGCACGACGGGGGTCCCGGCCGGCGTCGGCGTCACGCCGCGCTCGGGGGAACAGCGTCCACTCCGCGAACCACCACGTCCCCGCGACGACACCCGCCCAGAACAGTCCGGCCGCCACCGCCGCCGACCACGGCGCCAGTTCACTCCACCTCTCCAGTCCGGTGAACCCCACCCAAGCGGTCAGGAACACAGCTGTCACTCGTACACGTCGATGCCGGAACATGCGGTGCCCCTACCCCACGCGTCCCACCGCACACAGGGTCCGACCGGGGCTCTCCTCGTGGTCGATTCCCCTGGCCGTTTTCCCGTGCGCGATCTTCCTCGTCGTCCGGTCGGGCGCGGTTTGTCCTTCGCGTCGTCGGGCACGAGCGGCGGGGTCCGTCTCCTGCCGAGATCCGCTCTGAGGAGTTATGAACACCGTTCTGCGTCTACTGACCGTCATAGGCGGCTCGATCGTGCTCACACTCACCGTGGGCTGGCTCACCGACCTGCTGCTGCGCCGCGCCGACGCGCGACATCCGGAGACACCACTGTGGAACCGCCTGCGCCGTTGCCGGGTGTCCCTGCAGGTGTTCCTGCTGGCCGCCCTGCTCAAGGGGTCGTACCGGCAGATCGACTGGCGGCCCTTGCGGGAACACGCCGGCGCCGTCAGCCAGGTGCTGACCCTGATGCTGATCGGCGCCGGTGCGTGGTTCGTCGTCCACATCACCTCCGCCGTGGTCGAGTCCTCGTACGCCCGCTACGCGACCGGCACCCGTGACCCCTCCCGGGTCCGCCGGGTCCGGACCCAGGTCACCCTGATCATGAGGATCGTCACCGCGGTCGTCGCCGTCGTCGCGGCGGCCGCGATGCTGCTGACCTTCCCCGACTTCCGCGCCATCGGCACGTCCGTACTCGCCTCCGCGGGCATCATCGGCATCGTGGCGGGCGTCGCCGCCCAGTCCACCCTGGGCAATCTCTTCGCGGGCTTCCAGATCGCCTTCGGGGACATGGTGCGGATCGGCGACACGGTGGTCGTGAACGAGGAGTGGGGCGTGGTGGAGGAAGTGACCCTCACCTACCTGGCCGTGCGCACCTGGGACGAACGCCGCATCACCATGCCGGTCTCCTACTTCACGGGCCGTCCGTTCGAGAACTGGTCGCGCGGTGGGATCCAGATGACGGGGGCGGTGTTCATCCACTGCGATCACGCCACGCCCTTCGCGCTGATGCGGGAGAAGCTGAAGGAGATCCTGGACGCCTGCGAGGAGTGGGACGGTCGCGGCTGGGACCTCGCCGTCACGGACACCACGGCCAGCACCGTCACGGTCCGCGCGATCGTCACGGCGAAGGACCCGGACGACCTGTGGACCACGCGGTGCGCGGTCCGTGAGCAACTCGTCGCCTGGCTGGCCGAGAAGCACCCCTACGCACTGCCCCGCATCGCCACGTCCCCCGCGGCGGAGGCCTCCGGCGACCACTGACGTCCGACCGGGTGGTTGAACGCGCATGCATGTCGAGGTGTCGGTGGGGCAGACGGTTCGCGGGGGGCGAACCGGTGTCCCCGCTGGACGCTGACGCATTTTCAACGTGTTCCCGCCCTGGTCGCAGGGCATTTGATGGTTACCGTCAAGAGTGCCCGAAGGGGGCCGCCCGTGCCTATCACCCATGATTTCGACAACGGCGTGCTGGTCATCCGTCTCAACGAAGACCTGGACATCAGCAACCGAGGTGCGGCGCTCTGGGAGCTCGAGTCACTGCTCCGCGGGTACCGGCCCCGGCACCTCGTCATGGTGGTCGCGACCCCGCTCATCGGCCCGGCGGTGCTGAGCACCGTGTTGCGGGCCGAACGACGGTGCCAGGAACTGGGCGCCACCCTCAGCGTGGTGGCCCCCGAACGCGAGGCGCGGCGCCTGCTCCGCTCCCACCACACGCCGCACGTGTACGAGACGATCGCGCAGGCCGTCGCAGCCGAGGAGAGCGCCGGCACGGCGGCGGCCTGACTGCTCGTCAACTCACCTTCTCTGTACGGGACATCGTGCGCGACGGAGCACCCTGCTCGGCCCGGCCGAGCAGGGCGCTCCGCCATGCCGGTGTTCGAGTGGAGATCATCAAGCAGTAGGCTCGTCCCGCAACACGACGCGAAGGGGATGCGGTGGCGCGGGTTGCGGTGATCGGCGGGGGTATCGGCGGGCTGGGGACGGCGCTCATGCTCGGACGGCGGGGCCATGCGGTCACGTTGTTCGAACAGGACGCGCGGCAGGCCGGAGAGGACCCGAACCGGGACTTCTTCCACTGGAACAGACCCCGCGTCCCCCAGGCCGTCCAACCCCACTCGTTCCTCGCGCCCGTGCGCACCGTGTTGCGGGCCGAGGCCCCTGACGTCTACGCGGACCTGCTGGCACGCGGGGCCCGGGAGTACCACGACTTCGACTGGTTCGGCGAGCACCCGCCGCACCGGGCCGGCGACGAGGACCTGGTGACCCTGCGCACCCGCCGCATCGTGCTGGAGGCCGCCCTGACCGCGGCCGTGCGGCGGGAGGGCACCGTGGACGTGCGGCGCGGATGCCGGGTCGACGGCCTCACCGTGGAGGGGGGTGGCCCGGCCCGGGTCACCGGGGTGCGGGTGGGAACGGAAACGTGCGGGGCGGACCTCGTCGTCGACGCGTCCGGTCGTCGCTCGCCGGTTCCCGCCTGGCTGATCGAGGCCGGTTGCCGGCCACCCGTGGTCGACAGCCACCGCACCGGGATCGCCTACCTGTGCCGCTGGTACCGCCTGCGTACCGACGGTCCGCGCGACCCCGGGCGGGTGAAGACCGGCTCGGCATCGTCGTTCGCGCTCGCCGGCGTCTTCCCTTCCGACAACGACACCTTCGCGGTGCACCTGGTGCTCTCCACGGGCGATCCGACCCGCGGCGCGCTCACCGACCCCGCCGTGTTCGAGGCCGCCGCCCGCCGATTCCCCGCCACCGCCGCCTGGCTCGACCTGGACCCCGAACCCCGGTCGGCCGTCCTCGCGATGGCCGGCCTGGACAACCGCTGGACCGCCCTGGTCGACGACGAGGGCCCCGTCGTCAGCGGCCTGGTCAACGTCGGGGACAGTCTCATCCACACCAACCCCACCCTGGGTCACGGCGTCGCCCTCGGCCTGGTCGCCGCCCGACACCTCGCCACCCATGCCGACCTGATCGCCGCGGACCCCGCCCACTACCACGCCTGGACCGCGGGGACCCTCCGTCCGTGGTTCGACGCACAGGTCGCGGCCGATCGCGCCAACGAGCAACGACTCGCCGAGAGCGCGGGCCCCCCGGACCGGCGGGCCGCGGCCCTGGCCGCCTGCGCCTTCGACGATCCCGTCGTCATGAGAGCCCGAGCCCAGGTACGCCACCTCGTGCGACCGGCCCAGGACGCCTACGGCACCGACGAGGTGGACCGCCACGTGACCTCCTGGCTGGACGCCCACCCGGAGTTCTCGCCGCGGCACGACGGCCCGACCCGGGACCAGTGGGAAGCGCTCATCCCGGCCTGAGTGCCCCGTCGGCAATGTGAGCCCCGGACGGGCGGGCTCCGCCCGCCGGACCTGACGGCGGCGCCGACGCCGGACGCGGCGCCGAGGGCGCGGACGGTGCCCGGACGCGGCGCGGGGTCCCCGGACCGGTGTCCGGGGACCCCGCGCGGGCGTGCCGGGTCAGGGCTTGGTGCGCTTGTCCCGCATCGAGTCCTTGACGCCCTGGGTGCGCTCCCTGGCCTCGCCCATGGCCTCCTTGGCCTTGCCCTTGGCCTGGTCGGTCTTGCCCTCGGCGGCCATCCGGTCGTTGCCGGTGACCTTCCCGGCGACCTCCTTGGCCTTGCCCTTCGCCTTGTCCATGCCGCCCTTGTCGGCCATGGTGCACTCCTTATGCTGGGGATGCTGACGGGGTTCAAACTAGGTGATATCGGTCACGGGCGCGCGTCGAGAATCCGGCGTCGGTTCTCGCCGCGCTCCCCGTCCCGCGCCCCGATGCCCGCCTCAGGAGGGCAGGACCGAATCGTCGAAGGTCCCCGCCCCGGGAAGCCGGTAGCGGGCCGCGATCAGGGCCGCGTCAGGGTTGCCCGTCCCCGTCGCCGTGCACAGGAGCTCGGCGACCTCCTCCATCCGCCGCCGCGTCCGCGGGCTGCCTTCGAGGGCGTTCAGAAGGCTCAGCGTCTCGTACTCCCGGACGGCGGCGGGCAGCAGCGCGGGGTGGGCCATCAGCATGGAGGGAGTTCCCTTCTCCGGCGGTCGATCTCTCTGCGCCGGCGTGTACCCCACTCCTCGTCGATCACACGGGCCCGTGGTCCTGCGCGGAGCACCCGGCTCGCGGCCTTGGACTTCCGGGCGCGGACGGAGCGGCCCGGACGACGCCCCAGGACCGTCCCGGGTCGCCCCGGCGGTGGCCGCGACGGAGGATGGTGACCGTGATGACGGTTCTGGTGGTCGGCGTGCCCGAAGGCGAGGAACTGGAACGGCTGCGGTCGCGCATCCAGAGCAACCCGCACTTCCAGGTCATCTCCCATGCCCGAGAGGCGGCCGTCGCCCTCGCCCACGCCCGCGTCCTGCTCCCCGACATCACGGTCCTGGCCCTGTCCGGCGGCCTCGACGCCGACCCGGTGGCGCTGGAGGTCTTCCGGGGGGTACGCGCCCTGGACCCGCCGAGCGGGGTCGTCCTGCGGACCGGCGCCGACACCCTGGTCGCCGAACTGGCCGGTGTGGCCGCCGAAGGGGCCGTACACGTCGTCCGAGAGGGTGACGCCGACGGCCTGATGCGCGCCCTGCGCACCATCGGGCTGCGCCGCGCGAGCTGCGACCCGGACGAGATGCCCTGACCGGCCCGCCCGAGGCCGCCCGCGCCGGTTGCTCCGCCTCGGGCGGACCGGCCGGGTCGGCGAAGCGTCGGACGAACGCCTGCGCCGTGTGGGCGACCTCGCGCGGCCGTGGTCGATGGTGAGGTGGTGGTTCGCCGGGCTGCCCGGTACCGCGCTCGCGGCCCGCAGGGACGACAGGGGAAGCTGGGCGGCAGGACTCGCACCCCTGCGCAGGGGCACGGCGACGGCGGCACGCCGGGGCGTGGGAGGGGCGTTGTCGCCGCTGAGCGCACACGCCCTGCGCCACGGTGCGCGAACGGCCCGCCGCGGCGGGCCGAGATGCGCCGGCCCGCCCTTCCACCTGCGGTTTCGGATTTCGGCCCGTGATCGGGGGCTGGTCTACTGTGCGCTCGATGAGGTGGCGCGCGCCGTGGTGGGAGCCGCCGGCGGGACGACGGGAAGCACGTGAGGATCGGAGCCGACATGGAGACCGAGAGCGGCGCGCGCCCCGGGGAATCGACATCGGATCCGGCGGCGCGCGGACCGGAGCGCGCACTCCTGGCTCCGGCACTGGACGCCGTTCGTTCGACGGGAGCGGCGTTCCTGTTGCGCGGCGATCCCGGGATGGGGAAGACCGCCCTCCTCGACTGGGCCGAGGAGCGGGCCGTTCACGCCGGTCTGCGCGTGCTTCGGATGGCCGGGACCGAGGCCGAGTCGGTACTTTCGTTCGCGGCCCTGCACCAGGTGCTCTGGCCGCTGCTCGACACCGCCCACAGCCTCCCGGACGGCCAACGACACCTGCTGGAAGCGGCCTTGGGGGTACGGGCGGACGAGGCACCCGAGGCGGGGGAGGTGGCCGGTGCCGCGCTCGCGCTGTTGGCCCGGGCCGCCTCCCGCCGGCCGATCGTCCTGCTCCTCGACGGCCTTCAGTGGGCGGACCCGTCCAGCGCCGCCGTGTTCCGGCTCATCGGGTCACGGGCGGCCGGGCTCCCGCTCGTCGTCATCGGCGCCACCCGCCACGGGAGCCGCTACGCCGTACGGGGGGCCGGCCGGCCGATCGATCTCGAACCACTCGACGACGCGCGCGCCGGCGACCTGCTGCGCGCCCTGCACCCCCACCTCGCCGAGTGGGCGCGCCGCCGTGTCCTGCGCGCGGCGGGCGGCAACCCCCTCGCCCTGCGGGACCTGCCCGCGGAGTTGGAACGGGCCGCCCCGGACCGGCTCGCCGTCCACGTCGATCCGGAGACCGGAGAACTGCTCGGCGAACTGCCGCTGGGCGAACGTCTCGGCAGACTGTACGAGGACCGGCTGCGCGCCCTCCCCGAGGATGCCCACCACCTCCTGCTGCTCGCGGCACTCGGCGGTTCGGCGACGCCCGGCGCGGCCGCGGGGGAGAGCGCCGCGCCCGCGGAGGCCGGCGGCGCCCGCACGGCCGACGACACGCACACGACCATCGGGGCGCGGACGGCCGGCACGTGGCGGCGGATCGAGGACTCCGGACTCGCGCGCGTCGACCCGAGGACGGGCCGCGTGCGCTTCCACCACCCCCTGGTGCGCGCCGGACTGGTTCACACCGCCTCGTCCGCGGAGCGCCGCGCCGCCCACCGCGGGCTCGCCGAAGCCCTGCCCCCGCACAGTCCGCAGCGGCTCGCGCACCTCGCGGCGGCCGCCATCGGCCCCGACGACGACCTGGCCGCCCGGCTGGCCTCGGCGGCACGGACCATGGCGGAACGCGGAGGCGAGGCGGAGGCGGCGAGCGTCATGGCGCGCGCCGCCGGACTGACCGCCGACCCGGAGGCCAGGGCCGCACGCCTCGTCGCCGCCGCGGCCCTGGCCGCCCGGGGCGGCCGACTGAGGTTCGCGGACCGGCTGCTCGCCGAGGCCCAGAACGAGGCCCGCCCGCGCACACCGCGCCCGGCGGCCCTGTACGCCCTGGCGGTCGCCTATGTACGGCTCCACCTCGACGGGGATCCGACCCCCGCGGTCGAGGGGCTGCCCGCCGTGCTGGACGCCGCGGCCCCCTTCAGCGACGCGGGGCGGCGCGCGGCCCTGCTCGAACCGGCGCTCTTCGTCCTCGTCATCGTCGCCTCGCACACCGGCGACGACCGGGCCCGGGCCGCCCTGGAGCGCCATGTCGGGGAGGCCTCGGAACTGACCGCGCTGTGCCATCAGGCGTGGGCCGATCCGCCGCGCACCGCACGGGAGGTACCCGCCCGGCTGCGGGCCGCCGTCGCGGCGCAGGCGGCCGGGCCGGCGGACCCCCTCGCCGCCCGGCTGCTCCTGTGGACGGCGATGGCCGTCGACGCCGTCGGCGACCACGCCGAGCTGTGGGACCGCCTGTCGTCCCGGAGCACCTACGTCACCCAGGCGTTCATCGAACTCGCCCGCACCCACGACGACTTCCTCCACGGCCGGTGGGACCAGTCCCTCGCCCTCGCCCGTCGGGGCGCCGCCGCCTCGGCCGCCCACGGCTACGGCTTCAACGAGATGATGTTCCTCCTCCACCACGGCCAGGTCCTCGCCGGCCGGGGCGACACCGCCGGCCTGGAGGCGGTCGCGCGGACCCTGTCGCCCTGGGCGGCCGACCGGCACCTGCGGCTGGTCACGGGCAGGCTGCTCGGCCTGAGGGCGCTCTGCGCCCTGGGGCACGGTCGAGCCGGGGAGGCCTGGCACCACGTACGGTCCCTCACCCCGCCGGGCGTTCCGCTGCCGCGTCTGCCCTGGATCCAGCTGACCCTGTTGGACTTCGCCCAGGCCGCCGTGGAGACCGGCCACCGGGTCGAGGCGCAGGCCCACCTGCGCGCGGTGCGCGAGGCCGGGATCGGGGCCGTCTCCCCCCACCACGCCTTCCTGGTGGCCGCGGCCGAGGCCCTGGCGGCGGCCGACGACGCGGCCGAGGACCGGTACGAGGCCGCCTACGCCCTGCCCGGAGCCGAGGAATGGCCCTTCGAACTGGCCCGACTCCACCTGGCCCACGGAGCCTGCCTGCGACGCCGCTCCCGACGCCGGGAAGCCGCCGCCCGGCTGACGGCCGCGCACGCCGTGTTCGAGCGGCTGCGGGCCGCGCCCTGGGCGGGGCAGGCGGCCCGGGAACTCGCCGCCGCCGGAGGACCGGGCTCGGAGGCGGCGGGAGCCGAACGTCCCGCCGGCGAACTCCGGAACCCGCTCTCCGCACAGGAGTCGAGAATCGCCGAACTGGCCGCCGAGGGGCTGACCAACCGAGAGATCGGCGCACGTCTGAGGCTGTCCCCCCGCACCGTCGGCGCACACCTCTACAAGATCTTTCCCAAGCTGGGCATCACCACCCGGGGCGCGATGGCCCGCGCCCTGCGCGAGGCGGGGACGGACGACGCCCAACGGCGCTCCTGCGGACCGTAGTCACGGGCAGCGGGGGAGCCGGCCGACGGCCGCCGCGCGGTGGGACGCGCCGCCGGGCTTCCGCTCAGACGTCCGCCAGCGCCCGGGCCACCGCGGCCCGCGAGGTGATCCCGAGCTTGGGGAAGACCTTGTAGAGGTGCCCGGCGACGGTACGCGGCGACAGCCGCAGCGCCGCGCCGATCTCCTTGTTCGTCAGCCCGGTGGCCACCAGACGCGCGATGCGCAACTCCTGGGGCGTGAGCGGCTCCCGGCCGGCCGCGCCGCCGTCCACCGACCGTCCCGCCGCGCGCAGCTCCTCCCGGCACTGCTCGGCCCACGGATCGGCCCGCAACTCCAGGAAGGAGTGGTACGCCGTACGCAGCACTTCCTCGGCCTCGTCCCGCCGACCCCGCCGGCGCAGCCGGGAACCGTGGGCCAGCCGCAGCCGGGCCAGTTCGAAGACCCACCGGCCGGCGCCCGGTACGGCGTACGCGGCGGCGTACCGTGCGTCGGCCTCCTCGGCGTCGTCCTCCTCCGAGCCGACCGTCAGCGCGTCCGCCGCCGCGAGCAGGAAGGCGTGGTGCTCGGAGATCTCCTCCATCCGGGCCGCACGCGCGGCGGCCACGTGGACCACGGCCTCCGCCCACCTCCCGCACCGCACTGCCGCCAGGACGAAGTCGAAGAAGGGCAGGTGGAACCAGGGCAGCCCGAGAGGCAGTTCGCCCGGTGCCATCAACCGGCGCAGCCGGCCGTACGCCTCCTCGTACCGCCCGTGCGCCAGCGCGGCCAGCGCACCCAGATGGGCCAGGTGGTCGGTGACGAAACGCATTCCGGCCTTCGTCGCGGCCGGCTCGATCCGGGCCGTGATCTCGCGCAGCCCCTCCTCGTCGCCCCTTCCCGCAAGGAAGTGGGCGTGGTAGTGACGGAACAACAACGCGTTGCAGTGGTAGCCGAGTTCCTCCGCGGCGTCCGCCTCCCGCAGGCAGTCCTCCGCCATGTCCCAACGGCCCCGCAGGAAGTGCCGATAACACTTGGCCTTGGCCACGGAACCCTGGGTGGCGAACGCGTGCTGCCCGGCGAAGAGCCGCCACAGACCCGAGTCCGCGCCGTCCACCGCGCAGGCGGTCCACAGCAGCAGCCAGGAGTGCCCCGCCTCCCGTCCCGTCGCCAAGCGCTCGAACATCGCCCGCAGCTCGCTCTCCACGCCGTGCGCGGTACGGGGCGGATCGGCCCAGGCGCGGTGGCACAGACGGGCGGCCGGGGAGACCTGCCCCAGGTGCGCCTCCAAGGCCCGCCGCCCCCGGGCATCGCCGGTGTACGCCGTGGCCAGCAACAGTTTGAAGAAGGCCTGTTCCACCAGGTCGCCGAACGGCTCCCCGCCGGCGGCGGCAAGGCCCGCGATGGCCTGCGGCAGCAGCGTGAACGACGAGTCGAAGTCCACGTGATGGCTCTGGTCCACGTACACGACCGCGTAAGCGAACAAGGGGGCGATGTCCGCCGGCACCGGACCCTGTTTGAGCTCCTCGACCAGCCGCGCCGCGTACGGAAGCCGACCGCCGCGCGCCGACATCACCGCGGCCAGGGTCAGGCGTCTCGCCCTGTCGTCGGGGTCGGTGCTGTGCGCCGCCGCGCGGTCCAGGAGCAGCGCCCCCTCCGCGTCGCCCCCGCGGAGCGCGAGCCGCGATCCGGCCTGCTGGAGTCGCGCGGCGAGCGGCTCGCCCGGCGCCTCGGCGGCGGAAGCCTCGTGCAGGAGACGCCGTACGTCCCCCTCGGGCAGGTCCTCCGCCAGGGCTTGGTGGGCGGCCCGCCGCTCCGCCTCCGAGGCCGAGGCGATGACCGCGCTGCGCACCAGCGGATGCCGGAACACCAGCCTCCCGGCGTGGTCCAGCCGGGCGAGACCGCTCGCCTCGATCCGGTCGAGCACCCGCTCCGCCCGGTCCCCGCCGGCCGCCCGCCACCACGTGCCCGCCTGCCCGGCGGACCCGTCGCCGCCGAGGGCGGCCGCCAGCAGCACCCTCGTCGTCTCCGCGGACAGCGACTCCAGACGTTGTGCGAACAGCCGCTCCAGCCGTTGCCCGAGGGGCAGGCGCTCCGGCAGCGGCACGGTGCCCCGCCGGTGCTCCCGGCCCAACTGCCTCGGCAGTTCGGCCAGGGCGAGCGGATTGCCGGCCGCCTCGTCCACGACCCGCGCGGCCGTGGTGCCGGCCAGGCCCGGATGCCACTGACGCAGCAGGGTGGCGGCGTCGTCGCCCGACAGCGCGTCCACGTCCACGGGATGGGTGGACCACCCCTCCAGAGCGGAGCCGTCCGGGCGCGTCGTGAACACCATCACCAGGGGGAGATCGCAGATCCGGTGCCGGAGGAAGGCGAAGACGGCCCTGCTGGAGGAGTCGACACAGTGCAGGTCGTCCACCAGGATCAGCAACGGCCGGCGGCGCGCCGCCTCCGCGAGCAGCCCGAGCGCCGCCGCTCCGACCGTGAACCCTCCCGGCGGAAGGCCTTCCCGGATCCCCAGCGCGCTTTCCAGGGCGGCCCGTTGGTGTTCCGGGAGTGCCCGCGAGCCGCCCAGCAGCGGTCGCAGTACCTGGCCCAGTACACCGAAGGCGGTCGCCAGCTCGGCCTCCGCGCCGACGGCGCGCAGGACCGTCAACCCGGCCTCGGTGGCGCGTGCAGCCGTCCAGTCCAGCAGCGCGGTCTTGCCGATCCCCGCGTCGCCCCGCAGGACCGTCGACGAACCGCCCGAACCGGACCGGGCGCTCCGCAGCGCCCGCTCCAGCAGCAGACGTTCGCGCCGGCGGCCGACGAGACGCGGTCCGATGAAGCCGGTGTTCTCGGTGACCACGGTGTTCTCGGTGACCACGGATCCCCCCAGCCGGCCGGGGCGTGGGCCGGGCCGTCACGCTCACCGGAAGCGGCCGCCCCCAGCCCCTTCCGCCTCGATCCGCCCGCGCGGCGGCGACGTTCGAGTGCCACGTCATTATCCCGTACCCGCGCGAGCGTCGCGACGACGCCCGCTGTTGCCCCAGCCTGCACGGCTGTTGCTCCTCGGTGCACCGAACGCCCCGCGCCCTACCGATCCGGACCGTCCCGGCGCAGGCTGAGGGGCGAGGGCAGGCGCGCCGCGCGCGGCCCGGATTCCGGCACAACGCCTCGGCCTCCGGGGCAGCGCACAGATCAGGGGGCCGCATGAGCCTGACATCCATGTCCCGAACCGCCGGCGCGGATCGGTCGGACACCAACGCGAACGCGGACATCAACGCGAACGCGGACACCCACATGAACGCGGACACCAGCGGGAACGCGGGCGCGGTCACGGACACGGGGGCGGCCCCGGGACCCGCGTCCGTCGGGGCGGGCGTCGCGGAGGCCTTCGTCCCCCTGGTCGTCACCGACCGCGAAGCCGCCCGTTTCACCGGCCGGGCCGACTCCCGCACCCTGGGCTTCCTCCACGTGAGCACGGTCCGAGGCCCGGCCCGGACCACCCTCGCCCTGGACGCCTCGACCACGCCCGGCGGGCACCTCCTGCTGGGCGTCCTCTCCGACGGTCGTGCACGGTTGGTCCCCGGCGGCCCGGACGCGCACCCCGCCGGGCAGGGGGAACCGGAGGCGGCCCTGTGCCCGTCGGACCTGTTCGTCCTGGACGGCTCGACGCCCTTCGCCCTCCACGCGTACGAGGGCTTTCGCCTGCACCTCCTGCGGATTCCGTGCGCCTCCCTCGCCGTCACCGGTGAGCGGATCCGCGACCTGGTCCGCCGGGACCTGCCCCTGCGCGGCCCGGTGGCATCGCTGCTCGCGCCCCTCCTGCGGACCCTGGCCGAGGAGGCCCCGGGATACTCGGCGCGCACGGCCCTGCACCTGGCCGGCAACGTCGCCGAACTCGTCGCCGCCCTGGCGGTCGAGGCGGGCGACAACGGGGCACGGCCGGCACGGCGGCACGAGCGAGAGGAGCTCACCCGCAGGCTGCGCGCCCACATCGACGAGTCCCTCTGGGACCGCGGACTCTCACCCGTGACCGTCGCCGCCGCGCACCACGTGTCGATCCGCCATCTGCACAACCTCTTCTCGGAGCACGACAGCACGGTCGGGCGCTGGATCCAGCACCGCCGGCTGGAGGAGGCGCGCCGGGAGCTGGCCCGGCCCGGACGCACCGACACCGGCGTGGCCGTCGTCGCCGGTCGTTGGGGGTTCGCCAGCGCGGCCCACTTCAGCCGCAGTTTCCGTACAGCCTACGGAATGTCGCCGAGCGACTGGCGCGACTCCCGGGTCCGGCCGCCGGGGAACCCCGCCGGCTGAACCCCGGCCTGTCCCCGGGGGCGCCGGGTTCCGTGCCGCGTCACGCTCGCGGGGGCGCGGAGTCCGCGGCGCCGAGGGCGGCCGCCCGCCACTGGCGCGGCGAGTGCCCGTACACGGCCTTGAAGGCCCGGCTGAAGTGCGCGGGGCTGCGAAAGCCCCAGCGTTGGGCCACCGCCGAGATGGACGGGCTCACCCGACCGCGCCGGCTCAGCTCCCGCTCGCACTGCTCGACGCGCCGCCGGTGGACCAGCCTGCCCACGGTGATGTCCTCCGCCTCGAAGAGCCGGTGCAGGTAGCGGACCGAGATGCCGTGGGCCGCCGCTATGCGTTCCGGGGACAGGTCCGGGTCGCCGAGGTGGCGATCGATGTGCTCCCGGACGGCGCGGAGCAGCGCCTCACGCCCCGGGCAGGCGGGACCGCCCGGCTCCTGCGGTTCCTCGTTCCACTCGTTCACGAGCGCGGCCACGAACTCCGTGACGACACCGCCCAGTCGCTCGCCGACCGACACGGACATCGCGTCGGTCGACGCGCCGAGACCCTGCAGCAGGGGCCCCAGCAGCGCCGCCACACCGTCCCCGTCGACCGGCAGGACGCGCCCGAGGACGGGACGCAGGTCCGCCACCGACGGCCCCAGGACGTGCGCCGGCAGCCGGCAGAGCAGTACCGATGCCCCCTCGGCGCGCTCCATCGCGAACGGCCGGCGCAGGTCGATCAGGGTCAGCTCGCCCGCTCCGACCCTGGCGCCGCGGCCGTCCTGGGTGACGGCGGTCGTGCCGTGCCGGGGAAGTACGACGGCGACGGCGTCCAGGGGCTCTCGCGCCACCGTCCGAGGTGTACGACTCAGTTGTGCGGGCGCCGCCTGCCAGAGGAACAGGCGCAGGTATCCGAAACCGCGACACCGGGGGGCGTCGCCCTCGGGCTCGTGTGCCCGGGCGCCGCGCGAGACGGGCGCCAGCCAGCGCGCGAGCTCGGCGGCGCCGTCGGTGTTCCGCTCCGCGTCGGCATCCGGTGGTGCGGCAGGTGCGGTGAGAGCACGCACGCAGACTCCCTTCGGCCGCCTCGGAGAACAACAGGACGCACGGGGGAAGGGGCGGCTGCCCTCCCGCGGTACTGCAGCCGAGTCTGTGGCGCCACCGGCGACCACTGGTAGGTCATATGACTGCCGTCGACGGGCGCGGTCACGGGCCGGCCGTTCCCGCGCTCGCCGCGCACTCCCGCGCCGGCGAGCCGGGTGCCCGGCGAACTGTGCGCGCAGCGTCACGTTCGGGCACGGTGCCGCCGTCGAAGTCCCGTCCGGCGTTCCGTAGGGTGGGCCCCCGGTGCCGCGGCAAGACCGGATCCGGCACCGAGCGCCAGCCTGCCCGGCCGTGGGGGGGCCGTCAGGGGCCGCTCCGTCGAAGGCCCGCGGCCACGCCCCGTGCAGCAGGAGTGCCCGTGCAGGAGTGCCCGTGAACAACGACGTCGAGGCCGACCGGCCGGGACCCGTTCTCGAACGCCAGGTCCGGGCCTTCGTGCGGCGCCACTCGTGTCCGACGGAACGCGACGGGCTCGACATCGCCGCCTCGCGCGCCCGCGTGTCTGACCTCTGGGACGGGGGCGACGCGCCGCCCGAACCCGATGTCGTGGAGGAGTGGCTGGCCGTCCCGGGCCCGGGGGGACGGCGGATCCGCGTACGGATCCTGCGCCCGGCCGACAGCGACGGCCCGCTGCCGGTGGTCCTCTACCTGCACGGACTGGGCTGGATGCTGACCGACGCCTACGCGCACCGGCGACTGGTCACCGACCTCGTCCTCGGCGCCGATGCCGCCGTGGTCATCCCCGAGTACGACGTTCCGGGCGACGCACGCCACCCCGGCGCCGTCGAGCAGGCCCACACCATCGCGCGCTGGATCGTCGCCCAGGGGGGTGAATGCGGTCTCGACGGGACCAGGATGGCCGTGATCGGCGTCAGCGCCGGCGCGCACCACGCCGCCGCCCTGACGCTGAGGGCGAACCGGTGCGGCGGGCCGCGCTTCCTCCAACAGGTCCTGGTCTGCCCGGCGACCGACGCCGCGATGGACACCCCGTCCTACGAGGAGTTCGCCGAGGGGTACTTCCTGGGCCGCGCCGCGATGCGGGACTACTGGGAGCAGTACGCGCCCGACGCCGAGACCCGCGAGCAGCGTGCCGTCTCCCCGCTCAGGGCGTCGAGCGAGCAGCTCAGGGGGCTGCCTCCGGCGCTGGTCCTCACCGCCGAGGCCGACGTGCTGCGCGACGAGGGCGAGGCGTACGCGGCCCGGCTGAGGGAGGCGGACGTCCCCGTGGTGTCGGTCCGCTACCACGGCACCATCCACGGATTCGTCCTCTTCGACCTGCTCCGCGGCACGCACGCCGCCCGCGCGGCCCGCATCCAGATCACGGACACCCTGCACATCGCCCTGCATCAGCCGGTGCGTTGAGACCTGCGCCATTCGCTCGGAGTCAGCCCGTACGCTGCCTGGAACCTGCGGCTGAAGTGACTCGCCCCGGCGAATCCGCACCGGGCCGCGACCGCCGCGACGGTGAGACCCGCGTACCGGGCGGAGGCGAGCATCCGCCGTGCCAGCGCGAGGCGTTCGGTGATGAGCCACTGTTCCAGGCTGATGCCCTCGCGGCTGAGGACCGCGTACAACCGGCGTACGGAGACAGCGTGTTCCGCCGCCAGGCGCTCGGGAGTGAGGTTCCGGTCGGCGAGGTGGCGGCGGGCGTGCGCCAGGACGCGGGACGCCAGGGTGTCGTCCATGGCCTCCCTGGTCTCGGGTGCCCGTTCGCCGGCCCCGGCCGAGAGCAGCAGCGCGCGGACGAGTTCGACGGTGGCGCTCGCCAGTGCCGGGGCGCCGGGGTCACCCTCCAACCGGCCGGGGTCCCGCCACAGCCCGCGCAGGTGGTTCAGGACCAGGTCGTACAGGGGGCTGGCGCGCAGTCGGAAGCCGGCCCGCAGCACCGTGTCGACCGGGACGCCGAGCCGCTCGGCGTCCAACATCAGCGACTGCGAGGCCCCGTCGCCGGACCAACCGAAGGACCGCGGTGTCAGTTCGTGGAACACGCAGATGTCATCCGGCCCGAACACCTGCCGCTGTCCCGCGAGTTCGGCCCGGCCGAGCCCGTGCGGCTGGAGCGCGATCGAGACCACCGGGTTGCTGCGGTGCCGGCGCACGTGCAGGTCCGTGCGGTGCACCGTGAAGCCCGAGTTGCGCGTGGAGAACAGCGGGAGGCCGCCGACCTGCCACAGCTCCATCCGCGCGTGGATGGACGCCCCGCCGTCCTCGTGGACCACGTGGTTGGGTACCGAGTCGTCGGTCAGCGTGTGGTGAAAGGCCGCCACCCGCTCGCCCGGTGCCACGGTGGTCAGATCCAACAGCAGCACGACGCCCCCCATGTGACCAGCGAGGGAAGCATTGTGCGGCATTACCCGTCGTAACCGGTTGGTCGATGGCGCCGGTTGTGGCGCCGGGTGCGGTCCGAGGCGCCCTCCGGTGGCCTTCGCGCCCGACGGTCGGGATCAACCGTCCAGCGCGAAGGCGTTCTTGGCGTGTGCGACGGATGCCTCGGACGCCGGACCGCCGGGGTTCTCCGTCGCCAGAGCCTGGTTGAGGGCGACGAAGGGCCGCATACGCCGCTCGTAGGCGGCGTACGCGGCGCCGTGGTCGCCGGACGAGCGGGCGAGCGAGTCGGCCAGCACGTAGGCGCCGACGAGAGCCAGGCTGGTGCCCTGCCCCGAGAGCGGGGAGGGGCACCAGCCGGCGTCCCCGAGCAGGGTCACCCTGCCGCGCGACCAATTGTCCAGGTGAACCTGGGCCATGGCGTCACAGTGGAAGTCGGACGCCTCCAGGGCGGCCTCGGCCAGTCGGGCTCCGTGTACGCGCAGCGCCGCGATCCGGTCCGCGACCAGCCGCCGTAGCGAGTCGGGGTCGTGGGGGAGGGGCCCGGACTCGAAGCCGAAGGCGACCCGGATCTCCGTGTTGTCGCGCACGGGCATGATGCCGAAGCCGGCGTCGCCGTCCCGCATCCACACCTGCCAGTCCTCGAGGGCGAGGAAGTTGTCCGCGCCGAACACGGACAGGTGGCTGCCCAGGTGGCGGGTGAAGTGTTCCTCCGGTCCGAAGGCCAGGCGTCGCACGTTCGAGTGCAGCCCGTCGGCCCCGACCACGAGGTCGAAGGTGCGCGACGCCCCCTGTGCGAAGTCGACGCGCACCCCGCCGTCGTGGTCGTCGAGCGCGGTGACGCTGTCGCCGAAGAGGTACTCGACGTCCGCGCGGGTGTGTTCGTGGATCAGTCGCACCAGATCGTCGCGCAGCACCTCGACGTCTTCGCCGTCGAGTCGGCCGCTGCTGAAGGTGGCCTCGGTGGAGCGCTCGATCTCGCGGCCGTCGGCGTCCAGGAGGGACATGCCGCGCATCCGGGTGCGCACGGCCCGGACCTGCTCCAGCAGGCCCGTTCGTGCCATGACGTCGAGGGCGACGCCGCGGATGTCCACGGCCTGACCGCCGGGTCGCGGGCCCGGGGCGAGCTCGACGACGGTCGGGGCGAAGCCGTGTCGACGCAGCCAGTGGGCGAGCACGGGGCCGGCGATTCCGCCACCGGAGATGAGAACGGTCTGCATGGGAGGTCTCCTCTTCGTACGCTGTAAGCGCGCTGAACGTACGCCGTACGCGCAGTCCTCTCAACTGCGTCGGTGGCCTGTCTGTACTAGGTCACAGAGGCCACTCGGGACGTTCGTGCTGCTACCGTCTGTGCTAGTACAGACGGAAAGGATCAGGCGACGTGACGAAGCCCACGGCACCCCAGGACGAGCCGCCCTATCTGCGGATCGTCGGCGACATCCGGCGACGCGTCGCGAGCGGTGAACTCGCCCCGGGGGACCGCGTTCCCTCCATCCGCCGGATCGCCCGGGACTGGGGCGTCGCGTCCGCCACCGCCGCCAAGGCCCTGACCACCCTGCGTCTGGAGGGCCTCGTCGAGACGCGGCCCCGCACCGCCGCCGTCGTGGCCTCGTCCGCACCGCCTCCGGCGACCCGCGGGAGGCCGGCTCCGGGTCCCGCGGTGGAGGGCGATCTGAGCCTGGAACGCGTCGTCCGCGCGGGCATCGACATCGCCGACGCCGAAGGGCTCCCGGCGCTCTCCATGCGCGGCGTCGCGGCCCGGCTCGGCGTCGCCGCCATGTCGCCCTACCGGTACGTGACCGGCAAGGGGGATCTCGTGCTGTTGATGGCCGACGCCGCGTTCGGCGAGGCGACCTACCCGGCGGACGCCGCGCGGGGGTGGCGTGCCCGCGTCGAGCTGGGCGGCCGCACGCTCTGGGCCCTCTACCGCAAGCACCCGTGGCTGGCCCAGATCGGCTCGCTCCACCGTCCGTTGCTCGTGCCCCGTCTGATGGTCCACGCCGAGTGGATCTTGGCCGCGCTGGACGGCCACGGACTCGATCCCACCACGCTGTTCGACGTCCACGTCCTGCTCTACAGCCACGTCCAGGGCCTGGCCGTGCACCTCGAATGGGAGGCCCAGGAGGAAGCGACCACCGGCCAATCGGGCGAGCAGTGGATGGACGGCCGGGCCACGGCCCTCCGGGAACTCGTGGAGTCCGGCCGCTATCCGACCTTCGCCAAGGTGGTGGGAGCCTTCGACGACGGGTACGAGCTGCGCCTGGACGCGCTCTTCGAACTCGGCCTCACGGCACTTCTGGACGGGCTGAGCCCCCTGTTCGACGGTGGGCCGGCCACACCGCCGACAGTCTGAGGGAAGCGGGTTTTGCATAGACATGCGTTTCGGTGCATACTCTTCCCATGTCTAAGGTTCTCACCTCCCTGCCCGCCGGCGAGCGCGTCGGCATCGCCTTCTCGGGCGGCCTCGACACCTCGGTCGCGGTCGCGTGGATGCGCGACAAGGGTGCCGTCCCGTGCACCTACACCGCCGACATCGGCCAGTACGACGAGCCCGACATCGGCTCGGTGCCCGGGCGGGCGCAGGCCTACGGGGCCGAGGTCGCGCGCCTGGTCGACTGCCGGGCGGCCCTGGTCGAGGAAGGCCTGGCCGCGCTCGCCTGCGGCGCGTTCCACATCCGCTCCGGCGGCCGTGCCTACTTCAACACCACCCCGCTCGGCCGCGCCGTCACCGGCACGCTGCTGGTCCGGGCGATGGTCG
Organism: Streptomyces sp. NPDC002602; assembly: GCF_042889445.1. Classification (NCBI taxonomy): domain Bacteria; kingdom Bacillati; phylum Actinomycetota; class Actinomycetes; order Kitasatosporales; family Streptomycetaceae; genus Streptomyces; species Streptomyces sp. NPDC002602. The sequence goes on along the minus strand of NZ_JBIAQX010000008.1, from coordinate 244,246 downwards.
AGGACGACGTACAGATCTGGGGCGACGGATCGACGTTCAAGGGCAACGACATCGAGCGGTTCTACCGCTACGGCCTGCTCGCCAACCCGCACCTGCGCATCTACAAGCCGTGGCTCGACGCCGCCTTCGTCTCCGAGCTCGGCGGACGCAAGGAGATGTCGGAGTGGCTGGTCGCCCACGGGCTCCCCTACCGGGACAGCACCGAGAAGGCGTACTCGACCGACGCCAACATCTGGGGCGCCACCCACGAGGCCAAGACCCTGGAGCACCTGGACACCGGTGTGGAGTCCGTGGAGCCGATCATGGGCGTGCGGTTCTGGGACCCCTCGGTCGAGATCGCCGCCGAGGACGTGACGATCGGCTTCGACCAGGGCCGCCCGGTGTCGATCAACGGCAAGGAGTTCGCCTCGCCGGTCGACCTGGTGATGGAGGCGAACGCGATCGGCGGCCGGCACGGCATCGGCATGTCGGACCAGATCGAGAACCGGATCATCGAGGCCAAGAGCCGCGGCATCTACGAGGCTCCCGGCATGGCCCTGCTGCACGCCGCGTACGAGCGTCTCGTCAACGCGATCCACAACGAGGACACCGTCGCCCAGTACCACAACGAGGGGCGGCGCCTCGGTCGGCTCATGTACGAGGGTCGCTGGCTGGACCCGCAGGCCCTCATGGTCCGCGAGTCGCTCCAGCGCTGGGTCGGCTCCGCGGTCACGGGCGAGGTGACCCTGCGGCTGCGGCGTGGCGAGGACTACTCCCTCCTCAACACCACGGGACCGGCCTTCAGCTACCACCCGGACAAGCTCTCGATGGAGCGCACCGAGGACTCGGCGTTCGGCCCGGTGGACCGGATCGGTCAGCTCACGATGCGCAACCTCGACATCGCCGACTCGCGCGCCAAGCTGGAGCAGTACGCGGGCCTCGGCATCGTCGGCACGGCCCGCCCCGCGCTGGTCGGCGCCGCGCAGGCGGCCGCCACCGGCCTGATCGGCAGCATGCCGGAGGGCGGCGCCGAGGCCATCGCCTCGCGCGGTGAGGTCTCCGGCGACGACGAGCTGCTGGACCGTGCCGCGATGGAGTTCGGCACCGACTGATCCGGTCGCGGGTCCAGGACCCGGGCGGCGCGCACATCGGTGCGCGTCGAGCCCCCGGGTCGCGGAGGAGACGTACGAGCCGGGCCCGCACGCGGGCCCGGCTCTTTCGTGTCGTGCGGCGGGATCGCCTGGTGCCCACGCTCCTTCTCCGCGAGGGGAGTTGCGGGGCCGCCATTCCGGAATGGCGAACTTTTACAGAAAACAGTCGGGATATGTCGTGTCTCACACCGATATCCGGCTTCACGTACAGAACACTTGTCGGCGGTCACGCGTCAACGGATATCCACGAAAGGAGCAACTCGAAGAAACAGGTCGGCTGTCTCGCATCCGAATACGGAGGTATCACGATGCCCCACTCCACGACGGACGCCCGCAAAGCCCCATTTCGCCGAAAATCCGCTCGACTCGCTTCTCCGCTCCTGCTCCTCGTCACCATCGCAACCCCCGCCGTGGTTCCGGCGCATGCGGCCCCCATCGAGGTGGCCCCCGCCTACGGCAACAAGGCACTGGCCGTGGCGGCTTCCAAAGAGGGCGCACCCTACGCGCGCGGCGCGTCGGGCCCCGAACGCTTCGACTGCTCCGGATTGACGCTCTACGCCTTCCGGCAGGCCGGCAAGAAACTGCCACGCACCGCCGAGCAGCAGTACGAACACACCCGCCCGGTCCCTTCCGTTCAACGGGCGGCAGGAGACCTGGTGTTCTTCCCCAAGGGCTCGACCGTGGGACACGTCGGCATCTACGCCGGCAACGACAAACTCTGGCACGCGCCGCGGCCGGGCGCCTCGGTGCGCCTGGAACGCATCTGGACCGGCAACGTCCGCTACGGCCGGGCCACATGACCTGTTCGACTTCCCCGCCGGCCGCGAACGGTTCGCCGGAATCGGCGACAAGGCGCACCAACGCCCCCCATCACACGTGTGGTTGTCGACAGAGCGCGGAGCCTCGGGCCGCCCTGCGAGGCGGGTCGCGGCTCACACGTGTGGTTGTCGACAGAGCGCGGAGCCTCGGGCCGCCCTGCGAGGCGGGTCGCGGCAGGCCCCTACGCGGCGCCCGCCCCGACGGCCGCGCGCGCCGAGTCCAGGGCGCCGGTGGCGGCTCGGCCCGTCGCGTCGAACTCCAGCGAGGTCAGGCCCGCCGCCGTGCCATCGAGGTTCCTCGCGGCCGTGCGCAGGTCGGGCGCCGAGAGCCCGGAGGTCGCGTACGGGCGGAGCGGCGTGATCGCGCCGCGGAGCCGGTCCGCGGCCACCACCGCGGCCACCACGTCGGGGTGCGGCCCGCTCAACCGGTCCAGCGCGGAGCGCAGGTCCACGCTCGCCGCCTCCGCGGCCCGTACCCGCCGCTCCCGCGCCGGCGGAGGCCCGTACTCCACCACGCTCGCCACGCGGTCCAGGAAACGGGCGTGGGTCTCCAGCAGGGTCTGCAGCCGCTCCGGCAACCGGCGTTCCTCGCGGGCGGGCCACACGAACAGTACGGTCACGGCGGCGAACACGGCCCCCAGGGCGTTGTTCGTGAGGCGCTGGAGCACGTCGCTCCACACCACATGGGCATCGGTCTCGGTCAGCAGGATCAGTACCGGCGTGCCGAAGACGGGCCAGAAGCCGTAGTTCCAGCCCCGCATGGGCCGGGCGATCCCCCCGCAGACGGTGATCACGATCGCCGCGGCGACCGGTCGGCCCGAGGTGAGGGCGAGGAGGACGACGGTCAGGGCGCAACCGAGGCACAGCCCGATGAGCCGCTTCGTGATCCTGGTGCGGGTGGCGCCCCAACTGGGTCGCAGGGTCGTGAGGATGCCGACGAGCGCCCAGGCGGCGTGCGGCACGTCCAGCCAGGTGAGACCGGCGTAGGCGACGGTGAAGCACACGCAGATCCGCACGGCGTAGCGCAGTCTCGGGTTTCCCTCGCGCGCCGCCACGCGGAGCGCGGCGAGGCTCCCACCCGCGCCGCGGCGGGCCGGGCGGGGTCCGACGGTCGGCGCCGCGTAGGCCCCGCCGAGGAACGGCGCGAGCAGGACGGCGCCGGCCCACAGCGAGCCGCCCGCGAAGAGCAGCAGGTGCGTGCCCGTGTCCGGGACCGGCTGCGGCCCGACGGCCATCACCAGCGTGATCAGCGGGGTGACGCCCACGTAGGGCAGGGGCGAGAGCAGGCACAGGACGGCCGAGACGAGCAGCACGGCCCAGAGCAGGTCCCCGGCGAGCAGCCCGACGGCGGTGGTGGCCGTGAGCAGGACGGTACGGAAGGCCGACTGCCGGATCCGGTCGGCCGCCGTCTCCCTCGGTACCGCCAGCGAGGTGAACCAGGCGCCGAGGGAGACGAGGGCGGCTTGCGGCGTCCACCCCGTGGCCGTCCCCACCAGCACCGGCGCGCCGACCATCAGGGCCATGGCGAGGGCGAGGTGCCAGTCGTACCGGTCGGAACCCTCACGCGCGAGGTACACCGCGCGCAGTTCGCGGACCGTCGAGCCGAGCGCGGACGCGAAACGGGGGCGGGGTGCGGCCATGCGCCGGATTCTAGGACGGGCTTGTCGGCCCTCCCGTCATTCCGCCTGTGTCGAGGTTTCCACCGGTGTCGAGGTCCGGGTCGGCCGGTGGGGCCGACCCGGACCTCGCGATCAGACGAGGTCGAACCGGTCCAGGTTCATGACCTTGTCCCACGCGGCGACGAAGTCCTTGACGAACTTCTCCTTCGCGTCATCGCTCGCGTAGACCTCCGCGACCGCGCGCAGCTCGGAGTTCGAGCCGAAGACGAGGTCGGCGCGGGTGCCGGTCCACTTGACCTCGCCCGTGGAGGAGTCGCGCCCCTCGAAGGTGTTCGCGTCCTGGGACGTCGCCGTCCACGTGGTGCCCAGGTCGAGCAGGTTGGCGAAGAAGTCGTTCGTCAGCGACTCGGGCGTCTTGGTGAGGACGCCCGCCGACGACTTCTGGTGGTTCGCGCCGAGCACGCGGAGCCCACCGACGAGGACCGTCATCTCGGGCGCGCTCAAAGTCAACAGGTTCGCCCGGTCGATGAGCAGGTACTCGGCCGGCAGCCGGTTGCCCTTGCCGAGGTAGTTGCGGAAACCGTCGGCGGCCGGCTCCAGGGCCGCGAAGGACTCCACGTCCGTCTGCTCCTGGGAGGCGTCCACCCGGCCCGGGGTGAAGGGGACCCGCACGTCGAAGCCCGCGTTCTTGGCGGCCTGTTCGACGGCCGCGCCGCCGGCCAGCACGATCAGGTCGGCGAGCGAGACCTGCTTGCCGTCGGACCGGGCGGAGTTGAAGGTCTCCCGGACGCCTTCCAGCGTGCGCAGTACCGTCGCCAGCTCGTCGGGGTTGTTGACCTCCCAGCCGCTCTGCGGTTCGAGGCGGACGCGCGCACCGTTGGCGCCACCGCGCTTGTCGCTGCCGCGGAACGACGAGGCGGACGCCCACGCCGCGGACACGAGCGCGGACACCGACAGGTCCGAGGCGAGGACCCGGCGCTTGAGGTCGGCGACGTCCTCCGCGTCGACGAGCGCGTGCGTCACCGCGGGGAGCGGGTCCTGCCACAGCAGGGTCTCGGAGGGGACCTCCGGGCCGAGGTAGCGCACGATCGGGCCCATGTCACGGTGCGTCAGCTTGAACCACGCGCGGGCGAAGGCGTCCGCGAACGCGGCCGGGTTCTCGTGGAAGCGCCGCGAGATCCGCTCGTACGCCGGGTCGACGCGCAGCGACAGGTCGGTCGTCAGCATCGTCGGCGCGTGGGTCTTGGACGCGTCGTGCGCGTCGGGAACGGTGCCCGCCCCGCCGTTGTCCTTGGGTCGCCACTGGTGCGCGCCGGCCGGGCTCTTGAACAGCTCCCACTCGTACCCGAAGAGGATGTCGAAGAAGGTGTTGTCCCAGGTCACCGGGGTGGTCGTCCAGATGCCCTCAAGGCCGCTGGTGATCGCGTCCCCGCCCTTGCCGGTACCGAAGGTGTTGCTCCAGCCCAGGCCCTGCTGCTCGATGGGCGCGGCCTCGGGGTCGTCGCCGACATGGTCCGCCGGGCCCGCGCCGTGGGTCTTGCCGAAGGTGTGACCACCCGCGATGAGGGCCACCGTCTCCTCGTCGTTCATCGCCATGCGGCGGAACGTCTCACGGATGTCGCGCGCCGCGGCGAGCGGGTCGGGGGTGCCGTTCGGGCCCTCGGGGTTGACGTAGATCAGGCCCATCTGGACCGCGCCGAGCGGGTTCTCCAGCTCGCGGTCGCCCGTGTAGCGCTCGTCGTCGAGCCAGGTGGTCTCGGGACCCCAGTAGACGTCCTCGTCGGGCTCCCACACGTCCGCGCGACCGCCGGCGAAGCCGAAGGTCTCGAAGCCCATCGACTCCAGGGCGACGTTGCCGGTCAGGATCATGAGGTCGGCCCACGAGATGTTCTGGCCGTACTTCTTCTTCACCGGCCACAGCAGGCGGCGGGCCTTGTCCAGGTTGCCGTTGTCGGGCCAGCTGTTGAGGGGGGCGAAGCGCTGCTGCCCGGCACCGGCGCCGCCGCGGCCGTCGCTGATGCGGTAGGTGCCCGCGCTGTGCCACGCCATACGGATCATGAACGGGCCGTAGTTGCCGAAGTCGGCCGGCCACCAGTCCTGCGAGTCCGTCAGAACCTCGGCGATGTCCCGCTTCACGGCCGCGAGGTCAAGGTTGTTGAACGCCTCGGCGTAGTCGAACTCCTCGCCGAGCGGGTTGGCCACGGCGGGGTTCTTGGCGAGGATCTTCAGGTTGAGCCGCTCCGGCCACCACTGGCGGTTTCCACCGCCCTGGGTCGGGTGCGCGGCGCGGTCGTGCGCGACCGGGCAGCCACCTCCGCCCTCGTTCGTCTTCGCGTCTACGACGATTGCGTCATGGTTCTCAGACATGGGAATCCTTCCGGGCCAAGCGGATCACGGTGCCAGGCAACTGCGGGCGACGGAACAGCGAAACGATCGGGTTCAGGGCGCAGGGGGCGGGAGCGGACGCCGGCGACCACACGGTGCGCGTGCCGAACCCGACCGGCGCCCGGTCGGTCGGACGCGGCCCGGCTGCTGCGCGGGGGCGGTCCGTCACGTCGGTGTCTCCTGCGGTGCTGAAAATCTTCCTGTCCCTTGGCTGTCGACAGAACCGATCCTACGATGGACAGAGTCCAAGTCAAGAAGGGCACCAGACCCATATCCCATAGGATTCCGGACGGTCCGATGAACTCCGGGCTCCCACCGAACCCGAAAAGGTGAATCGAACATGAGTGACCTGCTGGAGCGACTGCGGGGGCGTGGCTGGAGGATGACCTCCCAGCGGCGTGTCGTGGCGGAGGTGCTCGACGGTGATCACGTGCACCTGACGGCCGACGAGGTGCACGCACGCGCGGTGGAGCGACTGCCCGAGATCTCGCGGGCGACCGTCTACAACGCCCTCGGCGAGCTGGTCGTCCTGGGCGAGGTCAGGGAGCTGTCCACCGACGGACGAGCGAAGCGCTACGACCCCAACGCGCGCCACCCGCACCACCACCTGGTGTGCTCCGGCTGCGGCACCATCCGCGACGTCCACCCGACCGGCAGCCCCCTGTCGGACCTTCCCGCGGAGGAGCGGTTCGGGTTCTCCGTTTCCGGGGTGGAGGTCACCTACCGCGGTCTGTGCCCTTCCTGCGCGTAGTCCCCGATCAAGGGCGGCGCCGACGCCTTGACGGAGGGGGCGAAACATATGACACTCGAAGTGCAATTAGTTTTGTCCTCCAGCGATCGAGGGGTCGAAATGCCGGCCACTGTCGAGACCCGCAGGTCCCCGGGCGTGGCACCGTCCGACCGGCGCGCAGGAGAGCGGCCCCGGCCGCCCGCCCGAGCCCGGACATGGATGTCCCGGCACGCCGAAGCCGTCGCGTACGCCGTCGCGGGCCTGGTCATGGGCGCGGTCTGGGCCCTAGGCGGTGACACACCGCCCGCCGAGCACGCACTGCGCGTGCTGGCCATCCTCGCCGTGGCCGCGCTGGCGATGACCCTGAACGGCCGCCGTCGGGCCCGGGCCGGGACGGCCCGTGACAAGCGGCTGGTTCTCTCGCTCCTGGCGGCCAAGGTGCTGCTCGTGGCCGTCGCGCTGCTCCTCGACTGGATCCTGGGCGCGTGGCTCCCCGAGCCGAGCCTCGTCACCGCCGGCTGCCTGTTCGTTCTCGTGGCGGCGGGCGGGCCCACCCTGCACGCGAGGCTGTCCGGGCACGGTCAGGCGCCGCCCCCGGCGGCCGAGGATCACCGCCCCGGATCCGCCGAATCCGCTGCCTGATCCGTCGCCTGGTCCGTCGCCGCCAGAAGGGCGCGCACCGAGGTCTCCATGGCGCGGCGCGCCGCGCCGACGTCGAGGCCGCTGCTGCGCCAGTGGTACCAGGCGCCCCAGGTGGTCACGGCGTCCAGACCGTTCAGCAGGTCGGCCGCGCGCTCTGCCGGAGCCCGGCCCAGCTCCTCGGCGAAGACCGTCGCCAAGCGGTCGCGGGCCAGGTCCAGCACCTGCCGGGTCACCTCGTCGATCCGCTCGGATCGCCGCTCCAGGCGCATGGTCGTCAGTTGAGCCGGTGTGATCCATTCCAGGATCCTGGCGCGCTGCTCCGTGAGGGCCTCGACCCGGGCGGTCCGCGATCCCTGTGTCGGCAGGGGTTGGATCTGCTCGATCAGTTGCTCCAACCTGCGGGCGATGGCGGTTTCGACCAGCTGCGCCATGTCCGCGAAATGGTGGAAGACGAGCCGGCGGGACACGCCCGCGCGCTCGGCCACCCGATCCGCGGCGAAGTGCGTCTCTCCCTCGTCGAGCAGGGAGAGCACGGCGTCCGCGATCTTCACCCGCGATTGCCGTCCGCGCTCCGCACGGCCGTCCGGAGCGCGGTCCTCTGCCTGCTGAGCCACGTGCTCCACCCTGCTTCCTCGCGGCCGACGATCGACAGGGGGATTCTCGCAAACGGCGGCCCACCCTTCGCCGAGCCCTCCGTCGAGCCCTCCGGCGCCGGAGCCGGACGCCGCCTCCGCCCGTTCACGGACGGCCCGTCGCGGAGCCCCCTGGGTCAGAGCCCCCTGGGTCAACCGCGCCGCGCGAGGGGGCCGTTCGGGAATCGACGCGGTCCGGTTCTCGACGTGGACACGCCCGGTTCCACTCTCTATTGTTCGTTCGAACGAACAAGAAGGAGGGTCTTGGGATGCGCATCACCGGATCGACCGTTCTCCTCACCGGCGTCACGGGCGGCATAGGCCTGACGCTGGCCCGCGCGCTCACCGCGAAGGGCGCGAAAATCGTGATCACGGGACGCAGGGAGGAAGCCCTCAAGGCCGTGGCCGACGAACTCGGCGCACGATCCGTCCTCGCCGACCTCGCCGATCCGAACGACGTCACCCGTCTCGCCGAGGCCTGCCCCGAGACGGACATCCTCATCGCCAACGCGGCCCTTCCGTCCAGCGGCGACCTGCTCGACTACACGCCCGAGCAGGTCGACCGCTCCCTGGCCGTGAACCTGCGCGCCCCCGTCATGCTGACCCGCCTGCTCGCGCCCCGCATGGTCGAGGCGGGCAAGGGCCACATCGTGCTCGTCGGCTCGATCTCCGGGAAGGCCGCCACCAAGTCCTCCTCGCTCTACAACGCCTCGAAGTTCGGCCTCCGCGGCTTCGCGCTGGCCTTCCGCCAGGACCTGCGGGGCACCGGTGTCGGACTCTCGCTCGTCCAACCGGGATACGTACGGGACGCGGGCATGTTCGCCGCGACGGGATCGACTCCTCCCGGCGGGGTGCGGACGGTGTCCCCGGAGGACGTGGCTCGGGGCGTGACGCGTGCCGTCGAGCGCGACCTGTGCGAAGTCAACGTGGCCCCGATCGAGTTGAGGCTGCTCAGTGCCATCGCCGGCCAGTTCCCGGCCTTCTCCGAGAAGGTGCAGCGCCGCGCGGGAGTGGACGGCACGGTGAGCCGCATCGTGGAGGCTCAGCGCGGAAGTCGGTGAGCGGACACCGCAGAGGCGGGCCGCGTACCCGGAAAGGGTGAGCGCGTGAAGTGGAGTCGGGGGCAACCCGGTTGAAGGACCCGACGGCCGGTGAGGGGCGGCGCGTGCCTACAGTGGGCGCCATGACCACACCGGTGCGCGGCAGTCGTTCGTCGTTCGTGCGGCGCATGGCCGTCTCCGCCGCCGTCGTGACGGGCGTCCTCTACGTCCTCGCCCTCCTGCTCATCGGTCTCACCGTGAGCGAGGTGGGGGAGGGGGCGGACTCCACTCCCATGCACCAGTGCCGCCACACGTCCCGGCGTCCGCAGGACGCGGTGGTGTCCACGCACGAGGTGCGGTTCGTCCCGCCGACGATCCTGTGCCGCACCACCGACGGAAAGCGGTTCGACAGCGGGGTCGTCTCCTCCGGTTACCACCTGACCCTCGGCGTCGCCTTCGCGACCACCCTCGTCTTCACGGCCGCCGCGTTCGTGCAGGCCGATCGGCGGGCAGCGGCGGCGCACCGCGGGTGAACCCGCCCCCTCCGGGGGCTCGGCGAGAGGCGACGTCCCGGGTGAGTCACGTCTCACCCGGGCCCGGCGACTTGTCTATGCAACGAGTTGCATAGAAGGATCGCGGTATGGCGCTCGAACACGCGATCCTCGTCTCGCTGCTGGAGAAGCCGGGCTCCGGCTATGAGCTGGCCCGGCGCTTCGAGCGGTCCATCGGCTACTTCTGGACCGCCACCCACCAGCAGATCTACCGCGTGCTCAAGCGCATGGAGAGCGACGGCCTGCTCGCCGTCCGCGAGGTGCCGCAACAGGGCCGCCCGGACAAGAAGGAATACTCCGTCGCCGACGCCGGGCGCACCGCGCTCTCCGGGTGGCTGCACGAGCCGATCGAGCCCGAGAGCCTCCGGCACGACCTCGCCGTGAAGATCCGCGGCGCGGCCTTCGACGACCCGGCCGCGCTCACGCGCGAGGTCGAACGGCACCGCCAGGTGCACGCCGACCGCCTCGCCCACTACCTCGCCGGGGAACTGCGCGACTTCACCGGGCCCGAGGCCCCCGCGCCGCCCGACGCCGGGCAGGAACTGCAACACGTCGTGCTGCGCGGCGGCATCGCGTACGAGCGCATGACCGTCGCCTGGCTCGACGACGTACTCGCCACCGTCCACCGGATCGGCGGGTCCTCCCACCCGGACGCCTGACCGCGCCCACCCCCTGCTCCACATCACCGACTCCGAACCTCCCAGCCGCACCCCCGACCCTCGGAAGGCGAACCTCCATGGCCGACCCGTTGCTGTTCAACCCGCGCACCTACGACCCGCGGCACTTCGACCCCGAGACCCGCAGGCTGCTGCGCGCCACCGTCGACTGGTTCGAGGAGCGCGGCAAGCGCCGGCTGATCGAGGACTACCGCTCCCGCGCCTGGCTGGGGGACTTCCTCGCGTTCTCCGCCAAGGAAGGCCTGTTCGCCACCTTCCTCACCCCGGCCTCCGCCTCCGCGCGGGAGGGCCGGCGCTGGGACACCGCCCGGATCGCCGCCCTCAACGAGATCTTCGGGTTCTACGGCCTCGACTACTGGTACGCGTGGCAGGTGACCATCCTCGGTCTCGGGCCCGTCTGGCAGAGCGACAACGCCGACGCCCGCGACCGCGCGGCCGAACTCCTCGACCAGGGCGAGGTGTTCGCCTTCGGCCTGTCCGAGAAGACGCACGGCGCCGACATCTACTCCACCGACATGCTCCTGGAGCCCGACGGCGACGGCGGGTTCCGGGCGAGCGGCTCCAAGTACTACATCGGCAACGGCAACGCCGCCGGCCTGGTGTCCGTCTTCGGTCGCCGCACCGACGTCGAGGGCCCCGACGGGTACGTCTTCTTCGCGGCCGACAGCCGCCACCCGTCGTACGCGCTCGTGAAGAACGTCGTCGACTCCTCGAAGTACGTCAGCGAGTTCCGTCTGACGGACTACCCGGTCACCCCGCAGGACGTCCTGCACACCGGCCGAGCCGCCTTCGACGCCGCCCTCAACACGGTCAACGTGGGCAAGTTCAACCTCTGCACCGCCTCCATCGGCATCTGCGAGCACGCGATGTACGAGGCCGTCACCCACGCGCACAACCGCGTGCTCTACGGGCGCCCCGTCACCGCCTTCCCGCACGTGCGGCGCGAGTTGAGCGACGCGTACGTCCGCCTCGTGGGAATGAAGCTCTTCAGCGACCGCGCCGTGGACTACTTCCGCTCCGCGGGCCCCGACGACCGCCGGTACCTGCTGTTCAACCCGATGACGAAGATGAAGGTGACCACGGAGGGCGAGAAGGTCATCGACCTCCTGTGGGACGTCATCGCCGCCAAGGGCTTCGAGAAGGACACGTACTTCGCCCAGGCCGCCGTCGAGATCCGCGGGCTGCCCAAGCTGGAGGGCACGGTCCACGTCAACCTCGCGCTGATCCTCAAGTTCATGCGCAACCACCTGCTGGACCCGGCCGACTACGCACCCGTCCCGACCCGGCTCGACGCCGCCGACGACGCGTTCCTCTTCCGCCAGGGCCCGGCCCGGGGCCTGGGTTCCGTACGCTTCCACGACTGGCGCACCGCCTACGACGCGTACGCCGAGGTCCCGAACGTCGCGCGGCTGCGCGAGCAGGCCGACGCGCTGTGCGAGTTCGTCGCCACCGCCGCCCCCGACGAGGAGCAGAGTCGCGACCTGGACCTGCTGCTCGCCGTGGGCCAGTTGTTCGCCCTCGTGGTCCACGGCCAGTTGATCCTGGAGCAGGCCCGCCTCACGGACCTGGACGAGGACGTACTGGACGAACTGTTCTCCGTCCTCGTGCGCGACTTCTCCGCGCACGCCGTCGAACTGCACGGCAAGGACTCCGCCACCGAGCAGCAGCAGGACTGGGCACTCGGCGCGGTGCGACGCCCCGTCGTGGACGAGGCGCGCTCGGCGCGCGTGTGGGCGCGGGTCGAGGCGCTGTCGGGGACCTACGAGATGGCGCCGTAGCCGTCACCGGCGCCGGGCCCACCGCAGGTCGGTGAGCCCGGCGCCGGGGGAGCGCGTACCGGGTCACCGACCGGGCCGCACCTCCGTCACTATGGTGGAGTGCACCGCTTCCGCTTTCCGCGTTACCTGCTCATATGGGTGTCCTGTACGGCCGCCAGCGTGACGGCCGTCATGGCCACCGTCGACTTCGTGACGGGCTCCACCCGCCCGAAGCCCCCGGTCGCCCGGTCGGCGCCGACCGTGTTCCCCTCGTCGAGCCCGCCGGCGCCGGCCTCCGCCTCCGCTTCCGGGTCCGTCTCCGCGAGCCCCTCCGCCTCGCCCTCGGCTCCCGGCCCGCAGGCCTCCTCGCCGTCGCCCTCCGCCGCGAACACGCCGCGCCCGTCCGCGTCGAGCAGCCGCGCGAGCACGTCCTCCACCCCGAGCGGCACACCGCGCACCACCCCGGCCCAGAGCTGTGAGCGCGGCGGGTCGGGTCCGCACACGATCCCGTCGACGGGCGGCAAGGCGACCGTGCGGTACGGAAACGACGGGGTGTGTCTGATCTCCGCGGTTCCGGCGCCCGGATTCAAGGTGGCCACCGCCCAGTCCGTCGACGACACGCTGACCGTCACCTTCTCCGGCAGCGGTCACCGTTCGCAGATCACGGCGACCGTCGTGCCGTCGGCGCGGGCCACCGTACGGGAGACGTCCTTCTGACGCGGCGGCCGAGCCCGACGCGTCGAACGCCGACGTGGTGACGGTCCATCCGGTCTCCCCCCGAACGGCACCGGAAAGGGCGGCACATTTCGGTGACCGACATCCGATGGAATGTCGGAAAAGCTGTGGAGATTGACACCCGACTCCTCGATTCCGGCCAAATGCCCCGCTGGATAAGGTGTCCCGCATGCCCCGTGTACTCGTCGTCGAGGACGACCCCCGCATTCGCGCGTTCCTGATCGAAATACTCACCGAGCAGGGGTACGCCGTCCACAACACAGGCGACGGTTTCGGAGCCCTGCGGGAAATCACCCGGACGGCGTTCGACGCGGTCGTGCTCGACCTCGGGCTGCCCGACCTGGACGGCGGTGACGCACTCCGCATGATCAGGGGCATATCCCCGGTGCCCGTGGTGGTCGCCACCGCCCGCGACGACGAGGCGGAGATCATCCGGCTGCTCAACGCGGGCGCCGACGACTACCTGGTCAAACCGTTCTCGGGCGGTCAACTCGTGGCCCGCCTCTCCGCGGTGCTGCGCCGCACGACCGGGGCGCACACCGCGGATCCGGGCGCCGCTCCCCGGCCCGCCGCCCCGGCCGACCTGATGCGCCCGGTGTCCGTCGGACAATTGACGCTGGACCCCGTGGCCCGGACCGCCGTCCTCGCCGGACAGGAACTCCGATTCACCCGCCGCGAGTTCGATCTCCTGGCATTCCTCGCCCATCACGCCGGACAGGTCGTCTCCAAACGCCGGCTCCTCAGTGAGGTGTGGCGCGAACCCTACGTGGACGACCAGACCGTCGACGTGCACCTCTCGGCGGTGCGTCGCAAACTCGGCGAGAGCGCCGCCGCGCCCCGCTATCTGAGGACCGTGCGGGGAGTCGGCATCAAAATGGTGGAACCCCGTTGAGACGCTCCCTGGCAGGAGTGGCCCTCGCCGTCACCTCCATGGTCGCCCTCTCGTTCCTGATCCCGCTCGCCGTACTGGTCATGTCGTTGGCCCGGGAACAGAGCATCACGGCCGCGGAACAACCGGCCGCCGCCATGGCGCCCATCCTGACCCTGACCACCGACCCGGACGACCTCCGGGAATCCATGGCGGGCCTGGACCGGGCGGAACACCTGGCCATCCACCTGCCCGATGCGCGCGAACTCGGCACCAGCCACGCCCCCGCCGAACTGCTCGAACGGGCCAAACAGGGCCGGGAGTCCATCTCCCAGGACGTGCCCGGCGGCGGCTGGATCTTCCTCCAGCCGGTCGTGCTCCCGCACGACCGGGTCGCCGTCGTCGAGAACTTCGTCCCCGAGGACGACCTGACCCGGGGTGTCGCCGCCTCATGGACCGTGATGCTGGTCCTGGCGGTCGGCCTGCTCATCGGCTCGGTACTCGTCGCCGACCGCCTCGGCGCGAAGGTCGTCCGGTCTTCGAAGGAACTCGCCCAGGCCTCCTACGTGCTGGGGGAGGGCAACCTCGACACCCGTGTCGTGCCCATGGGGCCGAGCGAACTGCGCGACGCCGGCGTGGCCTTCAACGCCATGGCCGACCGGATGACCGAACTCCTCGCCATCGAAAGGGAACTCGTCGCGGACCTCTCCCACCGGCTGCGCACACCGCTGACGGCACTGCACCTGGCCACCGAACGGATGGGCCCGAGCCCGGAGTCGGGCAGGGTCGAGGCGGCGGTCGGCGCGTTGGAGGCGGAACTCCAGGCGATCATCACCACCGCACGCACCCCGCTCGCCATGGGTCCTATGGGGCGCACCCTGCGCGAGGCGGGCGAAACGGGCGCCGCGACGCCGGCGGCCCACGGGAAGACGGCGGGGGAGCGGTGCGAGGCGGCCGAGGTGATCCGCCGCCGGGCGGGCTTCTGGGCCGTACTCGCCGAACAGCAGGGAAGAAGCTGCTCCTTGCGCATCGCCGAGGAGGCCACCACCGTCGACCTCGCCCACGACGACGTGGCCGCCGTCGTGGACGCCCTGGTGGGGAACGTGTTCCGGTACACGGGCGACGGCACGGCGTTCACGATCGTCGTGGACCGCACCGCGCAGGCGGTGGAACTGCTGGTCGAGGACGCCGGCCCCGGCATCCCCGACCCGGACCAGGCGTTGACGCGCGGGAGCAGCACCGGCTCGACGGGCCTGGGGCTGGACATCGTCCGGCGGGCGGCGACGGCGACCGGAGGCACCGTGCGGATCGGGCGGGCCACCCTGGGAGGCGCCTGCGTACACGTCACCTTCGGCCTCTCCACCGTCGCAGCCGACACCGGCCGGCGCTCCCTGCGCGGTCGGCGCCGACGCGGCGGCACACGACAGCAGACGGACTGACCGGCCGGCCCCGGCGGCGGCAGGCACGGGCGGACACCGGCACGATCCGACACCGGGCGCGGGCATCGGAGTCTGAGCAGTTCCTTAAGAGCACCTGCGGGCTCCCTTCAGAGGCCGTCCGGCGGCCCGTGCGACTCGTACAGTCGTACGGAGCCGCCCGACACCGGCGCGGCAGCACGTCCGTGGCGCGACCCGGCGTGTGCGACACCCGCCTGTACGGAGGCCCCTGCCATGCGAACCCCCCAGCCCCGCATACCCGGCGGCCACCGCGCCGCGCGCCACCCGCGGGCCCGGCGCGTGGTCCTGGCCGCCGTGGGCACCCTGGCGGCCGGCACGGTGGGAGTGCTCGCCGTGGACTTCGCGGGCGACTCGGCGGGGAACGTCCGCACGGCCGACTCCGACGTCCGGGCGGACTCCCTCCCGGCCGGCGGATCCGCGTCCGCGTCCGACCCCGCGGCGACGGGGAGCGCACGGCCGACGGAGTCGGCGTCCCCCACCGCGACCGCCTCGCCGAGCCCGACGGCCTCGTCCGCCTCGCCGAAGGCCTCCACGACGAAGCCCACGGCCACCGCCCCCCGTGACACGACCGAGAAGAAGGCGGCCCCCGGCTCCGCCCCCGCCCCCGCCCCCGTCAAGCCGGCCGGCAAACCCAGGAAGCCCGCACCGGCCGACCCCGTCCCGGCCCCCTCGGGGGCGGTCGCCCAGGTGATCAGCCTGGTGAACGCCGAACGCCGGCAGGCCGGCTGCGGAGACCTGACGGCGAACGCCAAACTGACCTCGGCGGCCCAGTCGTACACCGGGGTGATGTCCCGCTCCGGAGAGCTCTCCCACACCGGACCGGACGGATCCACCATGTCGGGCCGCATCAGCGCGACCGGATACAAGTGGTCCGCGACGGGCGAGAACATCGCCAGGGGACAGGCGAACGCGACTGAGGTCATGGACTCCTGGATGAAGAGCCCCGGGCACCGCGCGAACATCCTGAACTGCAACTTCACCGAGATCGGCGTCGGCGTCGTGGAGGGCGGCGGGGGTCCGTGGTGGACCCAGGACTTCGCCCGTCCCCAGTAGCGGGGCCACGACCCCGGCGAAGGAACCCCGGCGCCCCGACCCCGGCGTACAGGGTCCCGCGCACCCGGTCTCCGCAACGGCTCCGCCGTGCCGGGACCGAGGACGACCACGGCCGTCCGCACCGCTCCCCCGGTGCGGACGGCCCTTCCGTGTTCGGCCCTTTACCCGATCCCGCCGAATGGCGTCAGGTCACCCGGGCATGGTGACCTGAATGCTCCACCAAGAGTGTTCGAATTATCGAGCGCCGATTCAAATGCCTTGCCCGCGCATGGTGTTCTCAACAGCGACCTTTCCGAACGGGGGTCGCATCGAACACCTTTCCCCTTCGCCCAGGTCATGGCGCATTATCGTTCCTCCGTCTGATGAACAACAACGAATCTCCGGACCAGCCGAGTTGGCCCCGTTAAGCTCCCGCCCATCGGTCATAAGATCCCCTCTTTCGATGGCTCGAGGAACTTGATGGCGCAAGAACATTCCCCACCCGCAGCCTCCTCATTCGAGGCAGGGATAAGCTGGACACTCCCCGCGATCGTGGTCGTGGCCGCGACCTGCCTGGTCGGCGCACTGGTCTCCGCCTCGGGGTCCGCCCCCGTCGTGTGGATCGCGATCGGCGGTGCCTGCACGGTCGCGGCGGTCGCCGAAGCGGTGCTCCGCGGACGGTCCGCGACCGCCCGCCGCGCACAGGTCGCGGAACTCCTCACCGCCCTGCGGCGCCAAGAGGCCGAGACGATCCACCTCGCCGACGTACTGCTGCCCGAGGTGATCGACCGGCTGCGCCGGGGCGAGTACCCCGACGACGTGCTGAACTCGCTCGTCGGCAACGCCGGACACACCGCGCGCTGGAGCGCGGACACCTCCATGACACCGCAGTTCAAGACCGCCCTGCGGACCGTGCTCGCCCGTGTGGTCGACGCCGTGGACGCCGAGGAGAACCTCCGCGAGTCGGCGCAGCGCGCCTTTGTGAACATCGCCCGCCGCGTACAGGCCATCGTTCACCAACAGGCCCAGGAAATGCGCGAGATGGAGGACCGGCACGGCAACGACCCCGACGTGTTCGGCGACCTGCTCCGGCTCGACCACGGCACCGCCCTGATCGGTCGACTCGCCGACTCGATCTCCGTCCTCGGCGGGGCCCGCCCCGGCCGCCAGTGGAGCCGGGCCGTCCCGCTCTACAGCGTCCTGCGCGGAGCGATGTCCCGCATCATCGACTACCAGCGCGTCGAACTGCACTCGGTCTCCGAGGTCGCGGTCGTCGGCCCCGCCGTCGAACCGCTGATCCACGCCCTGGCCGAGCTGCTCGACAACGCCACCCGGTACTCGCCGCCCCACACCCGGGTGCACCTGACCGCCGTCGAGGTGCAGTCGGGAATCGCCGTCGAGATCGAGGACGGCGGGGTGAACATGAGCGAGGAGGCCCGCAAGCGGGCCGAACGGATGCTCGCCCAGGCCCAGACCGGCATCGACCTCAACGACCTCGGCGAGACCCCGCGCCTGGGCCTCGCGGTCGTCGGCCGACTCGCGCAGGCCTACGGATTCCAGATCTCCCTGCGGTCCTCGGCCTACGGCGGGGTGCGCGCGGTACTCATCGTTCCCCAGGACCTGATCACCACGACGTCCGCCGCGACCGGGCTCGCCCACGGCATCGGCGCGTCCTCCGGTCCGCGGGCCGTCGCACCCAGCCCCCGGCAGCACCCCGTGGACCACCTCTCGGCGCAGACCTCCGCGCCGCCCCCGCCGCCCGCGGCCCGCCCGGTGCCCCCGGCCCGACCCGGCCGCGGCGACGACGCCGTTCCCGTCACCGAGCGCACCCCCACCGGTCTGCCGCAGCGGCGGCGCAAGGACCGGGAGGTCGCGCCCTACGCACCGTACGGGTTCCCCTCCCGGACCCCGGCGGACGAGGCGGCCCCCGGCATGTGGCTGGAGGCATTCCACAACGGTCTGTCCGGCACGCCAGGCGGCGAGGACGATGGCCCGGGCCCAGCGAACAAAGGGACGTAAGCAGTGATGCAACAGCGAGTCAGCAGCCTGGACTGGATGCTCAAGGACCTGGCCTCCGGAGTCCCACAGACACGCCACGTGATCGTGCTGTCGGCGGACGGCCTGTGCGTGGCCCAGTACGGGGCCGAGATCGACACCGCGGACCGACTGGCGGCCGCCTGCGCGGGCCTGCAGAGCCTGGCCGGCGCCGTCGCCTCCGAACTGCCCCGCTCCGAGGGGCGGATGAGGCTGGTCGTCATCGAGATGGACGGCGGCTTCTTCTACCTGATGGCCGCCGGATCCGGCTCCTACCTGGCGGTACTGGCGGACGAGGGTGTCGACGCCGGCTTGATGGGCGCGCAGATGCGCGACCTGGTGAGCCGGATTGGAGAACACCTGAGCACCCCGCCTCGACACGACGGACACACCGCGTGAGCGAGCCCCCCGGAGGCTGGGAGGAGGACAGTCCCGAGCGGCTGTACGTCATCACCGGTGGCCGCAGCGGATCGTCCACCTCCACCCGCCTCGACCTCGTCACGCTCGTGGTCGCGAAGGCGGGCGCGCGCCCGGAGACGCAGCCCGAGCACGCGTCGATCCTGCGGATGTGTCAGGCACCGCTGTCGGTGGCCGAGATCTCGGCCTACGTCGGCCTGCCCGTGAGCGTGGTCACCGTCCTGATCGGCGATCTCCTGGCGGGCAAACAGGTCCAGGTGCGCCCGCCCGTGCCCGTCGCCAAACTTCCCGACATCGCTCTGATCGAGGCCGTGATCGATGGACTACAGAAACTATGACCTGCCGGCCGTCGCCGGACCCCGGCACGAGGACGTACTCCCGCAGTCGACGGCCACCGCCGTCAAGATCGTCGTCGTCGGCGGTTTCGGCGTGGGCAAGACGACCATGGTCGGCGCGGTCAGTGAGATCAGGCCGCTGACCACCGAGGAGACGATGACCAAGGCGGGCATCGGCGTGGACGACACGCGCGGGGTGGGGCACAAGACCACCACCACCGTCGCCATGGACTTCGGCCGGATCAGCATCAACGACGAACTCGTGCTCTACCTGTTCGGCACCCCGGGACAGGAGCGCTTCTGGTTCCTGTGGCGGGGACTGTTCGAGGGCGCGCTCGGAGCCGTCGTCCTCCTCGACACCCGCAGGCTGGAGATCAGCTTCGACGTGATCGGTCGGCTGGAGGAGCGCGGTGTGCCCTTCGTCGTCGCCGTGAACTCCTTCCCGGACGCGCCCGAGCACCCCCTCGAGGAACTCCGCCAAGCCCTGGACCTGCCCCCCGCGGTCCCCATCCTCGTCTGCGACGCCAGGCGCCGGGGCTCGGCCCGCGACGTCCTGCTGACCCTCATGCGCCACCTGCACTCCCAGGCGGCAATCACGGAGGCACTGTGAGTACCAACCCCACCCCGCCACCCGGGTGCCCCGCGCACGCCGCGGCGACCCCCGGCGGGCTGCACCGGCTCGACGGACCCGAGGCGGCGTCGGACCCGGCGGGTCTGTACGAGACGCTCCGTGCGGAACACGGCCCGGTCGCCCCGGTCCTCGTCCAGGGCGAGCTGCGGGCCTGGCTCGTCCTCGGCCACCGCGAGAACCTCGACGTGGCCCGCACCCCTTCCCGCTTCGCCCGCGACCCTCGCGGCTGGCGCGACATGCGGGAGGGCAGGGTGCCGGCCGACACCCCGCTGGGACCGATGGTCGCCTGGGTACCGGTGTGCAACTTCACCGACGGCCCCGTCCACGAACGACTGCGCGGCGCCGTCGTGGAGTCGCTGCTGCGCTTCGACAGACGAGGCATTCGACGCCACGTCACCCGCTTCGCCAACCAGCTGATCGACCGGATCGCCGCCGACGGACGCGCAGACCTGGTCGCCGCCTTCTCCGACCAGCTCCCCATGCTCGTCATGACCCAGCTCGTCGGCGCACCCGACGAACACGGCCCCCGCCTGGTCAAGGCGGCCCGCGACATGCTGCAAGGGACCGAGACGGCCCTGGAGAGCGACCGGTACGTCACCGCGACCCTGGAACAACTGGTCCACGCCCGCAAGTCGGTGCCCGCCCGGGACCTGGCCTCCTGGCTGCTGGAGCACCCGGCGGACCTCACCGACACGGAAGTGCTCATGCACCTGCGCGTCGTGCTGATCGCGGCGTACGAGACGACCGCGAACCTCATCGCGAACACCCTGCGGACGGTGCTGACCGACCGGCGTTTCCGCGCCAGCCTCTCCGGCGGTCACATGACCCTGCCCGACGCGCTCGAACAGGTCCTGTGGGACGACCCGCCGATCAACACCATCATCGGGCGGTGGGCCACCGGGGACACCCGACTCGGGGGGCGGGACATCAAGGCCGGCGACATGCTGCTGCTCGGCCTGTCGGCGGGTAACGCCGATCCGCAGATCCGCCCGGATCCCGACGCGTCCGTGCACGGCAACCGTTCACACCTCGCCTTCAGCAGCGGCCCCCATGAATGCCCCGGCCAGGACATCGGCAGGGCCATCGCGGACACGGGCATCGAGGTACTGCTCAGTCGACTGCCCGACCTGCAACTGGGCGTACCCGAGAGCGAGTTGCGCTGGCGCGGCACGCTCATGTCCCGGCACCTGCTGGCCCTGCCGGTACGGTTCACGCCGCGCCCGCTGGACGACTGCTCGGAGCCGAACGGCCGGCGCCCCTTCCCGGAGCAGGCCGTCGGACACCCGCCGCACGCCCCGACCGCCCATGCCCAGACCGCCCATGCCCCGGCCGCCCACGCCCCGACCGGGCCCGTCCCGCCGCGGCCGGCGGCGATGCCCGCGACCTCCGCCACCCATCGCAGGCCGAGTTGGTGGCGACGGCTGCTCGGACTCGGCTGAGCGGGATCCGGCCCGTCCGCCCCGGGGCCCGCGCCGCGACGGCCCGTCCGCCCCGGGGCGTCGACCCCGGGGCGTGGGTGACCTCCTCAACCGTCCAGTTGGTCCCACCACCAGGCGAGGGCCGGCAACGACGGCGCCCCCGTCCTGACGTCGCTCGGCACGTCGCCGTACCGGATGTCGAACCGGGCCCCCTCGACGGGCAGTTCGTTGCGGTTGCGCGGGCTGGCGTAGCGCGGCGCCCGGTCCTGCCACGCGAGGCAGCCCGCGATGTAGTGGCCCATGGACTCCAGGTGGCGGGCGAGTTGTTCGTCCGCGTCGCGGGCCACCTGCTCCCGCAGCCGCAGGAAGAGGCCCATCGCCCGGTCCCGGAGGGCCACCGCCACCGGCACCGCCTGCGCCGGTGTGAGGTCCTCCTGGTGGGCGATCACGTTGATGAGGTTCACCTCCCGCGGTTCCACGTGGTCGTCCTTGTCGTACGAGAACAGGTCGTTGTCGGCGCTGACGACGAATCCCGCGGCGTCGGTCAGCGCCCGCACCGCCGGCGCGTACAGCACGTCGGGGGCCAATCGGACCCGATTCGCCACGTCGGCCCAGGTGAGCGAGAAGCGAGTGCCGTTCGCGAGGGTTCCCATGGCCGCGAAGTCCGCCAGGCCGGGCATCAGGCCCCGCTCGGCGTTCGCCGCCTCCCAGGCCGCCCCGAGCAGCCAGTCACGCGTCCCCTCGGTGAACCGGCGGAGCTCGAACGGGGTGAGGAGCGCGTGCGTGCGCGTCACGAGGTCGTCGAGGGCGCGGGTCATCGGCCCGTCGGGCAGGAGGCCCGCCCCCGGTGTCTCGATGGTCCGCAGCAGCCGCACGCCGTGGTCGGTGACGGCCGCCGTACGGACCTCGTCCGCCCCCGAGTCCTGCCAGTCGTCGACGGCGTTGGCCCAGTAGTTCCACTCGATGAACAGCAGCAGGGCCGTGTCGTCGCCGTGCGGGACGATGCGGCACGAGAAGTCGGCACTGTGCGTGGCCAGGCTCCAGGCCCGTTCGACGGGATCGGCGTGGATCCCGTACGAGTCGAGCCAGTCGACGGCCAGGGCCTCCAGTTCCTTCGCACGGGGATGGATCAGCCCGGTGTCGAGGGGACAGTGGAACGCCGGCAGCGGCCTGCCGATCCGGGAAGGGCGATCGATGCTCGGCACGGTCCTCAGCCCCCGTTCCGGAACATCAGCAGCCGGGTCTCGACCGCGTGGTCGCGCCAGAGCCGGAAGAGTCTGCTGTGCACCACGGTCGACTCCTCCAGCCGCCTCGGGGTCCATGCCGCCGGGGCGCCGCCGGCCCGGACCCGGTCCAGCTCGCAGGTGTTCCAGGCCATCGACTGCACCCAGAACTCCGCCACCCGGTCGGTGACGTCCTCGTCCCGTTCGAGGGTGAAGCCCGCCGCCGACGCGGCGCTCACGTACTCCTCGCGCGTCCCGAGCCGGGTCTTGTAGTACTCGTCGAGGAACCCGCGCCACTCGGGCCTGCGCACGAAGTGCTCCTGTATGCCGAACCAGCCGCCCGGCCGAAGCGCTCGCGCGACGACCTCGAAGAGCCGGGAGCGGTCCATGTAGCCGCTGCTCTCGTTGGCGTAGGCGGCGTCGTAGGTCCGCACGGCGTCGTGCGCGTGGATGTCGGCCATGTGGGCGCGGACCCGGTCGCCGACGCCCGCCTGCCGCGCGAAGTGCTCGATGAGCGGCACGTGTTCGGCGGCGACGGTGAGACCGGTGACCCTCGTGCGGTGGCGTTGCGCCCAGTACAGCGAGCCGCCGCCGAGACCGCAGCCGATGTCGAGGAGGGTGCGGGGAGGGCGTTCGTACGCGCCCCAGGAGCGGGCGGCGTGCTCGACTATCTCCTCCTGCGCGCCCACGATGCGCTGCTTGATCACGTCCTGCGGGACGGTGGTGTGGGGGTGCGTGTCGTGTCCGAACATCCCCAGGTGGAAGTGGACACGCGGACCCGGGCCGTACTTGTGGAGGATGTCCGCGGTCTTGCGGCCGTAGTAGAGCCGCACCTGCTCATCGTCCAGGCCCTGCCCGCTGCCTATGGGAGAAGTGAATGGTGTAGCGCTCATGTCTGCCCGCCCCTTCGTGGCGTAGGGCTGCCGAGGGGGCCGACAACTGGTTTCGGTCACCCCGACTGACGGTTGAAGCATGGATCATCGTGGCACTTACCGGCCGTCCCGTCTGCACACAAGAGCGCTTTGAATCACGGGAGTTGGTGAAGAAATGATTCTGCAGACGCCTCGACCGCCCCGACCTCGTACGTGACGGGTCGGGGCGGTGGGGCGGACACGTCGTGGTGTGACGCGAGTCTGTCCGAACGTGAACGCGAAGCCGCCGGATCCCGGGGCCGGGTTGACGCCGAACCCGTGTCCCGTGGGGCTGTCGTTTGTCGCCGGGGCGGTCGGGGGTGGTGAGCCCGTGGACCGCCCCTCCCCGGGCGCTGGGCCGAGAAGCGTCACGCGGAGCGCCGTTCGGCGGGTTCGTGGCCGGGAACCGGTGGACATTCGGCCCGCCCATGACCATCTCCGGGGGAGGCCACGCCGGCCGGCGCGCCGCGGGACGCGCGCCGTGCGGGTGATCAGGCGTTGGCGAGGGAGATCTCGGTCGACTTGACGAGGGCGACGACAGAGGTGCCGGCGGTCAGACCGAGGGCCTCGACGGCGTCCTTGGTGATGGCGGCGGTCAGCTCGCCGCCCTCCACGGTCACCTTGACAGAGCCCATGGCGCCGCCCGTGGCGACATCGGTGACGGTTCCCGGGATCTGGTTGCGGATGGAGACGCCCTCGACCGGAGCGGTCGCCAGGGAGACCTCGGTGGACTTCACGAGGGCCGTGACGGCGGAGCCCTCGGTGAGCCCGAGGTCCCTCACCGCGTCGGAGGTGATCGCCGCGGTGATGTCCTGGCCGCCCGCCAGGCGCACCTTCACGGTCGCCATGGCCTCGCCCGTCGTGACGGAGGTGACGGTGCCGGACAACTGGTTGCGGATGCTCAGGCTCATGGGGGAACGCCTCACAAATCTCGGGGGGACGCCAGCTCCGTGAGCGGGCTGCGGGGTGGCCGAAGCCACTGACGTGGTGCCCGACGCTACTGAAGCGCGGGGCGACCACCGGGGAGGGCGGCGCGTTCGCCGGTCGAACGGCCCCTGTCCGGGTGAACGAGCGCCACCCCGCCCACCCCGTCGGAGCCGGCCACGGGTCCGCGTGCGGCCCGAATCCCCGCCCGTTGCCGTACGTACCGGGCCCGGCCCCCGGACGCCACCGGTGCAGCATTCGTCAGCCGACGGGAGTGCGGCCATGATGGGAGGAGAGCCTGAGCGCTCTGACCATGGCCGGTCGGTACGCGAGAGGGAGATGCGGCGCATGGACGGTGCGGGCGGTCACACGCCGGGGAGCGGAGAGCGGCCGTACCCGCGAGTACGCCACTCCGGTCCTGGCCGAGGCTCGTCAACCCAGACGGGAAAGAACCATGGTCGATGAAGCGAATGGCCAGGGCGACGACGTGTACCAGCCCCAGGACACCGACCAGACGTCCGAGGGACAGCCGGACATGGAGAACGCGCTCGAAGAGCCGAACGCCGATCTGGGGCTCGACGAGGGCTACCAGACCGCCGCGGACCGCGCGAGCGTGGTGACGCGCCACGGCACCACGGGGCGCGAACAGATCGAGGGCCAGTCGCTCGACGAACGACTGGCACAGGAGGTGCCCGAGATCGGCGAGGCACCCCGCGCGCCGTTCCTCCTCGACGAGGACGGAGTCGGTCGGCTGGTCTCCGTGAGGGAGGCGGGCTCGCGACGGAACACCGACGTACTGGGGTTCGACGCGGGCGACGACGCGGGGGAGGAATCCGCCGAGGAGGCGGCCATGCACGTGGTCGGACGCAATGTGGCCGGCGGGACCTCGGAGAGCCGGCACCACGTCCTGTCCGGGGAGGACCCCCCGGAGCCTGAGCCGGAGCCCTCGCGCTGACCCCCGGCCGACAGGGCCCAGGGTCCCGTGGGCACCGGCACGCGGGGCGCCGCCGGCGGCAGCCGGCGGGCACCCCGCGCGCGATCTCAGTGCCGGGCGCCCAGGTGCTTGGCCAGGGCGGCGGTCCGTTCGGGGGTCCAGCCCGGTGGGCGGGTGATCTGGGCCCAGGCGGTCGTCGGCATCGTGCCGTAACGGTGCCCGTGGCCGTCGGGCACCGCGTCGGCGCCGGCCAGGTCGCACACCACCTGCCAGAACGTCAGTACCGGATACCAGCGCATCGCCGATGACACGTCCCCCGCCCTGGGGTCGTCGAGCCAGTCGGGGTGCCGATAGGCGAGATCCGGCGACCACCACACCACGGGATCCGAACCGTTCTGGAGGTACACCGAGCGCGGGCCCGGCCACGGCGCCGCCGGAATCGCGTAGTCCGAGGGGACCTGCGCGAACCGCACCTGTGCCCCGTCACCGACGACGGGCCGCCACGACGGGCTGTCGGGAGCACGGCCGTCCGTGAGTGTCTTCCAGAGCGGGTTGGCATAGGTGGGGCCGACGAACAACGCCCCGTCGGTGCGGCCGGTCAGGCCCTTCAACGTGCCGCCGAGCGCGTTCTCCATGGCGTACGAACCAAGACTCTCGCCGTACGCGAGCAGCTTCGGCCGGGTCTCGGCCGGCAGTGTCCGCCACTTGTCGTACACCGCCGTGAACAGCGCCCTGCTCGCGTCGGCCGCCTCGTCCTCGGTGAGGACGGACACCCAACTGGGCAGGTACGAGTACTGCATGGCCACCAACGCGCTGTCGCCGTACCAGAGGTACTCCAAGGGGCGGCTTCCCTGGTCGTTGACCCAGCCGGTGCCCGTCGTGCCCATCACGGCGAGCACGTCCCGCTCGAAGCCCCCGGCGCGTTCCAGTTCGCGGACGGCCAGCCGGGCCCGTTCGTCGAGCGAGTCCGCCGTACGCAGACCCACGTACACCCGGACCGGATCCTTGGCGTCCCGTCCGGTGAAGCGCGCGATGTCCGCGCGGGTGCTCGCCCCGCCGACGAAGTCGCGGCCCTTCGCCCCCAGGGTGTCCCAGGGCGTGTACGAGCCGTCGCCTCCCGAGAGCGTCGTGGAGGTCGGGCGGACCACGCCCTCGCTCGTCCCCCGGTCCGTCAGGGACGCGCCGTCCTCCACCACGTGGAGGACGCCCTTGAGCAGGAAGCCCTGGACGAAACCGACGACGAGGAAGGCGACCAGGGCGATCCCCGTGCCGTAGGCGACCGAGCGCGGGACCAACCACGTCAGCGGCTGCGCCGTCTTGCGCGTGGCCAGCCGCAGGCCGCGTGCCGCGCACAGGAGCAGGGCGGCGACGAGGCCCGCGAGGACGGGCACCAGCGCCCACTGCCACCACACCACCTGCGGCCGCATTCCGACCGCCCTGCGCATGTCGCCCTGCCAGGACACGCTGAACGCGGTCGTCACGACGACGGCGAGCACGCAGAGCGCGGCCACCGCGCACCACGCGGCGCGCTGCGGGGACCGGGCGGGGAGGATCAGCCTGCGCCCGGCCAGTGCCCGCGTCAGCGTGCCGAGGACCGCGCCGAGGGCGTACCCGAGGGCCGCGGTCACCCCCGCCTCCACCCCCTGGAGCCACCACGGGCGGGGGAGCAGGGCCGGCGTCAGGGACAGGCAGTAGAAGACCGTCGCCAGCACGGCACCGGTCAGGGAGAGCCCCCGGCGCACCACCCGCCCGCTCCGCGGGCTCTCGCCGTACCGTCCGTCTCCCGGGAGCCCGCCACTGCCGGGGAGCGGCACGTGGGGGGGTATCACGCTCAGCACCATGGCGGTGGCGCCATCGCGCGGGCCGGGTGCGCCCCGTCGGTGAGCGACGGGGTGACGCCGGACGACGGGCGGGTACGGGACGACGGCCGGTCACTGCCGTGGTCATCGGTACTCCGGCTCAGGGGAGCGTGTTCGTCAGGTATGCGAGTGCTCACTGCGCGAGTCCTTTCCGGCCGCGGCGTTCTCCCCCCGATCGTCACGTCGCGGGTGGTCGGGCGCGCGCTGGGTGCGGCCGGACGGGAAGCCGGCTCGTGTGGGCCGCCCTCCGGGCCCCGGATCGCGCAAGATCGAAAAGATGCGGGGCACGGCGAACTGACGGACAGTGGCGGAGTCCACGGACGGACGGCCCGCTCAGGTCGCGCGGGGTCCGGTTCCGAGTCCGGACCGGCGATGAGGAACACCATGTCCCAGGCTGAACGCGCGGCGAGCGCGCCGGAATCCGCGCCCGCGGCGAAGCTGACCCTCCTCACCCTGACGGCCATGGTCGTCGGGTCCATGGTGGGCGCCGGGGTGTTCTCGCTCCCTCGCCGATTCGCACAGGAAACCGGTGTGGCGGGCGCCCTCATCTCCTGGGCGATCGCGGGCGCCGGCATGTTGATGCTGGCGCTCGTCTTCCAGACGCTCGCGGTACGCCGGCCCGACCTGGACGCCGGTGTGTACGCGTACGCCAAGGCCGGCTTCGGCGAGTACCTCGGCTTCTTCTCCGCCTTCGGCTACTGGGCCAGCGCCTGCGTCGGGAACGTGACGTACTGGGTGCTGATCATGTCGACGATCGGTGCCGTCTTCCCCGCCCTCGGCGAGGGGGACACCGTCCTGGCCGCGGCACTGTCGTCGGTCGGGCTGTGGGCCTTCTTCCTCTTCATCCGGCGCGGGGTGAAGGAAGCCGCGGCGATCAACAGGATCGTCACCGCGGCGAAGCTGGTGCCGATCCTCTTCTTCATCGTCCTCGCGCTCTTCTACCTCGACCCGGGCGTCTTCGCGGACAACTTCGCCGGCGCCGACTACGCGGGCTCCCTCTTCGACCAGGTGCGCGGAACGATGCTGGCCACCGTCTTCGTCTTCCTGGGCGTCGAAGGCGCCAGCGTGTACTCGCGCCACGCCAAGCGCCGTGAGGACGTGGGCCGGGCCACCATCCTCGGCTTCCTGAGCGTCTTCGCCGTGTTCGCCTCGGTCACCATCGTCTCCTACGGGATCCTGCCGATGAGCGAGATCGCCGAGCTGCGCCAGCCGTCCATGGCCGGGGTGCTGGAGGCGGCAGTCGGTACCTGGGGCAACGCCTTCGTCAGCGTCGGACTGATCATCTCCGTGCTCGGCGCCTACCTGGCGTGGACACTGATGGCGGCCGAAGTCCTCTTCGTCGCCGCCAAGGACGAGGACATGCCCCGGTTCCTCGGCCGGGCCACGGCTCAGGACGTGCCGGTTCCCGCGCTCGTGATGACGACCGTGCTCTCGCAGATCATCCTGATCGTCACGCTGTTCTCCGATGATGCGTTCAACTTCGCCCTCGACCTGACCAGCGCCCTCTCGCTCATCCCGTTCCTGCTCGCCGCGGCCTTCGCCGTCAAGGTCGCCGTCGGCGACCGTCGTGCGAGGTACCCCGAGGCGGCGGGGACGACAACGGGTCACCGAAGGCGCCAACTGCTCGTCGCCGTGCTGGCGACGCTCTACACGGCCTTCCTCATCTACGCGGCCGGACTGCGCTACGTGCTCATCTCCTTCATCCTCTACGCCCCCGCGACGGTCCTCTTCGTGATGGCCCGGCGGGAACAGGGCAGGAGGCTGTTCTCGCCCCGCGAGTACGTCATCCTCGCCGTCTCGGTGGCCGGCGCGGTCCTCGGGATCGTCGCCCTGGCCGTGGGCTGGGTCGAGCTCTGACCCGAACGGATCGGAGGAGAACCGCCATGAACGGCCCGGCGTCGACGGCGGCACGTCGTCCGATCCTGTCCACGCGAGCCGCCCTGCTGTGCGTGATCGTCGTCCTGGTGCTCACGAACCTGGCCGACAACCGCTGGGCGCCGTCGTGGATCGTCCTGACCGCCCTGGTGGCCACGACCGTCCTGATCGCCCTCGCGTGGCTCGCCGGCTGCGACGCGGACGACATCGGGCTGGGCAGGACCGATCTGCCCCGTCAACTGCGGTGGGCCGGCGTCCTCGTCCTCATCGTCGCCTGCTGCTATCTCGCGGCCGCGCTGGTACCGGCCGGCCAAGGTCTCTTCGTGGACCGGCGCACCGGCGGCCTCGGCTCCCGCGAGCTGCTCTGGCGCGTCTGCGTGGCCGTTCCCATCGGCACGGTGCTGTTGGAGGAGGTCGCCTTCCGGGGCGTCCTCTACGGCCTCGTGGACCGCGACTTCGGCACCCGGGCGGCCATCGGCTTCTCCTCCCTGCTCTTCGGCCTGTGGCACATCCTGCCGTCGCTGCACCTGAACGACGCGAAACCCGTCCTCGGTTCCGTCTTCGGCCACTCGCCGTGGGGAGCCGTGCTGAGCACCGCCGCGGCGGTGCTCTTCACCGCGGCGGCGGGGGTGGTGCTGTGCGTGCTGCGCAGTCTGAGCGGAGGGCTGCTCGCCCCGATGGCGCTGCACTGGTCGACCAACGCGTTCGGCTACCTCGTCGCCCACCTGGTCGCATGAACGGTACGCCGGTCACCCGTCACCGAATGGGCGGTTTGTCCGCGATGGGGAATCATGGTGCCGTGTGTGCGTCGAGGAGTGCAGGCGTACCCCGACCCGTCCCGACGAGGGGAACCGCATGAACGACTCCGTCCGTCACGTTCCGACCCCGGGTGTGCACTCGGAGGTCGGCAGGCTGCGCAAGGTACTGGTGTGCGCCCCCGGTCTCGCCCACCGCCGCCTCACCCCCACCAACGCCGACGACCTGCTGTTCGACGACGTGATGTGGGTGGACAACGCGCAGCGCGACCACGCCGACTTCGTCAACAAGCTGCGTGCGCGGGACGTCGAAGTGGTCGAGCTCCACGACCTGCTGGGACAGACGATGGCGCTGCCCGAGGCGAGGGACTGGCTGCTGGAACGCAAGATCGTCGCGAACGAGGTCGGCATCGGTCTCATCGACGACACCCGGGCCTTCCTGGAGACGCTGGAACCCCGCCGGCTCGCCGAGTTCCTGATCGGCGGACTCGCCACGGCCGACCTCCCGGACGAGTTCAGGTCCGAGTACCTGGCCCTGGCCCGGGACGCCGGCGGCATCCGCGAGTACCTCATGCCCCCGCTGCCGAACACGCTCTACACCCGCGACACCACCTGTTGGTTGTACGGCGGCGTCACGCTGAACCCGCTGTACTGGCCGGCCCGGCACGACGAGACGCTGCTGATGAAGGCCGTCTACCGCTTCCACCCCGACTTCAAGGACTCCACCGTCTGGTGGGGCGACCCCGAACAGGACTGGGGCCAGGCTACCTTCGAGGGCGGCGACATCATGCCGGTGGGCAACGGCGTCGTCCTCATGGGCATGAGCGAACGCACCTCGCGGCAGGCCATCACCCAGGTCGCCGCGGCCCTCTTCGCGCGGGGCGCCGCCGAACACGTCGTCGTCGCCGCGATGCCGAAGCTCCGCGCGGCCATGCACCTCGACACGGTCTTCACCTTCGCCGACCGGGACATCGTCACCCTGTACCCGCGCATCATGGACGCGGTCCACACCTTCTCGCTGCGCCCGTCCGACAAGGCTCCCGGCGTCCGGATCACGGACGAGGGCTCCCGCACGTTCGTCGAGGTGGTCACCGAGGCCCTCGGACTGCCCGACATGCGGGTGATCGAGACGGGCGGTGACGTCTACGCCTCCGAACGCCAGCAGTGGGACAGCGGCAACAACGCCGTGGCGATCGAGCCGGGCGTGGTCTTCACCTACGACCGCAACACCCAGACCAACACGCTCCTGCGCAAGGCCGGGGTGGAGGTCATCACCATCGTCGGCGCCGAGCTGGGCCGCGGCCGCGGCGGCGGCCACTGCATGACGTGCCCGCTCGTCCGCGACCCCGTCGACTTCTGACGGACGGACGGACGGACGGACGGACAGAAGGACGCAGGCGGGGACAGGCGGACGCACACACGCACGGACACACCGACGGGCGGCCGTGTCACGGCCGCCCGTCGGTGTCGCCCGAACCGTCGCTCAGATCCCGAGGGCCCGCCGCAGACCGAGCCGGTCGGTGCCCAATTTGGTGAAGGAGGACGACAGCAGCTCGGACGCCGTCCGCGGATCGGTGCCCAACTCCCGTGCGAT
The DNA here is from genome assembly GCF_042889445.1 of Streptomyces sp. NPDC002602. Lineage (NCBI taxonomy): Bacteria > Bacillati > Actinomycetota > Actinomycetes > Kitasatosporales > Streptomycetaceae > Streptomyces > Streptomyces sp. NPDC002602. The sequence continues at coordinate 213,263 of NZ_JBIAQX010000008.1, read as the reverse complement.
CGACGCGTTGTCGAGCCCGAGCGCGGCGTGACGCGCCGCCGCGTGCTCCGCGATCGTCAGGGTGTCCTGCTCGAAGGTGTGCAGACGGCGTGGGCGCAGCCCCGCGGAGGCGAGTTGGGAGCGGGCACGGGCCGCGAGCGCGTCGGCACCGCAGGCCGCGGCGGTCTCCATGCCCCGATAGAGCTGCTGGGCCGCCTGGTGCGGATCGCCCAGGGTGTGCAACGCCGTACCGTGATCGACGAGTGCGTGCGCGAGTTCACAGGCGGCCGGCGACTGTTCGAGATGACCCACCGCCTCCTGCAACAGCACGGCCGCCCGGGACGCGTCCACGGTCGTCGCCAGGACGCGCAGGGACTGCCCGATCACGCTCGCCGCCCCGAAGGCGCGGGCGCGCGCCAACGCCTCGGTCGCCGTCGCACGTGCCTGGTCGGGCTCGTGGGTGACCTGCGCCAAGGCCAGGTCCAGTTGCCACGGACTCCACGACGGGTTGCGCGTGCCGCGCAGGTCGAGCCGCTTGCCCGCCGCGCTGAGCTGCTGTTCCGCCTCGTCGATCCGCCCCTGGGCCAGCAGGAGCTTGCCCCGGACGGCCTGTGGGTCGGGATAGACCACGGCCTTGGGCAGTTCCTCCGCCAGCCTGTAGGACTGGGCGACCCTGTGCGCCTCGTCCGTGTTCCCGCGGGCGAGCAGCGTTTCGATGAGCGTGCCGATCGCGTACCACTGGGCCGGGATGCCGTGCCCGACACGGTCGGCGATCTGCAGGCCGTTGCGCACGAAGTCCTCGGCCTCGGCGAGCCGTCCGCGCCGGTACCGCACGTATCCCAGCAGGGTGTAGACGAACGACAGGTGCGCTCCGCGCCAGCCCTTGTCCTCGAACTCCAGGATGGCGGTGTTGAACAGCTCCTCCGCGCGGCCCGGTTGGTCGCAGTACATGAGCGTGACGGCCACGACCGCCGGCACCTCGAACCCGAAGTCCTGGTCGGTCCAGCTCATGCCGCCGGTCAGTGCCTGTTCCGCGTAGTCCAGAGCCGTCGTGACGGATTCGCCGCGCATCGCGGCGTCCCAGGCCCGCAGCCCCAGGATGTGCCGCTCGGGCAGGCCGCGACCACTCAGTCGCTTCGCGAACTGGGCGAGCAATCGGGAACGCGCGGGTGAGTTGTCCTCGTCGATCCGGACCGAGTTCCACTTGAACTGCTCGGCCTGCATGCGCAGCCGGGTGCGGGAACTCGACGAGAGCCGTGCCTCGTCCGAGAGGAGGCCGGCCGCCTCCGCCATCTGGCCCGTGTGGGCGAGGGCCTGGGCGAGACGGTAGGTGATCGCCTCCCGCAGCGCCTGCTCGGTCTTGGGTTCCTCCAGGGCGGCCCGGAGCTGGTTGATGGTCGTCGCGGGTTCGTGCAGCAGGTTGGCGGAGCCGAGCTCGAACAGCACCTCGGCCCGGTCCTCCATGCCCGGCGGTTCGCGCAGCGCACGGGCCAGGTAGCGACGGGCCGCGTCGGGGGCGCCCGCGGAGAAGCTCTCGCGTGCGGCTTGACGCAGTTGCTGCACCACCCAGGGGTCACCCTCGGGATGCATCTCCAACAGGTGGCGGGCGGCCGCCGCGGCGCCGAAGCCGTCGTCGACCATGGCCTGCGCCGCCATCCCGTGCATCCTGACGCGCACGCCCGGCGGAATCGACCGGTACACGGCGGTCGCGATGAGCGGATGGAAGAACTCGACGACCTCCTTGCGGTGCAGGCTGGTGAGGACGGTAAGGATGCGGGCGTTGCGCAATCGGTCGATGGACTCGGCGGCCTGCGCCTCTCCGAGCGCCGCGACGCTCGCGACGATGCTGATCGGGACGGCGGTTCCGAGGACGGCGGCGGCCCACGCGAGTCGGACCGTGGACGGTCCGAGCTGTTCGAGGCGGTCGATGAGGCCACTGCCCTTGACGGCGGACGCCAGGTCGCGCAGTTGGGGAATGCTGTCCTGGTGGGGCTTCAGTCCGCGGGCGCGACCCCTCATCGCCAACTCGGTGACCTCGAAGGGGTTGCCGCCCGTGATCGCCCAACACTCGCGACAGAACACGTCGTCCGCGCTCTCGCCCAGGGCGTCGCGGATGATGCGCGCCACCGCGCTCGTGGTGAGCGTGGCCAGTTCGTACGGACGTGTTCCCTGGCGTCCCATCAGGGCGCGCAGCGAGGCGGCGTCGGCGGGGATCTCGTCCGGCCGACAGGCCACGAGGATCAGCATGGACAGTTCCTCGGCCCGCGCCGCGAAAGCCGTCAGCCACGCCAGGGACTCCGCGTCCGCCCAATGCGCGTCGTCGACGATCAGCACGACGGGTGAGCTGCGCACGGTCAGATGCGTGACCACCCAGTCCAGGCCGTCCCGTACGCCCTGCGGGTCGGGTGCCGTCGGGCCCTTGGGGGCGGCGGTCAGACCGAGCGCCGGCGCGACGATGCCGTACCAGTTGCCGAGGACGTCGCGCCGTCCGTCCTCGCTCATCGCCGCGAACGTGGGTTGTATGAGCTGCCGCATCACGTGGAACGGCGTCTGCTTCTCCTGCTCGCCGCCCCGGGCGAACAGTACGGTGCAGGAGCGCGCGATGGCATGCCGCCGGGCTTCGCCGAGCAGTTTCGTCTTGCCGATGCCGCCCGCACCGGCGAAGGTCAGCACGCCGCCTCGGCGGGTCGTGGGACCGGTGCGCGAGGTACCGCACAGTTCGTCCACCGCGCGGTGGATCGCGCGAACCTCGGATTCCCGCTCCAGTAAGGGCTGGGTGGCCCACCCTTGCGGTTCCGTCATGTCTGACATTCTTGCCCCCTCCGGCGCGTGCGGCCGAGTGTACGGGCCAGGGAGCGAGTTGTTGCTGCTTAAGCACATTATCGCGGCATCTCGCCACTCGTTCGAGGACAACGCTGTATCCTCGGCTGACGTTTTCCGGAGGGCACGTCAGGAGACTGGCGAGAAGCCGCGTTGAAGGAAAGCCGACGGCCTAGTGCCGCGCAACGGGAATCATGGGCAGTGCGCTGGGTTGGGGTATCCCGGCGGGCACCTCGCGCACCGTGACGCCCGGCGCGGGCACCAGGCGCCAGCGGGACGCCACGCTCGCCACCGCGGTCAGGATCTCCGTCACGGCGAACGAGTCGCCGATGCACTTGTGCTGCCCCGCCCCGAAGGGGATGTACTTCTGGGCGCGCCCCCGCTCGCTCCCCTCCTGCTGCCAGCGGTCCGGGTCGAAGACCGTGGGGTCACGGAACAGCGCCGGGTCCCGGTGCAACGCGTAGGGACTGTAGGCGAGTTCCGCCCCCTCGGGGATCGATACTCCGCCCAGGGTGAGGGGAGCCAGTGCCCGCCTGGTGAAGAGGAGCGGTGAGTGCAGGCGCAGCGCCTCTTGGAACACGCTGTTCGTGTAGGCGAGTCGGGGTATGTCCTCGGCTCGAACGGGTCGGGTGCCCACCACCGCGTCGACTTCCTCGTGGAGGCGCCTCTCCACCTCGGGGTGGCGGCCGAGTTCGTGGAACACCCAGGCAAGGGTGGTGGCCGAGGTCTCCGTGCCGGCCAGCATGATGGCGATCACCTCGTCCCGCACCTGCTCGGCGGCCATCGTCGCCCCCGACTCGGCGTCCACGCTGGACAACAACAGCGAGAGGAGGTCGTGACCCTCCGCGCCCTTCTCCGCGCTGTACTGCGCGATCACCTCGTCGATGGTCCGGCGCAGGCGGGTGGCGGCCGCGTCGAACCGCTGGTTGTACGGGATCGGAAGCCGGTCCAGGACCTTGGGCATGATCGCGCGGACCAGCATGCCCTCCAGGACGATGGGCAACGAGCGGTGCACCTCCGTGATCGCCGGCCGGCTCAGCTCGCCGGAGAAGATCATCTCGGCCACCGACGACATCGCGTACCCGCGTGCCTCGGTGACCATCGAGATCTCACGCCCCGGCGTCCACGACGCGGACATGCTCTCCGCCTGCCGGCTCATCACCTCGGTGTAGTCGGTGATGTGGCTTCGGTGGAAAGCGGGCTGCATCATCCGTCGCTGCTTGCGGTGGAACTCCCCGTCGGTCGTCACGATGCCGTTGCCGAACACCGGGCGGAGCCGGTCGAAGATCCGGCCCCGGCCGAAGCGCTGTGCCTGCTGCACCAGTACGGCGTGCACGTGCTCCGGACTGGTGAGGACGTGCACCGGCCACGTGCCGATGTCGAGGCGCACGATGTCGCCGTGATCGCGCAATGACTCCAGGAACGCGATCGGTTGTCGCCACAGCTGTAGTGCGTGACCCAGGAGGGGTAACCGCCCGGGTGCGACGGGGGCGTTGACCGCGGGGCCGGAATGTTCCACTTGCGTAGCCATGGGTCGACTCCCTGTCATGCCACCGAGACGAGATCCGGGCGGATGTACGCAGACTCCAGCCCGGCCGCGAACCGTTCGTCGCGGTACCTCGTGCACTCGTAACGCTGCCACAGATCCGCGCCGATCATCCAGTCCTCATAACTGCGCACGCAGCGGGAGACGACGGTCCGCACGGCGGGGTCGACATCACCTCGTGCGTCAAGGGCCCGGAACAGGCGGTCCTTTCCGGACAGGTACTCCTCGATGCGGGTCTGGATGCGCCCCTCGACGGCCCGGACCGCGTCGGCGAGACTGCACCCCTCCCACGCGGAGATGAGCGAGACGAGGTTGTTGTTGTCCCCGCAGGAGTACTCCTTCGGCAGCGAGAACACGTCGTTGCCCCACGAGATGATGTCCACGGAACTCGCGATGAGGGCCTGGAACTCCGGCAGTTCGTGGATGTGCGGGGGCACGTCGATGCCCAGGCCCGCCTCGACCACGTCCATCATCGGCAGCATCTGCGAACTGTGACGCCGCATCAGGATGTAGTCCTCGACGGAGGGGTGGCCCTCGTCCCCGCGGTTGCCCGCCTCCTGGTCCAAGGAGTCCAACATCAGGGGGACATGGGCCCGGTAGCGCGCGGCGGTCACCTCGGACATGCCGGCGAGGATCCGGTCGCACAGGTCGATGAACCCGGTCACCAGCGGATTGGGCCGCGAGGACGCCGCGCCCGTCCTGCCCGTGGCCACGTACGTGGTGATCGTGTCGGTGACGGGCCGCCAGGCCGCCAACTCGCCCGTCCTGATGAGGTGGTCGTGCTGATCGTCCAGGACGAAGGACCAGGCCATCCACTCGGCGAGGAGGACGACCCTCTCGTACGGCACTTCACCGCTCACCCGGCCGGCGAGATGGCCGAAGCCGATCCCCGCGAACTGCTCCGAGGCGTCGGTGACCAGCTCGTGGCGCAGGGCCCACGAGGTGGCCTCGTGGTTGGCCCGCGCGGCCTGCGGATGCTTGGAGTTGCCGAACGGAAGGTGGAAATCGGGAACGGAGAAAAAGTCGAGCTGGGCCATTGATCCCCCCACGGAAGAGTCGGATTCGCCAATACCCGCTCAATGTACGATCGTCAGTGCACTCGCGTGCACATGAGTATCGGAACACCCCTCTACTGAGACGTCGCCACGGGGGACACACCCCGACCGTCGGAATGAACCGGTCGCGGACTGACGCGATCCCGCCACGCGCGACCACATCTGGCCACGCCCGAAGTAATTAACCCGCAGGGCGCAGCGCACTGTCAATGTGGGACGAGGGATGATGTGGAATTCATCCAGGCGTTGCCGAACGCGCATTCAAAAGGAATATGCGAGGGGCATGGTCGACCGGCTCCGCCGCCCAGGACCGGACGGTCGGCCAGGTGCGGCCGGAGGGCCGGGGAAACCCGCGGAGTGGCCGGATCTCCTGCGTGAGTACCTGTCCCTGATGCCGTGATGATCACCGGTCACCCGGACCACCGCCCGGTGGAACTCGCCGCCCCCGACGGGGCCCGGGGCCGGGCTGTCGTGGACACCACCCACCCCGACGCCGAACGGGCCCGGATCGACACGGAACTCGACGGGATCGTCCGCGCCACCGACCTCCCCACCTCCCGATCCGGCCATCGGGACGGTTCCGCTCCGTCCGCCGAGCGGCTCCGCCCGCCCCACCTGCGCCGCCCTCCGTACCCATGCGGCAGGATGGCAGCCCGTTCCGGATCGCACACACGCCCGAACGGGCCTTTTCGTACGACGAACTGACAGGTGACAAGGTGACGACACACCCGATACGACGCTCGGCGGCGCCCGCAACCCCCTCCCCGAACCGCCGCGCGACGGGAGGCGCCCGTTGAACCGGACCCTCGTGTTGCACGACTGGCTGGTGGCCGGCATCGCGTTGGCCGCGGGCGGGGCGGGGGCCCTGCTCCTGCGTGCCCTGCTGCGCTGGCTCGGCAAGCACGCCCTGCGGACGCGGTGGAGCGGCGACGACATCATCGTCCACGGGCTGCGCACCCTCGCTCCGGGCGCGGCGCTCATCGCGGGCACGGCGGTGGCGGCCTCGACCCTGCCCCTGACCACGAGGGTCTCGGGCTTCGTGAACCAGACCCTGACCGCCCTGCTCATCCTCATCGCCACGCTCGCCGCCGCCCGGGTCGTCGCGGGTCTCGTCCAGTCCCTGGCGCAGTCGCGGACCGGCGTGGCCGGATCGGCGACCATCTTCGTGAACATCACGCGGGTCGTCGTCCTCGCGATGGGGGTCCTCGTCGCCCTCGAAACGGTGGGCGTCTCCATCGCGCCCCTGCTCACCGCGCTCGGCGTGGGCGGACTGGCGGTCGCCCTGGCCCTCCAGGACACCCTCGCCAACCTCTTCGCGGGCGTGCACATCCTCGCCTCCAAGACGGTGCAGCCCGGCGACTACATCCGTCTCACCAGCGGGGAGGAGGGTTACGTCGTCGACATCAACTGGCGCAACACCGTCGTGCGCAACCTGTCGAACAACCTGGTGATCATCCCCAACGGCCGGCTGGCGCGCACGAACATGACCAACTTCACGCAGCCCGAGCAGCAGTTGTCGATCCTCGTCCAGGTCGGGGTGGGCTACGAAAGCGACCTGGAGCACGTGGAGCGGGTGACGCTGGAGGTCGTCGACAGCGTGATGGCGGACATCAACGGGGCGGTCCCCGACCACGAAGGGGCCGTCCGCTTCCACACGTTCGCCGATTCCAGGATCAACTTCACGGTGATCCTCGGCGTCGGAGAGTTCAGCGACCAGTACCGGATCAAGCACGAGTTCATCAAGCGACTTCACCGGCGGTTCCGGGCGGAGGGCATCTCGATCCCCGCGCCCACCCGTACGGTCGCGCTGCGACCCGAGGGCGATGTCCGGCCGGCACCGACCGCGGCGATCCCGCACCAGCGGGAGGTTCCGCCGTCGGTGCCGATGGACAGCGCGCGGTAGGAGACGCCGGCGAGGGACGGTGCCCGGCGCTCGGTCCTCCGCGCGCCGGGTGACCGGGGCGTGGGGTCAGGTGGTGTAGTCGGCGTTGATCCGGACGTAGCCGTCACCCAGGTCGCAGCCCCAGACCCGGGCAGTCGAGGTGCCGGTGGCGAGGGAGACGTGGATCAGGACCTCGTCCGCGTTCATGACCTCGGTCAGCCCGGCCAGGTCCGGTTCGGCCTGCGGGTAGACGACCAGGTCGCCGAAGCGGATCACCACCCGGTCCGGGTCGATGTCGGTGTCGTCCTTGCACTTGCCCACGGCCATCGCGACCCGCCCCCAGTTGGGATCGGATCCGTGGACGGCGGTCTTCACCAGCGGCGAGTTGACGATCGCCTTCGCGACACGACGGGCCTGCCCCTCGTCCCGCGCCCGGTCCACGACCACCTCGATCAGCTTGGTGGCGCCCTCCCCGTCCCGGGCGACCTGCTTGGTGAGGTCCTCCGCCACGCAGTACAGGGCCGCCTCGAACTCCGCGACGTCCACCTCGCCGGCCGCTCCGTTGGCGAGGATCACGGCGCTGTCGCTGGTGGAGGTGTCCGAGTCCACGCTCACGCAGTTGAAGGTCCGGTTCATCACCCGCCGGAAGACGGCGTCGAGTTCGGCGGCCGGCAGGGCCGCGTCGGTGAAGTAGTACGTGAGCAGCGTGGCCATGTCGGGCTCCAACATGCCGACGCCCTTGGCGACTCCGACCAGGGTCGCCGATCCGATCCGGACCCGCGCCAGCTTCGGGTGGGTGTCCGTGGTCATGATGGCCTCGGAGACGGCGTCGAAGTCGGGCTCCTCGTCGGCCCGTACCCCGGGGATCCCCGCCCGCATCGTCTCCATCGGGTAAGGCCGCCCGATGACCCCGGTCGATCCGATCAGCACCTCCCGAGGCGCGCATCCCACCAGGGCCGCGGTCAGCGCGACGACCTCCTCGGCGTCGCGCACACCGCGTTCCCCGTTGGCGACGTTGGCGTTCTTGGACACGGTCACCACCGCGCGCGCCGATCCGTCGGCCACGTGCTCGCGGCTGAGCAGCACGCTCGGTCCGGCGAACCGGGACTGCGTGAACACGGCCGCCGCGGCGCAGGGGTGCTCGGAAACCACCACCGTGAAATCGCGGGTGGTGTCCTTGACGCCGAGGTTCGCGACAAAGGTGTGGAATCCGATGGGGTTCAGCTCCGACACGCGAGATCTCCGGTTCGTTCCGTTGGTCGGCCAGTTCCTCTGATCGCCGTGATGGTAGCAACCGGACAGCCGCCGACAGGCCCGCGTCCCGGCGGCCGCGCACCGTCCTGACCTGGGAGTCTCGGCTGAAGGGCGGCCCGTTCCGGGCTTCTCGTCGCCCCGGGGCGGGGTGCCCCCGGGCGTCCCGGGGGCACCCCGCCCGGTCAGACCTGGTAGCGGTCCGGGGCGAAGAGGGCGAGGTTGGCCGCGATCCAGTCCGAGGTGCGGCGCAGCCCCTCCGTGAGCGAGACCCGCGGCTCCCACGAAGCCCACTCGCGGGCCCGGGAGTTGTCCGACAGCAACCGCTGGACCTCGCTGCCCGACGGGCGCAGGCGGGACGGGTCGACCACGACACGGGCCTCCCGGCCGGACGCCGTGATCAGGGCCCGCGCCAGGTCGCCGACGGAGATCTCCTGCCCCGTCCCGAGGTTGACCACCTCGCCCAGGGCCCGGTCGCACTCCGCGACCGCCAGGAAGCCCTCCGCGGTGTCGGTGACGTACGTGAAGTCCCGCGTGGGGGTGAGGGATCCGAGGCGGATCTCGTCCGCCCCGGAGTGCAGTTGGGCGAGGATCGTGGGGATGACGGCGCGCGCGGACTGTCGCGGCCCATACGTGTTGAACGGCCGCACCACCGTCACCGGGAGTTCGAAGGCGTGGTGGAAGGAGAGCGCCATCATGTCCGCGCCGATCTTCGAAGCGGAGTACGGGGACTGCGGCTGGAGCGGGTGCGTCTCCGCGATCGGGGCCGTCAGCGCGGTTCCGTACACCTCGCTGGTCGAGGTGTGCACCAGGCGGCGCACCCCGTGCCGACGGCAGGCCTCGGCCATGTTCTCCGTGCCGGTCACGTTCGTCTGGACGTACGCGCCGGGCGAGGCGTAGCTGTACGGGATCCCGATCAGCGCCGCCAGGTGGAACACGGTGTCGCAGCCGGCCACCGCGTCGCTGACCCGGCCCGCGTCGCGGATGTCACCGGCCCACATCTCCACGGGGCCGTTCGGCTCGGCGAGGTATCGCGCGAGGTGGCCCTTCTCGGCGTACGGCTTGTAGTGCACGAAGGCGCGGACCCGGGCGCCCCGGGCCACCAGCAGGTCGACCAGGGTCGAGCCGATGAATCCCTCGGCGCCGGTGACCAGGACCGTACGGCCGTTCCAGTTGTTCGTGTTGTTCGTGGTGCTCATGCTCGCTCCAGGAGGGGAAGGGTGATGCCGGAAACGCGGAGGACCTCCGCGGCCAGCAGTTCGGCGGCCCGCGCGTGCGGGCCGGGATCGGCGGCGCCGGCCATCGCCGACAGCCGGGCCGGGTTCGCCAGCAACGGACCCACGAGGTCCGCGAGCCGTTCGGTGGTGGCGGCGGCGTCGGGCAGCAACAGCCCCGCGCCGGCGTCGGACAGCACCCGGGCGTTGTGGGTCTGGTGGTCGCCCGGCGCGTGCGGGTACGGGACCAGGACGGACGGAACGCCGGTCGCGGCGAGTTCCGCGACCGTCGCCGATCCGGCCCGGCACACCACGAGGTCCGCTGCGGCGTACACGAGGTCCATCCGGTCCAGGTACGGCACGGCCCGCGCGATCCGCTGCCCGCCGCTCGCGGCGAGGTCCGCCACCGCGTCCGGCAGCGCCGCGGGCCCCGTCTTGATCAGCAGGTGAACGTCGTCCCGCCCCTGCCAGAGCCCGGCCAGCCCGACGGCCGCCCCGGTGAGCCGGACGGCGCCGAGGCTGCCGCCGTTGAACACCACCAGCCGACGCCCGTCCGGTACGCCCAACACCCGCCGGGCCTCGGCGCGTAGCACCGCCCGCTCGTGGCCGGGCAACTCGGCGAGACCGGCCAGGGCCGCGGAGATCGGCATCCCGGTGGTCAGCGCCCGCTCCCCACCCGCCAGATGGTCGCGGCTGCGGTCGAAGGCCACCGCGACGTGCGGGGTGAGCCGGGCCGCGAACTGGTTGGCGCGCCCCGGGACCGCGTTGGACTCGTGGATCAGGGCCGGCAGTCCGGCCAGCCGGGCGCCGAGCACGGCGGGCGCGCTCGGATAGCCGCCCATGCCGACGACGGCGTGCGCCCCCTGGGCCCGGATCACGGCCCGCGCCTGCCCGGCCGACCGCAGGAGCGCGGCGGGCAGCAGATAGCGCTTGGCGCCCAGCGCGGGATCGAAGGGGATCATGTCGACGGTGTGCAGCCGATAGCCGGCGCGCGGTATCAGCTCGGTCTCCAGGCCGCGCTCGGTCCCGATGAACGAGACCACGGCGCCGGGAACGGCAGCGCGCAGGGCCTCGGCGAGAGCGAGCCCGGGATAGATGTGGCCACCGGTGCCGCCGGCACCGATCACGACGGACAGGGGAGCCGGGGGAGTGCCTCGTGTGGTCATGGCGGCAGACTTCCGGTGTGCCCTAAGAAGCTTCTAAGAGGTTCCGCCGCGGCCTTTGGCAGGCTTTGCCCATGAGCTCCATGAGCAGACAGCGGATTCTGGTGGTCGACGACGAGCCCGAGGTGCGGGCCGCCGTACAGGACGGCCTGGCCGTCGAGGGGTACGAGGTGCGCGGCGCGGCCGACGGGCTGGCCGCGCTGTCCGAGGTCGCGGCATGGGAACCCGACGCCGTGGTCCTGGACGTGATGATGCCCGTGTTGGACGGCCTCGGCGTGTGCCGGCAACTGCGCGCGATGGGCGACCGGACACCCGTACTCGTCCTGACGGCGCTGGACTCGGTGAGCGAACGGGTCGACGGGCTGGACGCCGGCGCGGACGACTACCTCGTCAAACCGTTCGCCCTGGACGAGCTGGTGGCCCGGGTCCGGGCGCTGCTGCGGCGGGCCGCGCCCGCCCAGGACGAGGCCGGCGACCCCCTCGCGTACGCCGATCTCGTCCTCGACCCGGGCACCCGGACCGGCCGGCGGGCCGGGCGCCCGCTGGAGTTCAGCCGCACCGAGGCCGCGCTGCTGGAACTGCTGCTGCGCCACCCCGGGCAGGTGCTGCCGCGCGAACTCATCCTGGAACTGGTGTGGGGTCGGGACTTCGGACCGGACTCCAACTCCCTCGCCGTGTACGTCGGCTACCTGCGGCGCAAGCTGGAGGCCGGCGGCGAACCGCGGCTGGTGCACACCGTCCACGGCGTCGGCTACCGGCTGGACGCCGCGTGACCGGGGCCGGCAGGCGCAGGCTGGGCGCCCCCTGGCGCAGGCGCCGCCCGCTGCGGACCCGGCTGGCGCTGGCCGTCACCTCGGCCGTCGCGCTGGTCGCGGTCGGCGTGTGCACCGCGGCGTTCTTCGTCGTCCGCGGGGCCCTGTACGACCAGCTCGACCTCAGCCTCACCCAGTCCGCGCGGCTCGCCGCCGGGCGCAATCCCGACTCGGGACCCGACACCCTGGCCGGGGAATGCCGCTTCCTGGCCGCGCCCGCCTGCGCGGAGGTGGTGCCGGCCGATCCCGCCAAGGATCCCGCCCGGCCGTACATCCTGCCGGTGGACGCCGGGACCAGGGCCGTCGCCGCCGGCCGGCGCGCCCCGTTCTACACGAGCATCGTCCACGCCGGACACCCGACCCGGATGCTCACCACCGACTACACGAAGGGGCAGGCGCTCCAGGTCGCGCTGCGCGCCGACACCGTCGATGCCGGCATCTCCGACGCCGCCCGATGGCTGGTGGTGATCGGGGCGGCAGGCGTGCTGCTCGCCGCCGTGCTCGGGTACTGGGTCTCACGCACCGGACTCGCACCGGTGACCCGGCTCACCGCCACCGCCGAACGGATCGCGGCCACCCGGGACCCGCGCCACCGCATCGAGCTGCCCCCGCCGGGCCGGGAGGACGAGATCACCCGCCTCGCCGGGAGCTTCAACACCATGCTGGGGGAGTTGGAACAGTCCGTCACCGCGCAACGGCGCCTCGTCGCGGACGCCTCGCACGAACTGCGCACCCCCCTGACGGCGCTGCGCACCAACGCGGAACTGCTCGCGCGGGGCGAGCGGCTGACGAGGGAGCAGCGCGAGCGCGCCTCCCTCGCCCTGGGGCGGCTGCTGCGGGAGGTGACGGGCCTGGTCAACGACCTGATCGAGCTGGCCCGTGACGAGGAGCCGCAGCCGCTCGTCGAACAGGTCCGGCTGGGCCGGCTGCTGGAGCACAGCGCGCAGGCCGCGCGGGCGCACTGGCCCTCCGTGCCGATCGTCGTGCGCTCGACCGACGAGGTCGTCGTACCCGGGGTGCCCGCCCGGCTCAGCCGGTTGCTGGGGAACCTGCTGGACAACGCGGCGAAGTTCAGCCCGGCGGGCGTCCCGGTGGAGGTGGAGCTGACGGTGCGGGCCGGCCGGCCCGAGCTGACGGTACGGGACCACGGTCCGGGCATCGCGCCCCAGGACCTCCCGTACGTCTTCGACCGGTTCTACCGGGCGGGGGCTGCGCGGGCCCTGCCGGGGTCGGGGCTGGGCCTGGCGATGGCGCGACAGATCGCCCGGGCGCACGCGGCCGAGCTGACGGCGGAGGCCGCGCCGGGGGGAGGGGCCCTGTTCCGGCTGACCTTCGGCCCCTGATCGCGCGGCTTCCGCGCCACCGGCCCCGCGGCGGGTCCGCTCAGCCGCCGTCGATGAGCCGCTGGAGGCCGGGGGCGTACAGGTCCGCGAGTCGGTCGGGGGGCGTACGGCCCCCCGCGCCGTCCGGCCGGTGCAGGCTCAAGGTCGCTCCCAGGCCGAGCAGTTGACCGGCGATCAGCTCGGCGCGCAACTGCGGGTCGGGGCCGGTCAAGGTCGCGGCCAGGCGATCGGTGACCTGTTCACGGAAGCGTTCGCGCAGCAGGGTGCGTTCGTCGTCGTTGCCGAGGGAGAACACGACCCGCAGCAGCGGGTCCCCGCGGAACCGGTCGCGCAGCCGGACCATGGTGAGGACCAGATGCCGTCCCAGGGCCTCCCCAGGCGCCGCGAACAGCGCGTCGGCCGCCGGCCGGAAGTCGGCGACCGTGTTGAAGAGGGCCTCCTTGCTGCCGAACCGCTTCACGATCAGCGACGGGCTGACACCGGCGTCGGCGGCGATGCCGCGCATCGTCACCTCGGCGTAGGGGCGCAGGGTGAACGCCCGGCGGGCGGCGCGCACGATCGCGTCGCGCCCGCTCTCGCGCCCGGTACCGGCATCGGGTTCGGCATCGGCCTCGGGCCCGCTCTCGGAGGCGGGCTGGTCGGTGGTGCTCATGCGCTCTCCCGGGCGGCGGACGCGGACGCGGTCACCGTGACCGTACCGCCCGCCACACCGGACGCCGATCCGTCCGAGGGCAGGAAGAGGGTGGCGACCAGGGCCGCGAGCGCCGCTCCGGCGGCGATCAGGAAGATCAGCAGATAGGCGTGCAGGGTCGGGGCGGCGCGGCCGTCGACCAGGAACGTGACGTGCGCGAGGACGGAGGCGACCACGGCGCTGCAGCAGGCCTGACCGACGGAGCGCATGAGGGTGTTCAGCCCGTTGGCGGCGCCGGTCTCGCTCACCGGCACGGCCCGCATCACCAGGGCGGGCAGCGCCGAGTAGGCGATGGCGGTGCCGGAGGCGACCACGGTGGCCCCGGCCACGATCAGCCAGAGGCTGTGGCTGGTGAAGAACCGGACCACGTAGCCGACGGCCATGACCGCCGCGGCGAGCGCGAGCGCCGTACGGGGCCCGTACGCGGCGGAGATGCGGGCGGAGACCGGAGACAGCGCCACCATGGCCAGGCCGCCGGGCAGCAGGCACAGCCCGCTCACCACGATGGACGCGCCGAGCCCGTATCCCGTGCTCGTCGGCTCCTGCACCATCTGCCCGGTGACCAGCGAGTTCGCGTAGAAGGCGAAGCCGATCAGCAGGGCGGCGACATTGGTGAGCAGCACGGCGGGCCGGGCCGACACGCGCAGATCGACCATGGGGGAAGCGGTCCGCAGTTCGTGGCGTCCCCAGAGCAACCCGACGACCAGGGAGACGCCGAGCAGGCCGAGGGTGCGCGCGGAGGTCCAGCCCCGGTCCGCGCCCTGGGTGATGGCGAGGAGCAACCCCACGAGGGCGGCGCTCAGGCCGAGGGTTCCGAGCGCGTCGAAACGGCCGGGGGCGCGCGGGGGTGATTCGGGGACGATCCACAGCACGAGGATCAGGTCGAGCAGGCCGAGGGCGGCGGAGGCCCAGAACATCGCGTGCCAGTCGAAGTTCTCGATGACCACCGCCGCCACCGGGAGTCCGATCGCCGCGCCGATGCCGAGGGTCGAACTCATCAGCGCGATCGAGGACAGCACCCGCTCGGCCGGCAACTCGTCGCGGATGATGCTGATGCCCAGGGGGATGACGGCCAGCGCCGCGCCCTGCAACGCCCGGCCGGTGATCAGGATCCCGATGTCGGAGCCGGCCGCGCACAGCACGGATCCGGCCGTGAGGACCCCGAGGGACGCGAGCAGGACGCGCCGCTTCCCGTACATGTCGCCGACCCGGCCGAGGACGGGGGTGAACACGGCCCCGGTCAACAGGGTGATGGTGACGAGCCACCCCGCGGCGCCCGGGCTCGCGCCCGTCAGGTCCGGCACGTGCGGCAGCAGCGGGACGACCAGGGTCTGCATGACGGCGACGACCACGCCGCAGAAGGCGAGGACGGGGACGATCAGGCGGGAGTGCGGGGAGGGGTCGCGAGCGGGGTGGGGCGTCGTTGCGGGCGCCGAACCGGGGTCGGGTGTCGCGGCGGGCATGCTGCTCCAGACACGGAACGTGGGCGAGACGCACACGGGGGTGCACAAGCGTTCACCTCTCAGGGTAAACGTTCGTGCACCCCTGTGTCTCCACTCTCGGGAGGGCTGGTGGGGCGCCGCGGCCGACGGGGCTTGCAGGGTCGCAGGGTCCGAGGGGGGTCGGTTCGGGCCGCCACCCGGTCCCGCCGCCGACCCGGTCGCCGCGAGGCGGTTCACGGACTCGTCCACACGCGTCGAAAAAAGTTCGGGCGGCGATGTCGAGAACCCGTGCGCCGCTCCGTCCCCGGGGTGAAGGCGGCCAGAATGGTCGCACCGGCACCGAGGAGAGACACCATGGCGAAGTACCTGCTGCTGAAGCACTACCGGGGCGCCCCGGCCGCGGTCAACGACGTACCCATGGCCCAGTGGACCCCGGAGGAGATCACGGACCACGTGCGGTACATGAACGACTTCGCGGCCCGGCTGGAGAAGACGGGCGAGTTCGTCGACGGCCAGGCCCTCGCCCCGGAGGGAGAGTGGGTCCGCTACGACGGAGAGGGTCGCCCGCCGGTCACCGACGGTCCGTTCGCCGAGACCAAGGACCTCATCGCCGGCTGGATGATCATCGACGTCGACCACCACGAGCGCGCCGTCGAGCTGGCCGGGGAACTGTCCGCCGCCCCCGGGGCGGGCGGCAGGCCGATCCACGAGTGGCTGGAGGTTCGCCCGTTCCTGTCCGCGCCGCCCACCGTCACGGAGTGACCTCGCCCATCGACGAGGCCCTGCTCCGGCACCTCACCCCGAGCGTGATCGGGATCCTCGTCCGCCGCGGAGTCGATTTCGCGGCGGCCGAGGACGCCGTGCAGGACGCCCTGGTCGAGGCGGTCCGCGTGTGGCCGGCCGACCCCCCGCGGGACGCGAAGGGCTGGCTGGTCACCGTGGCCTGGCGCCGGTTCCTCGACGCGACCCGATCGGACGCCGCCCGGCGCCGGCGTGAGGTCCTCGTCCAAGAGGAGCCGGCGGCGGGGCCCGCGTCCTCGGTGGACGACACGCTGCGGCTGTACTTCCTGTGCGCCCACCCGTCGCTGACGCCGTCGTCCGCGGTCGCGCTCACGCTGCGAGCCCTCGGCGGGCTGACCACGCGCCAGATCGCCCAGGCCTACCTGGTGCCCGAGGCGACCATGGCGCAGCGCATCAGCCGGGCCAAGCGCACCGTCTCCGACGTGCGCTTCGACCGCACGGGCGACGTGGCCACCGTGTTGCGCGTCCTCTACCTGGTCTTCAACGAGGGCTACTCGGGTGACGTCGACCTCGCGGCCGAGGCCATCCGGCTCACCCGGCGGCTCGCGGCCGTGATCGACCATCCCGAGGTGGCCGGACTGCTCGCCCTGATGCTGCTCCACCACGCCCGGCGGGCCACCCGGACCGCGCCCGACGGCAGCCTGGTGCCGCTCGCCGAGCAGGACCGCGGCCGGTGGGACACCGAGTCGATCGCCGAGGGAGTGCGGATCCTGCAGGCGGCACTCGCCCGCGACCGCCTGGGCGAGTTCCAGGCCCAGGCCGCCATCGCGGCGCTCCACGCCGACGCGCCCACCGCCGGCGAGACGGACTGGGTGCAGATCGTCGAGTGGTACGACGAACTCGTGCGGCTGACCGACAGCCCCGTCGTCCGCCTCAACCGCGCGGTGGCCGTGGGCGAGGCCGACGGGCCGCGCGCCGGCCTGGCGGCGCTCGCGGAGCTGGACCCGTCCGCCCCGGGCCCCTCGGGCAGGGGGCAACCCCTGCCCCGCCACGCCGCGGTGGCGGCGTACCTCCACGAGCGCGACGGCGACCTGGTGCTGGCGGCGCGGCTGTACGCCGAGGCCGCCGCCAAGGCGCCGAACCTCGCCGAGCGCGACCACCTGACGCGCCAGGCCGCCCGGCTCAACGCCCTCGGGCGTCGCTGACGAGTCGCGTCGAGCGGGTGGTGGTCGGTGGTTCACGCGGTCGTTCGGTCGGTGGGCGTTCGTCCGGTCGGCGGGCGGTCAAGACGGACCGCGTGATTCCGGACAGGTTTTCGAAGATGTGTGCCCGGGGGAGTCGCGCGGGTACGGGCGCTGCGGGGGAGCGGGCTGCTCGGGCGGTGCGGCCCGGGAAGGGCGCGCGCGGCGGCCCCGCAAGCGGTGTGCGGGGCCACCGGCCCGGCGGAATGTCCCCCCGAGGGTAAATGGCCGATATTCGCCCCGTCGGTCCGCTTTCGGGTGGCCGCGTAACAGGGCCGACAAATCCGTACGCTACGGTAACTTCGCTGTCTGTCACCAGCGAAGCGCGGCGAACCGCCACGCCTTTCCGCCGGAGCGATGTGTGCTGCCCGCGTGCGGCCACCACGGAGTGAAAATTGAGCACGAATAACTTATACAGCCGTATGGAATCCATCGGATCCCATATACCGGCCACCACGCTGACCACCCGGGAACTGACCGGGCGAACCCCGAATCTGCGGGACGTGGACGTCGAAAGGATCACCGGAGTCGCCGAGAGGCGGGTCTACGACCCGCGCCCCGAAATGGGCGAGGACTCCTTCGGAATGGCCCTTCGTGCCGCGCGCGACTGCCTCGCGGCGTCCCGATACGAGGCCGCCGACCTGGACATCGTCATATCGGCGTCGATCACCCGTTTCAAGGACGCCGACCGCTTCTACTTCGAACCTTCCTTCGCGGGCTCCCTCGCCCGGGAACTGGGCGCCCGCTCCACCTTGCACTTCGACGTCTCCAACGCCTGCGCCGGAATGATGACCGGCGTGTACCTTCTCGACCGGATGATCCGTTCCGGCGCGGTCCGCAGCGGCATGGTCGTCAGCGGTGAGCAGGCGACCCGCGTCGCCGAGACGGCGGCCCGCGAGATCGGCGACTCGTACGACCCGCAATTCGCCTCCCTCTCCGTCGGCGACTCCGCCGCCGCGGTCATCATGGACCGGTCGGTGGACGAGGCCGACCGGATCCACTACGTGGACCTGATGACCTGTGCGGAGTACTCGCACCTGTGCATGGGAATGCCGAGCGAGCGCACCGAGGGAATCGCGCTCTACACGGACAACAAGAAGATGCACAACAAGGACCGGCTCGCCCTTTGGCCCCGATTCCACGGCGATCTGCTGTCCAAGAACGGCCGGGATTTCGCGGGCGAGGAATTCGACTACATCATTCAGCACCAGGTCGGCGCCCGGTTCATCGACTACGTGAACCAGACGGGCGAGGCGGAGTTCGGCACGCCGATGCCCACCTCGCTCGCCGTCGTGGAGAGGTACGGAAACACCGCCACCACCTCACACTTCCTGACGTTGCGTGAACACCTCGCGGCGGGCACCGCCCGGCGCGGATCCACCTTCCTGATGGTTCCCGCCGCCTCCGGCGTGGTCACCGGAGCCCTGTCGGCCACCGTCACCCACCTGGGGGTCTGAACCATGGGCATGATCATCACCGCCGCGGGCACCGCCACCGTCGACGCACACGTCCCCGACACCGGGGCCCCCGACACACACGCCCCCGACACCCGGGCCACCAACGCCCAGGCCACCCCCGGGGCCTCTTCCGTGGTGCTCGCCGGCCGGGCCGCCCGCGATTGCCTCGACCAGACCGGTCTGTCCCCATCGGCCGTCGGCGTCCTCGTCAACGTGGGCGTCTACCGGGAGTCCAACACCTTCGAACCGGCTCTCGCGGCCCTGGTGCAGAAGGAGGTCGGCATCAGCCTGGACTACCTCGTGGATCCCGCGGCCGGCTTCTCCTTCGACCTCATGAACGGCGCCTGCGGCGTACTGAACGCGGTTCAGGTCGGTCAGGCGCTCCTCGCCACGGGCAGCACCGAACGCCTCCTGGTCACCGCCGCCGACGTGCACCCCGGCGGCGACGCCCGCCGCGACCCCGACTACCCGTACGCGGACCTGGCCGGCGCCCTCCTGCTGGAGCGCAGCGCCGACCCCGAAGCCGGATTCGGCCCCGTACGGCACTACACGGCCGACGGCCCCAGCGACACCGAGGGCTACCTGGACACCGCCGGCATGGGCGCCGAGGGCCGGACCCTGATCACCGTGCGGCGCTCCCCGGACCACGACCGCCGACGCGCCGAACTCGCCGCCACCGCCGTCGCGGACTACGCCGCCGCGTACGGGCTCGACCTCGACCGCACCCTGGTCATCGGCCCGGGCACCGAGGCGGACGCGCTTCCCCCCGGCGAGACGGGCGAACCGCACACCGCGGCCCCCGTCCTCGGCTACCTCCACGCCCTGGCGGCCGGCCTGCCCGAGGACTGTGACCAACTGCTGTTCGTCACCGCCGGCGCCGGCCCCAGCGCGGCCTGCGCGAGCTACCGCCCCGAAGGCCGGTGATCCGGTGACCACCGCGAGCCATCGACGCACGAACACCCGGGCGCCGGCGGCCGGCGCCGCCGCGGGCCTCGCCGCCCGTCTGGAAGCCAACGCCCGCGCCTTCCCGCACAAGCCCGCCGTCATCCACCCCGATGGTGGCCGCGAACCCGACGGTCGCCCCCGCTACCGCACCCTGAACTACGGCGAGTTGCAGCGGGAGGTGGAGCGACTCGCCCACGGACTGACCCACGCGGGGATCGGCCGGGGAACCAAGACCGTGCTGATGACCCCGCCCGGACCCGAGCTGTTCGCCCTGGTCTTCGCACTCTTCCGGATCGGCGCCGTCCCCGTCGTCGTCGATCCCGGCATGGGGCCGCGCCGCATGCTCCACTGCTACCGGGCCGTGGGCGCCGAGGCCTTCATCGGGCCGCCGCTCGCCCACCTGGTGCGCGTCCTGGGCCGGCGCACCTTCGAAGCCGTGCGGATCCCGGTCACGCTCGGCCGCCGGCGCCTGTGGGGCGGTCACACCCTGGCGCGCCTGCGGTCCGCCCCGGGCCCGCGCACCGCGCCCCCCGCCGTCGGCGGGGACGACCTGCTGATGATCGGCTTCACCACGGGAAGCACCGGCCCCGCGAAGGGAGTCGAGTACACCCACCGGACCGCACTCTCGATCGCCCGTCGGATCGAGGACGCCCACGGCCGCACCCGGGACGACATATCCCTGGTCACCCTGCCCTTCTACGGCATGCTCGACCTGGTCTACGGGTCCACGATCGTCCTCGCCCCACTGGCCCCGGCGAAGGTCGCGCAGGCCGATCCCGAACTTCTCGTCGACGCGCTGGAACGTTTCGCCGTCAGTACGATGTTCGCCTCGCCCGCCCTGCTGCGCCGCCTCGCGGACCATCTCACGGCTCACACACACCCCTTGCCCGACCTGCGCTGCGTGGTGTCCGGCGGGGCGCCCGTGCCGCCCTCCGTCGTCGCCGCGCTGCGGGACGTCCTGGACGAGAAGGCCCGGATCCACGTCACCTACGGGGCCACCGAGGTCCTCCCGATCACCTCGATCGAGTCCGAGGAGATTCTGGCCGAGACCGCCGCCCGGGCCGCGCTGGGCGCCGGAACCTGCGTGGGCCGGCCCGTACCCGGCACCCTCCTGCGGATCGCGCCCGTCACCGACGGCCCGATGCGGGCCCTCGCCCCCGGGTCGGACACGGACCCGGAGCCGGGGCGCGTCGGGGAGATCCTCGTGGCCGGGGACTCCGTCAGCCCCCGCTACCACGCCGCCCCGCAGGCCGACGCCCTCCACAAGGTGCCCGAGACGGCGCCCGAGGACCCGGCCCGCGCGGGTCTCCACCCGCCCGGCGAGGCCGGACCCGCGCCCCGCGTCTGGCACCGCACCGGCGACCTCGGCTACCTCGACGGCAGTGGTCGACTGTGGTTCTGCGGACGGTCGGCCCAGCGCGTGCGCACCACCGGCCACGACCTCTACACGGTGCTCTGCGAGGGCGTCTTCAACGCACATCCGCTGGTCCGCCGCAGCGCCCTCGTCGGCGTCGGCCCGGCCGAGGCGCAGCGGCCCGTCGTCTGCGTGGAGACCGAGGCCCCCCTCGACGCGGACGCCTGGCGCGACCTCGTCGTCGAGCTGCGCGCATCGGCCACCCACCACGTCCCGGAGCTCGGGTCCGCGCCCTACCTGCGCCACACGGGATTCCCCGTCGACATCCGGCACAACGCCAAGATCGGCCGCGAGGAGCTCGGCCGGTGGGCCGAACGCCGCCTCGCACCCCCGGCGCCCCCGTGGTCCCGCGCCGGCGCCCCGAAGCTGATCCCGCTCGCCGGCTGGTCCTACCTCCTGGGCGGCGCGGTCCTGGCCGCCACCGTCGGAGCGCCCGAAGCCCCCGTCCTGCACTGGCTGTGGTGGATCGACGCCTTCCTCAGCGTCGGCGTGCACGCCGCGCAGATCCCCCTCGCCCTGCCCCGGGCCCGGGCGGCCGGACACGGGCGGGCAGCCGCCGTCGCCCTCACCATGCTCTACGGCGCGACCTGGTGGCGGACCCTGTGAACATCCTGATCACCGGGGCCACCGGCTTCCTCGGCGGCCACCTCGTCGACGCCTGCCTGCGCGAGGGCCACCACGTACGCGCCCTGGTACGCGAGGGCAGCGACACCGCACGGCTCGGTTCCCTGCCCGGGGTCGAACTCGCCGTCGGCGACCTGACGGACGAGGACTCGCTGCGCGCCGCCGCCGCGGACCGCGACACCGTGCTGCACAGCGCCGCCCGGGTCGTCGACCACGGCAGCCGCGCCCAGTTCCACGAGGCGAACGTCGCCGGCACGCGGCGGCTCATGGACGCCGCGCGGGCCGCCGGCGCCGGCCGGTTCGTCTTCGTCTCCAGCCCCAGCGCGCTGATGCGGATCCGCGAGGGCGACCGCGTCGACATCGACGAGTCCACGCCCTACCCGGACCGTTTCTTCAACCTGTACTGCGAGACCAAGGCCCGCGCCGAACAGGACGTACTGGCGGCCCACACCGAACGCTTCACCACCGTCGCCCTGCGCCCGCGCGGCATCTGGGGGCCGCGCGACCACGCCGGCTTCCTGCCCCGCATGATCGGCGCGATGCACGCGGGCCGGCTGCCCGACCTGTCGGGCGGCAAGCGGGTCCTGGTCTCGCTGTGCCACAGCGACAACGCCGTCGCCGCCTGCCTGCGGGCGGCCACCGCGCCGAGTGAACGCGTGGGCGGCCGGGCGTACTTCGTCGCGGACCGGGAACGGACCGACCTGTGGGCCTTCCTCACCGAGGTCGGCCGGCTCCTCGGCTGCGCACCGCCCGGACCGAGGATCCCGCTGCCGGTCGGCCGCGCCCTCGCCGGCGCCGTCGAGACGCTGTGGCGGCTGCGGCCCGGTTCCGAG
This sequence comes from Streptomyces sp. NPDC002602, assembly GCF_042889445.1. Taxonomy (NCBI): domain Bacteria; kingdom Bacillati; phylum Actinomycetota; class Actinomycetes; order Kitasatosporales; family Streptomycetaceae; genus Streptomyces; species Streptomyces sp. NPDC002602. The sequence continues at coordinate 190,810 of NZ_JBIAQX010000008.1, read as the reverse complement.
GGGACCACACCGCCGATGAGCCGCTACATGATGGCGCTGCTCACCCGATCCACGACGTACGACACCGGTGCGGCCCGACGCGACCTCGGGTACGAGGCGCCGCGCGGCCGGGCGGACGGCGTCGGCGAACTGGTGCGGTGGGTGGAGGACATCGGAGGGGTCGACGCCTGGACCCGCCCCGGCGCCACACCACCCCAGGGCCGCCCACCCGACCCCAAGGTCGGCCCCCCGTCCGGGCCCCCGCGGGCCGGCGATCGCGCGGGAGGGCCCGCGACCGGGCGCTCCGACACCACCGCGCCGCGGCCCGTGCGGGCCATCGGGTTCGCGGTCGGATCCGGGGCCGGGCCCGCGTCCGAGGAAGGGCCCGCGTCCGTACCGCCGGGACCCGCCGGCACCGCACCCGCCCGTTCCGAGCGAGAAGGCACCCCGCGATGAACCGTCCCCGACCCACCCCCGCCCACCGCTACCGGCGCCCGGTCTCGCCCACCGAGCGGCTCTACCTCGCCGCCGAGCACGCCCGGGGCGCCATGGCGCTGCGCATCCTCGTCGAAGGCGAGGGCCTCCCCGCACCCGACCGTCTCCGGGCCGCGGTGGCCCGGGCCGCCGAGGCCGTCCCCGGCTCGCGGCTGGCCCGGCGGGGTCCGCTGTGGCACGCCGACGGGCCGTTGCCCCGCGTCCGCTACGCCGATGCCCGCTCCGCCGCGGCCTTCGAGGTGTCCACGCCGGACACGACCACCCTGTTGTACGGTCCCGCGCGGCGGACGGATCCGCCCGGCTGCGAGGTGCTGGTGGTGCCCGGCCGGGCCGCCCCGTCCGCCGCCGACGAGGGCGCGGTGCCGGGCACCCGCACCACGCTCGTGTTCAGCGTCTCGCACGCCCTGATGGACGGGCACGGCGCCCTGATCTGGGTACGCGAGGTCTTCCGGGCACTGCGCGGAGACCCGGTGCAACCCGCCTTGGGACCCGACACCGACCGAGGACTGCTGCGCCGGGTCGGCGCCGCCGACCGCCGCCCCACGCTGCCGCCCGACCAGCCGTCGCCCCTCGGCCGGGCCTCGGCAGGCCCCCCGCGGACCCTGTGGCTGCGCAGGACCCTGCCCGGACACCACTCGGCCCTCACGGCCCGCCTCGCCCAGGCCGTCACCGACGCCTCGGGCCGGCCCGGCCGGGTCATGGTTCCGGTCGACCTGCGCCGGCACCGCCCCGGCGTCACCGCCACCGGCAACCTGACGCTGCCGCTCTTCCTCGACCTGAGCCCGGGCGACGACTGGACCGGCCCGCACCTCGCCCTGCTGCGGTCCCTCGCCGAAGGCCGTGAACTCGCCACCGGCTTCGAGTCGGCCCTCGCCCCGCTGCCGCTCGCCGCGTCCGCCCTGTTGCTGCGCGCCGGCCAGGCCGCCACCGGCCGCGCCGACCGCCACCTCGCCACGGCCGTCGTGTCCCACCTGGGTCGACTGGCCCCGGAGGACTACAGCGGAGGGGGTTTCACGGCCACGACGGTCTACGCCCTGCCCGTCCACGCGCCCCTGGTACCCGTCTCGTTGGTCGCGGCCGAGACCCCCGAGGGGACCGAGCTGACGATGGGGGTACGGGGCGGCCCCGATCTCGCGGCCCGCGCGGAGCGCTTCCTCGACCGGGCCCTGGCCCGTCTCGCGCCCACGACCGAGCCGCCCCCGACCACCGTGTCCCCGTCCGCCCCGTTCCCGACCACCGCGCCCGGACCGGTCCCGGCCGCCACCGGGACCACCGTGGTCGACCTGCTCCGCGCGCAGGCGGCCCGCACCCCCCACGCGGTCGCCCTCGACGGGCCCGAGGGGGAGGTCACGTACGCGGAACTCGATCGCCGCTCCGACGCCGTCGCGCGCGAACTGGCCGGTCGCGGCATCGTCCGCGAGGACCTCGTCGGACTGATCGTGGACCGGACGCCGGCGGGCGTCACCGCCCTCTGGGGCATCCTGAAGGCGGGCGCCGCCTACGTGCCCCTCGACCCCGCCCACCCCGGCGAGCGGATCAAGGAGGTCCTCCAGGAGTGCGGCGCCCGGCTGTGTCTGACCCAGCGCCACCTCGCCGACGCGCTGACGGTGTCCGTTCCGTGCCCGTTGATCCTGACCGAGGACGTCCTCGACGCCCCCGCCACGGCGGTCGGGGCACTGCCCCCGGCCCCCGCGCCCGGGGACCTGGCGTACGTCATGCACACATCCGGTTCCTCCGGGCGTCCCAAGGGGGTGCGGATCGAGCACGGAGGGCTGACGGGGTTCGTCCGGTGGATGACCGACGTCTGCCGGGTCGACGAGGACACCCGCTTCGGGTTCGCCTCCTCCTACGCGTTCGACATCTCCTGTTTCGCGTTGTTCCTGCCGCCGGCCGCCGGCGCGACCACCGTGCTCGCTCCCGGGGCACCCTCCCGGGCGACCCTGCGCCGTCTCGTCCACGACCACCGCGCCGACACCCTCGCGCTCACCCCCTCGCACCTCGCGCTCTTCGGGGACCGGGCGGCCGTACGCACCCTGCTGCTCGGCGGTGAGCCGCTGACGCCCGCCGCCGTCCGCTCGGCCCGGGCCGCCTTCGGCCCGGACTGCCGGGTCGTCAACGGCTACGGGCCCACCGAGGCAACCGTGGCCTGCCTCGCGCACGTCGTGGACGGCAGCGAGACGACGGCCACCATCCCCCTCGGAACCGCCGGTCCCGCGACCCGGGTCGAGCTGGTGGCCGAGGACGGCCGAGCGATCGGCACGGGGGAGGAGGACCACGGCCGGACCGGTGAGATCGTCGTCAGCGGACTCCAGGTGGCCCGCGGCTACCTCGGTGCTCCCGACGGGACTTCCTCCCCGTTCGGCACCCGACCGGACGGCGTGCGTGTCTACCGCACGGGCGACCTCGGGCGCCGGCTGCCGGGCGGCGCGGTCGAGTACGCGGGGCGTGCCGACGGGCAGCTCAAGATCGCCGGGCACCGGGTGGAGCCCGCCGAGATCGTCGCCGCGCTGGAGGCGCACCCCGCGGTGAGCCGCGCCGTCGTTGCCGCGCGCGGCCGCCCCGGCACGACCGCACCCGTGCTGTGCGCGTACGTGGTGGCCGCGACCCCGCAGGAGCCGGTGGCCGCCGCGGCCCCGGATGCCGCGGAAGACCCGGAGGCGCGGCGGGTCGGCGGCCCGGACCTGTGCGCGGTGTTGCGCGCGGAGCTGGCCCATCGGCTGCCCGCCCACCTGGTCCCGGCCAGGATCACGACCGTCGCCGACATCCCCCGCACGGTCAGCGGCAAGGCGGACCTCGACGCGCTGCCCGACCCCTTCGGGGCGGTCGGACCGGAGGCGGATCCCATGCCGGCGCGCCCGAGCACGCTCCGGGACCGGGTCGCCCGTCACTGGGCGGGGATCCTCGGCGTGGACGCGGGGGCTCTCGCGGCGGGCGCGGAGTTCCGGCTCCTGGGCGGTGACTCCCTGGCCCTCGTCGAGATGCTCGACGCCGTCTCCTCGGACCTGCTCACCGAAGCCCAGGGGCGCTGGTTCATGAGCCGCCTCGAATCCCTCGTCCGAGACGTGACCCTCGACCACGTGTGTGCCCATGTGGAAGCCGCCCGGAAAGAGGTCCCCGCATGATCTTCATCGGTGACGGAGCCCTGGTGCGACGTGCCGTCGCCCACGCCGCCGCGCGGGGGCACACCGTCGACCTCGTCTGCTGCGAGGATCCGCGGGACGCCGCGGGCGCCCCGCACCTCGCCGCCGACGTCAACACCCGGGCCGCGGACCTCGCGGAGGCCTCCACGGACGGCATCGTCTGGTCCCTGAACAACCGTCGGATCCTCCGCGCACCCGTCCTCTCCCTGGGCCTGCGCATCCTCAACATCCACAACGGTCTCCTCCCGCGCCACCGGGGCCTGCCCTCGGTCGCGCTCCTCTTCGCCCTGCTGCGCGGCGACACCGAGTACGGCGCCACGCTGCACGAGGTCGACGCGGGCATAGACACCGGGCGGGTCCTGGCGGACCGGCGTTTCCCGATCGGCCCCGACGACCGCCACCACCAGGTCATGCTGCGGGGGATCCGGGCCTGCCAAGCCCTCTTCGAGGAGACGCTCGCGGCCGTCGTCGCCGGGTCGGGCCCGCCCGCCGATGCCGTGCGCCCGTACGGACCGGAGACCTACAACGGCGTGCGCGCACTCGAGCGCCTGGCGGAGCACCGGGACCACCCGGCGTTCGACCGGGCCACGGACCTGGGGCCGTTCGCCGTGCACGCACCGGAGTTGGCCCGCGCCGTGGCCGCCGTACGAGGCGACGACCGGGACCCGGTGGCGCCGCCCGTGTAGGTACGCGCGCCCCGTGCGACCCGCGACACCCGATGCGGGTCGCACGGGGCGGATGAGGGTCGTACGGTGCGCGAGCGCGGGGGTGGGCGAGCGTGGGGGTGAGCGGCTGCACGCGGGCCGCCGGTGCGACTCCGGGCGGGCGCGGGCGGGCGCGGGCGGGTGTCGAGCGGCAAGGATCCCGGCGTGGGCGCCCCCGGGCAGGGGATCCGGCCGTCGTCGCCCCGGGGCCGGGATCGAGTGTCGGTGTTCCGGGGCCGGGATCCGAGCGGCAGGGTCCGAACGTCAGTCGTTGAGGCTCTCGGCGAGCTGTCCGCCGAGCTCATTGGCGGTCTGGCCCAGATCACCGCTGGTCAGAAGCGGGTCCAGGGCGGTGGGCGGAGTGAGCGGCGCGGGTGGGGCGTCGGCCTGGGCGGTGCCCAGGCCAAGGCCGAGGGCTGCGACGGACAGTGCGGCGGTGAGGGCCATGCGGCCGGCGAGGGTCATGCCGGGCCAAACGAGGGCCGGTCCGCCGGGACACGCTCGCACTCCCACCGCGTCGCAGGCCTTGCGGGGAAGGGGAAGCGGACGCCGCGACGACCGCTTCCCCCGTCGCCCCGAGCGCCCGTCGGCCCCGGCTCCCGCGCTCGTCGGCCCCGCGCCCGTCGGCTCCCGCGTATGTCGGCCCGTGCGTCCGTCGGCCCGGCGCCCGTTGGCCCGGGCGCCCGCTGGCCCCGAGCGGCCGTCGGCCCCGCGCTTCGTCGGTCCCGCGCCCGTCGGTCCGTGCGCCCGTCGGCCCCGCGTATGTCGGCCCGGCGCCCGTCGGCCCGGGCTCCGCGGTCCCCATGCCCGGCGCGTCCGCCACGCGTCGCGTCCGGGCCCGGGCTCCGCGGTCCCCATGCCCGGCGCGTCCGCCACGCGTCGCGTCCGGCACCGTCCCGTCCACCACGCGGTTCCGTCCGAGGGCGGTCCCCGGAAGTCCGGACCCGCCGCCGTGCAGGCGGAATGCGGACAAGGTTCCCCTCCCCGTACGGGAGCGGCGCCCCGGCGGCGGCCCCCCGCGTGCCCGTGAGGACGGTCGGCCGTCGCGCCGGGGGCCGGGAGTCGGTGCGCGGGGGAGTCGGCCGGTGTCCCCGAGCCCGTGCGGCCGTTGTCGTGTCCGGGGTGATTCGGGCGTGCGCGGCGGCCGAGGGGTGGGGCCCGAAGAGCGGGGCCGCGTGCGGGCGGTCAAGGGAGGAGCGATACGGGGAAACTCGGACACGGCGTGAGAAAAGCCCCGGAGGGCCCGTGGCTGAATCCGGTATCCGGTGCCCGTCGCACTGATAGCGTCCGCGAGTTGATCTTGCCAGTCGCCCCGTCAGGACCCGTCGCGGTCGGGCGCGGTGACGGCCACCCCTCTCGCAAGGAACCCACATTGCTCCGCCCCACGCCCGCGCGGCCCGCCCGCCTCGCTCCCCGGGCCGCCGTCGCGGCCGCGCTCCTCGTGCTCCTGCCCGCCGCGCCGGCCGCAGCCGCCACCACACCGCACCTCGACGGGATCGAACAGGAACTCCGGCGGGTCTCGCCCGGCCTGGAAGGGCGTGTGTGGGAACGCACCGACGGCAACGCCCTCGACGCCTCGACGCCCGGCGGGAGTGACTGGCTGCTGCAGACCCCCGGCTGCTGGGGCGACGCCGGCTGTGCGACGCGGCCCGGTACCGAACGCCTGCTCGCGAAGATGGCCGAGAACGTCGCCCAGGCGAAGCAGACCGTCGACATATCGACCCTGGCCCCCTTTCCCAACGGGGCCTTCCAGGACGCCCTGGTCTCCGGCCTGAAGGCGTCGGTCGCGCGGGGCAACAAGCTCAAGGTGCGCGTCCTCGTCGGCGCCGCCCCGATCTACCACCTCAACGTGGTGCCGTCGAAGTACCGGGACGAACTCGTCGCCCGTCTCGGCGAGGACGCGCGGAACGTCGACCTCAACGTCGCTTCCATGACGACCTCCAAGACCGCCTTCTCCTGGAACCACTCCAAGATCCTCCTGGTCGACGGCCAGTCCGTCGTCACGGGTGGGATCAACAGTTGGAAGGACGACTATCTGGAGACCACGCACCCGGTGTCCGACGTCGACCTCGCCCTGAAGGGGCCGGCCGCCGCCTCCGCGGGTCGCTACCTGGACGAGCTGTGGTCCTGGACCTGCCAGAACAAGGGCAACATCGCCAGCGTCTGGTTCGCCTCCTCCAACGGCGCCGCCTGCCTGCCGTCGCTGCCGAAGTCCGGCGCGGCGCCCGCGGCCCAGGGTGACGTACCGGCCCTCGCCGTCGGCGGGCTCGGCGTCGGCATCATGCGCAACGACCCCACCTCGACGTTCCGGCCCCAGTTGCCGACCGCCCCCGACACCAAGTGCGTCGTCGGACTCCACGACAACACCAACGCCGACCGCGACTACGACACGGTCAACCCGGAGGAGAGCGCGCTGCGGGCGCTCATCTCCGGAGCGAACCGGCACATCGAGATCTCCCAGCAGGACCTCAACGCGACCTGCCCGCCCCTGCCCCGCTACGACATCCGCGTCTACGACGCCCTCGCCGCCAAACTGGCCGCCGGAGTCAAGGTGCGCATCGTGGTCAGCGACCCCGCCAACCGGGGCGCCGTGGGCAGCGGCGGCTACTCGCAGATCAAGTCCCTCTCCGAGATCAGCGACACGCTCCGTGACCGACTCGCCCTGGTCACCGGGGACCGTGCCGCCGCCCGCACGGCGATGTGCTCGAACCTCCAGCTCGCCACCTTCCGCGCAGCCCCCGGCGCGACCTGGGCGGACGGTCGCCCCTACGCCCAGCACCACAAGCTGATCTCCGTGGACGACGCCGCCTTCTACATCGGCTCGAAGAACCTCTACCCGGCGTGGCTCCAGGACTTCGGGTACGTCATCGAGAGCCCCGCGGCCGCCCGGCAGCTCACGGACCAGCTCCTCAGCCCGCAGTGGCAGTACTCGAAGCAGACCGCCACGGTCGACTACGAGCGGGGCGTCTGCCCGTCCTGACCCGCTTCTCCCACCGCATTCAGGCCCTGTGGACGGGGGGCCCCCCCCCCCCCCACCCGCGGCGGCCGCGCCCGGCGGCCGGCCGCGGCGCCCGCGCCCCCCCACCCCGGCCCGCCCGAGGCGCACACGCCCCAAAA
>NZ_JBIAQX010000008.1:0-183365 GCF_042889445.1 Streptomyces sp. NPDC002602 | reverse complement strand
TTCTACTACGGGGGGGGGGTGTGCCCGCCCGCCCCGGTTCCCCCCCCCCCATCCCGCCCGGGGGCCCGCCCCCCCCCCCCCCGGGCGGGGCCGCCCGTCCGCGTCGGTCCCGCGGGGCTGCCGCGCTCGCCGGACCAGGCGGTCCGGCAGCGTGAGAACGGGCACATTTTGCCCGATATGGCAGGTATCTCCTTCATGCTGGTCACTGGTCTGGCGCGTTTCAGGTTCTCGGGTGGGGTGCCAGGCGCCCCTTCGACGTACCAGAACCACCGCTCACCAGAACCACCGCCACCGGGAGAGACATGCGACGTGACAACCGCCGGACGCCCCGCAACCTGCGGATCGCCCTGACCTTGGCGGGCGGGGCCGCCGTACTCGGTTTCGGCGGCCTCTACGCCACCGCCCTGGTCGTGACCGGCGACTCCGTCGCCGACGGCACGCACGTCAACGGTGTCGACATCGGCGGAATGAGCCGCACGGAGGCCACGGAGGCCCTGGACCGCGCGCTCGGCCCGGCAGCGACCGCCCCCCTGGAACTGCGGATCGGCGACCGGACGGAGCGGATCGCCCCCGCCTCCTTCGGCCTGTCCCTCGACACCAAGGCCACCGTCGACCAGGCCGCGAACACCGGATCCGACCCGTTCACCGTCATCGGGCGCCTCTTCGCCCCGACCCGGGAACGCGCCGTCGAGCCCGTGACCCGCATGGACGACGCCAAGAGCGCCGCCGCGGTCGACCGCCTCGCCGCCGGCGACCGCAAGCCCCGCGACGGCGACATCGCCTTCAGCGACGGCAAACCGCGGGTCACCCAGCCCGTCACCGGCGTCGCACTGCGCACCGAGGGCGTGACTAGGGCCGTGAGCGCCGCCTACCTGAAGCCGCAGGCCGATCCCGTCGTCCTCCCCGTCGTCCGGACGGACCCGGCCATAGGACGCCAGGAGACCGATCGCGCGGTGCGGGAGTTCGCCGCGCCCGCGATGTCCGGACCGGTCACCCTCAACCTCGCCGGCAAGCCGATATCCATATCCCCGGCCGTGCTCGGCAGCCACCTGGACGTCGCGGCCGACCAGGGCCGCCTCAAGCCCCGGCTCGACGCCAAATCCCTGCTGGCCGACCCCGCGGTCGCCCGCCAGGTGGACGCCGTCACCCCCGAGCCGCGCAACGCCACGTTCCGGCTCGACGCCTCCGACCGGGCGGTCCTCGCGTCCGACGGCCGCACAGGGACCAAGGTCACGGACAAGGCCCTCGGCGCGGCCGTCGAACCGCTGCTGACCCGCACCGGCGCCGCCGCCCGCACCGCCGAACTCAGCGGGACCCCGATCCACCCGGCCCTGACGGCCGAGGACGCGCAGCGTCTGGGGATCAAGGAGAAGATGTCGTCCTTCACGGTGAACTTCCCCGCCGCGCCCTACCGCACCACCAACATCGGCCGGGCCGTGGACCTGATCAACGGCTCCGTCGTCATGCCCGGCGAGACCTGGAGCTTCAACAAGACGGTCGGCGAACGCACCAAGGAGAACGGGTTCGTCGACGGGATCATGATCAATGACGGCCAGTACGTGAAGTCGCCCGGCGGCGGCGTCTCGGCCGTCGCCACGACCATGTACAACGCCCTGTTCTTCGCCGGCGTGAAGCCGCTGGAGCACGGCGCCCACTCCTTCTACATCGAGCGCTACCCCGAAGGCCGCGAGGCCACCGTCGCCTGGGGCACGCTCGACCTGCGCTGGAAGAACGACTCCGGCCACGCGATCTACATCCAGGCCCGGTCCACCGACACCTCCCTGACCATCAGCTTCCTCGGCACGAAGAAGTACGACGAGATACGCGCCACCCAGGGCCCGCGCACCGCGATCACGCCCCCGGGCAAGCGCACCGGCACCGGCCCCACCTGTGAGGTGCAGACCCCGCTGGAGGGCTTCGACATCGCCGTCGACCGGGTCTTCGTCAAGGGTGGCCAGGAGGCCAAGCGGGAGACGTACAAGACGCACTACACCCCGCGCGACGAGGTCACCTGCACCCCGCAGAGCCCCGCGCCCTCGGGCGCGCCGACCGCGCCGACGACACCGTCGGGCCCGTCCGCCCCGGCGGCTCCGGCGACCGCGCAGGCGGGCGCGTCCTCCGGCGCGAACGAGCCGCGCGGAACCTGACGCGAACTCATCCCATCCAGACCCACCGGCTGCATCGAATTACTTGTGTCACATCACTCACTGCTCTCACTGGGGTGAGGGCGAGGAGGTGGGATCCATGACCGTTCCCATCCGTGTCAGACACATGGCGGTGGCCGTGGCCTCGACCGGCGTACTCGTCGGCGGCGCGGCGCTCGGAGCAGCGGCTCCCGCGATGGCCGCGCCGGCCGCGACGCAGACCGTCGCGGCTTCCGTCACCGGGGACCGCGGCAAGCAGTGCGTCTGGAAGAAGGCCCACTGGGAGAAGCGGTGGGTCAAGGGCCACTGGGAGAAGCGCTGGGTCAAGGACCACTGGAAGCACGACAACGGGAACGGCAACGGACACGACAACTGGAACGGCAACGGCAACGGCAACGGGAACGGACACGACAACTGGAACGGCAACGGGAACGGCAACTGGGACCGCGACCGGGACCAGGGCCGGGACCAGGACCGCGACCGGGGCCGGGACCAGGACCAAGGCCAGGGCCAGGGCCAGGGCCACGGCGACTCATGGCGTGGCGGCCAGGGCCACTGGAAGTGGGAGTACGTCCCCGGCCACTGGGACAAGGACTGGGTCAAGGGGCACTGGGACTGCTCGTACAAGCACCGCTGGTAGCTGCTTCTCCCGCACGACGGATGGTTGACGAGGGCCCGCGCCGCGGGCCCTCGTCGCTCTTTTCCCCCGGCCCTCCGGATGCGCCCGGTCTCCAACGGTGATGGGATCGGAAGCCGGTGCACCGGAAGGAGCACGGGACTTCTGATGGCGGACAGGACGGACAGGACCGAAAGGGCGGAAAGCCCGGACGACGTGAGCGACGGCCCGGCCGATGGGCCGGACGAGCTGCTCCTGCGGGTGGCCCAGGGCGACGGCGAGGCCTTCGCCCCCCTCTACGACGCCCTGTGCGGCCCCGTGATGGGGCTGGTCTGCCGGGTCCTGCGGGACGAGGACCAGGCGGCGGAGGTGACCCAGGAGGTGATGATCGAGGTGTGGCGCACCGCCGGCCGGTTCCGCCCGGAACTCGGCACCGCGAAGGCCTGGGTGATGGTGCTGGCCCACCGCCGGGCCGTGGACCGCGTGCGTTCCGCACAGGCACGTGGCGCGCGCGAGGAGAAGGCGGCCCTCCTCGACCGGATGCCCGCCTTCGACGAGGTGGCGGACGAGGTCGAGGGCAGGGAGGAGTACCGGCAGGTACGACGCTGCCTGGACGGTCTGACCGCCCCCCAGCGGGAGGCGGTCAGGATGGCCTTCTACGAGGGGATGACCTACCGGGAGGTGGCCCGCTCGCTGGAGTCGCCCGAGGGCACGGTCAAATCGAGGCTCCGCGACGGACTGCACCGGCTGCGCGACTGTCTGGAGGCATCCCGATGAGCATCGCGCCCGACCCTCACGCCCCCCTCGGCGCGTACCTCCTGCACGCCATGCCGCCCGACGAGGAAGCCGCCTTCGCACGACACCTGGCCGGCTGCGTGTCCTGCCGCCGCGAAGCGGCCACGCTGACCCCCGTCGTCGCCGACCTGAGCGGCACGCCCCCGATGTCGCCCCCCGCCGACCTGCGCCGCACGGTCCTGGAACGGATCGCGGACACCCCCCAGGAGCCCGCCCTGCCGCCGGTCGTCGTGCCGCCCCCGGCACCCGTCGCCGCGCACGTCCCGGGCGCCGCCCGGCAGGGGAACCGCTCGGGGGCCCGTCCGGGCCGGCGCGGACGCTGGGTCCTCGCGGCGTGTCTGGCCGCGGCGGTCGGCTTCGGAGGCATCGCCCTGTGGCAGCACCAGGAGGCCGTGCAGGCACGTGGCAGCCTCATCGAGTCCACCCGCCGAACCGGCCCCGTGAAGGAACTCGCCGAAGTGCTCGCCGCCCCCGACGCGAAGGTCAGTGCCGCGCGGTTCGAAGACGGCGCCACCGGATGCGTGATCGTCTCCCGCAGTGAGAGCAAGGCCGCCTTCATCGCCTCGGGGTTGCCGAAACTTCCCGATGGCCAGGTGTACAAGCTCTGGTACGACGACGCGGGCACCACGCGCGCGGCCGGCACCCTGCGGGGCGGCGGCAACTGGCACGTCAAACTTCTGGACGGGCCCGTCGACCAGGCGACCTCCGTCGGCGTCACGGTCGAATCGGCCGCCGGTTCCGTGAGCCCGACCACCGCACCGGTCGGTGTGATCGACATCCCGGCCTGAGAGGCCTGAGAGGCCTGAGGGGTCTGAGAGGTCTGAGGGGTCAGAGGGGTCTGAGTACCTGGAGGGCCTGAGGCGCCTGACAGGGCTGCGGCGCCTGACGGGTCTGCGGCGCCTGAGACCCACCGCGGCCCGCCGCCCGGAGCGTCCGCGCGCACACCCGATACTGATCTTCATGGACGCCACGGCCACCGCCACCACCCTGGAACGGATATCCGGACACCGGAGCCGGTTCGACGCGCACTTCGAGCGGTACTTCGACACCCTCGGAGAACGGCTCGACACCCCGCCGCTGAGCCGCTTCACCCCTCGCTGTCTGGAACTCCTGAGGGACCTGTCCCTGCGCGGCGGCAAGCGCCTGCGCGTCGTGCTCCTCCACGAGGCGGCCCGGCTGGTCACCACCGACGAGGTGCCGGGCCTGACCGAGGCCGCGCTGAGCATCGAACTGTTGCAGACCCACGGACTCGTCCACGACGACATCATCGACGAAGCGCCCCTGCGTCGCGGCGGACCCTCCACCCACCAGGCCTACCGCGACGAGTTCCCCGACCACGCCTCCACCGCCCTCGGCCTGGCCGTGCTCGCCGGGGACCTCGCGGCGTTCCTCTCCATGCAGGTCCTGCTGGAGGCCGACGTCCCCGCCGAACTCCGCCAGAGCCTCCTGGGGGTACACCTGCGAACCGCCGCCGAGACGGTCGTCGGACAGATCGTGGACCTGGAGCGGGACACCCACGCGCGGCCCGAAGAGGAGTTCCTGCACACCGTCACCGACTTCAAGAGCGCCCGCTACTCCCTCCTCGCGCCACTGACCATGGGGCTGCTGGCCGCGGGCGAGGACCCGGCGCCGCACCACGAACGGCTGCACCGTTACGCACGCCTGGTGGGGATCGCCGAGCAGATGCGCGACGACCACCTCGACCTGTTCGGTGACGACGCGCGCGTCGGCAAGTCGACGGGGGCCGACATCCGCTCCGGCCGGCGCACCTACGCGGTCGCCGCCGTACTGGCCCACGCGACCGGCTCCGAGGCGGCCCTCGTGGAGGCCGCCCTCGGAGATCCGCACTGCACCGACGCCACGATCGCCCGGATCCGGGACATCGCCCGCCGCACCGGCGCCGACCGGTGGCTGCGCGACGAGATGCGTTCCCGCGCGCGGGCCGCCGCCGCCGAGGCCGCGTCCTGGGAGGAACACTGGCGACCGGAAGCCGTCGCCTTCTTCCGCACCCTGCCGATGTGGAGCATGGACCGGACGGGCTGACCCCCACCCCCGTCCGTCCGTTCGGCGGCGTCGGCCCCGCCTCCAGGGGGTCCCTCCCGTCACCCGACCGCCCGGCCCCGCTGGCACACCGGGCCCGGGCCCGGCTTGCTGGATCCATGAGAACGGGACCACCGGGCACGAGCCCGACACACGGCCTGAGCACCCCGCGTGCCGCGGGCGTGGCGGGGATCGTCTTCGCCCTGCTGCTGGCGACGGCGATCGTGCTCGCCCGGACCGCCCTGCCCGGCGGGGCCGGCGGCGACGACGTCGCCGTCACCTCGGGCCAACGGAGCGCCATCACCACGGCGGTGGAACTCGTGCCGTTCGCCGGCATCGCCTTCCTCTGGTTCATGGGCGCCCTGCGCGCGCACACCGGCGATTCCGAGGACCGGTTCGTCGCCACCGCCTTCCTGGGCAGCGGCCTGGTCTTCGTCGCCTCGCTGTTCGGGGCCGCCGCGGCCGCCGGGACGGTCCTGGAAGCCACCCAGCCCCAGGACTTCGGCCGCCACTTCGCGTACACCCTGCTCACGACGTACGCGATGCGGATGGCCGCCGTCTTCGTCTTCGCCACCTCGACCATGGGGCGCAAGCTCGGGGTGTTCCCGCGCCCGCTGACCCTGCTCGGCTACGTCGTCGGCCTGGTCCTGCTGGTGTTCGGCTCCACCCTGCCGTGGGCCGAGATGGTCTTCCCGGCCTGGTCCCTGCTCGTCAGCGCGTACATCCTGCGGGCGGGCCGCCGCCGCCCCGCGTGAGACAACCCGGCCCGTCACCCCAATGGCCTTCCGGGCGCGCCGTCGCCGGCATCGGCGCGCACGCTGGATCCGGTAGCCGCGGGGGTCACCGAAAGGACCGCACCTTGTTGAGGCTTGTCGTCGACCTGAACCGGTGCCAGGGGTACGCCCAGTGCGCATTCCTCGCGCCCGACGTCTTCGCGATGCACGGGGACGAAGGACTGCTCTACGACCCGGAGGCCGAGTCCGCACAGCGCGAGCGCGTGGCCCAGGCCGTCGCCGCCTGCCCCGTGCAGGCGATCCTCGTGGACGAGATGGACATGGCCGCCGCCGGGCGGACCGCCGCGAGCGGGGAGGCCCACCATGCCTGACGGGTCCCTGGACCGGCTGAAGCGCGAGGGGCGGATCGTCGTCGTGGGCGCGTCGCTGGCCGGTCTGCGCGCCGCCGAGACGCTCCGGGACAAGGGCTTCGAAGGCACGCTCACGATGATCGGCGACGAGCCGTACGAGCCGTACGACCGGCCGCCTCTGTCCAAGCAGGTCCTGCTCGGCAAGGCCACCGCCGAGCACACCGCGCTGCCCCGCCGACGCGAGATCGACGCCGAGTGGCGGCTCGGCGTCCCGGCCGCCGGCCTCGACATGGCGGCCCGGCGCGTCAAGCTCGCCGACGGCGACGAGGTGCCCTACGACCGGCTGATGATCGCCACCGGCGTCCGCGCCCGGCCCTGGCCGAACGAGGCAGAGGCCGAACTCGACGGGGTCTTCGTGCTCCGCACCCGCGACGACGGCGCGGGGCTGGCCCGCCGGCTCGACGCGGGCCCCAAGCGGGTCCTGGTCATCGGCGCCGGGTTCACCGGATCCGAGATCGCCTCCGCCTGCCGCGAGCGCGGCCTGGAGGTCACCGTCGCCGAACGCGGCGACGCCCCCCTCGTCGGCGCGCTCGGCGGGGTGATCGGCGCCGTGGCCGCCGAGATGCACCGGGAGAACGGCGTCGACCTGCGCACCGGCGTCATGGTCACACGGCTGGAGGGCGACGCGACCGGACGGGTCCGCGCCGCCCACTTCTCGGACGGCACCACCCTGGAGTGCGACGTCGTGGTCGTCTCCCTCGGCGCGCAGCGCAACACGGAGTGGCTGGCCGGCTCCGGCCTCGGAGCGGGCCCGCGCGGCATCGCCTGCGACGCCGGCTGCCGGGCCTTCGACATCCGGGGCATCGTCACCGACGACATCTTCGTCGCGGGTGACGTGGCCCGCTCCCCGCACCCGCTGTTCGGCTACCAGTTCCTGTCGCTGGAGCACTGGGGCAACGCCGTCGCCCAGGCCGAGACGGCCGCGCACAACATGCTCAGCGAGAGCAGCGACCGGCGCCCCCACATCTGGGTGCCGGCCTTCTGGTCCTCGCAGTTCGGGGTGAACATCAAGTCGGTCGGCGTGCCCTCCATGGGCACCGAGATCATGATCACCCAGGGTTCGCGCGCCGAGCGCCGCTTCACCGGCGTCTACGGCTACCAGGGACGCGTCATCGGCGCCGTCACCTTCGACAACTGCCGCTGGCTCCAGTTCTACGAGCAGCAGATCGAGGCCACCGCGCCCTTCCCGCCGCCGTTCCCCACGGTCGACCGGCGCTCCGACGGGCAGCGCCCGATCCCCGCCGACTTCCCCGACCCCTCCGTGCCCACGCACGGCCCCACCATCACCCTCAGCGGGTACTCGCCGGCCGACCGCCGGATGACCTTCACCCCCGCCGGGCACTGACCCGCACGCCCCCCGGAGGACCGACATGGCCGAAGGCATCCTGAAGCAGATCCTGGACTACTCGAACCGCGCGAACCCGTACCCCCTGTACGAGGAACTGCGCAAGACTCCCGTCTTCCACGACGGAACCGGGCCCTACGTCATCAGCACCTACCACGACATCCAGAGCCTGCTGCACGACCCGCGGCTCAGCTCCGACGCCCACAACCTGACCGCGACGGCCGGCGATCCGCTGGCCGACGACGAGGGCGGGGGCGGGGGCGAGGAGACGGCGCTGCCCCCGAGCTTCCTGAAGCTCGACCCCCCGGAGCACGACCGACTGCGGCGGATGACCAACCGCCCCTTCGGGCCGCCGCACTCCCCGCACCGCATCGACGGCATGCGCGACGACCTCCACGGCATCGTCACCGGGCTCATCGACAACCTCGGCGACCCCGGCCGCATCGATCTGGTGGACCAGTTCGCCTACCCGTTCCCCGTCACCATGATCTGCCGGCTGTTGGGCGTGCCGCGCGAGGACGAGCCCCGTTTCCACGGCTGGGCCGACGTCATCGCCGCCGGCCTCGACCCCGACCCGGACGCGGACCCGGCCGAGCGTCTGCGGGTCACGCACGACGCCCGCATGGAACTGGGCATGTACCTGGCCGGGTTGATCGAGGAGCGGCGCAAGAACCCCCAGGACGACATGCTGTCCGAACTGGCCGCCGGGCACGGCCAGGACGAGACGATGAGCACGATGGAACTGCTCAGCACCTCGGCCCTGCTGCTGATCGCGGGCCACGAGACCACCGTCAACCTCATCACCAACGGCATGCTCACCCTGCTGCGCCACCCGGACGTCCTGGCCGACCTGCGCGAGAACCCGGAGCTCGCCGTGCCGCTGGTGGAGGAACTGCTGCGCTACGAGCCGCCGGTGCAACTGCTGCCGCAGCGCACCCCGCTCGTCGACATCGAGATCCGCGGGGTCACCATCCCCAAGGGCTCCTCGATGTGGCTGGTGCTGGCCTCGGGCAACCGGGACCCGGACCGCTTCGAGAACCCGGACCGCTTCGACCCGTACCGCAAGGACGTCCAACACCTGGGCCTCGGCAGCGGCATCCACAGCTGCTTCGGCGCCCCGCTGGCACGGCTGGAGGCGCAACTCGCGCTCAGTGAGCTGGCCCGCCGGCTGGACAACCCCCGACTCATCGAGGACCCGCCGCCCTACCGCCAGAACGCGGTACTGCGCGGGCCTCGCCACCTGGAGATCACCTGCGACGGGGTCCGCCCCTGACGGCGCCCCGCCCGTCCGTCGACGAGCGCCGGTCCGCCGGCGCCGCGAGAGCCGCCGGGACCACCGGCGGCTCTCGCCGCACCGACACCGAATCGCGTTGACAGGGAGGTGACCTGAACATGTGCGCACACGCGGTGCCCGACGGGCCGACACCCGGGCCGCGCGCCGCCGGCCGGTACGGCGAGGACGTCTTCCCACCCGATCTGGTCGGCGAGGGCGACCGCATCGACCTCGGCGCGCTCACCTATGACGACATCACGATGGCCCGCCTGCGCGACCTCGGCACCGGACCGGGATGGAACTGTCTCGACCTGGGCGCCGGAACGGGAACGGTCAGCCGGCGGCTGCTGCGGGAGGAGTACGTCGACTCCGTCCTCGCCGTCGACCGAGACGTGCGCTTCCTGACCGCCCACCCCCTCCCCGGACTCGACGTCATGGAAGCGGACATCACCGCCCCGGACTTCGACCCCGGGCGCCGGTTCCACCTGGTACACGCCCGGTTCGTCCTCATGCACCTGCCCGAACGCCCCCGCCTGATCTCCTCGCTCCGCCGGCTCCTGCTTCCGGGAGGAGTGTTGGTCATCAGCGACGCCGTCGATCCGAACGTCGCCGCCGGCGCGGACGCGACGCCGTACACCCGCGTCATGCGGGCCATGTGGCAAGGACTGCGGGACACCATCGGCACCGACGTCTCCCGGATCACGGACCACCCGCACCTGCTGCGCGCCGCCGGACTCGCCCGTGTGGGCGCCGAGATCCGGGTGCCTCCCCTGCTCCCCGGAAGCTCCATCAGCCGCTTCTGGGCGGACACCTGGGACCGGGCGAGAGCGGCGATCGTGGGGACGGGGCAGGTGGACGACGCGACCGTCGACGCGGCGATCGCCTACCTCGACTCGCCCGACTGCGCAGACCTGTCGGCCGGCATGCTCACCGCCTGGGGCCGCAACGATCCCGCGCCCGACTGAACGCGCCCGACTGAACGCGCACCCTGAACGCGCACCCCGAACGCGCCCGGTGAGGGCGCCGGAGCACGGGCCCCGGGGTGGGGCTCCGCCGTGAACGCGCCCGATTGTGGTGCCCTGGGGAGGGGAAGCGTCACGAGGCCCGCCGGCGCCGCCGGTGACCACGTTCGACGCGAAGGAAGTCGACCTTGACCGACATCCGAATCGGTGTCCTCGGATACGGCCTGCGCGGAAGCCTCGCGCGCACCGCCCACCGCCCCGGCCGGGGAGCAGCCGTCACCGCCGTCGCGGACCCCGACCCGCGCCCCCGCGCCGCGGCGGCGGCCGCCTTCCCGGACGCGCGCGTCACCCCCGACCACCTCGAGGTGATCGAGGACCCCGGCATCGACGCCGTCCTCGTCCTCACTCCCGACCACACGCACGCGGACCTGGCCTGTCGGATCCTCAAGGCCCGTAAACCGGTGTTCGTCGAGAAGCCCCTCGACATCTCCGTGGCCGCCTGCGACACGATCCTGCGCACCGCCCGCGAGACGGGCACGCGACTGTACGTCGGCCACAACATGCGGCACATGCCCGTGGTGCGGTTGATGCGCGGGCTCATCGAGCGCGGCGCCGTCGGCCGCGTCAGGACGATCTGGGTCCGCCATTTCGTGGGCTTCGGCGGAGACTGGTACTTCAAGGACTGGCACGCCGAACGCCGATACACCAACGGCCTGCTGCTCCAGAAGGCGGCGCACGACATCGACGTCCTGCACTGGCTCGCGGGTTCCTACACCCGAGAGGTGCAGGCCATGGGCGACCTGATGGTCTACGGGGAGAACCCGCACCGCCGCGCCCACGGCGAAGCCAAGCACGAGGACTGGTACACCCCGGACGGCCACTGGCCGCCGCACACCCAGCGGGGCCTCAATCCGGTCATCGACGTGGAGGACGTCTCGCTGCTGAACCTGAGGCTCGCCAACGGAGTCCTGGCCGCCTACCAGCAGTGTCACTTCACCCCCGACTACTGGCGCAACTACACCGTCATCGGTGACGCCGGTCGGCTGGAGAACTTCGGTGACGGCCCGGGCGGTGAGGTACGGGTCTGGAACAGCCGGCGGTCCGGGTACCGGGCCGCTCCGGACGCCTCCCACGCCATCACCGCACCCTCGGGCGGCGGACACGGCGGCGCCGATCCGCTCCTGATCGACGAGTTCCTGCGCTTCGTCCGCCACGGGGGAGCCACCGACACCTCGCCCGTCGCGGCCCGCATGGCGGTCGCCGCGGGCTGCCTGGCGACCGCGTCACTGCGCGACGGGGGCACCCCGCGACGGGTACCCCCGCTCGACCCGGGGCTGGTGGCGTACTTCGAACAGGGCCGGCGCCCCGGGGACGACTGACCGCGCGCACCGGGAGCCGGCCCCGGCACGCGCGGTCGGGCGGGGCTCAGTCGCCCGCGCTCGTGGGGGACAGGGGCTTCGTGGAGTCGTGCACGGCCTTGCCGAAGGCGTCCATGCACGGGGCGCAGTAGCGCTCCGAACCGGGCTCGGTCATCGACTTCGCGGCCTGATCAGGGCCGAGCTGAAAGCCGCACAGGGTGTTGAGGGTCGCTTCCTTCGCGATCACGTGCCACACCAGTTGGTGGCGGTCGGAGGTGGACTCGGCGCGCATTTCGTACATGGGCGTACCCTTCCGTGCTCGACGCGGGCAGCGGCACCGGCGTGGTTTCCATGAGAGCCCCCGGTGAGCGATGGGGCCAATGGGGGTAGACCAAGAGGAGGGAAACGAGGTGGAGGAGGTTTGAACGGGGACGCCGGTGGCGATTTTCAGGGCCGGCCGGCGCGGGCCCCGTGTCAGGCGTCCTGCGCCTCGCCGATCGCTGCAGGAAGGAGGTGGATGCCGAATGGCCTGGGCTTCATGGACGACCACGGGGATCTACCCGGAGGCCGGCGGTGTCCGCACCACCGAGGTGGGCGTCATCTCCGGGAACCTGACCGTGCACACGACCTGGACGGGCGCACGGGCACAGGTGGCCGTGCAGTACAGCGGATCCTCGGACTGGTTCACCCTGTCCGGCAGCCCGGTGGAGTGCATCTCGGAAGGAGAGAGCCGGGACCTCCATCAGGCTGTGGTCGAGACGGTACGCGCAGGTCGGGGGGCCGAGGTCCCCCTCCACTGGGCCAGACGCGCCGCGTGATCCCCGCCCGCGGCCGAGCCTCTCGCAGGCCCGGCCGCCGTACGGGTCGCCCCGCGGGCCCATCCCCCGGCGGGCTCGGGGGCCGAACGGGTGAGCCGGGCCCGGGTCCCGGCCCCTGAGGTGTGCCCGTCGTGTGGCAGCCGCCGGATGCCGCTCGCGGCTTCCACGCGGTGATCGCGCGCCGCACCCCCACGATCCGGTGACCGGGGCGGTCCAGAGTGACGCGCGCCGGGACACGGCCTGACAACGCCGCGCGACCTCCCGTCGGGAAGGATCGTTCACCCCAGGTATGAGGCCCACGCGCTCCGCGGCAACCACGTCCGTCCGGTCGCCCGCGCCGCTCCGGCAGACCGGGGGAGCGTCGGGGGACACGCCGATCTACGACACGCTCGTCGCACAGTGGTTCCGGGACGGCCGTCAGGCCCCCCGCGACACCGGGCAGGGCCCGGGCGACACCGGCTCGACGGCCGCCGCGCGGGCCGCCGCCCAGGCCTACGCCTTCGAGGTCACCGCCGTCCTCGCCGGCGGCACCGTCGTCATCACGGCCTGCGGTGAGATCGACCTCGGGGGCCCTGGACGGCCTCGACCGGATCCTGGGCACCCTGCCGGCCCCGGCGGTGGTGGTCCTGGACCTGACCGGCGTCACGTTCATGGACCTGGCGGGCCTGCGGTTCCTCGTCCGGCTGCACGCCCGCGCCGAGCGGCCCGGCGACGACCCGGTGGTCCTGGGACTGCGGGGCCAGGCCCGGGACCTCTTCACCCTGGCGACGGAACTGCGCCCGGTCCCCGCGATCAGGCACGCGCGAGCGAGCGACCCCCGATCCGCGCGCCGGGTCCGGGCCGACGCCGTACGCACCGCAGGGCGGGGGCGGGCCGCCGGCCGGGCCGAGGGGGCACCGACGCCGTCGGCCGCGGGCGGTGTGCCGGCGCGGAGGTGACGGCGCCGGCGGCGCGTTCGGGCAGGGCCGGTACGGCGTCAGGGGCGAAACCGCAGCGGATGGTCGGCGGGCACCTCCACCACGGCGATCCGTACGCCGTCCGGATCCGCGATCCACATCTCGATCAGGCCCCACGGCTCGCGCAGCGGCGGACGCAGCACCTCGACGCCCCGTCCGAGCAGCTCCTCGTGGGCCTCCTGGGCGTCCGCGACCTGGAGCCACAGGCGGAGCCCGGGCGCCGGCGGGGTGTCGGCGCGGCCCGAGAGCTCCAGGAAACCGCCGCCCAGGAAGTAGACGGTCCCCCGCTCGGGTCCGGTACCGAACTCCCGGTGGACGGCGAGCCCCAGGGCCTCGCCGTAGAAGGCACGGGACCGTTCGGGGTCCGTGGGTGTCAGGAGGATCCTGCTGCCGAGTACGTGCACCATGCGGACGCGTCCAGTCCTGTTCGGGGCGGTCCACCCGGGCGCGGCCGGGCCGCCGTGGGGTGGCCGAAGGGGTGAGAATCGCAGCCGGTGCGGCGGGAGTCCCGACCGGGCGAGGGCCCATGGCACATGATGGCGCGTGAACGGACCCCCGGACCCCGAGATCCGAGGGTCCGTTTGGCGTGTCGGGTCGACGCGCGGGTCGCGACCCGCGCTCGTCGTGTTCAGTTCGCGCCCCAGCCGCCGTCCAGGGGGATCGAGGCGCCGGTGACGTAGCCGGTGTGGGGGCCGCAGAGCCAGAGGACGGCGGCCGCCACCTCCTCCGGCTCGATGAGCCGCTTGATCGGCGAGCGGGCGAGCAGCACGTCGGACAGGACGTCCTCGGGGCTCACCCCGTGGGCCGCCGCCTGATCCTGGACCTGGCCCTCCACGAGGGGCGTACGGACGTAACCGGGGCTGACGCAGTTGCTGGTGACCCCGTGGGCGGCGGCCTCGATCGCGGTGACCTTGCTCAGCCCCTCCAAGGCGTGTTTGGCCGCCACGTAGGCGCACTTGTACGCGCTGGCCCGCAGCCCGTGCACGCTGGAGATGTTGACCACCCGGCCCCAGCCGCCCGCGTACATGTGCGGCAGCACGTGACGCAGCAGCAGGAAGGGCGCCGTGACCATCACCTGATGGATGAGGGCGAACCGCTCCGGGGGGAACTCGGTGATCGGGGCGACGTGCTGGAGACCCGCGCTGTTGACCAGGATGTCGACGCGGGTGGGCAGGGCTGAGATGGCCGCCGGGTCCGCCAGGTCGACGACATGGGCCCGGCCGCCGATCGCCGCCGCGACCTCGCCGGCCGCCTCCCGGGCGATGTCGACGACGTGCACGGTCGCGCCGGCCGCGGCGAGGGCGAGGGCGCAGGCCCGGCCGATCCCGCTGCCGGCGCCGGTCACGAGCGCGACCCGCCCCCGTGGATCCGTGCCGGCCGGATCCGGGGCCGGTGGGGGATGGGGGAGGGGAAGTCTGCTCGTCATGCGGGAACACTAGGGACGGCGCCCGCCCTCCGCCCATGGCGCGGCACCACACAGTCCGGGCCCCCGACATGGTGCGCCCGCCCATGCCGGAGCCGGGTGCGGCGGGTTTCGGCGGCGCCGTGCGAGGCTGCCGGGCGCGGGCCGGTGACCGCCCGTCACCGGCCCGCGTCGATCACGCGCGCAGGAGCGCGATCAGCGAGGTGCGGGCCCGCGCCACCCGGGAGCGGACCGTGCCGATCGGACACCCCAGGGCATCGGCTGCCTCCGCGTAGGGAAGGCCCAGTACCTGGGTGAGGACGAAGACGTCGCGGCGTTCGGCGGGAATCGTGGCGAGGAGTTCCGCCAGCGCGATGCCGTCCTCGAACCCCGGCAGATCCAACGGCTGCGTCTGCTCGGCCGCGGTCTGCCAGTCGTCCCGGCCGGAGAGCCTGGGTCGTGCCGCCTTGTGCCGGAGGCTGTCCACCACCGTGCGCCGCGCTATCGACAGCAGCCAGGTACGGGCGGAGGAACGCCCCTCGAAACGGTGCAGGCTGCCCAGGGCCCGCAGGAACGTCTCCTGGGTGAGGTCGTCCGCCGCCTGCGGGTCCGCGCTGAGGTAGGCGACGTAGCGCCAGACGTCGCGCTGCAGCGCGCGGACGAAGCGGTCCACCGCGTCGGGGTCGCCGTCACGGGCGGCGAGAGCGAGCCGTGTGGTCGGCTCGTCCGATCCGGCGGTGTGTCGCGCGGGCGCCGTCTCGGCGGTGATCGGACGGGGGAGCAGGGCAGGGGTCATCGCCTGATGTCCTTCCGGGAATCCGGGATGTGCCGCCGCGCCGATCGGGGGCGGCGGCGCCCGGTGAGAGGTACGGTCCGCCGGACGGCGGGACCGATGCCCGGTGCGCGCGGCCGAAAGCCGTCGCCGTCCGGGGAGCCGGCTGTCAGATGACAGCGATCTCCGCGGGCGGGCCCCGTGAGGTGATGGCGTGGACGAGGAGCAGACCGCGCAGCGGCCGGGACCGGTGGTCCCGACGGGTGCGGACCCGAGGCCGGTGGGCGGGCGGGGGAAGGCGGAAGAGGAGCCCGAGGGGGAGGCGGATCCGGCCGACCACGGCGCGCAGGACACGGAACGCGCCCTGCTCGCCGTAGGCGAGCCACAGGCCGCAGAGGAGCGCGGCGAGCAGGTGGGCACTGAGCATGCCGGTCGACGACACGTCGGCCATGTCGGCCATCCCGGCGGCGTCACCGGGCGCGGGGGCTCCCGTCGCCCCGTTCATCGCGGTCGCGGCGCCCGGGGGGACCGCGCCTCCTGTGTGGTGGCCGGCGTGGGCCATGACGGCGCCGTGGGACATCGTTCCCGGCGGGTGGGTGAGGCTCCCGCCGACGGTCCCGACTCCCGCCTGGACCAGCGAGAACCCGTAGTGCAGGGCGCCTTGGACGACGACCGCCGCCGAGGTGACGGAGAACAGGCCCCGCTCGTGGCCGGCGAGGACCCAGGCGCTCGCCCCGACGCCGGCGAACCCCGCCGCCATGGCCCACCAGGGGACGGACTTGTCCGACATGAGGACGTGCCCGACGGCCGCGAGCAGCACGCAGGTGGCCGCGAACATCGCGGCCCGCAACGCTCGGCAACATCGACCTGGTGTCATGGCGGGCTCATCGTCGCATTCCCTTCACGGCATCCCCAGAGCGGCGCCCAAACTTGCCCCGACCTGACAAAAAGTGGTGTGTCGCACGCCACAACAGGGCTTCGGAACCACGGAGTCGGCTCCCTCGACTCCTGTCCCGACCGAAGGGCCGGCCGAAGGGCCGACCGGTCGACCGACCGAGGAACGGGGCAACGGGTGGCGGATCGAGAGCAGTCGGCGCGCGAGGCGGGACCGCCCCGGGGCGAGCACCGGTTGACCGCCCTCCTCACCTGCGCCATGGCGTTCTCCATGCTCCAGTTGTTCCTGCTCGGCGCGCTCGGCCCCCGACTGGTGGACGAACTCCACATGTCGACGACCGTGTTGGGCCTGACCACGACCATGGGTTTCGGTGCGGCGGCCGTACTCTCGCCGTTCGGCGGTCGGCTCGTCGACCGGATCGGGCCGCGCCGGTCCCTCGTGCTCCTGCTCCTCGTCTCCGGCGGGGCGCTCGCGCTGATCGGCTCCGCGCCCGGACCGGGGTTCCTGCTCGCGGCCGTGGCCCTGGGCGGACTGCCCCAGGCACTGGCCAACCCGGCCACCAACAAGGCGATCCTGGCGGCCGTCTCCCCGGCCCGGCGCGGCGCGGTCACCGGGACGAAGCAATCCGGGGTCCAGGTGGGGGCCTTCGCGGCGGGGCTGCCGCTGGCGGTGCTGGCCGGCGGGGTGGGGTGGCGGGCCGCGGTGTGGACCGCCGCCGCGAGCGCCGCGATCGTGGCGCTGTGGGCCCGGCGCGCGCTGCCCGCCGATCCGCCCGTACGGACCGCCCCTTCACGGTTCTCCCCGGTGCCCCGGGGTGCCATCGCCTGGCTCACCGTCTTCTCCGTCTTCCTCGGCTCCGGGATCGCCTCCGTGAACACGCACGTCGCCCTGTTCGGCGCCCGACGGCTCGACATGGGCGCCACGACGGCCGCCGCCCTCGTCGCCGTTCTCGGCGTCGCGGGCATCGTCGGCCGCATCGGCTGGGCCAAGGCCGCCCGGCCCGGCCGGGCCGAGTGGCTGCCCGGTCTGCTGGCGGCCGGCGCGGTGGCGGCGGCCGGTCTGCTGGCCGCGTCCCTGTGGGCGCCGCCGCTGGTCTGGCCGGCCATGGTGGCCGTCGGGGTGTTCGCCGTCTCGGGCAACGCCGTCTCGATGGTGCTGGTGATGCAGCGGGCCGACCCCGGGCGGGCCGGCCAGGACTCGGCGCTCGTCTCGGCCGGGTTCTTCGCCGGGTTCGCGGTGGGCCCGCCGCTGTTCGGCGCGCTCGCGGAGGCCGGCCGGTACGGCGCCGGGTGGCTGCTCGTGGCCGCCGAGTTCGCGGCCGCCTGCGCCGTCGCCACGGCCTGGGCGGTACGGGAGCGCGGTGCGCGGGCCCGGGCCGCGGTGACGACGTGAGCGCGGCGCGCTGGGCCGACGCGGCGCTGGACGCCGTGCTCGACCGGGTGGCCGGCACCCGCGCCGAGGTCGGGGAGCGGTTTCCGCTGTACGCCGACCCGGACACCGGGCGATGGGTCACCACCGGCCGGGGCGCGTGGACCGGCGGCTTCTGGGCCGGGTTGCTGTGGCTCCTGGCCCGGCACACCGGGGCCGAGGAGGACCGGGCCGCCGCCTCCGCGTGCACGGCGCGACTCGCCGACCGGGTGGACGACGACACCGCGACCCGCGGGCTGATCCTCTGGTACGGCACCGCCCTCGCCGGCGCCGACCCCGTGGCACGGGACCTGCGCGTCCTGGCGGCCCGTGCCTGCACCGCCGCCTTCGACCCCGAACTCGGCGCGGTGCCCTGGGGGTCGGCCTTCGGCGGCCCCCGCATGCTGCTCCGGGTCGACGGGGTGCCCGGCATGGTGCCACTGCTCGCCGCCGGCGGCCCCGCCGGGGAGCGGGCCGCCGCGGCCCACCTCGAACGCCACCTCGACCTCTGCCTGGGCGAGGGCGGCGCCGTGATCCCCGCCTGGCACTTCGAGAGGGAGACGGAACCGCGGCGGTGCGAGGACCCGCCGGTCGGCTGGAGCCGGGGCCGGGCCTGGCTGCTGCTCGCGGCGGCCGACGCCGTACACCGCCCCGCCCTCCCGCGGAGGACCCGGGAGCGGTGCGCCGCCGCTGCGGAGCACCTGGCCGGCGGGGCGACGGGAGCCGCACCGGGCCTCGTACGGTACGACCGAGAGCTCGTACCGTACGCCCACGAGACCGAGACCGAGACCGGGACCCAGGCCGAGACCGAGGCCGATGCCGGGGCCGGGGCCGGGGCCGGGGCCGAAACCGGGACCGGGTCCGGGGCCGTGCCCGGTGGCCCGCTGGACACCTCCGCCGCCGCCATCACGGCCGTCGCCCTGCTGAAACTCGGTCGCGCCCCCGGGCCCGGGGCCGGGGGCCACCGGGAGCGGGCCGTCGCCATCCTGCGCCGGTTGACCGACGCGCACCTGACCCGGACCGGCGGGATCCGCCCCGGGGGCATGCTGCTGGACGGCTGCTACGACGCGGGGCGGGGCGTCGCGACCCGCCACGAGCTGATCTGGGGCGACTTCTTCCTCGCGGTGGGGTTGGCCGAGTTGACCGGGCGGGTCGACATCCGGGAGCCGTGACCCGTCCGGTCGGACCGGCTCAGGCGCGGTGGTCGCGCAGCACCCGGCGTGCCACCGAGCCGATGTGGAGCTCGTCCGGGCCGTCCAGGATCCGGGCGGCGCGACCGGCGCGGAAGAGGGCGGGCAGGGGGGTGTCGGGACCGAGCCCCGCCGCGCCGTGAACCTGGATGGCCGAGTCCGCCACCTGCTGGAGCATGCGGGCGGCGGCCACCTTGGCCAGCCCGACCTCCACGTGCGCGTCCAGCCCGGCGGCGATCCTGTCGACGGCCTCGTACACCAGTGGACGGGTACCGCGCAGGGCCAGCAGCGCCTCGAACACATGGGACTGGACGAGCTGTTGTGCGTCGAGAGGCCCCCGGGACCCGGTGCGGGAGGCCGCCCGCGCGCACATCAGGTCGAAGGCGCGCCGGCCCTGACCGAGCCAGCGCAGGCAGCGCAGGGTACGGCCGAGCCGCAGCCGTTCCGCGGCGATGACCAGGGCCTGACCGGGTGCGCCGAGCAGGTGGTCGTCCGGCACCCGGACCCCGTCGAACTCGATCTCCCACTGCCCGGACGCGCCGAACACGGGCAGTTCGCGCACCACGCGGAAGCCCGGGGAGGTCGTCGGAACCACCAACAGCGAGAGGCCTTCGCGGTCGCCGGGCTCTCCGCCCGTACGGGCCAGGACCGTGACGAGTCCGGCCTCCGCGGCCCCCGACGTGAACCACTTGCGGCCGGTCAGGACCCAGCCGTCGCCCTCGCGCACGGCTCGGGTGGAGGTGAGCGACGGGTCGGTGCCGGGGGTGTCCGGCTCGGTCATGGCGTAACAGGCCCGCGACTCCCCGGCGGTGAGCCGCTCCGGGTACAGGGCGCGCACCCGCGCCGAGCCGTGCCGCAGGAGCATCGTGACGTCGAGCAACGACGCGGAGCCCAGCGCGGCCGGCCCGTGATCGCTCGCCCCCTCGGCCTCGGCGATCCGGGCGTACCGGGCCAGTGGGAGCCCCTGACCCCCCGCCTCGACCGGCAGGGGCAGCGCCCACAACCCCTCCGCCCTGGCCAGGTCGTTCAGCTTCCGCAGCGAGGCCGCGGCCGCCGGGCCGCCGGCGTCCAGTACGCCCTCCTCCGGGTACACCCGGCCCCGGACGAACTCCGTGATCCGCGCCCTCAACCGCTCGGTTTCCGCGTCGACTTCGAGCGGCCCCCCGCGGTGTTCCTCGTCGACCGAGCCGTCGACCGGGCCGGCGACCAAGTCATCCACCACGTCGTCCACCACGTCGTCCACCAAGCCATCCACCGCGTCGTCCACCGCGTCGTCCACCACTTCGCCTCGCACCGCTTTCCTTCACTCGAACGGGAACCCGCGGGAACAGCAGTCCGACTCTCTTCCCGTGGAGCTGGTCGGGTGCGCACCCGACCCGGTTCCCGCGTTCCGTACATCCCGGGGCCGGCCACCGCCGCGCCAGGACAAGAGGAGAGGCATGGCCTCACCAGTCACCGCACAGATCGTCCGGCCACTCGAAGGGCTGCGACTCGACGTCTCCGGACCGCCGAGGCCCAAGGGGCCGGACCGGCCGAAGAGCCCCGTCGGGCCGACCGGAGTGACGGGCCCTGCCGGCCCGACCGGGATGAGCGCGTTGACCGTGCTGGTCGCCGGGCACCTGCGCCTCCTCGGCGCCGAGACCGGTACCGGCCGGCACGACGACCGCGGCGCCCGACTCGCCCTCACCGGAGGCGACTTCGACCGACAGGAGGTCCACGCGCGCTGGTCCGGCGACCCCGCGCACGGCATCACCGACGAGGCCACGGCCCAGGCCGCGACCGGCATCATGGCTGTGCACGGCCGCCGCGAAGGCACCCCGCGCGCGCTCGCCGTCGACTACGCGACCACCGCGACCGCCCTGCTCACCACCCAGGGTCTCCTCGCCGGCCTGCTGGGCCAGGCCAGAGGAGGGCCGGCCCGACGGATCGGGACGAGCGTGGACCGGGCCGGGCTGCTCACCGTCTCCCAGTACCTCGCGGCGGCCGGGGCGGACGAGGGCGAGGCCACCGAACTCGCTCCCGGGGGGCCGCCCTTCACCTCCGTCGACGGCACGCTCTTCGAGTTGGAGACCCTGGATCCGGGGGCCTGGGCGGCTTTCTGGCGGGCCCTGGACGCCCCCGCCGACGCGATCCGGGCCGGCTGGCGGCCCTTCCAGTTCCGGTACGCCACCGCCTGCGCCCCCTTCCCCGAGGCCTTGCACCGCACCGCGGGCGCCCACACGTGGGCACGGCTGCGGCAGGCCGCCGCGCGCTCCGGCGCCGAGGTGTGCCGGGTGCGGACCCTCGCCGAGCGCGCCGCCGAACACGACGGCGCCGCACCCTGGACCCTGGCCCCGTACGGCTCCGGCGACACACCGCGCCACCGGCCCACGCGGCCGACGGAGTTCGGGAAGCCACTGGCCGGCATCACGGTGCTCGAAGCGGGGCGTCGCATCCAGGCCCCGCTCACCGCCCACCTGCTCGGCCTGCTCGGCGCCGAGGTCATCCGGGTCGAACCGCCGGGCGGGGACCCGCTGCGCGGCATGCCCCCCACCAGCTCCGGGCTCTCCGCTCGATGGCTGGCCCTGAACCGGGGCAAGAAGGCCGTCGAGGTGGACATCAAGTCGCCCGGCGACCGGGCCCGGCTGCGCGAGATGGCCGCCGGGGCCGACGTGTTCCTCCACAACTGGGGCCCCGGCAAGGCGGCCGAACTGGGCCTGGACTGCGCCGACCTGGCCGCCGTGAACCCCGCGCTCGTCTACGCGTACACCGGCGGCTGGGGAACGGGCCGGATCGACGACGCCCCCATGGGCACGGACTTCATGGTCCAGGCCCGTACCGGGATCGGGGAGGCGGCCCGCCCCCGCGACGAACCTCCGGTGCCCTCGCTGATGACCCTGCTCGACGTCCTGGGCGGGCTGCTCGGGGCGCAGGCCGTCCTCGCGGGACTGCTGACGCGCGAACGCGGCGGGCAGGGCGTCCGTGTCGACTCCTCGTTGCTCGGCGCGGCCGACATCCTCACCGGGCCCGCCCTGAGCCGGGCCCGACGCGGCGGATCGATGCGCCGGCCCGCCGGATTCCGTGCCCCCCTACGGACCGCCGACGGCTGGATCGTCCCGGCCGACGTCTGCGCGTCGGCGGCCGGCGCCTACGACCTCAGAGAACTGCCCACCGACGAGGCGCTCGCGCAACTGCGCGACCACGGCCTGTCCGCGACCGCGGTCACCACCGACCTGGCCGACCTGCACCACGACCCGCGCTTCGCCGGCTCGATCAGCCGGGACGCGCACGGTGCCCCCGCCGTTCCCGACCCCTGGAGCCACGCATGACCGTCATCCTGCACGACCTGCTGCCCGCCGACCTCCGCCGCTCCTGGGCGGTGGACGGAACCTGTCCCGACCTCGACCTGTACAGCCTCTTCCGGGCCCGCCAGATCGCCGACCTGCACCGCACCGCCGTCATCGACGCCAAGGGCGCGCTCTGTTACACCGCGCTCGACCGCAAGGTGCGCTCCCTGGCCACCGGCCTGCGGGAACTCGGCATCCGCCCCGGCGACGTCGTCGGCGTACAACTCCCCAACGGGCGCCATGCCGTCATGGCCGACCTGGCGCTCGCCGCCCTCGGCGCGGTCGCGCTGCCCTTCCCCGTCGGCCGGGGAGGTCTGGAGGCGGAGAGCCTGCTGCGCAGAGCCGAGGCCGTCGCGGTCATCGCCTCCGTCGAACACCAGGGCAACCGGCACGCCGCCGACCTGCGCGCCCTGCTCGCGACGCTGCCCGCGCTGCGCCACGTCATCGCCGCCGGGCCCGGTACCGCCCCCGAGGGCACCGTGGCGCTCACCGGTCTGCTGCGCGCGGACGCGACCGCGTTCGTGGCGGCGCGCCCGGACCCCGACAGCGCGGCCCGCATCCTGGTGTCCTCCGGTTCGGAGGCGGAGCCCAAGATGATCGCGTACTCGCACAACGCGCTCGCGGGCGGTCGCGGCAACTTCCTGGCCTCGTTGATGCCCGACGCCGCGGCTCCCCGTTGTCTGTTCCTGGTGCCGTTGGCGTCGGCGTTCGGCTCCAACGGCACCGCGGTGACCCTGGCCCGCCATGGCGGGACGCTCGTCCTGCTCGACCGTTTCACCGCCGAAGCCGCGCTGGCGGCCGTGCGCGCGCACCGGCCCACCCACGTCCTGGGGGTGCCGACGATGGTCCGGATGATGTTGGAACACCTCGACAAGGAAGGCCCCGACGCCGGCGCGCTGCCCTCACCCACCGCCCTGGTCCTCGGTGGCGCTGCCCTGGACGAGACCACCGCCGAGAGCGCCGGCAGGGCCTTCGGCTGCCCCGTCGTCAACCTGTACGGATCGGCCGACGGCGTCAACTGCCACACCGGGCTCGGCGAGGACACCTCGGAGGCCGACGACGCGGGAGTGGCGGCCGGACGGCCCGACCCCCGCGTCGCCGACATCCACATCATCGACACCGAGACCCGTGAGCGGCTCCCCGACGGACAGGTCGGCGAGATCATCGCGCGCGGTCCGATGACCCCGATGTGCTACGTGGCCTCGCCCGAACTCGACGCCCGCTACCGCACCCCGGACGGCTGGGTCCGCACCGGCGACCTCGGGCTGATCGACGACGACGGCGTCCTGCACGTCGTCGGTCGTCTCAAGGACATCGTGATACGCGGCGGCGCCAACATCAGCCCCGCCGAGGTCGAACGGGAACTGGCCTCCCACCCCCGGGTGCGGGACGTGGTGTGCGTCGGCGTGCCGGACGAGGTGATGGGGGAGCGGCTCGCGGCGTGCGTCGTCGCCCGCGGTCCGCAGGACCTCACGCTCGCCTCGCTGGCCGGACACCTGACGCGGCGCGGCCTGGAGCGGCGCAAGCACCCCGAACGCCTGCTGGTGGTGAGGGAACTCCCGCTCACACCCGCCGGCAAGCCCGACCGCACGGCGGTACGCGAACGCTTCGGCAGGGTCACGGCCGACGCGTAGGCCGGACGGCGACGGTGGGGCGGGGACGGCCCCGCCCCACCGTCGCCGAGCCGTTCCGGCGGGGCGGGGCGGGGCGGGAGTCGACCGGGTTCAGGAGGGGGACATGGCCTTCTTCAGTGCGGCGGCCGCGTTGCGGTAGACCGGCAGCAGTTCCAGGTCCGGGCCGGGATAGTTCACGATCTCGACCTGCTTCGCACCCGAGTCGGGCAGTACGACACCGGTTGTCATATGCGCGTTGTCCAGGACCAGCGCGGGCTTCTTCGCGGACAGGTCGGCCAGTTGGGCCGGCGTGACAGCCTCGGGGCCGAAGGTGGCGACCGGGGCCGCTCCGGACAGCTTCGCGGCCCAGGTGGTGAAGACCTGGCTGACGACGGAGGGGCTCTTCCCGCCGGGCCGGGCGCTCTGGACGTCCTTCACGAGCGCCGCGTACTCGGTGTCGAAGGAGGCGGTCCACTTGGTGGCCGCGCCCTCGGTGCCGAACAGCCCGGCCAATCGCGCGACCTCCGCCTTGGCCTTCTCCGGGTCGTTGTCGAGGTTCACCTCGACGAGCTTCGCCCGGGAGCCCGCGGCCTCCTTGATCTTCGCCGCGTACGGTTCGAACGGCGCGTACAGCACGAAGTCGGCCTTGGCCACGGCCGCGAGGTCGGAGGGCTTCGGGTCGTAGTCCGGGGCGTGGTGCACCGACTGCGGAACGATCACCTTCGGGTCCGCGACCCCGGCCGCCTTGGCGAATGCGCCCTCCCACGTCGTGGTGACGACGACCACCGGTGTCCCGGATCGCGCGGGCGTGCCGCTCGAGCCGTCGGCGGCGGGAGCGGAATCCGCGCTGCCGCCGTTGCCGCAGCCGGTGACCAGGGCCAGCGCCGCGCTCAGTGCGAGGAGGGAAGCGAATCGGACGCGGGTACGCGCCATGAGCTGATTCTCCGTTCGGGGAGGAAGTGGACCGCGAGGACGACTGCCCCCGCGGTGAGGACGAGGACCGGGCCGGGCGGCCAGTCCAATCGGAGGGCGACGAGGAACCCGGTGAGGTTCACGACGACCCCGATGGCGACCGCCCAGAGGGTGATGGACCGCAGCGAGGTGCCCAGCCGGCGGGCGGCGAGGGCGGGCAGCAGGGTCAGGGCGTCGACGAGCAGGGCGCCGGTGAGCTTGATCGCCCCGGCGACCGCGACCGCGACGAGGACCAGCAGTACGGCGGTCAGCGCGCGGACGGGGACGCCGGAGCACTGGGCGAGTTCCCGGTCGTACAGCAGCAGGGCCACGTCCCGCCGCCGCCACCGGAAGAGCGCCGGTACCAGCAGGGCCAGTACGCCGAGCACCACCAGATCGGCGGTGCCCACGGAGAGGATCGACCCCCACAGCAGGGCGAAGGCACCGGAGGCGTTGACTCCGGAGACGGCCAGCAACAGCAGCGCGGCGGCGATGGCCAGGCTCATCAACAGGCCCATGGCGCCCGACAGGCCGTCCGGGGTCCGGGCGAGCGGTGCGACGCCCGCCCCCGCCAGGGCGCACGCGACCAGCGCGCACAGCATCGGGTCGAGCCCGGTGAGCAGGCCGACGGCGATGCCGAACAGGGCCACGTGCATCATGGCGAAGCGCACCGGCATGATGTCGAGGCCGACGATGATCACGCCGATGATCGGCAGCCCGATCGCGGCCAGCAGCAGGGCGAGCCCGGCCCGTTGCACGGGCAGGAGCCCGAGGAGTTCGCCGAGATCGGCGGCGGCGAGGGTCACCGGACCTCCCGGAGCCGGCCCGCGGCCATCTCCAGTACCCGGTCGCAGCGGTCCGCGAGTGCCCGGTCGTGGGTGACGACGACGAGGGTCACGGGCAGGGAGGTCAGGACCTCCGCCGCTTCCTCCTGGCCGTCGAAGTCGAGGGCCGCTGTCGGCTCGTCGGCGAGCAGTACCATGGCGCCGGCGGCGACCCCGCCGATGGCGCGGGCGAGGTACATGCGCTGGAGCTGGCCGCCCGACAGGCTGTGCAGCGGTCGGCGCGCCAGCGGCCCCACGCCCAGTTTCTCCGCCGCCTCACGGGCCTCGGTCGGGGCACCCGAGCTGCCGAGCAACTCGGCTCCCAGCAGGGGGAACCGGCCCGCCGCCGGTTTCTGGGGGATCCAGGCGCAGGACCGTCGCCGCCAGGCCCACTCGGCCGCGGAGCCGGTGCCCCGGCCGCCGACCAGGATGGACCCGGTCATCTGGCGGTGCAGCCCGAGGACGGCGCGCAGCAGGGTGGTCTTGCCCGAGCCGTTGGTTCCGGTCAGCGCGATCCGTTCGCCGGCCGAGATCTCCAGGTCGACCCCGGTGACGGCCTCGACCCGCCCGTGCCTGCATCCCACTCCCCGCATCCGCACATCCAGTCCGCCCATCCCGTGCCTTCCCGTCCTCGTGCCGTGGGCGGGCCGGCGCCGCCTTCGGCACAGGAGTCGGACGGCGGGCGCGTCCGGTTCCGGATCACCGCGAATCGCTCGTGACGGGGTGGGGCGGCGGTTGACACCCGCCCGACACACAGACCATGATTCCATTAATGAAGTAGTGGAATCATGGAAAGGGGGAGGCGTGCGCGATCTGACCGTTCCCGGCACGGCCGACACCCGATGGGCCCTGGAGGCCCGGGGGCTGGGCAAGAAATACCGGCGGGGGTGGGCGCTTCGGGACTGCTCCTTCCGGATCCCGGCAGGCCGCGTCTGCGCCCTCGTGGGGCCCAACGGCGCCGGGAAGAGCACCCTGCTCAACCTGGCGACCCGGCTGATCGAGCCCACGGCCGGCGAGCTCCGGGTTTTCGGCGCCCCGGCCGGGGACCCCGCCGTGATGCGACGCTGGGCCTACCTCGGCCAGGACAAGCCGCTGTTCAGGCAGTTCAGCGTCGCCGACACGCTGCGCATGGGCCAGGAGCTCAACCCGGACTGGGACCCGGTCGTGGCCGAACGGATCGTACGGGCGGGCAACATTCCCTTCCGAGCCCGCGTCGGGGACCTGTCGGGCGGCCAGCGCACCCGCGTGGCCTTCGCGCTCGCCTTCGGCAAGCGCCCCGAACTCCTCCTGCTGGACGAGCCGATGGCCGACCTCGACCCCGTCGCCCGGGACGACCTGAGCTCGCTGCTGATGTCCGAGGCCGCCACGCACGGCACCACCGTCCTGATGTCCTCCCACATGCTCGGCGAGCTGGAGAACATGTGCGACTACCTGCTCGTCCTCGCGGACGGTGAGGTCCGCATGGCGGGCGAGGCCGACGAACTCCTGCCCATGCACACCCTGGTGACCGGACTCGTCGCCGAGGGCGGCGCCCTGCCCGCGGCACTCGACGATCACACCGTCGTCGAGGTCCGCACCTCCGGGCGGCAGTTCACCGCCCTCCTGCTGCGGCAGGGACCGCTGAGCCCCGACTGGCAGCAATCGGACCCCGGCATGGAGGAAGTGCTGCTGGCCTACCTCCGTTCGTCCCGGGCGCCCGCGCTGGTCTCCCCGACCGCCGCGCCCGGCCACCGAGAGGACTTCGCGGCATGAGCACGCTCACCCGCCCCGGCGCCACCGAGAGCGCCGCGCCCGCCAGGGCCCGCCGACTGCGCGGACTGGCCTGGCTGATGTTCCGCCGGCACCGCCCGGCTCTGCTCACCTGCCTCGCGCTCGTCGTCCTCGGAGGCGCCTGGATCGTCTACGAGCGCGGCGCGATGCTCGACACCCTGCACGCGGCGGGCTGGCCCGGCAAACCGGCGGACGCCCTCGGCGACAACGTCGCCGGCAACGCGTCGGAGACCCTCAACTCCGTCGCCGTCAACCTCTCCTTCCTCACCACCGTCCTCGCCGTGTTCGTCGGAGCGCCCCTGCTGGCCTCCGACATGGAGAAC
The DNA here is from genome assembly GCF_042889445.1 of Streptomyces sp. NPDC002602. Taxonomy (NCBI): domain Bacteria; kingdom Bacillati; phylum Actinomycetota; class Actinomycetes; order Kitasatosporales; family Streptomycetaceae; genus Streptomyces; species Streptomyces sp. NPDC002602. The sequence goes on along the minus strand of NZ_JBIAQX010000008.1, from coordinate 155,441 downwards.
GGCACCGCGCGACTGGCCACCACCCAGTCCGTCACCCGGCGACGCTGGCTCCTCGCGAAACTCGGCTTCGCCCTCCTGCTCGTCACCCTCACCACCGCAGCGCTCAGCGGGCTCTTCGCCTGGTGGCGCGGCTCCGTGACCCCCTTCAACCCGCACGACTGGCTGCACGACCCCTCGTTCGACACCACCGTCCCGGTCTTCGTCTCCTTCGCACTGTTCTCCACGGTCCTGGGCATCACCATCGGCGCCCTGATCCGGCGCACCGTGCCCGCCATGGTCCTCACCTTCCTCATCGGGTACGCGGCGTCGATCGCCTTCGACCTCGTCAAGGACCGGCTCGCCACCCCGCGCCGGATCGCCTTCCCGCTGGAAGGGGCGCGGCCGGCCGCGCTCGACCAGGCCGTGCTGGTCGACAACTGGATCGGCACCGCCTCCGGGGAACTCCACGGGTGGGGCACCTGCGCGAACGACGCGATTCCGGAGGCCTGCCGCGCCAAGATGGGGATCGTCAACTCGGTGTGGGACTACTTCGGCAAGGATCAGATGGCGGGCATGCAGTGGGCGGCGTCCGGCAGCTTCCTCGTCCTGGCCGCACTCCTCGTCGCCCTGCTGCTCTGGCGCACCCGGCGCGGACCGTTCTGATCCGCGACCTAGTCTGACCATCCACGACGAAGCAACGAAGGAGGCGGGCACCGTGGTCGTGTTTCGCATCGAACGCCGCAGCGGCCTGCCCGCCTACCTCCAGATCGTCCGACAAGTGGAGCAGGCGCTGCGCATGGGAGCCCTGGTCGAGGGAGACAAACTGCCCACCGCCGCACAAGTGGCGTCCAGCACCAAGGTCAACCCGAACACCACCCTCAAGGCGTACCGCGAACTGGAACGCGCCGGACTCGTCGAAGTGCGGCAGGGCGCGGGCACCTTCGTCCTCCGGTCGTCATCGGGCCCCCTGACCGATCCGGAGTCCCCCCTGCGTTCCCAGCTCGGCGCCTGGATGCGGCAGGCCCGCGAGGAGGGGCTCACGCCCTCGGACGTCACCACCCTCTTCGACACCGTGCGCGCCGAGACGTTCCCGACGGTCGGCACGGCGTAGGCAGGAGCCTCCCGGGTGCGCCCGGGGCAGACACCGGCGCGCGCGGGGGCGCCGGGAACGTCTTCACGCCGGGCGGCTTTTGGATTGGCCGACGATCCTCAATACGATCCGGCGATGATCACAAGAAAAAGGGTGGCGGCCGCGGCGTGCGGCCTGCTGGCCACACTGGCCGTCGGGCTGTTCCCGGCACAGGCCTCGGCGGGCGAGCCGGCGGCGAAGGAGCCGCCCAAGGTCGAACTGGTCCTGGACGTCAGCGGTTCGATGCGAGCGACCGACATCGACGGGAAGTCCCGGATGTCCGCCGCGAAGCAGGCGTTCAACGACGTGCTCGACGCGGTACCGGACGACGTACTCCTGGGCATACGGACTCTCGGCGCCAACTATCCCGGTGACGACAGGAACCTCGGCTGCAAGGACACCCGGCCGCTCTACCCCGTCGGTCCGCTGAACCGGACCGAGGCGAAGACGGCCGTGGCCACCCTCGCCCCCACCGGCTGGACCCCGATCGGCCCGGCCCTGCTCGGCGCGGCCGACGACCTCAAGGGCGGTGACGCCACCCGCAGGATCGTGCTCATCACGGACGGCGAGGACACCTGCGCCCCGCTCGACCCCTGCGAGGTCGCCCGCGACATCGCCGCCCGGGGCATCCACCTGACCATCGACACGCTCGGCCTCGTACCCGACGCCAAGACGCGCGAACAGCTCATCTGCATCGCCGAGGCCACCGGCGGCACCTACACCTCGGTCCAGCACACCGACCAACTCTCCGGCCGGGTCAAACAGCTCGTCGACCGGGCCGCCGCACCCGTGGTCACCCCCGTGGCCACCACGGGAACCGGACGGTGCCAGGACGCCCCCGTGCTGGGAGCCGGCCTCTACACCGACCGCGAGACGTTCGGCGAACACCGCTGGTACAAGGTGGCCGTCAAGCCCGGCCAGGAACTGCGCGCCTCGGTGAGCATCGGCTCCGACCGTGCCGTGAACAACGACTACGGCGTCATGCTGCGCGCCTCGACCGTCCACGGACGGGAGATCGTCCGGGGCTCGGAGGCCGGTGACGGTCGAACCGACCTCGTCTCCACGGGCCTGCGGTACCCCAAGGCCGTCCTCGACGACGCCGACGGCAACGAGGTGACGGAGCCGGAGACCGTCTGCCTCCAGGTCAGCAACTCCTTCTCGGCGCCCGCCTCGGTCAAGACCACACCCGGCATGCCCCTCGAACTGACCATCGACGTGGTCGACGGCCCCGACGGCACCTCCGACGTGGCGTCCTTCGGCCTCGGGCGCGGCTGGTGGCTCCTGGGCGTGCTCGTGCTCACCGGCCTCGTGGTCGGTGTGGTCTGGGGCTGGATCTCCCGCTGGCGCATCTCCGTCTGGAGGACCAACTGATGCGTACCGTACGCGCACTGACGGCCACCGCCCTCGCCGGCGGCGCCCTCCTCGGCCTCTCCGGAGCGGCCGCCGCCGACACCCCGTCCCCGTCCCCGTCGGCGAGCACCGCCGGCGGCGGGCCGACGGAGGCGGGCACGAGCTTCCGTACCGCCACCGCGGTCAAGGTCGGCCAGGAAGCCACGGCCGACGCGTCCACCGGTGACTACCTGTACTGGGTGCTCCCCCTCGACGCGGGCCAACGGGCCACCGTCAAGGCCACGGTGACACTGCCGGCCGCGGCCTCCCGACACGGAGCCGCGAGCTGGCGGCTCGACGTCTACGACGGGCTGCGCCGCCGCCAGCCCTGCATGTACGGCAAGCAGGCCGCCCCGGCGGCCAAGGACGCCGGCGCCGTCGATCTGTCCTGCACCCTGCGACCGGTGCGGACCGGCGCGGACACGTGGGCCAACGACCCGCTGCCGGGCGCCTACTACGTCCGACTCACCGTGGTCGACCTGGCCCCGGAGGACCTGGGGCAGCCGGTCCGGGCGCGGGTCCGGGCCGACGCGGTGGACACGGGCGGCGCCTACGCGGTGGACGGCGCCCTGTCGGCCCCCCTGGTACCCGGCATCACGGCGGCGCGGGCCGCGGAAGCCGACGGCAAGCAGCCGGCCGCCGGCATCGAGCCGGAAGGCGGCTGGGCCGGCGGCCGGTGGTCCGACCGCTGGATCTGGACCGCGGCCGGCGGACTGCTGGCCGCCCTGGCGGGCATCGGCGGGTACTCCCTGACCCGCGGTTCCGGCCGTCCCGCACGGACCACCTCCGGCGGATGACCGGGGAGCGGCCACCACCCCGCAGCGGGGTCGTGGCCGCTCCGCCGTTCGGCCCCCGCGCACGACCCCCACTCCTCCGTGCGCGTGACCGCGCGGAGGCCGTCCGGGCGGATCCGGCCCGCCGCAGGCCGCGCCGACGTGGCGAAGATCGTTCCTCTCCTACGATGGCGGCCCCCGCCGGCGGTCGCATCGAGGAGTGCCGTGTCCCGATCCCCCTGGTCCGCCGTACTGGCCACCCTGCCCCTGGTCGCCTCCGCCGTGCTCGCCACCGCGCTGCCGGCCTTCGCGACCGCTCCCGGACACGACGGCGACGGCCACCCGCGCCCCGGCCCCACCCACCGGAGCATCACCGCCGGGACCCGGCCCGCGGAAGCGGCCGCCCTCGGCGAGGACCACGCCCGGGCGCACACCGGCCGGCGACAGGCCGCCCGAGGCGCCCAGGGCTATCCGCAGGCGAAGCGCACACAGAGCCTGGACGCGCTGACCGCCTCCCAGCGGCGGGCCAACGCCGGCTTCACCGCGGCCCGGTCCGGACGCTTCACCGACTACTTCCCCGCCCCCGACTTCGGGGTCCATCTCGCCCAACTCCCCACGGGAAAGGTGCTCTTCTTCTCCTTCGAGCGGGTCGAGGCGGATCCCACCAAGGAGACCGGGCCCACCGACCGGATCGGCGGGACCAACGCGGGCCGCGCCTACCTCTGGGATCCCGCCAAGGGCACGGGCGCCCGCGCCTTCAAGAACGTGCCGCCGCCCACCGTGCTGATGCCCGACGGCACGTACGTCCCGCGCCCGGCCCCCTTCTTCTGCGCGGGCCACTCCTTCCTCCCCAACGGCATGGTCGGCGTGTTCGGCGGCAACGGCGGCGGCAAGGGCGGCACCGGCGCCCGACTGTCCTTCGTGTTCGACCCGTGGACCGAGACCTGGTTCCGCAACCGCGACATGGCCGTCGGCCGCTGGTACCCGTCCGTGGTCACCGGCGCCGACGGCCGCCAACTCGTCATGTCCGGACAGGACGAACGCGGCACGGGACACCCCACTCCGCTGGTGGAACGGTTCCCGGCCCGCAGCCGCCCCGTGCCCTGGCGCCCGTACGACATCCCGGTGGGCCTGCCCGCGGAGCGGTTCGGGGCCGACGCCCCCTTCCGCAACGACTACCCGCACCTCTTCTCGCTCCGCGACGGCATGATCTACGGCCTCGGCCGCGACGCCGACCAGCAGTGGCTGTTCGACCCGGCCAAGGAGACCCGCGTCGACCTGCCCCGGCGGCCCGCGGACTTCCGGGGCTACGGATCCGCGGTGCCCCTCCCGGCCGGCTTCCGGGGCCCCGACTCCGTGCTGGTCCTCGGCGGCGACCCGCGCGACCCGCTCACGTACCGGCTGTCCGGCGGCGCCTGGACCACGGACGGCTCCCGCGCGTTCGGCCGCACCCAGGACGACACTCTGATCCTGCCGGACGCGACCCTGCTCACCGTCAACGGAGCCCTCGACACCCGCGACTACGGCTTCGGCCCGTTCAACCCCAAGGCCGACCTCAAGTACCGACACATCGAACTCCGCGACGCCCGGGGCCACTGGAGCCTGGGACCCGCCCAACGCCTGCCCCGGGGCTACCACTCCAACGCCCTCGTCCTGCCCGACGGGCGGGTCCTGGTCACCGGCGACGAACTGCAACAGATCGCCAACGACCCCGACATCAAGGACGGCATGGACGGCAGCGTCGAGCTGTACGAACCCGCCTACATCCACCGGGGGACCCGACCCGCCCTCGACGCGGTTCCCGGCCACACGCTCGCCCACGACACCGACTTCCAGGTGCGCACCTCCACCCCCGGGGAGGTGGCGCGGGCCGTGCTGCTCGCGCCGACGACCGTCACCCACTCGATCAACACCAGCCAACGTCACCTGGAGCTGCGCCGCACCGGCACCCGGGGCGACACCCTCGACCTGCGGACGCCGCCCACCGCCGCCGACGCCCCGCCCGGCTACTACATGCTGTTCCTGTTGAACTCCCGGGGCGTCCCCAGCACGGCGAAGTGGGTCAAGCTGGGCATCCGCCAGGTGTATTGACCCGCGGCGTTGTGTACGCGGCTGATGGGTGGCTCGCCTGCGAGTGCGGTGTGGCAGCGGTGGTGGTTGTAGGTGTGGAGGAAGTCTGCCGGCGCTGCTGTCCGCTCGGTGTTCGAGGTGTACGGCCGCTGGTAGGCCCATTCCTCGAGCAGGGCTCGGTTGAAGCGTTCGCCCCGCGAGGTGATCCGAAGGAAACGGCCTGGACGGCCTGGTCCCGGCACTGGGCTGACGCCGCCCGAAACCCCCGTCCTCGGGCGGCGTCAGCCCAGTGCCGGGACCACGAGAGGACCCCGGTCGTCGGCGGGGGATCCGGTTTCCCGTCCCCTCACCGACCCTCCGACGCCCACTCTGCCAAGCCCCGGAGCATCGGGCATTGGCCTGGCGTGCACAGAGTCTTGACGGAGAGTCGCCCCGCCGCCCGCGCCCGGGGCCCCGGCTCTTGTTGCGCGGGCCGCCACGGCCGGTGTAAACCCGTGGTCATGCTGCCCGAGAGAACGTTCCGCAGCGCGGAACTAGCACCCGCCGACCGTTTCGAGAGCTGGCGGGCCCTGATGTCGGAGACGCATGCGCCCATGGAGATGAGCAGTGAGCACGCCGCCGACTTCTGGGTGAACCAGCGCGTCATCTCGCTCGGCGGGATCACGGTCTATCCGATGGAATGCCGTCCCCTGACCTTCCAGCGCACACCGAAGCTGATAGCGAGGTCGGACCCCGAGGCGTTCCACCTCTCGCTGATCAAGCGCGGGGCGGGAGCGGTCACCCTGGGCAAGGACACCGTGGTGCACGGTGTGTTCGACATCCACACCAGTGACACGTCACGGCCGTTCGAGATCAGTTCCGGCCCGCATTCCGTCGAGATCATCGGGGTCGAGGTACCCAAGGCGCTGCTGCCGCTGCCCCCTCACACCGCCGGCCGGGTCATCGGCAAGCGCATCTCGGCCCGGGAGGGAATGGGGGCCCTGCTCGCCACGTTCCTCGACCAGGTGACCAAGGACAGCCGGTCCTACCGACCGGCCGAGGGCCCGCGCCTGAGCGGCGTACTGGCCGATCTCGTCGCCTCGCTCTTCGCCGGCGTCCTCGAAGCGGACCGGTCCTTGACCCCGGAGACGCACCGGCGCGCCCTGGCGCTCCGCGTGATGGCCTTCATCCGGGACAACGCCGACGATCCGCTGCTGGACGTCCCCGCGATCGCCGCCGCCCACCACATCTCCGTCAGCCATCTCCACCGGGTGTTCCAGCAGGAGGGGGACGGGACAACGGTCGCGGCCTTCCTTCAGGGCCGGAGGCTCGCGCGGGCACGCCAGGACCTGGCGGACCCGCTGCACCAGGGGGTGCCCGTGCACGTCATCGGCGCCCGGCGGGGCTTTCGACACGCGTCCGCGTTCAGCCGGGCGTTCCGCGATGCCTACGGCCTGCCACCCGCGGCCTTCCGCGGGCAGGCCCGGGCGGAAGACCTGACCGGGGCGGACGCCTCCTAGCGCTGTGTCGCCCGCAGGGTACGCAGGGCCTTGTCGAGACGGTCCTGGCGGGCCTTCGGGGTGAGGGCCTGGAGCAGTGGCAGGATCAACTGGTAGCGCCCGGTCCGGTCGAGCGCCTCGAAGGCCGAGCGCGCCCGCGGGTCGGCGGCCAGCACGGCGGCCAGGTCCGGCGGAACCTCCGCGCTCTTCTGCGACGCGTACGCCGCCTCCCACCGGCCGTCCTCGCGGGCCTTGCGCACCTCGGCCAGCCCGGGCTCGCGCATCCGCCCGGCGGCCGTCAGCAGCGCCACCTTGTCGACATTGACCCGCGACCACAGGCTCCGGGGGCGACGCGGCACGTACTTCTGGAGGTAGTACACGTCGTCGAGGGACCTGCGCTGCCCGGAGATCCAGCCGTAGCAGAGCCCGATGTCCACCAGTTCGTCGTCGGTGACCGACGGGACGCCGCTCCTCTTCTTGGCCACCTTCACCCAGACGCCCGCGTCGCGCGCGTGGTGCTCCGCCAGCCAGCCCTCGAACGCCGCGGCGTCCGCGAAGGCGATGATCTCCACGCCGTCCAACTCGTCCATGCGCAGCAGGCTATCGCCGTCCCGGCAGCCCCAGCCATCCCCGCCGCCCCGGTTTCGCCGGCAGACCCATCCGCAGCGGGACCGGCCCCGAATAACGGTCGACCCATGTCACCCCGAGGTGAGCGAGGCCGTGATGAGCAACCACCACAACCCCGACGGCCACGAATGGCATCCGCTGGTCGGACACGTCGTGCGGGACACCGCGTCCGGTGTCGAGGGACGGCTGATGGCCGTGGTCCGCGAGGAACTCCCCACCCACACGGGCACCCCCCGCTGGATCCGCCGCGCGTACATCCGCCCGCGCGGCGGGGGAGTGGAGCGCATCGCCGACCTCGCCGACATAGAACCCGTCGACGCGGCAAGCCTGTCGCTCGTCTGAGCCCGGTTCAACCGCGCGCCGCGCCGCCGACCCTCTCCCCGTGTGCCGCGCCCGCGCCCGCGTAAGGGACGGTGCGCACCGCGTCCGCCGCCCGGATCTCCAGATGGACCCGCAGCGCGCCGACCCACACCAGGGCCGACCCCAGCAGGTGCAGGATCACGGCGAGCGCCGGCAGTCCCGTGAGTGACTGGAACAGACCCACCGAGCCCTGGGCCACCAGCACGGCGAGGAAGAGCACCGTCGTGCGGCGCGCGGCACCGTACCCCTCCCGCGGCAGCACGGCGAGGAGCCGCCCGGCGAGCACGAGTACCGCCGCGGCCAGTACGCCGTGCGCCACCGTCACGGTGGCCCAGTCGAACGGCATCCGCCGCACGTCCGAGGAGTCCCCCGCGTGCGGTCCGGAACCGGTGGTCACGGTGCCCACCACGACCAGCAGGGCCGTCGTGGCCACCAACGCCCACGACAGCGAGCGATGGCGGGCGGCCGGCGGCCGGCGGGGGCAGAGGTCCGAGACGGGCCCGCCGTCCCCGGCGGGCACCGCGTGCCGGGTCCACACGGCGGCGCTCAACAGCAGCGTCGCGGCGAGGAAGTGCGCGGCGACCACGTAGGGGCTCAGCCGCATCCACACCGTGACCCCGCCCACCAGGGCGTTCAGGACCACGACCCAGAACTGCGCCCAGGCGCCGCGCAACACCGCCGGCATCGGGCGGCGTTGGAGACGGGCTGTGACGACGACCCACCCGACGATGACGCACAGCACACCGGTGAGCAGCCTGTTGCCGAACTCGATCGCCCCGTGCAGTCCCATCTCGGAGGTGGGGGCCAGCGTTCCCGTCGTGCACATCGGCCATTCGGGGCAGCCCAGGCCGGAACCGGTGACCCGGACGACCCCGCCGCCCACGACGATCGCGATGCTCGCCACCACGGACGTCGCCGCGGCCCACCGGACGCTGCGGGGACCGAGCGCGAACCTGCCCGCCGCCCATGAGAGAGGAGTGCGCACGATCGACCTTCCCCGAGGGCGCGCCGCCGCGGGTGGCGCGCCTTGATCAAGAGGGCCCAGCCTACGGCCGCGCACCGGGGCGTTCTTGACGGGGTGTCGATCACCCGTCGGTCGGGGGCCCCGCACACGTCCGCGGGTTGTGCGTTCTCGGGCTATCCCGTGCGCACGGCGGGGAAAGAGGCGAGGCCGCCGCGATCGTACGTTCGGGGAGTGCCGAGCCGCGGGAGCCGCGGCGCTCGGCCCTCATCGCCTCCCCTTGAGACAAGGACCCCTCATGTTCGACATCACCAAGGTCCGGGCCGCCGGCGGCCGGGACCTGCTGACGCCCGAGAACTCGGTCATGCTCTTCGTCGACCACCAGCCGCAGATGTTCTTCGGCGTCGGCAGCGGGGACCGCGCCGCGATCATCAACAGCACCGTGGGCCTCGCCAAGGCCGCCCGCGCCTTCGACGTCCCCGCCGTGCTCACCACGGTCGCCGCCGAGTCCTTCTCCGGCCCGATCCTGCCCCAACTCGCCGCGGTGTTCCCCGAGCAGGACACCATCGACCGCACCTCCATGAACGCCTGGGAGGACGAGGCGCTCGTCGAGGCGGTCAAGGCCACCGGTCGCAAGAAGATCATCCTGTCGGGGCTGTGGACCGAGGTCTGCCTGGTCCTGCCCGCACTGTCCGCGCTGGAGCAGGGCTACGAGGTCTACGTGGTCTCCGACGCCTCCGGCGGCGTCAGCCCGGCCGCCCACGAGCACGCCCTGCAGCGCATGCTCGCCGCCGGCGCCGTCCCCGTCACCTGGGTACAGGTCCTCCTGGAGCTCCAGCGCGACTGGGCTCGCCAGGAGACGTACGGCGCCGTGATGGAGATCGTCAAGGAACACGCCGGCGCCTACGGCCTCGGCGTCGTGTACGCGCAGTCGGTCATCGGCGAACACGCGGCGGGCTGAGCCGAGTTGGACACCGGCATCCTGATCCTGCGCCTCTTGGCGGGCCTGCTCGTCGCCGGCCACGGAGTACAGAAGATCAGTTTCCGCCTCGGCGGACACGGACTCGAAGGCGGGGCCCGGGAGTTCCGCGGCGACGGCTTCCGCGGCGGCAGCCTGACCGCTCTCGCCGCCGGCGCCGGCCAGATCGGCTCCGGGCTCCTGCTGGCCCTGGGGCTGCTCACTCCGCTCGCCGCCACCGGCGCCATCGGCGTCATGACGGTCGCGCTCACCGTGAAGTGGCACAACGGGCTCTGGGTACAGAACGACGGCTACGAATACCCCCTGGTCCTGATCGCGACGGCGGCCGCCCTGGCGGCCACCGGACCCGGTGCCTGGTCCCTGGACCAAGTGCTCGGGCTGACGCCGTACCCCCTGTGGTGGCTCGGCGTCGCCCTGGTCTCGGGGATCGGCAGCGGACTGCTCACCCGGGTCGCCCTCCACACCGCCGCCCCACACCCCACGGACGCCGCGTAGGCCGTCTCTTCCGGATCTTGCCTGACACCTGCGGCACACCATTCGACAGAGGAGAACACATGCCTTTCATCAAGGTCGCCGAGGGCGACTCCGCCCCGGTCGAGCTCTACTACGAGGACCACGGCCGGGGACGGCCCGTCGTCCTGATCCATGGATGGCCGCTGAACGGGGCGTCCTGGGAACGGCAGACCGCCGCCCTGCTCGCCGCGGGCCACCGCGTCGTCACCTACGACCGGCGCGGCTTCGGCCGCTCCGACCAGCCCTGCGACGGCTACGACTACGACACCTTCGCCGCCGACCTGAACGCGGTCCTCACCGCGCTCGACCTTCGCGACGCCGTCCTCGTCGGCTTCTCGATGGGCAGCGGCGAGGTGACGCGCTACCTCGGCACGTACGGCTCGCAGCGCATCGCCAAGGCCGTCATGATCGGGGTCGTACCGCCCTTCCTGCTCAAGACCGAGGACAACCCCGGCGGAGTCGACGCCGGCGTCTTCCGGGGCATCGAGGAGGCGATCAGGGCCGACCGGTTCGCGTTCCTGACCGCCTTCCTCGCCGACTTCTACAACGTGGACGTGCTCGGCGGCGAGCGGATCAGCGAGGAGGCCGTGCGGGCGAGTTGGAACGTGGCCGCCGGCGCCTCCGCCAAGGGCACCCTCGACTGTGTCCAGGCCTGGCTGACGGACTTCCGCGCCGACCTGCCCCGCATCGACGTCCCCACCCTGATCATCCACGGCGACGCCGACCGGACCCTGCCCATCGGCGCCACCGCGATCCCGCTGTCGAAGGAGATCGCCGGCGCCGAACTGCACGTCGTCGAGGGCGGCCCGCACGGGCTCACCTGGACCCACGCCGACGAGGTCAACGCCGCACTGCTCGCCTTCATCGCCTGACCTGACCTGACCTGACCTGACCTGACCTGGTCGAACCTGGCCCGGCCGGCCCACCCGAACCGCGCACGGGGACACCGCCGACCCCTCTCGTGCGGCATCCCCGTGCGCACCCTCCGCCGTCACGCCCGCCCCGCGTCCGCGACGCCCACCCGGTCGGGCCAATCACGCCACACGCCGGTCGGTCTCCCGGCCCGAAGTGGTCCCCGGTGTGATCCTGAACGCCGCGATCACCCCGGCCGCCCCCGGCCACGCCCGCACCCCCCGCCTCCCGAAGGAGCACTGTCATGACCAACCGTCAGCCCGTACTGGAAGGCGCCGCGCAGGCCTTCGCCAACGCCACCGCACAGCCGCCGTACCTCTACCAGATCCCGCCCGCCGACGGCCGCAAGGCCGTGGACGACGTACAGAACGGCGAAGGCGTCTCGCTGCCCGCCGTCGACGAGGAGTGGATCACCGTCCAGGACGGTCCCACCGGGGAGGTCCGCACCCGGATCGTCCGCCCCCGGGGCCTCACCGGCCCCCTCCCCGTCATCCTCTACATCCACGGGGCCGGCTGGGTCTTCGGCAACGCGCACACCCACGACCGACTGGTCCGCGAACTCGCCGTCGGCGCGGGCGCGGCCGTCGTCTTCCCCGAGTACGACCTCTCGCCCGAGGCGCGCTACCCCGTCGCCATCGAGCAGAACTACGCCGTCGCCCGGTGGATCGGCCGCGAGGGACGGGACAAGGACCTCGACGGCACGCGCCTCGCCGTCGCCGGCGACTCGGTCGGTGGCAACATGAGCGCCGCCCTCACCCTCATGGCCAAGGAACGCGGCGACGTCACCGTCGTCCACCAGGTGCTCTTCTACCCGGTCACCGACGCCGCCTTCGACACCGAGTCCTACGAGCAGTTCGCCACCGGCTACTTCCTGCGCCGCGAGGCGATGCGGTGGTTCTGGGACCAGTACACGACCGACGAGTCCGACCGCGCCCGGATCACCGCCTCGCCGCTGCGCGCCTCCCTCGACGAGCTCACCGGACTGCCTCCCGCCTTGATCATCACCGCCGAGGCCGACGTCCTGCGCGACGAGGGCGAGGCGTACGCGGCCAAGCTGCGCTCCGCCGACGTGCCGGTCACCGCCCTGCGCGTCCAGGGGACGATCCACGACTTCGTGATGCTGAACGCGCTCCGGGAGACCCGGGCGGCGGAACTCGCCATCGGTCTGGCCGTCGACACTCTGCGCGAGGCCCTCGCGTGACGGCGGGCATGCCCGTCGGAGGCATATCCGCGGCCCCCGACGCGCGGCGACCGGCCGCCGACCTGCTCGTGCGCAACGCCAAGGTGTTCACCGGAGACCCGGACCGCCCGGCGGCCCGGGGCGTCGCGATCCGCGACGGCCGGATCGTGGGCATCGGCGACGACCACGAACTCGGGGGCCTCGTGGGCCCGGCGACCAGGGTGATCGACGCCCTGGGGCGCCGGGTCGTCCCCGGCCTGAACGACTCGCACCTGCACGTCATCCGGGGCGGCCTCAACTACGTGCTGGAGCTGCGCTGGGACGGCGTGCGTTCCCTGCGCCACGCCCTGGCCATGCTCCGCGAACAGGCCGGCCGGACCCCCAGGGGGCAGTGGATCCGGGTCGTCGGCGGCTGGACCGCCGAGCAGTTCGTCGAACGTCGGATGCCGACCGTGGCCGAGTTGAACGCCGCCGCGCCCGACACCCCGGTGTTCGTGCTCCACCTCTACCAGTCCGCCCTGATGAACCGCGCCGCGGTACGGGCCGCAGGCTTCGACCGGAACACCCCCGACCCGCGCGGCGGGCAGATCGTGCGCGGCAGGGACGGTGAGCCGAACGGCGTGCTCCTGGCGGCGCCGAGCGCGCTCGTCCTGTACTCCACCCTCGCCAAGGCACCCACCCTGGACGAGGCCGAAAAGCGGACATCCACCCGACACTTCCTGCGGGAACTCAACCGCTTCGGCCTGACCTCGGCGGTGGACGCGGCCGGCGGCTTCCAGAACTTCCCCGACAACTACGCCACCGTCACCGACCTGGCCCGCACGGGAGAGCTGACCCTGCGGATCGCCTATCACCTCTTCCCGCAGACGGCCGGCCAGGAGATCGCCGACCTGACCCGTTGGACCGAGACGGTCAGGCCCGAGGACGGCGACGAGTGGCTCCGCCTGAACGGCGCGGGCGAGAACCTGACCTGGGCCGCCGCCGACTTCGAGAACTTCTCCGAACCGCGACCCGAACTCGCCGCCGGCTACGAGAGCGAGTTCGAGTCGGCGGTGCGGCTCCTCCTGGAGAAGGGTTGGGGCTTTCGCCTGCACGCCACCTACGACGAGACGATCCGCCGCGACCTGGCGGTCTTCGAGAAGCTCGCCGCCGAAGGACTGTTCCCCGGAGCCGGCCGCTGGCTCTTCGACCATGCCGAAACGGTCTCCGACGACAGCCTGGACCGCATCGCCGCGCTCGGCGGCGCCCTGTCCGTCCAGAACCGGATGTCCTTCCAGGGCGCCGCCTTCCTGGACCGGTACGGGCGCGAGGCGACCTCCCGCACACCGCCGGTCCGCGCGATGCTGGACCGCGGCCTGACCGTCGCCGCGGGGACGGACGCCACGCGCGTGTCCTCGTACAACCCGTGGGTCTCGCTGCACTGGCTGGTGACGGGCCGCACCGTCGGAGGCACGCCGCTCTACCCGGCCGGGAACCTGGTCGACCGGGAGACGGCACTCGTCCTCTACACCCGCGGCGGTGCCCGACTCACCGGCGAGGACGAGGTGAAGGGCGTGCTGAAGGAGGGCTGTTTCGGCGACCTCGCCATCCTGACGCAGGACTACCTGAGCGTCCCCGAGGACGCGATCCCCGACATCGAGTCCGTCCTCACGGTCGTCGGCGGTCGGATCGTCCACGCCACGGCCGAGTACGAGGGCCTCGACGAGCCGGTTCCGCCGGTCAGCCCGCACTGGAGCCCGGTGGCCCACTTCGGCGGCTACCAGGCCCGGCCGGAGCGCGGGGCGGAGGGACCGAGCGGTGTGCGGCAGGCCGACGCGATGGCGGAGGTAGCGGCGGAGTCCGAACAACACCGGCTCTGGCGTGTCGCGCGGGGCGCGGCGCCCGACGCGGCGCCGCCCGTCGCCGACCCCTGCTTCACACACTGACGGTCTCCCGCACGGCCGGCTTCACGCTGAACGGCCCCACCCACCGCACGGCCCCACGCATCGAGCGGCCCCACGCACCGGACGGCCCCACGCACCGAGCGGCCCCACGCACCGAGCGGCCCCACGCACCGAGCGGTTTCACGCACCGAACAAGGGAACCCACCACATGAGCACCGCCTCCGTCCCCGGCGAGGCCGGGGACACCGAACCGGCGCCGCCCGGACGCCGGTTCGAACCGGACCTCAGGGCGATGACGCGGATCAACCTGCGGCCGATCGCCTCGCCCATGCCGCTCGGCTTCTTCACCGTGGCCATCGCCTCCGTGATGACCGGCTGTCTCCAACTCGGCGTCTTCGAGGCCGGGGACCGGCGTGCCGTGGCCCTGTGCGTGCTGCCCGCCTTCGCGCTGCAACTCGTGGTGAGCGTCCTCGCCTTCGGGGCCCGCGACGTGATCGCGGCCACGCTCATGGGGACCTTCGCGGGCAGTTGGCTCGCGTACGCCCTGGTCGTCGGCACCGGAGCGGCCGGCGGGCACCGGGTGCTCGGGGTGTTCAACCTCGCGTTCCTGTGCTTCGGGGCGCTGATGGCGGCCGTGACCCGGCCCAAACAAGCCCTGTGGCTGGTCTTGGTGGTGTCCCTGCCCCGCTGGGCGGCCACCGGACTGGCCGGGCTCACCGGGGCCGACTGGCTCGGGTACACGGCGGGCGCCCTCGGGATCGCGGTGGCGCTGGTCGCCACGTACGCGGCCTTCGCGTTGATGCTGGAGGACATGCGCAGCGAGGAGGTCCTCCCCATCGGCCGCAGCGGGCCCGCCCACACGGCCGTCGAGGGGGACCTCGCGGTCCAGCTCCGGAACCTCGAACGGCAGGCGGGTGTGCGGCGCACGCTCTGAAACCGCCGTGCGCGTGCGATGTCGCAGGTCACGGGGGTGCGGGTGGGATCGCGCCCGCCCGGCCCGGCCGGCCGGCCCTCCGGGGGCACCGCGTGAGGCGGGACCCCTTGAAAGGTCAAACTGGTGTCGGGTTAGCATATGAGCGCCGCCTAGCTCGAAAGATAAACCTGTGACTGTCAATGACGACTCGTTCACCAACTGGAAAAACCGCGAGGAGATCGCGGAATCGATGATCCCGATCATCGGGAAGCTGCACCGCGAGCGGGACGTCACCGTCCTGCTGCACAGCCGCTCCTTGGTGAACAAGTCGGTGGTCAGCATCCTCAAGACCCACCGATTCGCCCGTCAGATCGCCGGCGAGGAGCTCTCGGTCACCGAGACCCTGCCGTTCCTGGAGGCGCTCACCCCGCTCGACCTCGGTCCGTCCCAGATCGACATCGGGATGCTCGCCGCGACCTACAAGAGCGACACCCGAGGTCTCTCGGTGGGCGAGTTCACGGCCGAGGCCGTGTCCGGCGCCACCGGCGACAACAAGATCGAGTCCCGCGAGTCGCGTGACGTCGTCCTGTACGGCTTCGGTCGCATCGGCCGCCTCGTCGCCCGCCTGCTGATCGAGAAGGCGGGTTCCGGCAACGGTCTGCGCCTGCGCGCCATCGTCGTCCGCCAGGGCGGCGACCAGGACATCGTCAAGCGCGCCTCGCTGCTGCGCCGCGACTCCATCCACGGTCAGTTCCAGGGCACGATCACCGTCGACGAGGCGAACAGCAAGATCATCGCCAACGGCAACGAGATCAAGGTGATCTACGCCGGGGACCCGTCGGAGATCGACTACACGGCGTACGGCATCAAGGACGCCATCCTCATCGACAACACCGGCAAGTGGCGTGACCGCGAGGGCCTCTCCAAGCACCTGCGCCCCGGCATCGACAAGGTCGTCCTGACCGCGCCGGGCAAGGGCGACGTCCCGAACATCGTCCACGGCGTCAACCACGACATGATCAAGCCGGACGAGCAGATCCTGTCCTGCGCCTCCTGCACCACCAACGCGATCGTCCCGCCGCTCAAGGCGATGGCGGACGAGTACGGCGTCCTGCGCGGCCACGTGGAGACCGTCCACTCGTTCACCAACGACCAGAACCTGCTGGACAACTACCACCCGGCCGACCGTCGAGGCCGCTCCGCGCCGCTCAACATGGTCATCACCGAGACCGGCGCCGCCTCCGCCGTCGCCAAGGCGCTGCCCGAACTGAAGGCGCCGATCACCGGCAGCTCGATCCGCGTCCCGGTGCCGGACGTGTCGATCGCGATCCTCAGCCTGCGGCTCGGTCGCGAGACCACCCGCGAGGACGTCCTCGACTACCTGCGGAACGTGTCGCTGACCTCGCCGCTCAAGCGGCAGATCGACTTCACCACCGCCCCCGACGCGGTGTCGAGCGACTTCATCGGCTCGCGCCACGCCTCGATCGTCGACGCGGGTGCCACCAAGGTCGACGGTGACAACGCGATCCTGTACCTCTGGTACGACAACGAGTTCGGCTACTCCTGCCAGGTCATCCGTGTTGTCCAGCACGTTTCCGGGGTGGAGTACCCGACCTTCCCGGCCCCGGCGGTCTGATCGCGCCGCACGACCGACCCGGTGTCCCGCCCGACGGGGCGGCGGCGGGCCGGCGACCCGATGCCGACGGCATCCGGTCCCGGCCCCACCGCCGCCCCGTCGGCGTGTGCGGGCCCGGCGGTCGTGACCCCTCCCGCCCCGTGCGTCCCTCCCGCGCCGTGAAGCCTCCCGCTTCCCGCGCGCATCAGCCGGGCGCCGCTGGGAAGGACAACCTCATGAACGTTTCCACCCCGCCTCCCGGCCCTCACCGTCCGACCGCCCGCTCCCGGACGGTCCGCCGTCTCCCGGCCCGGGTCACGGCGGTCGGGGCCGCCGCCGTTCTGTGCCTGGTGGCGTCGACCACCGGTGCCCAGGCGATCGTCCACGGGAAGGACTCCACCGAGGCGTATCCGTTCATGGCATCGATCCCGATGACGCTGGACGAGGGCCCCGACTCCCTCGACGGAGTCTGCGGAGGCGCGCTGATCGCCCCCCAGTGGGTGGTGACGGCCGCACACTGCGCCCAGGACGTCGGGGCGACCCACCCGACCGGGACGGTGCGGATCGGCAGCGCCGCACGGCATTCGGGCGGCACGGTCGCCAAGATCGTCCGGAAGGTGGTCCATCCCGGGTACAACGGCCTCGGCGAGGAGCGTTCGACCAACGACATCGCCCTGCTGAAACTCGACCGCCCCGTCCGACAGAAGCCCGTCGCCATGGCCGACCACGCGCCGAAGGTGGGCGCGTCCACCCGGGTCATCGGCTTCGGAACCGTCGTCGACGCCCTGGACCCCGAACACTGGGTCTTCCCCGAGCGCCTCCAGGAACTCGACACCCGCAGCATCGCCACCGGCGAGTGCGCCGAGATCAACGGGAAGAGCGAGCTGTGCACGGCCGCCCGCACCCCCCGTGCGATGGCCTGCTCCGGCGACTCCGGAGGGCCGCAGATCCAGCGCCTCGCCGGTCGCTGGCAGCTCGTCGGCGCCACCTCCGGCGACGGCGACCACGCCGCCGACCCGCACTGCGCCGGCGGCCCCGGGATCTGGACCTCCGTGTCCGCCCACAAGGGCTGGATCACCAAGACCATCGCGGCGCACCACTGAGCACGCCCGGGGCGCCGGCCCGCCGTCCCCTCAGGGAACGATCAGGGTCTTGCCCCGGGCCTCGCCCCGGTGCATCGCGTCGATCGCGGCCGGGGCCTCGGCGAGGGGGCGCACGCCGTGGATGGCCGGCGTCAGTTCACCCGCCTCGACGTGCCGCCCCAGGACTTCCAGGTCGGCCCGGCGCTCCGCGGCCATGAACGGCTTGAGGGAGTGCCGCACGAACGGGTTCAGCAGCGCCGCGCGCAGCACCCGGGCCATCGTGCCGATCCAGCGACCGCCGCCCTCACCGCCGACGAGGACGAGCGTCCCCCGAGGGGTCAGGGCCCGTCGCAGGTGCGAGAGAGCGCGGTTGCCGGCGGTGTCGAGTATGAGGTCGTAGGAGCGGACGCCGTCGGCGAACTCCTCGCGGGTGTAGTCGACGACCTCGTCCGCGCCGAGCGAGCGCACCAGCTCCGTCTTCGAGGTGCTGCACACGCCGGTGACGTGCGCGCCGTACGCCTTGGCCAGTTGTACCGCGTACGTGCCCACCCCGCCCGCCGCGCCGATGACCAGGACCCGCTGTCCCGGTCGGACGCGGCCCGCGTCGCGCAGGGCCTGGAGCGCGGTGAGGCCCGAGACGGGGAGGGCGGCCGCGTGTTCCGGGGGGATGCCCGCGGGCACGGGTGCGATCTTGTCCTGCCGGGCGGTCGCGTACTCGGCGAACGAACCCTCGCAGACGCCGAACACCTCGTCCCCCACCCGGAAGCCGGTCACCCCCTCGCCGACGGCCTCGATCCGCCCCGCCACCTCTCGGCCGCGCACGGGCACCTTGGGTCTGCGCAGCCCGTATCCCATGAGGCGGAGCAGGTGGGGCCGGCCGGTCATCAGGTGCCAGACCCCGGCGTCCAGGGCGGCGGCCCGGACCGCGATCAGCACCTCGCCGCCGCCCGGTGTGGGCGTTTCGACGTCCCGGAGCTCCAGTACCTCGCTGGAGCCGTACGCGTCCTGTGCGATCGCCTTCACGGCGCCGTCCCTTCCTCGTTGGTGTGCTGCTCGTCCGTGTGTTGCTCGTCCGTGTACTGGAAGGCCTGTTCGAGCGGGACCGCGAAGACGCGGGCGATCCGGAACGCCGTTTCGAGGGAGGGCGAGTAGCGGCCCTTCTCGATCGCGATGACGGTCTGCCGGGTCACGCCGATGCGCTCCGCCAACTCCGCCTGAGTCATCTCCGCGTGCTCGAAGCGCAGGTTCCGGATCCTGTTCGTGATGCCGGTCGCCTTCACCACGACTGGAACCCCCACCGGTAGGCGGCGAGCTTCACCGTGGAACCGAGCAGCGCCGACAGGACGAACCCCAGGTAGATCACGTTGGAGATCCAGAAGTGGTCGGCCTCGGCCATCGACAGGGCCAGTGCGGCCACGGCGCCGATGACGAGGAAGGACTGCCCGGCGAGATCGCCGAGGCGGCCGATCTCCTTGTCCCGCTGGTCCTTGACGTCGGCCTCGCGGGGCGAGGCCAGCGCGACCGCGATGTTCAGGGCGATCGCGGCGACGATCGCGCCCCCGACCGTCCACAGCAGTGGGGCCGCGTACGCGACCTCCGCGAGCGGCACGCCGTCGCCGGCCCGCCCCAGCACGACGGCCAGGTAGACGGCATAGCCGGCGACGGCCACCACCGCCGCGATCCACGCGCGCTTCTCCTCGAAGGCCACGTCCGCACCCACTCCCGTGTAAAACAACTTTGACACGAGGAATGTAAAGTCATCCGTACACGGTGTCAATAATTTCTTACACGGCATCCGGGGCGTGCTCGAACGGGCCGCCCGGGCCGAAGACCAGCTCGCCGAAGCGCTCGCCGATGCGGCGGTGTCCCGCGGGGTCCGGGTGCAGATCGTCGGGCAGCGGCAGTTCCGCGAAGTCGTCCTCTCCGTACAGGGCGCGACCGTCGAGGTGGTGCAGGTTCGGGTCCCCGGCCGCCCGTCGCGCCGTGATGCGGGACAGCTCCGCGCGGATGACGGTGAGCGTCAGCCGGCCCGCGGCGACGTCCGCCGGGTCGCCCGTCGCGCGAAAGCGCAGCCTCTGCCCGTCGAACTCCGGCGCGAGGGGGCCCGGGGTGTCCTCCTGGAGGGGGCAGAGCACGGGGGAGACCACCAGCAGGGGCGTGTTCGGGTGGCCCTCGCGGATGGTGTCGAGGAAGCCGTGGACCGCCGGGGTGAAGGCGCGCAGCCGCATCAGGTCGGTGTTGACCAGGTTGATGCCGATCTTGACGCTGATCAGGTCCGCGGGCGTGTCGCGCATGACGCGCGCGACGAACGGGTCGAGCAGGGCGTTGCCGCCGAAGCCCAGGTTGATCAGCTCGACCCCGCCCCGGGCGGCGGCCAGCGCGGGCCAGGTCGAGCGGGGGCGCTCGGCGTTGGAACCGTGGCTGATCGAACTGCCGTGATGCAGCCACACCCGGCGGCCGTGGGCGGGCGCCGCCTCGACCGGCGCGTCGGTGCGCAGGGCGATCAACTCGGTCGTCTCCGTGTGCGGCAGCCAGATCTCGACGTCCTTCATCACGTCGGACAGCCCGGTGAAGCGCGCGACGCCGGGCGGTCCCGCGGTGGTGACCGCGGTCCCGGCGGCCATGTCGACGGTGTGGACGTTCCCGCCGGTGACGCTCGCCCGACCGGCGGGTTCCCCGTCCACGAGCAGGTCGTACACCCCGGAGGGCCGGGGCGGAGCGCCCACGTAGGCCATGCGGGTGGGGATCGTCTCCAGCTCGACGGTGGTGGCGCGGGTGCGGAAGGCGACCCGTACGCCGGAGGTCTGGGCCTCGGCCATGGCCAGGCCCGGATCGGGGAACTGCTCGCGGACCCAGGCGGGCAGCCGGTGCGGGAGGATGCCCCGGGCGGTGCGTTCCAGGTCGATGGCGCCGTGCACGAAGGCGGGCTCGACGGGGGTGGTGGTCCAGTCGGTCATGTCGGGTCCTCGGATGTGGTCGGGTACGGGTTCGGTGAACGTCCACGCACCGCCGAGATCGTGACGGCACGTGACACCCAGCGTGCAACACCCCGCGCACCCGTAGCCGCACCCGGTCCCGGTCCCGAGGCCCCGAGGGCTCAGCCGCGGAGCCGGCGGGCCGACGTCAGGCCGCGAGCCCCGTCAGCACGGAGACACCGGGGAGTTCGGCGAGCGCCCACCCCGGCAGGATCAGCTTGCCGCGCCGTCGCCCACTGCCGACGAGGACGTACGGGGCCTCGACCACGGCCGCGTCGATCAGCAGCCACCACGCCGCGGGCAGCCCGAGCGGGGTGATTCCGCCGTACTCCATGCCGGTCTCCTCGACGGCGGTGTCCACGGGGGCGAACGACACCTTGCGCGCCGAAAGGTGCTTGCGCACGGCGGTGTTGACGTTCACCCGGGTGTCGGCGAGGGCGAGGCAGGCGGCCAGGGTGGTCTCCCCGCCACGCTTCGCGGCGACGACCACGCAGTTCGCGGACGCGTCGAGGGGGACGGAGTACGCCTCGCAGAACGCGGCCGTGTCGGCCTTCGCGGGGTCGGTGTCCACGTACAGCACGGACCGTGCCGCCTCCCGCGATGCCCAGTCCCTCAGGGCGTCGGCGACCGGCCCCGCGAGCCGGTCGGACACGTCGAGGGCGGGGTGGACGGTGGTGAAGTCCCCGAAAGGGGCGCGTACCTGATCGTTCATGGGTGGACTCCAGTGAACCGCACCGTCGGCGAAGGCGGCCGGTCCTCGCGAGCGGCCGGTGGGCCCGCCACCTGCCGGCGGGTCACGGAACGCGCGCGGTCCACTCCTCGGAGCTGAACTTGTCGGCCGCCAACTCCCGGGCCCGCGCCATCTCCTCGGGTGTGACCGAGCCCTCCGACAGCCCGTACCGGTCCCGGAAGGACTCGATCATCCGCCGGATCACCGCGTCACGCGGCAGCCCGGTCTGGCGGCGCAGCGGATCCACCCGCTTCTTCGCGCTCTTCGTCCCCTTGTCCGACAGCTTCTCCCTGCCGATGCGGAGCACGTCGAGCATCTTGTCCGCGTCGATGTCGTACGCCATGGTCACGTGGTGCAGGACGGCGCCGTGCGCCCCGGCCAGGCGCTTCTGCGCGGCGCCCGCGATCTTTCCCGACTCGGTGGCGATGTCGTTGAGGGGCTGGTACCAGGCCTTCACGCCCATGCCGTCCAGGGCTCCCAACACCCAGTCGTCGAGGTAGGCGTAGCTGTCGGCGAACGACAGCCCCCGCACCAGCGCGTCCGGCACGCTCAAGGAGTACGTGATGGTGTTCCCCGGCTCGATGAACATGGCGCCGCCGCCGCTGATCCGGCGCACCACCGTCATCCCGTGCTCTTCCAGCGCCCGTGTGTCCACCTCGTTGCGCAGCGACTGGAAGCTCCCGATGACCACGGCGGGGGCTCCCCACTCCCACATTCGCAACGTGGGCGGTCGCCGCCCGGCGGCGACCTCGGCCGTCAGCACCTCGTCCAGGGCCATGTGCAGGGCGGGGGACCGGGGGGCCTCGTGGATCAGCTGCCAGTCGTAGTCCGTCCAGTCGGTGGCGTGTGCCACCGCCCGTCGGACGGCGATCCCCACGGCCTCCGCCGAGAAACCGAACATCACCGTTCCCGGGGGCAGCGCCGCTTCGACGCGGGCCGCGAGGTGCTCGGCCGAGGCGTCCGCGGGCGCGCCGGTCAACGCGCGGTCGATGTCGAGGATGGCCTCGTCGGGTTCGAGGAAGAAGTCGCCGGCGACCCGTACGTCGCGCAGGACGTCGCCGCCGTCGGCGGACCCGACGTCCAGGTCCACGACGACGAGCTTGCCACCCGGCACCTTGTACTCACCGTGCACCGGTGTGCCTCCCCTCGCTGTCCGCCCGCTGTCTCGTCGACGGCCGCCTTGGCCGCGAACACCGTCAAACGGTATCGCGATCTTCACCCGCACGGCCTGTGCGGTCCGCGCTGTCCGGGCGGTCGAGGCGCTCCATGCGCGCCAGCCGTTCCAGCCGCGAGCGGGTCTCCTCGTCCAGCGGCACGTACGTCATCAGGCGCGGCCCCGCCGTCGGACCCAACCACAGATTGGTCTGCTCGACGTGGAGCAGTCCCACGTGCCGGTTGCGGATGTACTTGGACTTGCCGCCCAGACCCACCACCTCGTGCCGCGCCCAGATCTCCCGGAACTCGGCCGAGGCAGCGTCCAACCGGGCGAGCAGCGTCTTCCAGGCCGGCTCGGCCAGGTGCTCCGCCATCGACGCCCGGAACTTGGCCGCCATCACCCGGTTCACGTCGGGCACGTCGACCATGGCCGCCCGCCACTGCGGATCGGTGAACGCCAGCCACATGCAGTTCCGGTCCTCGGGCGGCAGGTCGTCCAGGTCGCACAGCAGCCGCCCGTAGGTGGTGTTGTACGCGAGGATGTCGTACCGGCTGTTCTGTACGCACGCCGGGATCGGCCCCAACTGGTCGAGCATCGCCCTCAGCGCGGGCGTCACGCTCGGGCAGGGGGTGTTCGGCGCCGGGTCGAGGCTGCCGGCCAGCGAGAACAGATGAGCGCGCTCAGTGGGGTCCAGCAGCAGGGCGCGCGCCACGGCGTCCAGCACCTGCGGGGACACCTGGATCTCCCGGGCCTGCTCCAGCCACGTGTACCAGGTGACCCCGACCGCCGACAGTTGGGCCACCTCCTCGCGACGCAGCCCGGGGGTGCGCCGGCGCCGCCCCGGCGGCAGCCCCACCTGCTCGGGCGTGATCCGCTCCCGCCGGCTGCGCAGGAACTCGGCCAGCTCGTGCCGGCGGACGTCGCTCTCGGGGGCCACAGTGGTCATGAGTCCAGGGTGCCTCACCGCTCAGCCGGTTGCCAGGTACTCCTGGTACCAGGATAAAGAGACTCTGGTACCCGGCTCCGAGGGGGAGGATCGTCGGGGACGTGAGTGAGACAACGGTACGCACGACCCATCCGACTCCGGCCCCCACGGCCGCCGCCGCCATGGCCTCCGCCCCCACGGCCACCGGCCGCAAGGCCCCCGCGCCCCGGGCCGCCGCGGGCATCACCCCGCTCGGCCTGTTCACCGTCCTCCTCGGAGCGGCCCTGCCCCTGATCGACTTCTTCATCGTCAACGTGGCGCTGCCCACCATCGACCGCGACCTGGCCGCGGGCCCCGCGCTGCTGGAACTGATCGTCGCCGGCTACGGGGTCACGTACGCCGTCCTGCTCGTCCTCGGCGGCCGGCTCGGCGACATGGCCGGCCGGCGCAGGCTCTTCCTGATCGGCATGGCCGCCTTCGGGCTCACCTCGCTCGCCTGTGGCCTCGCCCCCACGGCCTGGACCCTCGTCGCGGCCCGCGTGGCCCAGGGAGTCGCCGCCGCGCTGATGCTCCCGCAGGTGCTCGCCACCATCCAGGCCACCACCCAGGGCACCCACCGGGCCCGCGCGATGAGTCTGTACGGGGCCACGGCCGGGCTGTCCATGGTCGCCGGGCAGATCCTCGGCGGAGTCCTCGTCGCCGCCGACGTGGCCGGCACCGGCTGGCGCTCGGTCTTCCTCGTGAACGTCCCCGTGGTGATCGTCGGCCTGGTCCTGGCGGTCCGCGCCGTCCCGGAGACCCGGTCCGAACGCCCCGCCTCCGTCGACGTGCCGGGAACCCTGCTGCTGGCGCTGAGCCTGGTGTCCCTGCTGCTGCCGCTGACCGAGGGGCGAGCCGCCGGCTGGCCGCTGTGGACCTGGCTGTCGCTGGCGGTCTTCCCCTTCGCCGCGACCGCCTTCTACCTGACGGAACGGCGCGCCGACCGCCTCGGACAGAGCCCCCTCGTACCGCCGAGCCTGCTGCGCCTGGACTCGCTGCGGCGCGGACTGGTGATGCTGGTGCCGTTCTCCATCGGCTTCAGCGGCTTCATGTTCGTGATCGCCGTCGTCCTCCAACAGGCCCTGCACATGGGCCCCGTGGCGGCCGGACTGACCCTGGTGCCGATGGCGGTGGCCTTCTTCTCCGCGTCCCTCGCCGGCCCCCGACTCGTCGGGCGGTACGGCACCCGGGTGGTCACGGCGGGCGGCGTGCTCCAGGCGATCGGCGTCTGCCTGATGCTCCTCGTGGTCCGACGGGACTGGCCGGATCTCGGAATCCTCGACCTGGCCCCGGGCGTTGCCGTCGCCGGACTCGGTCAGGGCCTGCAACTCCCGCTCCTGATGCGGCTGATGCTCTCCGACGTACCGGCCGACCGGGCCGGGGTGGGCGGCGGGGTCATGGTCACCACCCAGCAGTCCGCCCTCGCCCTCGGTGTCGCGACCGTCGGCAGTCTTTTCCTCGTCCTGGCCGCGTCGACGGGCATGCGGGACGCCCTGGTTGTCACCCTGATCGTCCAGTTGGGCCTGATCGCGCTGACGGCCCTGCTCAGCCTGCGCCTGCCGCGCGTCATGCGGTGAGCCCGCGGCGGATCGCACGAGTCGGACCAAGGCGCCCGATCGAGGCCCAGGGGCCGCCCGTCGGGCCCGGGGCGCCGGCGGGGTCCTGAGGTCGGGAGCCATGTCGAACCTTGGATAGGGTGCCGTTCGAGAACGGTGTTCGGTACAGGGGGACGTGAAGTGATGAGCGGTCAGGATCCGCGCACGGGGCGTGAAGCGCAGGTGTTCCAGCCGCTCGGCGGGGACGACCCGACGACGATCGCCGGATACCGCCTGGCCGCCAGGCTGGGGGCGGGCGGCATGGGCAAGGTGTACCTGTCGTACACCCCTGGGGGCCGGCCCGTCGCGATCAAGGTGATCCGTCCGGAGTTCGGGGAGGACCCCGAGTTCCGGCGCAGGTTCGCCCAGGAAGTCCGTTCCGCGCAACGGGTGCAGGGCCTGTTCACCGCCCCCGTCATCGACGCGGACACCGACGGCGCCCACCCCTGGTTGGCGACCGCCTATGAGTCCGGGCCCTCCCTCGCCGACGCCGTCCTCGCCCACGGAGCCCTGCCCGTCGAGGCGGTGCTGCTGCTGATCGCCGGCATGGCGGAGGCCCTGCACGTCATCCACGGCGCCGGCATCGTGCACCGCGACCTCAAGCCCTCCAACGTGCTGCTGGCGGCCGACGGCCCCCGGGTCATCGACTTCGGCATCGCCCACGCCGCCGACGCGACCTCGCTCACCGGCAGCGGGGTGACCATCGGCACGCCCTCCTTCATGGCTCCCGAGCAGGCCGCCGGCGGCAAGGTCACCCCGGCCACCGACATCTTCGCCCTCGGGCAGGTCGCGGCGTACGCGGCGACGGGCACCCCGGCCTTCGGCGAGGGAACCTCGCACGGAGTCCTGTACCGGATCGTCCACGAGCAGCCCGACCTCGGCGCGGTCCCGGCCCCGCTGGCCGAGTTGGTCACCCGCTGCCTGTCCAAGGACCCCGCGGGCAGGCCCACGGTCACCGAGGTCATCGCGCTCTGTCAGTCCGCCAA
This sequence comes from Streptomyces sp. NPDC002602, assembly GCF_042889445.1. NCBI lineage: Bacteria > Bacillati > Actinomycetota > Actinomycetes > Kitasatosporales > Streptomycetaceae > Streptomyces > Streptomyces sp. NPDC002602. Next base: position 129,192 of record NZ_JBIAQX010000008.1, on the reverse strand, counting down.
CCCGGAAACGGTGCTCCGCCGGTCCGAGGACTGGCTGCCGAGCCCGGTCATCGCCGACATCACCGCCCGCACGGCGGCCCCCGCCCCGCCCCGGACCCCGCCGCCGCCGACCTCCGCCCCGCTCGGTGCTCACCCGCCGACCGCCCCGGCCGGCTCGCCGGCCTCGCCCGCCATGTTCCCGCCCGCGCATCCGGCGACCCCGCCTCCCGGCTACGGTCCGGCGCCCGTGTACCAACCCGCGCCTCAGTACCTCCCGCCGCCCGGCCACGCGTACCCGGGCCCGCAGGGTCGGGGAGGCCCCGGTCCGGCCCCGGGCGGCGGCAGACGGACCGTGCTGCTCGCCGTGGCCGCGATCGTCGTGTTCGCGCTGGCGGGCGCCGGTACGGCGTACGCCCTGTGGGCCGACCGGGACCGGGAGACGACGGCCGGAGACCGGCCGGACCCCGCGGGCGCCGCCGCCGGCGAGGGCGGATCCGCCCCGTCCGGTTCGGCGAAGACACCCGCCCCCAAGGCGTCCGGCCCCACGGCGTCCGCCAAGCCCGACCCGACGCCCGTCGACCACAAGAACGTCAACCTCGCGTCCGGCTACAACCTGACGCTCGGCGATGAGCAACTGCGACCGCAGAAGGGGAGCGACAGCGGTACCGACCTCTCCTATCAGGCCGGAAGGCTGTACGCGGAGGGCGAGGGAGGCAAACTCGTCCTCCTGGACCCGGGCCAGGAAGGGTCCCTCGCCGCCTGCCGTCAGGAGACCCGCTTCGCCGACTCCGTCTACCTCACAGACCTCTCCAAAGGGCGGCAGATCTGCGCCTTCGGCGGCTCCGGCGACATCGGACTCCTGACGATCCGCGGCTTCTCCGCAACCGACTCGCCCAGCCGGTACGTGACGCTGGACCTGACCGTCTGGCGCGGGGCGGCCGCGCCCCACGTCGGCGGCTGAACACCCGGCGCGGGGCGGGTGGTCTCAGTGCGGGTCCGGGCTCCGTACGACCAGGGCGTACGGGGCGTCCGGCGGCCCCGCCGGCAGGCGCAGGGGGCGGGCGCCCGGGGTGATCGAGCCCAGGACACGGGGCCCGGTCGCGCCCGTGCACGGCGGGGCGTTGCCCGGCAGGCCGTGCAGGGTGAGGTATCCGAGGACCGCGAACGCGTACGCCTCCTTCGCCGCCGCGGGCAATCCCAACTCCTCGGAGGTCCGCAGCACGCCGACGCCCAACTCCTCGCGCAGCATGCCCATGAGGGTCGGATTGCGGACGCCCCCTCCCGAGGCGAAGACCTCCCCCACCCCGAACGGTCGCAGCGCGTCGGCCACGGTCCGGGCCGTCAGCCGGGTCAGCGTGGCGATCACGTCCTGCGCCGGCAGCCGCTCGGACCCCGTCGACCGGGAACCCTCGTGGCTGCGGGAAGTCGCGTAGCCGGCGTGGAACAACTCCTTGCCCGTCGTCTTCGGCGGCGGCAGACGGTAGTAGGGTTCCGCCAACAGCCTTTCCAGCAAGCCCTCGTGTACCCGCCCGGCGGCGGCGAGCGCACCGTCCTCGTCGTACGCGAGGCGACCGGAGGTCAGTTCGCGCACCGCCGCGTCCATCAGCGCGTTGCCGGGGCCGGTGTCGAAGGCCACCGGATCACCGGCCGGCGCAGTGACCGTCACGTTCGCGATCCCGCCGATGTTCAGGGCCGCGGACACACCGGGCCGCCCCCGCAACAGCATCAGGTCGATCAGGCTGACCAGCGGGGCGCCCTGGCCACCGGCCGCGACGTCGCGCGGCCGGAATCCCGACACCACCGGACAGCCCGTCGCCTCCGCGATCCAGGCGGGCTCGCCGAGTTGGAGGGTGCCGCGCACCCGCCCGTCCGCCACCCAGTGGTACGTCGTCTGGCCGTGTGAGGCGATCAACTCCGCCCGGCCCGAGCACAGTTCACGGTCGGCTCGGACGGCCAACCGGGCGAAGGCCCGCCCGATGCCGGTGTCGAGCCGACAGACCTCTGCCAGGCTCGTGCCCGCCGGCGGCAGGGCCGCCGCGAGCGCCGCCCGCAGATCGGCCGGATACGGTTCGCCGATCATGCCCAGGGGCGTGAGGCGCAGCTCCCCGGCCTCGTCACCGTGCCCCTGTCGGAGGTCGCAGGCGGCGGCGTCGACGGCGTCGTACGAGGTGCCCGACATCAGGCCGATCACTCTCATCGCAGGGGCTCCCGATGGTCGTGGCCGCGCAGGGTCAGCAGAGCCACGCAGCTCAGGGCGCAGACGCCGGCGGCGTAGTAGGCGGGGACGGCCGTGTTCCCCGTCCGGGCGGTCAGGGCGGTGATGACCAGACCCGCACAGCCGGAGAACACGGCGTTGGCCAGCGCGTACGCCAACCCGAGCCCGGTGCAGCGCACCCGGCGCGGGAACATCTCGGCGAGCATCGCCGGCCCCGGGCCCGCCATCAGCCCGATCAACGCCCCCGCGAACAGGAGGGCCGCCACATTCGCCCCGGGCGCGGCCCCGGGCGACTGGAGGACCCGCAGGACGGGGAGGGCGAACACGACGACACCCAGCGCCCCCGCGAGCATGACCGGCCGCCGGCCGATCCGGTCGCTGAGCATCCCGGCGGGAAGGATCGACGCGGCGAAACCCAGGTTGGCGAGCACGGCGGCCGGCAGCGCCTCGCGGAAGGAGACGCCCAGCGCGGACTGGAGGTGGGACGGCAGGACCACGAGGAAGCTGTACCCGGCCGCCGACCAGCCCATCACCCGCCCGACACCGAGGACGACGGCGCGCGCCTGCTCGCCCCGACGCCGCGGCGAGGGGGCGGCGGTCCCTCTCGGGGTCCCGTCCGGGAGGGGCCCGGGGGGCTCCTCCAGCGCGGTGCGCAACCACAGCGCGACGACACCGAGCGGCAGGGCCAGCAGGAACGGCACCCGCCAGCCCCACGCGTACAGCGCGGACGGGGACAGCACCGCGGCCAGGCCGGCGGCCGTGCCGACGCCGGCGAGCAGCCCCAGAGCGACGGTGAACGACTGCCACGCGCCGTGGAAACCGCGACGCCCCACCGGGGCGGACTCCGTCATCAGGGCCACCGCTCCGCCGAACTCCCCGCCCGCGGAGATCCCTTGCAGCACCCGCAGGAACGTGAGGAGCCAGGGCGCGGCGGCCCCGACGGTGGCCTGGGTGGGCAGCAGCCCGATCAGGGTGGTGGCGAGCGCCATCAGGCCGACGACCAGGATCAGGGTGGGACGCCGTCCCAGACGGTCCCCCAGACGCCCGAAGAGGAGCGCCCCCACCGGGCGGAAGAAGAACGCGAGCGCGAAGGAGGCGTACGTCGCCATCAGCGCCGTGGCCCCGCCCGTCCCGGGCCCCGCTCCGGCACCCGTGGCCGGGGCGAAGAAGTTGGCGGCGATGACGGTGGCGAAGGCGCCGTACACGCCGAACTCGTACCACTCGACGAGATTGCCGACCGAACCGGCGAGCAGCGCGCGGCGGGCGGTGGAGCGCGGGGGCGGAGCCGGCCGCAGGTCGGTCGAGGTCACCCGTGCTGCGTGCCCGCCGGGCGCCGCCCCGACGCCTCGCCGTACAGCGGTTCAACCGATCGGCGGCGCGGCGCGGCGACCAGGCCGACCGGGAGGTCCGTGTGGCGTCCGGGGCGGCGTGAGCGGCCGTACACTCGGCCCATGGACCGCACACGCGTCACGGGGGAGCACCGGCACCGCGCCGGGTCCGCCGCGCGTGCGGTCGCCGCGAGCCGTACGGGCGTCAGCCCCCGGACCGCGGCCGAAGGGCAGGCCCCCACGGTCGGCCGCGGCGCCCTGCACGGCCACGGCTAGCGAAAGCCCCACCGGCCCCGGCCCGGCGCGTGCCCGTCCGTCGGGCAGCGTCCCGGAGCCGCCCTCCGGACCCGGCCGCCGTACCCGGCACCGGATTCCGCGGCCCGCACCGCGCATGTCGCATTCCGCACCTCGCATTCCGCGCCTCCCCGCACCTCGCGCCGGTCGCCCACCCGGGTCACGGGACCCGGGTCAGGGACCCGGGTGTGGGCGCGCACCACCGCACCTCCCGCCATCACCGCGGTTCCGACGCGCCGTCGGGGCCGCCGCCCGGCGGCGGCCGCACCCCGGCCCCCGCCGCCTTCGAAGGGACCACCGTGAAGTTGAGCGGGTTGCTGACAGGCCATGACCACCACGTCCTCCAGGGCGACACCGAGGCCACGCGGATCACCGCGGGCACCACCTTCGACGTGGACCGGGTGACACCGGGCTCGCTCTTCATCGCCGTGCCCGGCCACCACGCCGGCGGCCCCGCGGCCATCGGCGCGGCCCTGGCCCGAGGCGCCGTGGCCGTGCTCGTCGACGCCGACGGGGCGGCCGCCGCGCACCGGGGTCCGGCGGCGACGCCCGGGGTGTGCGTCGTGCGCGTGTCCGACACCCGGAAGGCGGCGGCGGTCGTCTCCTCCCGCTACTTCACCGAGCCCGGCCGGCAGATGGACATGGTGGCCGTCACCGGCACCAACGGGAAGACCTCCATCTCGTACATGGTCGAGTCGCTGCTGAGGATCGCCGAGGGCGCCGCGGTGGGAGTGATCGGGACTGCCGGCAGCCGGATCGGCGACGAGATGATCCCGATGCCCCCGTCGGTGCTGACCACACCGGAATCGCCGGACCTCCAGTACCTCCTGGGCCACATGCGGGACCGGGGCACCGGCATCGTGGTGTTGGAAGCCACCTCCATGGCCCTGCAGACGTACCGCGTGGACCGGACGTTCATCGACGTCGGTGTCTTCACCAACCTGACCCAGGACCACCTGGACGACCACGGCACCATGGCGCACTACACGGACGCCAAACTGCGCCTGTTCCAAGGCCTGTGCCGGCAGGCCGTGGTCAACGTCGACGACCCGGTGGGGGCGGGGATCCAGACGATGATGCCGGGCGCGGTCACCACGTACGCCGTCGACAACGAGGCCGACTACCGGGCCTCGGACCTGGTCGCGGACGCCTCCGGAACCCGCTTCACCCTGCGTCACGGCGGCCTCGAGTACGCGGCGGCGATCCCGGTTCCGGGTCGCTTCTCCGTGTCCAACGCGCTGGCCGCCGTGGCGGCCTGCCACGTCCTGGGGCACGACCTGGGCGGCCTGGTCGCCGCGCTCGCCCTGATGCCGGCCGTCCCCGGACGCTTCGAACGCTTCGTGACCCCCGCCGGAACCTCCGTCATCGTGGACTACGCGCACTCGCCCGACTCCCTGGACAAGGTGCTCACGGCGATCCGCGGCTTCGCCCGCGGCCGGGTCATCACCGTCTTCGGCTGCGGCGGCGACCGGGACACCACCAAGCGGGTGGAGATGGGCCGGATCGCCGGAACCCACTCCGACCTGTGCGTCCTCACCTCGGACAACCCCCGCAACGAGGACCCCGAGGCGATCCTCGACCAGATCGCCCCGGGCATCGAGTCCACCGGCACACCGTACGAGCGGTCGGCCGACCGCCGCCGGGCGATCGGCCTCGCCCTGTCCGCCGCGGGGCCGAAGGACGTCGTGCTGATCGCCGGCAAGGGCAGTGAGCCGCACCAGATCGTCGGCGAAGCACTCCTGCCCTTCAGCGACATGGCCACCGTGCGCGACCTCGCCCTCCCGGCCGGCTGACCCGTCACCGCAGGGGTTCCGCCTTCCGGGGCTTCCGCCTCCGGGGGCGGTTCGCCGGTTGGGCGGTCGGGCGGTCGGGCGGTCCGGCGATTCAGTCGGAGCGCCGGTAGTGGTCGAGGGAGACCGTCACGGGGCCCCCGTCCGTGCTCGTCGCGAGGACGTTCACCACGGCGATGTCCCGGCCGTCCCGGGCCCGCACGCAGAAGGACCGCCCGGCCCCGAGCGCGCTGAACGGGAGAGCGCTCACGGGGTGGCTCTCGATGCCCCGCACGCACGCGCCGGGATCCGGTCGGCCGCCCTCGGCGATGTACGCCTCGCTGTCCTCCGGTACGTAGAACTCGGAGGCCGTACGACCCACGAACCACGCGGCGGTGTCCTGCGGCGCGACCTTCCCGGCCCGGATGTCGAACTCGTGGTCCTGGTCCGGGGAGGTGAGTTCGGTTCCGGTGTAGGCGGGGACGTAGCCGGGCGTCGCCTTCGACGGGGTTGCCTTCGGCGGGGTCGGGGGCGGCGGAGCGTCGGCGGCGTCGGCCGTCGGTTCGTCCTCGTACGGCTCGTCGAGCAGGTACACGGCTCCACACGCACCGAGGACCAGGGCCGCCGCCACGGCCAGGACGGTACGCCCGGAGCCGTGCCCCCTCGGCGCCGCGCGCCGGCGGGACGAGGACTCGGGCCCCCGCGCGGTGATCGGCGTGGGGTCGGCGGACGGTGCGGGGCCCGCGGGTGCTGCGAGCGTGGGGTGCCGCGCGGAAGTCGGGGGAGTCGCGGGTGAGGTCTCCGTGAGGGATGGGGGCGGCGCCGAGGGGAGATCGGCGCGGCGCAGTATCTCCGTGCCGATCCGGCGGGGCAGCCAGTCGTCGGTGAACCTGAGTCGCCCACCGATCGAGGGGTGGTCGCGCACGACCTCGATCAGTTGCGCCGGCGTCGGCCGATGGACGGGGTCCTTGGCCAGGCACCGGTGGAGGAGCGGGTGGAGTTCGCCGGGCACGCCCGACAGATCGGGCTCCTCGTGCACGGTGCGGTACAGGGCGGTGGGTCCGGGCTCGTCGCCGAAGGGCGGCGTCCCCCCGATGGCGTAGACGGCCAGCGCCCCGAGCGCGAAGACGTCGGTGGCGGGGGTCACCGCCCGGCCCTGGGCCTGTTCGGGAGCCATGAAGGCCGGCGAGCCGATGACCAGGCCTGCGCTGGTGAGGGCGGTCGCGTTCGCGGGGCGAGCGATGCCGAAGTCGATCACGCGGGGGCCGTCCGCCGCGACCAGCACGTTGGCCGGCTTGAGGTCGCGGTGCACCACGCCGGCGCCGTGGATCACCTGGAGCGCCTCGGCCACGCCGGCCGTGAGCAGCAGCGCGGTGCGCAGCGGCAGGATGCCGTGCTCGTCGATGACCTGCTGGAGCGACGGGCCGGGTACGTAGGCGGTGGCCAGCCAGGGGCCGGCCGCCTCGGTGCCCGAGCCGACGACCTGCGCGGTGTAGAGGCCGTGGATGCGCCGGGCACTGGCGACCTCCTGGGCGAAACGCCGGCGGAACTCGTGGTCGGCAGCCAGCTCCGGCCGGACCACCTTGAGGGCCACCGGCCGGCCGCCGGGGGTGTGGGAGAGGTAGACGCGACCCATTCCGCCCGCGCCGAGCCGGGCGACGAGGCGGAAGCCGCCCACTTCGCGAGGGTCGTCCGGAGCGAGGGCCTGGAAGGGGCGGGTGAGGGGGAAGCCGGGATGTTCTGGTGCCATGGAGGTATCTTGACTGAAATTTCAGTCAGTGCAAGAGTGGTGCGGGAGTCGAGGCCTCCGAACGGCTCCTGGATCCGCCACGCGGTCGGTCGGACACGACGGTCCGATCGTGATCACTGATGAGATGTGGGGCGTGATCGAGCCGTTGAGGGGCTGCTACTTTAGCTGTCCATGACAGCCATACCGGGCGCCCCGCCCCGCCCGCGAAACCGTCGTCAAGACTGGGGCATCGGCCTGATCGCCGCCGCGTCCCTGATCTGGCTGTGGCTCGCCTACCAGTTGCTGTTCCCGTTCACCGTCGACACGGGCCGCGGGAGGGCCGAGGAGTGCGACTCCCGGATCTTCTACTACCAGGGGGAGTGGCGCAGGGGCCCCGACGAGTACGTCGACGCGGAGGGAAACACCTGCGCCGTCGCACGCGACCTCGCCGAACTTCTCGCCGCCCTCGTGCTCTCCATGCCGCTCGCCGTCACCGGAACGATCCTCTACACCACGGAACGACGAAGCCGCGACGGGGAAGACCGGGACGAGGCCACCCCGATCTCCAAGGGATAGCCGCCGCGCGTGAAAGGTCCGCATCCCGCGTGCCGCGGTTCGCTCTCCCCATCGCCTGACGGGCCGCCCGCCGTACGCCGTGGTCCCGCGGGGGCGGCTCGCCTCGGACACCCCGCCGAGGGCGCTGTCGGTGCCTGCCGCTAATGTCCCGTGTTTGTTCGATCAGTGAATTGACGGGGGCGGGAATGAGCGGGCAACTGAAAGACATCGCGACGGAGTTGGCCGAGGTCCTGTGGCGGGAACACACCGTCTACCGGGACCGCGCCGGCGGCGTCGTCATTCGGGGGGAGCACGTCCAGCGCTGGATCAGCCTGGCACCCAGCGCCGGGCGCGACGAGGTGCTCCTGCGGGCAGGACGGATACTCGAGGGCGGTACGACCGCCCCCGCGCGCAGCGAGGCGGTCGCCGGCCTCTCCGCCGGCACGGGGGAACTCGCCGCGGTGTGCCGCCGTCTCCTCGCGGAGACCGCGGCCGGGCCCGCGACGGCCGGATCGGCACAGCATCGCTCGGGGCGCTCGAAGCGACGGCCGCGCCCCGCGCGCAGGGGCGGGCACACCAGCCCCGCGTCCTGGCTGGTCGTGGCCGGTCTGATCGCCATCGTCGGGTTCTACATGGCACGAGCGACCGGCAGGATCTGACCCACCGACCCACCGACCCACCGGGAAGATCACGCGGACCACCCGGGACGGCCACACGGGCCCACCCGGGCCGGATCCGCGGATCCGGCCCGGGTGGGCCCGACCGGCCTCGCCGCTCAGGCGTCGCCCAGGGTGGGGTAGTCGGTGTAGCCGGACGCGCCCCCCGCGTACATCAGGCCGTGGTCCTGGAGCGGGTTGAGGGGCGCGCCCCGGCGCAGTCGCGCGACCAGGTCGGGGTTGGCGATGAAGGCGCGGCCGAGCGCGATGAGGTCCGCTCCGGCAGCGAGGAGGCGTTCGCCCTCCGCGGCGCCCCCGTCGGTGGGCAGGGGTACGCCCCAGCCGAGGAGCGGATTGGCGATCAGCGGGCCCTTCCAGTCCTCGCGGATCCGCCGGAAGACCTCGTCGTCGGGATCGGCGAACACGACGTGGACGTAGGCGAGGTCCCGTGGAAGCGCGGCGACGAGAGCGCGGTAGAGATCGGCGGTCTCGTCTCCCTCGTCGATGCCGTTGAAGATCGAGCCGGGCGCGAGGCGGATGCCGACCCGGTGGGCGCCGATCGCGCGCGTGACCGCCTCGACGGTCTCCAGGACGAAGCGGATGCGGTGGGCGACGGGCCCGCCGTAGGCGTCGGTGCGCCGGTTGGTGTTCCCGGCGAGGAACTGGTGCAGGAGATGCCCGTTGGCGGCGTGGACCTCGACCCCGGCGAACCCCGCGTCGACGCCCCTGCGGGCGGCCTCGGCGAAGTCGGCGGATGTGGAGTGGATCTCGGCGACGGTCATCTCGCGCGGAGTGACCGCGGGCCGGATGCCGGTCGGGGTGTGGATGGGCTCGGGGAGCGGCACGGGTGAGGGCGCGACGGGCGTGTGACCGCTGTTGTCGGGGTGGCCCACCCGCCCGCCGTGCTGGAGCTGGAGGAACATCCGGCCGCCGGCCCCGGTGACGGCCTCCGTCACGGCCCGCCACCCGGCGACGTGGGCGTCCGTGTGGATCGCCGTGATGTTCGGGTACGTCTGCCCGACCGCGTTCGGTGTGGACGCCTCGGCGATGATCAGCCCGGCCGAGGCGCGCTGGGCGTAGTACGTGGCCACCAGGGGCCCCGGAGTGCCGTCGGCCTCGGCGCGGTTGCGTGTCATCGGCGCCATCACCAGACGGTTCGGGAGCCGCAGGTCGCCCAGTCGGGCGGGTTCGAGGAGTCGGGAATCCCCCGGTGTGATCGTCATGGCCGTACCGTAGGAGTTGACATCAGTGTCAGGTTCAAGTCCGTGAAGATGCAGAGGAGATGGGGCATGCGGATCGGTGAACTGGCGGGGGCCACCGGAGTGAGCGAGAGGTCGCTGCGCTACTACGAGACGCAAGGGCTGCTCACTCCCGGCCGAACCCCCGGAGGCCATCGCGACTACGGGGACTGGGCGGTCGACCGAGTCATCCGCATCCAGGCGCTCTTCGCGGCCGGCCTCCACAGCAGGAAGATCGCCGAGCTGCTCCCGTGCCTGCGCGACGCGGACGGCGGCCCGTCGGGGCGCGCCACGCCGAAGCTGGTGGACGAGCTGCGCACCGAGCGGCAGCGCATCGACGGGCTGATCACCGACCTGCTCCGTACCCGGGAGGTCCTGGACGAGGCGATCGACGCGGCTTCGGGCGCGAAGGCCGAAGCGGCACCGGGCGCGGGAGCGGGCACGCAGGCCGGTACGCCTGCCGTCCGTGTGTAAGGCCGTCGGGCCGTGGCGTGGTGCCCGGGGACGGGGACGGTCCGGGGTCTAGCCTCGGCGGCCGGACGATCATGACAGGTAGGTGCGCCGTGCCCCGTTCCGCAGTTCCCGAGACCCTTCGGCGGCCGGCCGGCGCCGGCCGGCGGCTCGGATCCGTGCTCGTGTTGGCGACCCTCTGCGCGTTCGGGTTCGGCCCGGTCGCCGCGGCGACCGCCTCCGACCCCGCCGTCGGGGCCGTCCCCGCCCCGCTGTACGTCTCCGACTACGGCAACAACCGGGTCCTGAAGGCGCCGGCCGACGGCAGCGGCGGTCAGAGCACGGTCCCCACCACCGACCTGGTCCGCCCCACCGGCATGGTCGCCGACGCGGCGGGCGACCTGTACGTCTCCGACACCGGCAACAACCGGGTGGTACGCATCCCCTCCGACGGAGGGCCCCAGACCACGGTCCCGACCGACGGACTGTCCCGCCCCATCGGGCTGGCCCTGGACGACGCGGGCGACCTGTACATCGCCGACAGCTTCAACGACCGCGTCGTCAAGGTGCACGCCGACGGCAGTGGTCAGAGCACCGTCCCCACCAGCGGGTTGCTGCACCCGTGGGGCCTCGCCTTCGACGCCCAGGGCACCCTCTACGTCTCCGACTTCGTCAACGACCGCGTCGTGAGACTGGCCGCGGCCGGCGGCGGTCAGAGCACCGTCCCCACCACCGGTCTCTCCCAGCCGGCCGGGATCGTACTGGACCCCCGGGGGAACCTGTACGTGTCCGACACCGGCAACAACCGGGTGGTGCGGGTGGCGGCCGGCGGCGGCCAGAGCACGGTCCCCGCCGTCGGGCTCAACGACCCGCTGGGGCTGGCCCTCGACGCGCGCGGCAACCTCTACGTCGCGGACGCCTTCAACAACCGGGTCGTGCGCCTCGCCCCGAACGGCGGCGGCCAGAGCACCCTGCCCATCACCGGCCTGAACACCCCCACCGGCCTGGCGATCCCGCCCGCCCCGACCCGGCTGCGGACCACTGACGCCACCGCACGGCGGGAATCCGACCCCCGGGCCTTGACGGTCAAGGGCCTCTCGGGCACCCTGACCACCGCCCACGGCGCCCCCGTACCCGGTCGGACGGTGATCTTCAGCGACGCCGGGCGCGAACGCACGCTGTGCACGGCCGTCACCGACAGCCGCGGCACGGCCCGCTGCGAGGCCCGGATCCACGCGCCGGCCGGCGTGCTGGACCACCTCTACGAGAACCTGCTGCGCCGCGGCTACCTGGCACGGTTCGAGGGATCCCCGACCCACGCGCCGGCCGTCGCCCCGGGCGCCGTGCGGGCCGCCCGCCCGCACTGATCGCGTCGGTCGCATCGGCCGCGTCGAGCGGGTTCGGGGCCACGGGGGACCGGGCCGCCGCGGCGCGCGGAGGGGGCCATAGGCTGTCGGTCCGGCGGACCGGACCTCCGTACCCGCCCCCTCCTGCGGAAAGGACGACGTCATGAGCGAGAAGGCCCGCAAGCTCTTCGACGCACTCGATCTCGACAGCGACGGCGTCCTGACGCGCGTCGAGGTCATCTCGGCCCTGCGGACGAAGGGCCCCACCCTCGCCTCCACCGGTGACCTGCCCTTCTGGGGCGTCAGTGACGTCGACGCCTCGTCGGCCCTCTTCGACCGGGCCAACCTCGACGGCGACGGGGTGCTGACGTTCGAGGAGTTCGAGCGGGAGGCCGACCGCCGCTTCGGCTGGTAGCCGGGCATCGGGGCCCCCGGCACGGGCGGCCCCCGCCACCGGGAGCACGCGACACGACGGCGCCCCGCCACCGGAACTCCGGTGGCGGGGCGCCGTCGCGAACCCGGGAGGGGTCAGCGGACCCAGGGACGCCAGACGTCCTCGTTCCGCTCCACCCACTTCTTCGCCGCCTGCTGAGGCGACAACTTCTCCTCGGCGATCATCAGGGCGACCTCGTTCTGTTCCTCCACGGTCCAGTGGAACTTCTTCAGGAACCCGGCGGCCTTCCCGCCGCCGTCCGCGAACCGCGCGTTCAGGTACTTCTGCAACGGAGTGTGCGGGTAGGCGCAGGCCACCTTCTCGGGGTCGGCGTCGCAGCCCTCCTTGTACTCGGGCAGCTTCACCTCGGTCATCGGAACCCGCTCGAAGAGCCACTGGGGCTTGTACCAGTACGTCAGGAAGGGCTTCTTCTCCTTGGCGAACTGCTTGATCTGGGTGATCTGGGCGGCCTCGGAACCGGCGAAGACCACCTCCAGGTCCAGCTTCAGGTTCTTCACCAGCGCCTTGTCGTTCGTCACGTACGAGGGCGAGCCGTCCATCAGCTGACCCTTGCCGCGGCTCTCGGGCGTGCGCAGTTGGTCGGTGTACTTGCCGAGGTTCTTCCAGTCGGTGACGTCCGGGTGCTGCTTCGCGAAGTACGTCGGGACGAACCAGCCGATGTGGCCCGTGACCCCGAGGTCACCGCCGCCCACGATGGTCTTCTTGTCCTCGACGTACCGCTTCTGCTGCTCGGGGTGGCCCCAGTCCTCCAGGATCGCGTCGACCCGGCCCTGACTGAGGGCGTCCCACGCGGGCACCTCGTCCACCTGGACGGTGTCGACCCGGTAGCCCAGCTCGTGTTCGAGCAGGTAGCCGGCCACGGCCGTGTTGGCCTGCGCGCCGACCCAGGACTGCACGGACAGCGTGACCGTCTTGGAGCCCTGGGCGGCCGCGTACGGGGACGCCTGGCGGGTCATGTCGGCGGCTCCGCAGCCGGTGACGACGGCCAGGGTGCTCGCCGCGGCGAGCGCGGCGACGATCCGTCGGCGGGTACGTCTCACGGGAAGGGTTCGCGTCTCGGGCATCTCAGGCCTCCTTCGTCTTCGTCGCGGGCTGGGTGACACGGTCGAGCATCAGGCCCAGGCAGACGATCGCGGCACCCGCGACCAGTCCGGTGGCCAGGTCACCCTGGGCGAGGCCCAGGACGACGTCGTAGCCGAGGGCGCCACCGCCGACCAGACCGCCGATGATGACGACGGCGAGGACCAGGACGACGGCCTGGTTGACGGCCAGCAACAGCGCGGGCCGGGCCAGGGGAAGCTGTACCTGCCGCAACTGCTGGGAGCCGGTCGCCCCGAGGGAGCGGGCGGACTCCATCGCGGCCGGGTTGACCTCGCGCAGCCCCTGCGTGGTGATGCGGACGACGGCGGGCAGCGCGTACACGACGGCGGCGGCCGCCGCCGGGGCGCGGCCCACACCGAAGAGCGCGACGACCGGGATCAGGTACACGAACTGGGGCATCGTCTGGCACACGTCGAGCACGGGCCGCAACAGCCGCTCCGCGCGGGCGCTGCGGGCAGCGCCGACGGAGATCGCGAAGCCGAGCACCAGGGTCACCGCGACGGCGGCGAGCACCTGCGAGAGCGTGTCCAGCGCGGGTTCCCACACACCGAGGACGCCGATGGCGGCCAGGGCGAGCACGGCGGTCAGCGCGGTGCGCCGGGTACCGACCAGGACGCCGATCGCGCCGACCAGCAGCAGGAGCAGCCACCACGGGGCGGCCTGGAGTCCGGAGCGCAGCGGGTCCAGGAGCCAGCCGGTGAAACGGGCCGCCCAGTCGGCGGTGCCGCCGACGACGGGAACCCCGGAGTAGAGGTGGTCGGTCATCCAGGCCACGGCCCGGTTGACGGGGTCCGCCAGGGACACGGTCCAGGAGCCGGGCCACTGCGAGGTGCCCAGCATCCGTCCGGCCACCGCCACCGCGACGACCGCGAGGAGGCAGAGCAGACGCCCGTACCAGCCCGCGAAGACGCGCCGCAGGAAGTGCTGCTCGGCGGCCCGGGGCGGGTTGGTGCCGAGCCGGGCACCCGCCGCGTCGGCCGTGCGGTCGAGGACGACGGCCAGCAGCACGATCGGGATGCCCGCGGCGAGCGCCGCGCCGACGTCGACGGAGGCGAGGGCCTGGTAGACCCGGTCGCCGAGGCCGCCCGCACCGATCACGGAGGCGATGACGGCCATGGACAGGCCCATCATGATGGCCTGGTTGACGCCGAGCAGGATCTGCCGGCGCGCCAGCGGAAGGCGCGCGGTCAGCAGCCGCTGGCGGCCGGTCGCGCCGAGCGAGGCGGCGGCCTCCATGACCCCGGCGTCGGCGTCGCGCAGACCGAGCGCGGTCAGGCGCGCCATGGGCGGGGCGGCGTAGACGACGGTGGCGAGCACGGCGGCGGGCACCCCGATGCCGAAGACCAGCACCATCGGAAGCAGGTACGCGAACGCGGGCAGGATCTGCATGGTGTCGAGCACGGGGCGCAGGACGCGCTCGGTGCGCGGCGACAGCCCGGCGGCCAGGCCGAGCAGCCCGCCGACGACGACGGACGCGGCGACCGCCACGACCATCAGGGCCAGGGTCTGCATGGTGGGGATCCACATGCCGAGCAGGCCGCAGACCGCGAAGGCGGCCATCGACGTCAGGGCGAGCCGGGCACCGGCGAGACGCCAGGCGACGAGCCCGGCCAGCGCGGTGACTCCGGTCCAACCGGCGGCGAGCAGGACCACGTACACGGCACGGACGGACACCACGACCACGTTGCTGACGTGCCCGAAGAAGTAGAGGAACAGCGGGTGGCTGTCACGGTGGTCGATGATCCAGTCGCCGGCCCGGCCGAGCGGACCCGACAGGTCCACGGCCAGGGCGCCGGGCCAACTGCCCGCGCCGGGGAACAGGACCCCGAGCGCGATCACCGCGGCCGCGGCGACGGCGAGGGGCAGGACCCGGCGACCGACACGGAAGGGGAACCGGGACCCGGGTCGACGGGGCGAGGAGCCGTCGCGGGAGGGGGACGAACCGCCGGTGGGCGGCGTGGTGTCCCTCGGCGCGGGCGACGAGGCGGGCTCGCGCACGGGCGTCGTGGTGGAGGTCATCGCCACCACCGCCGGGGCGCGGGGACGTTGCGGGCGGCGCTCGTTCTCATGCGGCCACCTCACCGATCCGGGGGGCGGGTATCCCGGCGACGACGGCGAGCAGCGCCGCGTCGTCGACCACGCCGAGACAGCGGCCCTGGTCGACGACCCGCGCGGGGCCGCCGCTGCGGGCCACGGCCTCGATGGCGTCGACGACGGTGGTGGTCGGGTTCAGCGCCGGGCCGTGCTCGGCCTCGGCGGCGGACGCGGGACGCATGGCGCTGCGCACGGTGAGCACCTGCTCGCGCGGCACGTCGCGGACGAAGTCCCGCACGTAGTCGTCGGCGGGGGAACCGACGATCTCCTCGGGCGTGCCGAGCTGCACGATCTCACCGTCGCGCATGAGGGCGATCCGGTCACCGAGGCGCAGGGCCTCGGACAGGTCGTGGGTGATGAAGACCATCGTGCGGCCCTCCTCGTGGTGCAGGCGGGCCACCTCTTCCTGCATCTCCCGGCGGATCAGCGGGTCCAGGGCGCTGAACGGTTCGTCGAACAGCAGGACCTCGGGGTCGGCGGCGAGGGCGCGGGCGAGGCCGACGCGCTGCTGCTGGCCACCGGACAGCTCGCCGGGGCGGCGCTCCTCCAGGCCTTCGAGCCCGACCTTGGCGGTCATCTCGGCGGCCTTGGCGCGCCGTTCGGCGCGGCCCATCCCCTGGATCTCCAGGCCGTAGGCGACGTTGTCCAGCACCGAACGGTGGGGGAGCAGGCCGAAGTGCTGGAAGACCATGGCGGCGCGGTGCCGGCGCAGCTCCCGCAGCCTGGCCCGGTCCATGGCCAGCACGTCCTCGCCGTCGATGGAGAGGGAGCCCGCGGTGGGCTCGATCAGGCGGGTCAGACAGCGGACGAGCGTGGACTTGCCGGAGCCGGACAGGCCCATGACCACGAAGGCCTCGCCCCTGCGGACGTCGAAGCTGACATCACGGACGGCGGCGGTGCAGCCGGTGCGTTCGCGCAGCTCGGCGGGGGACAGGCCGGCGTGGGCGGATCCGGGCACCTTGGCCGCCGCGGCGCGGGGGCCGAAGACCTTCCAGAGGCCGTCGACGGCGAACACCGGCGGTCGGGTGTCGGGGGTCGATCCGTTGGAGCTCTCGTCGGTGGTGTGCGTTTTCGGGTTCATCGCGTGGCGCCTCCCAGCAGCTCGGCGGCTTTCTCGCCGACCATGAGCACTCCGATCATCGGATTGACCGCGGGCATCGTCGGGAAGACCGACGCGTCCGCGATCCGGATCCCGTCCAGGCCCCGGACCCTCAGGTCCGGGCCCACGACGGCCCCGGGGTCGTCCGCCGCCCCCATGCGGCAGGTGCCCGCGGGGTGGTAGACGGTGTGGGCGACGGAGCGTGCGTACGCGCTGAGCTCCTCGTCACCGGTGATGTCCGGGCCGGGGCACACCTCGCGCTTGAGCCATCCGGCCAGCGGTTCCGTCGCCGCGATCTCGCGGGCGATCTTGATGCCGTCGACCAGGGTGCGGGCGTCGTAGTCCTCGTCGTCCGTGAAGTACCGGAAGTCCAGGGCGGGCTTCACCTCGGGGTCCGCGCTGGTCAGGTACAGCCGGCCGCGGCTGCGCGGCTTCGGGATGTTAGGGGTCAACGACACTCCGTGCGCGGGGCGTTCGTAGCCGATGCGCTCCGGGTTGTCGGTGAAGGGGACCTGGTAGAAGTGGAACATCAGGTCCGGACCCGCGGACGCGGGATCGCGCCGCACGAACAGGCCGGCGTCGCTGTCCATCGCCGAGTTCTCGGGGATCGGACCGTCCGTCTCCCACACGATCACCGACTCCGGGTGGTCCAGGAGGTTCTCGCCGACACCGGGGAGGTCGTGGACCGGGGGAATGCCGAGCGCCTCCAGTTCCTCGCGCGGGCCGATGCCGGAGTGCAGCAGCAGCCGGGGGGTGTCGACCGCGCCCGCGCACACCACGACCTCGCGGCGGGCCCGCAGCAGCGACCGGGTGCCGTCCTGGGACCGTACGTGGACCCCGCGCGCCCGGGTGCCCTCCAGCTCCAGCCGGTACGCCCAGGTCTCCAGCAGCAGGGTCAGGTTCTCCCGCACGTCCATGATCGGGTGCAGGTAGGCCACCGAGGCGGAGGAACGCTTGTTGGTCTCCGGGTGGTAGGCGAGGTCGAAGAACCCGGCGCCCTCGTGGAACGGCTTCGCGTTGAAGCCCTCGACGCGGGGGACGCCCAGCGCGTGCTCGGCCGCGTCCACGAAGTCGCGGGCGATGGCGTTCCGGTCGGCCTCGCCGACGGGGACGATGTTGTTCAGCAGCCGGTCGAAGTACGGGTCCATGGCGGCGGAGTGCCAGCCCTCGGCGCCCGCGTCCGACCACTCGTCCCAGTCGGACGGCAGCGGCTTGAACGCGATCAGGGTGTTGTGCGAGGAGCAGCCGCCGAGGACGCGGGCGCGGCTGTGTCTGATGTGCGAGTTGCCGCGCGGCTGCTCGGTGGTGGGGTAGTCGTAGTCGAGGTCCCCGCCGAGCAGGCCCATCCAGCGGCGCAGGGTGAGGACGTCCGGACGGTCGACGTCGCTCGGCCCGCCCTCGATGACGGCGACCGTGACGTTCGGGTCCTGCGTCAGCCGGGCGGCGATCACCGAGCCGGCGGTGCCGCCGCCGACGATGACGTAGTCGTACTCCTGAATGGTTTCCTCGGCGACGTTCTGGCCGAGGTCCGTGTGCGTCGTCATGAAGATGCTCCCTTTCAGCCCGCGAACCAGCGCACGGGGCGCGGCGCCAGGTTCTGGTAGACGTGCTTCGTCTCGCGGTACTCGGCGAGACCCGACGGTCCGAGCTCGCGCCCGACACCGGACTTCCCGAAACCGCCCCACTCCGCCTGCGGGAGGTAGGGGTGGAAGTCGTTGATCCATACGGTGCCGTGGCGCAGTCGGCCCGCCACCCGGCGGGCGCGGCCCTGGTCGGAGGTCCACACGGCGCCCGCGAGCCCGTACTCGGTGTCGTTGGCCAGGGCCACGGCCTCGTCCTCGGTGCGGAACGTCTCCACGGTCAGGACCGGACCGAAGACCTCCTCGCGCACGACGCGCATCCCGCGGTCGCAGTGGTCCAGCACGGTCGGACGGTAGAAGTTGCCCGGACCCTCGGGGCGTTCGCCGCCGGCGCGCAGCACGGCGCCCTCGGCGAGGGCGGAGGCGACGAACGACTCGGTCCGTTCCCGCTGCGCGGCGGAGACCATCGGGCCGCACTCGACGCCCGCGTCGGTGCCGCGACCGAGGCGGATCTTCTCGGCGCGACGGGCGAGTTCGGCGACGAAGCGGTCCCGCACCGACTCCTCGATGATCAGCCGCGATCCGGCCGAACAGACCTGGCCACTGTGGATGAAGGCGGCGTTCAGGGCCTGGTCGACGGCGGTGTCGAAGCCGTCGGTGGTGGCGCAGGCGTCCGCGAAGACGACGTTGGGGTTCTTGCCACCGAGTTCGAGGGCGACCTTCTTGACGGTGTCGGCCGCGGCGTGCGCGACCTTCGTGCCGCTGGCGAGTCCGCCGGTGAACGACACGAGGTCGACGTCGGGGTGGGCCGAGAGGCGGGCGCCGACGGGGTCCCCGGCGCCGGTCACCAGGTTGGCGACGCCTGCCGGCAGCCCGGCCTCGACCAGCAGTTCGACGAGGACGACGGTGCTCAGCGGGGTGAGCTCGCTGGGCTTGATCACGAAGGTGTTGCCCGCGGCCAGCGCCGGGGCCACCTTCCAGCTCGCCTGGAGCAGCGGATAGTTCCACGGCGTGATCAGGGCGCACACCCCGACCGGCTCGTGCACGACCACGCTGTGGATGTCGGCGGAGCCGGCGTCCACGACCCGGCCGCCGCCCTCTCCGATGACGAGGTCGGCGAAGTAGCGGAAGGCGGCGCTGACGCAGTCCACGTCCACGCGACCCTCTTCCAGGGTCTTGCCGGCGTCCAGGCTCTCCAGGAGCGCGATCCGCTCCCGGTCGCGCTGGAGGAGGTCGGCGGTGCGGCGCAGCACCTCGGCGCGCTCGGCCACCGGGGTCTGCGGCCACTCGCCGCCGTCGAAGGCGGCGCGGGCGGCGCTGACGGCCGCGTCGGCGTCGGCGGCGCTGCCCTCGGCGACCACCGCGAGCACGGTGCCGTCGGCGGGATCCAGGATCTCCCTCGTGGCGCCCGTCGACGCGGACCGCCACTTTCCGGCTGTGTGAATGCTCAGTTGCTCCGACACGACGCGCTGTACCTCCGATTTCCGCACCGCGGCGGACCCGCGGTGATGGTGCAGTGGGGCCCGCCTTCCCCCGGGAGGCGAGGTCATGTCCCCTGCGTCACGGGAAGTGACCGGTGTCACGTCGGGAGCACCCGTTTCCGGCTCCCGGGAAACACCGACAAAGGCGGCGTAACCTGGTCGAACCGCCGTATCCGCGCGTGAATCCTGGAGGCGGCGCATGACCGATCCGTTCGGCTTCCTCAGGACGCCCCGCAGCCCCGTCCCGGCGCGCCCCGCGGACGAACGGCTCGGCGACTGGCGCGAGGTCCACTCCGGGCAGGCGCTGCTGCCCCTGGTGTCCGAGCAGGCGAACCGGTGCATGGACTGCGGGATCCCGTTCTGCCACGCCGGCTGCCCGCTCGGGAACCTGATCCCCGAGTGGAACGCGTACGCCGCCCACGGCGCCTGGAGGGCCGCCTCCGACCGGTTGCACGCGACGAACAACTTCCCCGAGTTCACCGGCCGGCTCTGCCCGGCCCCCTGCGAGGACGCCTGCGTCCTGACGATCAACGCCGACGCGGTGACCATCAAGAACGTCGAGCAGACCATCGCCGACCAGGCGTGGGCGCACGCCTACACCGTCCCGGCGCCGCCCGGCCGGCTCAGCGGCAAGACCGTCGCGGTCATAGGGTCCGGCCCCGCCGGCCTCGCCGCCGCCCAGCAGCTCACCCGCGCCGGACACACCGTCGTCGTCCACGAGCGGGCCGACCGGATCGGCGGACTCCTCCGCTACGGCATCCCGGCGTTCAAGATGGAGAAATCGCACCTGGACCGCCGCGTCGAACAGATGCGGGCCGAGGGCACCGTCTTCCGTACGGACAGCGACATCGGCGGTCGGGTCGACGGGGCCGACCTCCGCAGGCGGTACGACGCCGTCGTCGTCGCGGTCGGCGCCATGGAGCGCAGGGAGCTGACCGTACCGGGTCGGGAGCTGCGCGGCATCCACCAGGCCATGGACTACCTGACCGGCGCGAACAGGGTCGTCGAGGGCGACATCGCGGAACCCGAGGTCACCGCCGCGGGACGGCACGTGGTGATCGTCGGGGGCGGGGACACCGGCTCCGACTGCCTCGGCACGGCCCTGCGCCAGCGCGCCCTGTCGGTGGTCCAGCTCGACATCAACCCCGAGCCCGGCCCCACCCGGCCCGACACCCAGCCCTGGCCCGTGTACCCGAAGGTCTACCGGATCTCCCACGCCCACGAGGAGGCACGCGGACGCCACGGCGCCGATCCCCGGGCCTTCTCCTGCGCCACCCTGCACTTCGAAGGCGACGCGACCGGCCGGGTACGGGCCCTGCGCCTGACCGGGGTGGAACCCGCGCGACGCGGCGCCCTGCCCGGCACCGAGCGGGTGATCGAGGCCGGGCTGGTGCTGCTGGCGCTCGGCTTCTCGGGGCCCGAGAAGGCCTGTGGTCTGGGCGAGCAGCTCGGTCTCCTCCGGGACGAGCGGGGAAACTTCGCGCGGGACGACGACTTCGCGGCGCTCGGCGGCCCCTCCCGGCCGACGGACGGGGTGTTCGTGGCGGGCGACGCCGGGCGCGGGCAGTCCCTCGTGGTGTGGGCGATCGCGGAGGGCCGCTCGGTCGCCGCCGCGGTCGACCGCTACCTGACGGGCGGCACCGCC
The DNA here is from genome assembly GCF_042889445.1 of Streptomyces sp. NPDC002602. Taxonomy (NCBI): domain Bacteria; kingdom Bacillati; phylum Actinomycetota; class Actinomycetes; order Kitasatosporales; family Streptomycetaceae; genus Streptomyces; species Streptomyces sp. NPDC002602. Next base: position 108,179 of record NZ_JBIAQX010000008.1, on the reverse strand, counting down.
CTCCAGGCCCCGGTCCGCGCGCGGGACCGGCCGCTGCTGACATGAGCCGGGGCGCGCCGCGCACGCGTGTGGCGCGCCGCGCACGCATGGGGTGTGCACGCATGTGTGCTGTGCACGCATGCACATCAATGCCCGTCCGACGGACAGACATAGTGGTATGACCACGCAGCGAACAGATCAGTTCGATTCGGACCGTATCGGGACCCGACCCCGCGCCGAGGTCGAGGAGCGCCACGACGCGCTGGAGGCCGACAGCCTCGGACCGCACGGGGCGACCCAGCTCTCCAAGGGCGCCCTGACCGGCTACCAGTGGGCCCTGGGCCGGGGCGACGGCGCCCCGGTCACGGGCGCCGTGGCCGAGAGCACGCCCGACATGGACCTGCTGACGGCCGAGGTGGACGCCGCCACGGTGCAACTGGAGGCGGGCCCGCTGAGGACCCTCCCGCTCGACTACACCCAGGGGGTGCACGACGCCCTGGCGTGGGTGTGCGGCCACACCGAGGTCTCTCCCTGACGGACCGGACCGGTTGAAGACCGACACGATCAGTGCTCCGAGGCCCCGAACTCGGCGTGCTGCGTCCTGAGCGCGAAGTCCGGTTCCCCGGTCGGTTCGGCAGGCGGCAGACACACCCGCCGCGCCTCCGCGCGCGCCTCGATCAGGAGTTCCTCGAACGCCTCGTCCGTCATGGTCCTCACCGTCCCGGTCCGGCCTCCGGCCTCGTGGTCGGTACGCCGTACCCACTGATGATTCGTCGCCGGTCGCGGCCGGGTTTGGCGCCGCGCGGAACGACGCGCTGTGGGCCGGCCACCAGGTGGCGGCGCGCTCCGCCCGCTTTCGAGTGACGTCGGCGCTTCGTGCCGCGTCATCGGCTCCGGCGTGCCCGACGATCGCAGGCGGCCGGGATGCCCGGCCACGGTCCGCCGAGGCGGCTGGTCGCGGGGAGACGGTGTGCACATCCTGCTGGTGGCGAGCGCGTTCAACAGCCTGACCCAGCGCGTCCACGCGGAGCTGCGGGACCACGGTCACCGTGTCGCCGTCGAGCTGGCCGCGCCCGGCGTCCCCCTCGCCGACGCGGTGCGCCGCCACCGACCCGACCTGATCGTCGCGCCGATGCTGACGACGGCCCTGCCCCGGGAGGTCTGGGCGGCCCACACCTGCCTGATCGTGCACCCGGGACCCGTCGGGGACCGGGGCCCCTCCTCGCTGGACCGGGCGATCCTCGACCGGGCCGACCGGTGGGGCGTCACCGTCCTCCAGGCCACCGGCGAGATGGACGCCGGCGACGTCTGGGCGTTCGCCGACTGCCCCCTGCCCGAGGTGGCCAAGAGCGACCTCTACCGGGGCGAGATCGCGGACGCCGCCCTGCGGGCGGTGCTGACCGCGGTGGAACGCTTCGCCTCCGGTACGTACGCCCCGCGGCCCCAGACCACCCACCACACCCGGCCCTACCTGGGCCAGGAGGACCGCCGGATCGACTGGGAGACGGATCCGACCGAGCGGGTCCTGCGCACGCTCCGCGCGGCCGACTCCCGGCCCGGCGTACTCGACGACCTGCTCGGCGGCGCCTGGTACCTGCACGGCGGCCGCCCCGAGCACGAGCTGCGCGGCCGACCCGGCGAACTGCTGGCCACCCGTGACGGTGCCGTCTGCCGGGCGACGACCGACGGCGCCGTCTGGATCCCCGAACTCCGGGCCCGACGCCGGCCCGGGCAGCCCGCTCCGGTCAAACTGCCCGCCACCCTGGCCCTCGCCGACCGACTGCCGCCCCTGCCCGAACTGCCCGCCGCACCCGCGTCCGACCTGCCGGACGGATCGCACGGCGCCGGCGCCCCGGGCGGCATCGGATACCGCGAGGAGGGCCGGGTCGGCTTCCTGTCGTTCTCCTTCCCCGGCGGCGCCATGGCCACCGACCACTGCCGCCGCCTGCTGCACGCCTACCGCGCCGCGTGCTCGCGCCCCACGTCCGTGCTGGTGCTCGGCGGCGGACGGGACTTCTTCTCCAACGGGATCCACCTCGGCGTCATCGAGGCGGCCGACGACCCCGCCGCCGAGTCCTGGGCGAACATCCAGGCCATGGACGACCTCGTGGAGGCCGTCCTGACCACCACCGACCGCCTCGTCGTGGCCGCACTCGGCGGGAACGCCGCCGCCGGAGGGGCCATGCTGGCCCTCGCCGCCGACGAGGTCTGGTGCCGCACCGGAGTCGTGCTGAACCCGCACTACCGGCTGATGGGCCTGTACGGATCCGAGTACTGGACGTACACCCTGCCCCGCCGTGTGGGCGCCGCCGTCGCGCAGCGGCTCACCACCGACGCCCTGCCGCTGAGCGCAGCCGCCGCCGAGGGCCTCGGCCTGATCGACCGCACGGTGCCCTGCGCCCCCGACGCGTTCGCCGCCGAGACGGCCCGCCTCGCGGGACTGTTGGCGGACTCGCCCGCCACCTCGTCCCGGATCGCGGAGAAGAAGGCGGCCCGCGACCGCGACGAGGCCGTCAGACCGCTCGCCGCCCACCGGGAGGCGGAACTGACCCGGATGCGGGCCACGTTCCTCGACCCGGACGCCCCCCACCACGCACTGCGCAGGGCCTTCGTACGCAAGGAACCCGCGATCGGGACCCCGCCGCACCTCGCCCACCCGGCGTCAAGCCGGCGCGGCGACGTCACCGCAATGGCCGCGCATGACAGCCCACCCGCATCGGAGCCCTGTTACCAAGAAGGGTGAGGGCGTCGGCCCACCCGCGGACGCCACCCCCACCTCCCCGCATACCTCCCCAAGGAGGCATCCTCATGGATGCAGCAACGCCGACCACGGTAGAGGACCCCCCGATCCACATCCTCTGGATCAACGCGGGGCTGAGCTGCGACGGCGACTCGGTGTCCCTGACGGCAGCGATGCAGCCCAGCATCGAAGAGATCGTGATGGGCGTGCTGCCCGGTCTGCCGAAGATCGCCGTGCACTGGCCCCTCATCGACTTCGAGTGCGGACCCGTCGGCGGCGCCGACACCTTCATCGAGTGGTTCTTCAAGGGCGAGCGCGGTGAGATCGACCCCTTCGTGCTGGTCGTCGAGGGGTCCATCCCGAACGAGAAGATCAAGCCCGAGGGCTACTGGTGCGGCTTCGGCGACGATCCGCTGACCGGCCAGCCCATCACCACCAGCGAGTGGCTGGACCGGCTGGCCCCCAAGGCCCTCGCCGTGGTGGCCATCGGCACGTGCGCCACGTACGGCGGCATCCACGCGATGGAGGGCAACCCGACCGGCGCCATGGGCGTGCCCGACTACCTCGGCTGGGACTGGAAGTCCAAGGCGGGGATCCCCATCGTGTGCGTCCCGGGCTGCCCCATCCAGCCGGACAACTTCTCCGAGACCCTCACCTACCTGCTGTACCAGGCGGCCGGCTCGGCCCCGATGATCCCGCTCGACGACAAGCTACGCCCCACCTGGCTGTTCGGCGCCACCGTCCACGAGGGCTGCGACCGGGCCGGCTACTACGAGCAGGGCCAGTTCGCGGAGACCTACGACTCCCCGAAGTGCCTGGTCAAGCTGGGGTGTTGGGGTCCCGTGGTCAAGTGCAACGTGCCCAAGCGCGGCTGGATGAACGGCATCGGCGGCTGCCCCAACGTCGGTGGCATCTGCATCGCCTGCACCATGCCGGGCTTCCCGGACAAGTTCATGCCCTTCATGGACGAGCCCCCCGGCGGCAAGGTGTCCGCCACCGCCAGCGGGATCTACGGCGCGGTGATCCGAAAGCTCCGCGCGGTGACGGCGCACACCGTCGACCAGGAACCGAAGTGGCGCAACCCGGGGGAGCGGCTGACCACCGGCTACCGGCCGCCGTGGTGACCCCTCCCCGCGCACTCCACCCGTAAGCCGCGGGTCCGAACCCCGCGAGAGCACTCGGCATCCGCGAGAACCTTCAACACCCCCACCGAAGAAGGGTCACGGCAGACACGATGGCACCGAAGACGAAGGCGGCCGGAGACGGCAGCGGCCTGGTGGAGATGTCCTGGGATCCGATCACCCGGATCGTGGGCAGTCTCGGCATCCACACGAAGATCGACTTCAAGCAGAAGCGCGTGGCGGAGTGCTACAGCACCTCGTCGGTCTTCCGCGGCTACAGCGTCTTCATGCGCGGCAAGGACCCCCGCGACGCGCACTTCATCACCAGCCGCATCTGCGGGATCTGCGGCGACAACCACGCCACGTGTTCGGTGTACGCGCAGAACATGGCCTACGGGGTGAAGCCGCCCCACCTCGCCGAGTGGATCATCAACCTGGGCGAGGCCGCGGAGTACATGTTCGACCACAACATCTTCCAGGAGAACCTGGTCGGGGTCGACTACTGCGAGAAGATGGTCCGCGAGACCAACCCCGGCGTCCTGGAGCTGGCCGAGCGCACGCCCGCCCCGCACGCCGGAGAACACGGCTTCAAGACCATCGCCGACATCATGCGCTCCCTCAACCCCCTGGAGGGCGAGTTCTACCGCGAGGCCCTCCAGGTCAGCCGGTACACGCGTGAGATGTTCTGCCTGATGGAAGGGCGCCACGTGCATCCCTCCACCCTCTACCCGGGTGGCGTCGGCACCATCGCCTCCGTCCAGCTCTTCACGGACTACATGAGCCGCCTCATGCGGTACTGCGAGTTCATGAAGCGCGTCGTCCCGCTCCACGACGACCTGTTCGACTTCTTCTACGAGGCGCTGCCCGGCTACGAGGAAGTAGGCCGCCGACGCGTGCTGTTGGGCTGCTGGGGCGCGCTCAACGACCCGGAGTACTGTGACTTCACGTACGCCAACATGACCGACTGGGGACGGAAGATGTTCGTCACCCCGGGCGTCGTCGTCGACGGCAAGCTGGTCACCAACGACCTCACCGAGATCAATCTCGGCATCCGGATCCTGCTCGGCAGCTCGTACTACGACGACTGGCAGGGCCAGGAGAAGTTCGTCACCCACGACCCGCTCGGGAACCCGGTCGACGCCCGCCACCCCTGGAACCAGCACACCATCCCCGCGCCGCAGAAGCGCGACTTCGACGACAAGTACAGCTGGGTGATGTCCCCCCGCTGGTTCGACGGCAAGGACCACCTCCCCCTCGACACCGGCGGCGGCCCCCTGGCCCGCCTGTGGTCCACGGCCCTGTCCGGCCTGGTGAACACCGACTACGTCCAGGCCACCGGCCACAGCGTGGTCATCACCCTGCCGCGCACGATGACCAAGCCCGAGACCCGCTTCGAGTGGAAGATCCCGAAGTGGAGCAACGCGCTGGAGCGCAACCGCGCCCGCACGTACTTCCAGGCTTACGCGGCGGCCATCGCGCTGCACTGCGCCGAGAAGGGCCTCGCCGAGGTACGCGCCGGACGCACCCAGACCTGGGAGAAGTTCGAGGTTCCCGACGAGGGCCTGGGGGTCGGTTTCACCGAGGCGGTGCGCGGCGTCCTCTCGCACCACATGGTGATCCGCGACGGCAAGATCGCCAACTACCACCCCTACCCGCCGACCCCGTGGAACGCCAGCACCCGCGACACCTACGGCACCCCCGGACCGTACGAGGACGCCGTGCAGAACACGCCCATCTTCGAGGAGAACACCCCGGAGAACTTCAAGGGCATCGACATCATGCGCGCCGTGCGCAGCTTCGACCCCTGTCTGCCGTGCGGAGTCCACATGTACGTCGGCGGCGGCAAGACGATCAAGCAGATGCACGTTCCCACCGGACTGAGCGGACTGGGCGGATGAGCGCCCCCACCGACGCCCGCCGGGCGGGCCTGCGGGTCGAGGAGGTCCTGGACCGGCTGGCGGCCACCGGCGACCGCGAGGTGTGCGCGGCGGCCGAGGAACTGGTGCGCGTGCTCATGGACCTCTACGGCGCCGGGCTGGCGAGCATCACCACCCGCCTCGACGACCAGGCCCTCGCCACGCTCCTCGACGACGAGCTGGTCTCCGGGCTGCTGGCCCTGCACGACCTGCACCCCGAGGACGCCCACACCCGGATCGCGCGCGCCCTGGCGGCCGTACGGGAACCCGTGGAACTGGTCGGCTTCGACGAGGGCACGGGCGTGCTGCGCCTGCGCTCCGCCCCGAGTTCCGGCTGCGGCTGCGGAGGTGGCGACGACGGCGGCCGGCAGGCCGTCGAGGACGCGTTGGCGTCCTTCGCACCCGAGGTGACCGAGGTCCGGATGGAAGAGGCCGCACCGCAGCAGCCGCTGCTGCAGATCGGCGTCCGCCCGAACACCAGCCCGGCGCGGGTTTCGTGAGCGCGTCACAGGGCTGGGCACCGCCCGCCGCACGGACCGGCGGACCGCGCGGCCTGCGCCGGTTCGCCGGGCCGCGCGCCCCCCGCCCCGAGACCTGTGAACTGTGCGGGGTCGCGGTCGCCGAGGACGGGCACCGCCACCTGGTCGAGATCGAGAAGCGCGCCCTGGTGTGCGCCTGCACGGCCTGCGCCCTGCTGTTCGACCGACCCGGCGCGGCGACCGGACGCTACCGCGCCGTCCCGAACCGGTACCTCACCGACCCCGACCACCCGCTCGACGACGGGGTGTGGGAACAACTCCAGATCCCGGTCAGCGTCGCGTTCTTCTTCCGCAACGCCGCACTCGACCGACTCGTCGCGCTGTACCCCAGCCCCGCCGGCGCCACCGAGAGCGAACTCGACCCCGCCACCTGGCAGACCGCGCTCGGCGGCAACCCGCTGTCCGCGCTGCTCGAACCGGACGTCGAGGCGCTCCTGCTGCGGCGCGCCGAGGGGCGGACCGACTGCCACCTGGTACCCATCGACATCTGCTACGAACTCGTCGGCCGCATGCGCCTGTTGTGGCATGGCTTCGACGGCGGGTCCGAGGCGCGCGCCGCCCTCGCGGCCTTCTTCGAACAGGTCGAGCGCCGCGCCAAGACCCCGGTGAAGGAGGCGCGGCCGTGACGGAGTTCGGCTTCACCTGCACCGGCGTACGGGCCGACCCGTACGCCGCCGGCCCCACCCTCGTCTTCCGGCTGGCCATCACCGCCACCGAGCAGACCCGGATCCACGCCCTCGCCCTGCGCTGCCAGATCCGCATCGAACCGGCCCGACGCGGCTACGGACCGACCGAGGCCGAGGGCCTCGCCGACCTGTTCGGGGAACGCTCCCGGTGGGGCAACACCCTCCTGCCCGTCCAGTTCGCGCAGGTCACCCTCATGGTGCCCAGCTTCACCGGGTCCACCGAGATCGACCTGGTGGTGCCCTGCACCTACGACATGGACATCGCGGCGAGCCGCTACCTCGGCGCCCTGGAGGACGGCGAGGCACCCCTGCTCATGCTGTTCTCCGGCACCGCGTTCACCGGCGCCGGCGGCTTCCACGTCGAGCCCGTCCCCTGGGACCGCGAAGCCTCGTACCGCATGCCGGTCGCGGTCTGGCAGGAGATGATCGAGCAGCACTTCCCCGGCTGCGGATGGCTCAGACTGCCCCGCGACACCATGGACGAACTGCTCGCCTACCGTTCCCGACACGCCCTGGCGTCCTGGGAGGCCACCGTACGGGCCCTCCTGGACGCGGCGGCGGTTTCGGCCGTCGTCCCGGACGCGAAACCCTCACCGCAGGAACGCTTCCGGGCGGGCGCCCTGCCGCCGCGCCCCGCCGAGAGGACGGCCGCGCCGTGACGACGACCACCGGAACGACCGTCACCACCACGACGGCCGGCGCGGCGGGAACGTCCGCCCTCGAAGCCCGCTTCGCGATCGCCCGGCAGGTGGCCGACGCCGTGCTCTTCGAGGGGTACGTGCTCTACCCCTACCGGGCCTCGGCGGCCAAGAACCGCCTGCGGTGGCAGTTCGGCGTCCTCGTACCGCCCGCCTGGGCTCCCGCGCACGAGGAGCACTGCCTCCAACAGACCGAGATCCTGATGGAGCCGAAGGGCAACGCGACGCTCGCCGTCGAACTCCGCTTCCTGCACGCCCAACGGCGGACCGTCCAACAGGCCCGACCGGACGGATCGTTCACCGACGTGACGGAGCTGCACCTCGAGGACCGGGTCCTCGTCCCCTGGGACGAGGGAACCGAGGAACGCGTGGAGATGACCGTGGACGTGGCCGACCTCGCCGGGGAGGGCGTACTGGTCCCCGTCACCCGGCCCGCACGCGAGGAGACCGAGGACGTCCACGACGCGGACGGCCGGACCGTCGGCCGGCTGCTGCGCCGCACCGAGAACATCGAAGCGGTCGTCCGACTGCGCGCGAGCGAACTCGACTGCGCCTACCGCGCCTGGAAGCTGACCGCGGTGGTGGAGAACACCAGCGCGTGGACACCGGACGAGAACGGCGCCGATCGCGACGCCGCGCTGCCCCGCTCACTCGTCGCCGCGCACCTCCTGCTCGGCCTCGACAAGGGCTCCTTCCTGTCGATGACCGACCCGCCCGAATGGGCCAAGGGCGCCGTCGCCGCCTGCGTCAACCGACAGACCTGGCCCGTGCTCGCCGGCGAGCCCGGCCGCGCCGACGTGGTGCTCTCCTCCCCGATCATCCTGGAGGACCACCCCGGAATCGCCCCCGAGAGCATCGGCGCCATGTACGACGCCACCGAGATCGACGAGATCCTCGCGCTGCGCACCGCCGCCCTGACGGACCGGGAGAAGCGCGAGGCACGCGGCACCGACCCGAGGGCCGCAGCCGTGATCGACCTCGCCGAATCCATGCCGCCCGAGGTCCTCGAACGGCTGCACGGCGCGGTGCGGGGCCTGCGGGAGATCACCGACCCCGACATCCCGGTGGACACCCCGACCGGCCTCGAACCCTTCGAGGACCAGGCCGTGTTCCGCCCCGACACCCCCTGGTGGGACCCCGCCCACGCGGACCCCGTCGACCACGCCCGGGAGCCCGTCCTCGTGGACGGCGTACCGGTGGACGTCGGCAGCCGCGTGCTGCTGCGGCCGGGCCTGCGGCGCACCGACGCGCAGGACGTGTTCCTCCACGGCCGCCGCGCCCGCGTCGAGGCCGTGCTGCACGACGTGGACGGGGGAGTGCACCTCGCCGTCACGGTGGAGGACGATCCCGGCGCCGACATCAGGCGCGAGCAGGGCCGCTTCCTCTACTTCCAACCCGACGAGGTGACCGCCCCGGAGGGGCCCTCGGGCGACGTGAGCCCCCTGGAGGACACGTGAGCGGCGCGACCCTGATCGCGGGGATCGGAAACGTCTTCCTCGGCGACGACGGATTCGGTGTCGAGGTGGTGCGCGCCCTGTCCGCGCACCACCTGCCGGAGCATGTGGAGGTGGTGGACTTCGGTGTGCGCGGAGTACACCTCGCCTACCAACTGCTCGACGGCTACGACACCCTCGTGCTGGTGGACGCCACCGCGCGCGGCGGCGAGCCCGGCACGCTGTACCTCATCGAGGTCGACGAGCACGCCGGCGCCCCGATCGGCGGCGCCGTGCTCGACGGCCACCACATGTCGCCCGACGCGGTCCTCGCACTGCTGGGCACCCTCTGCGAGGGAACGGGCGGCACCCCGCCCCGACGCACGCTGGTGCTCGGCTGCGAACCCGCCTCCGTGGAGGAGGGCATGGGCCTCAGCGGCCCCGTGGCCGCCGCGGTCCCGGAGGCCGTGCGGACGCTCGTGGGACTGGCCCGGGAAGACCTGGTGACAACGGAGGAGAGAACCAAATGAAGAAGGAAGTCCTCTGCGGCGTGGCCCTGGCCGCCCTGTTCACGGTGGCCGTACTGGTCGCCCCCGACATCAAGCGTTACCTGCGGATGCGCAGGATGTGACGCCTCCCGCACCCCCTCGCACGCCCCGGCGCCCGAATGGCGTACGGGGCGTGCGGCGCGTCGGCGTGCCCGCCCGTACCGTCCCCCGCCTGCCGGTCTAATGAGCCCCGGCAGGACGGAGCCCCGATGCACGAGATGTCGATCGCCATGGCCGTGGTGAGCCAGGTGGAAGAAGCAGCCCAGGCCGGCGGGGCGCGCGTGGTGACCTCGGTCCGCCTCGAAGTCGGCGAGCTGGCCGGCGTGGTACCCGACGCACTCGCCTTCTGTTTCGAACTGGCCTGTGCCGGAACGGTTCTGGAGGGCGCCGCACTCGTCACCGAGCCCGTGGCGGCCCGCGCGCGCTGCCACTCCTGTACGGACGACTGGGCGGTCGGCATGCCGCCCGAACTCTGTTGCCCCGGATGCGGCAAGGCCACCGACGTGGAACTCACCGCCGGCCGTGAGCTGCGGATCCTCTCCGTGAACTGGGAGGACTGCCCCGCCCCCGACCCCGACCCCGCCCCCGCGCGCCACCGCCAACCGATCCCCGAGGAGCGCTGAACATGTGCCGAGTCGTCGACCTCAAGCAGGCGGTGCTGGCCAAGAACGACGAAGCCGCCCGGACCCTGCGCGCCGAACTCGCCGCCCGCGGCACCACGGTCGTCAACCTGCTCTCCAGCCCGGGCAGCGGCAAGACGGCGTTGCTGGAGCGCGAGCTGCTGCTCGCCCGTGAGCGGGGAGTGGCCGTCGCCGCCCTCACCGCCGACCTCGCCACCGAGAACGACGCGGTACGGCTGGCCCGTTCCGGCGTTCCCGTCAAGCAGGTGCTCACCGACGGGCTGTGCCACCTGGAAGCCGGGATGCTGAGCCGGCACCTGGACGGCTGGATGCCCGACGACACCCGGCTGCTCTTCGTGGAGAACGTCGGCAATCTGGTCTGCCCTGCCTCCTACGACCTCGGGGAGTCCCTGAGGGTCGTCCTCGCCTCCGTGACCGAGGGCGAGGACAAGCCGCTCAAGTACCCCACCGCCTTCGGGCTCGCCCACCTCGTGATCGTCACCAAGACCGACATCGCCAAGGCCGTCGAGTTCGACGAGGACGCCTTCCGCGCCCACGTACAGCAGGTCAACCCGGGCGTCGAGGTGGTCCTCACGTCCGCCCGCGCGGACGAGGGCGTCGGCCTCCTGCTGGACCGCGCCTTGGCCGTCGGGGCGGGCGCGACGGTCCACGCACCGGTCATGGCGGGGCGGGTCGACGGACACCTCGACCACCACCACGGGGCGCACGACCACGGTCACGACCACGACCACGACCACGGGGCCGATCACAGCCACGACCACGACCACGGTCACGTGCGTCCGCATCGGCGTGCCGACGCGGCAGCGACGCAGACCCGCTGATGGAGGCGGTGCAACGGCGCCGGGTCACCGTCCGGGGCGTGGTCCAGGGCGTCGGATTCCGCCCGTACGTCTACACCCGGGCCATCGCCCTCGGCCTGGCCGGGCACGTCACCAACACCCCCGAAGGCGTCGTCGCCGAGGTCGAGGGCGCCTCGGCGGCGGTCTCGGAGTTCTGTGAGCGGCTCGCCGCCTGCGCCCCGCCGTTGGCCGTCGTGGACGCCGTCGACCACTGCGAGGTACCCGTCGCGGGCGGCACCGGCTTCACCATCGTCGCCTCCAGGGGCGGCGGTCCCGCCCGCACGCTGGTCTCGCCCGACGTGGCGACCTGCGCGGACTGCCTCGCGGAGCTGGTCGATCCGGCCGACCGACGACACCGCCACCCCTTCATCACCTGCACGCACTGCGGGCCCCGGTTCACCATCGTCACCGGCCTGCCGTACGACCGTGCCCACACCACGATGGCCCGCTTCCCGATGTGCCCGGACTGCGCCCGGGAGTACACCGACCCCGCCGACCGCCGCTTCCACGCCCAGCCGGTCGCCTGCCCGGCCTGCGGCCCCCGGTTGAGGCTCCTCGTCGGCTCACCGCCCCGGGAGCAGGCGGCAGGCGAACCCGCGGCCGGGGATCCGGTGGCCGCGGCGCGCCGGCTCCTGGCCGGCGGGGCGATCCTCGCGGTCAAGGGCCTCGGCGGATACCACCTCGCCTGCGACGCGGCGCGACCCGCGGCGGTGGCGGAACTGCGCCGCCGCAAGGGCCGGGGCGACAAGCCCTTCGCCCTGATGGCCCGCGACCTCGCCGACGTCGAACCCCACGTCCACATCGGTCCACGGGAACGGAGCCTGCTCACCGGGGCCGTACGCCCCATCGTGTTGCTGCGCCGTCGCGCCGCCGCCGCCGAACTGGTGGGGGTCGCCCCGGGCAATCCGGACCTCGGCGTGATGCTCCCGTACACACCGCTGCACCACCTTCTGCTCGGGCTGCCCGGCGACCCTCCCGGGCCCCGCCTGCTCGTCATGACCAGCGGCAACCTGGCCGGCGAACCGATCGTGACCGACGACGCCGAGGCCCTGGAACGGCTCGGCCGGTTGGCCGACGCCTGGCTCACGCACGACCGTCCCATCCACGTCCCCTGCGACGACTCGGTGATCCGGGTCCTGGACGGGGAGCCGCTGATCGTGCGGCGCTCGCGCGGCCACGCACCCCTGCCCCTGGACCTCCCGTTCCCGGTGCCCGCGACGCTGGCCGTCGGGGGAGACCTGAAGAACACCTTCTGCCTCGGCGAGGGCCGGCGGGCCTGGCTGTCCGCCCACATCGGCGACATGGACGACCTCGCCACGCAGAACGCCTTCGCCGGCGCGGTGCGCCAACTGGAAGGCATCACCGGCGTCGCCCCCGCCCTGCTCGCGGCCGACCGGCACCCCGGCTACCGCTCGGCGCTCTGGGCCGTCCGCAACGCCGCGGACCGGCCCGTGATCGGCGTCCAGCACCACCACGCGCACGTCGCCGCCGCCATGGCCGAGCACGGTCTGGGCGCGGACCGCCGGGTGATCGGCGTCGCGTTCGACGGTACGGGCCACGGCGACGACGGGGCCGTGTGGGGCGGGGAGTTCCTCCTCGCCGGCTACGCGGGTCACACCCGGTTCGCGCACCTCGCGTACGTCCCGCTGCCCGGTGGTGACGCCGCCGTGCGACGCCCGTACCGCATGGCGCTGTCCCATCTTCGGGCGGCGGGACTCGACAGGTCGCCGGACCTGCCGTGCGTGGCGGTCTGCCCTCCGGATGAACTGCGCGTACTGGAAGCCCAGTTGCGTGCCGACCTCAACTGCGTGCCGACCTCTTCCATGGGTCGGCTCTTCGACGCCGTCTCCTCGCTGGCGGGCATCTGCCACCACGCGGGCTACGAGGCCCAGGCGGCGATCGAGCTGGAGGCCGCGGCGCGCACGGCCCGGGAAGCCGGCGGCGCACCCGGAAAGGCGCACGAGGGGTACTCCTTCGTCCTGCGGCCCGCCGTGGCCGGGACCGGGACCGTTCCCGATGCCGCCGTCCACCCCGATCCTCCGATGACCGTCGACCCGGGGCCCGTGCTCGCGGCCGTGGTGGCCGACGTGCGTGCGGGGACGTCGGCGTCGCTGATCGGCGCGCGCTTCCACCGCGCCGTCACGGACCTGGTGACCGAGGTCTGCGTCGCCGCCCGGGAGCGGCACGGCCTGGACACCGTCGCCCTCACGGGCGGGGTGTTCGCCAACACCCTCCTCTCCTCGGCCTGCGCCGAGGCCCTGAGGGGGCGCGGCTTCACGGTACTGCGTCACCACCGAGTGCCCCCGAACGACGGGGGACTGGCGCTCGGGCAACTCATGGTGGCGGCGGCCCGCACCACCGAACACCCACAGCGAGGAGAAGCCCATGTGCCTGGCGGTACCCGGCAGAGTGGTTGAGATCGCGGAGGAGAACGGCACCCGCATGGCCACCGTCGACTTCGGCGGAGTGGTCAAGGAAGTGTGCCTGGAGTACCTGCCGGACCTCCAGGTGGGCGAGTACGCCATCGTCCACGTCGGCTTCGCGCTCCAGCGCCTGGACGAGGAGTCGGCCAGGCAGACCCTGGAACTCTTCGCCCAACTCGGCATGCTGCAAGAGGAGTTCGGGGACCCCTGGGAGCAGGCGGCGGAGGCGGGCGGAGCGCCCTGGCCGTTCGAGGACGACGAGTCGGACGCCGTCGCCGACCCGGCGGTCGTGGGACCGGTCGACGGCGGGCACGTATCACAGGAGGCGCGGCAGCAGTGAAGTACATCGAGGAGTTCCAGGACCCCGAGCTCGCCCGCCGGCTCCTGGACGACATCCACGCCACCGTCACCCGCCCCTGGGCGCTGATGGAGGTGTGCGGAGGGCAGACCCACACCATCATCAGGCATGGCATCGATCAACTCCTCCCCGAACAGGTCGAGTTGATCCACGGCCCCGGCTGTCCGGTGTGCGTCACCCCACTGGAGGTCATCGACAAGGCCCTGGAGATCGCCTCCCGGCCCGACGTGATCTTCTGCTCGTTCGGGGACATGCTCCGCGTCCCCGGGACCGGCCGCGACCTCTTCCAGGTCCGCAGCGAGGGCGGCGACGTACGCGTCGTCTACTCCCCGCTCGACGCCCTGAAGATCGCCCGGCAGAACCCGGCCAAGGAGGTCGTCTTCTTCGGGATCGGCTTCGAGACCACCGCCCCGCCCAACGCCATGACGGTCCACCAGGCCCGGAAGCTCGGCATCCGCAACTTCAGCCTGCTCGTCTCCCACGTGCGCGTCCCCCCGGCCATCGAGGCGATCATGCAGTCGCCGAGCTGCCGCGTCCAGGCCTTCCTGGCCGCCGGGCACGTGTGCAGCGTCATGGGCATGGGGGAGTACCCGGAGCTGGCCGCCCGGCACCGGGTCCCGATCGTGGTGACGGGCTTCGAGCCGCTGGACATCCTCGAAGGCGTACGGCGTGCCGTGCGCCAGCTCGAACGCGGCGAGCACACCGTGGACAACGCCTACGCGCGCGCCGTCCGCCCCGAGGGCAACCCGGCGGCCATCGCCATGCTGGAGGACGTCTTCGAGGTCACCGACCGCGCCTGGCGCGGCATCGGCGTCATCCCCGACAGCGGCTGGCGGCTCTCCGAACGCTACCGGGACCACGACGCCGAACACCGCTTCTCCGTCACCGGCATCACCACCCGCGAGCCCGCGGAATGCCGCAGCGGCGAGGTCCTCCAAGGCCTCATCAAGCCGAACCAGTGCGAGGCCTTCGGCACCACCTGTACGCCGCGCAACCCCCTCGGCGCCACCATGGTGTCCAGCGAGGGCGCCTGCGCCGCGTACTACCTCTACCGCAGGCTCGACCTCACCCCGGTCCGCGCCGCCGACCCCATCGCACGGACCACACCGCTGGAGGCGAGCCCCGTTGCCTGAGACCACCACCCTCGACGTCACCGGCTGGACCTGCCCGGCCCCCCTGCGGGACCGCCCCCGCGTGGTGATGGGCCACGGCGGAGGCGGCGCGCTCTCCGCCGAACTGGTGCGACACCTCTTCGCCCCGGCGTTCGGCGGCGAGGTGCTGGCCCAGATGGGCGACGCCGCCGCGGTCACCCTCGGCGGCGCCCGACTGGCCTTCTCCACCGACTCGTACGTGGTCCGGCCGCTGTTCTTCCCCGGCGGCGACATCGGCGACCTCGCCGTCAACGGCACCGTCAACGACCTGGCGATGGCCGGTGCCCGCGCCGCGTACCTGTCCTGCGGGTTCATCCTCGAAGAAGGCGTCGAGATGTCCGTGGTGGCCCGGGTGGCGCGCTCCATGGGCGTGGCCGCCCGCGCCGCCGGCGTGGAGATCGCGACGGGTGACACCAAGGTCGTCGAGTCGGGCCGCGGCGACGGCGTCTACGTGAACACGGCCGGCATCGGCCTCGTCCCGGACGGCGTGGACCTGCGCGCACAGCGCGTCGTGCCCGGCGACGTGGTCATCGTCAGCGGTGAGATCGGACTGCACGGCGTGGCCGTCATGAGCGTGCGCGAGGGCCTGGAATTCGGGGTGGACATCGAGAGCGACTGCGCGGCGCTCGGCGGCCTCGTCGAGGCCATGCTCGCGGTCACCCCCGACCTGCACGTGCTCCGCGACCCCACCCGGGGCGGGGTCGCGGCCGCCCTCAACGAGATCGCGGCAGCCTCCGGGACCGGTGTGGTCATCCAGGAGGGCAAGGTCCCGATCCCGGACCCCGTCGCGAACGCCTGCGCGATCCTCGGCCTCGACCCCCTGTACGTGGCGAACGAGGGGAAGCTGGTGGCGTTCGTACCGCGCGAGCACGCCGACGCGGTCCTCGACGCGATGCGCGCCCACCCGCTGGGACGCCACGCCGCGGTGATCGGGGAGGCGGTGGAGGCCCACCCCGGTCTCGTCGTCGCCCGCACGGGTCTGGGCGGGACGCGCGTGGTGGACCTGCCGCTCGGGGAGCAACTGCCACGGATCTGCTGATCCGCGGGGCGCCCGGTCTCCCGTAGCGCCGGAAGAAGGGATGATGTTCGACATGACTTTCGAACATCCCGCCGAGAAGAACGAGGACGGCCACGTCGGTCCTTTCGAGAAGCTGGCCGAGCTTGCCTCCAACTTCACGAGCTCGGCGGCCTTCTTCGTGGTGTGCGTGGCCCTGGTGGTCAACGTCGTGGTCGTGCACGCCCTCCACCTGTCCACGAGCTGGCAGCACCTCGCGGGCGACGCCGTGGCCTCCGTCGCCCTGCTCCTGCTGGCCCTGCTGAAGAACTCCGAACGGCGGGCCGAGCACGCCATCCAGCGCAAGCTCGACGCCATCGCCGCCGCGCTGCTGGAACAGCACTCGGGCAAGGCCGGCTCGGCGCACGAGGAGCTGGAGAAGGCGATCGGGATCGAGGAGCGTCAGTGACATGTCGGCGGACATACCCGTGCGGGAACTGTGGGACAGGACCCATCTGGCGCTGTTGCCCTGGACCCGCGTACCGGTGGGTGACCTGCACGCACGGTGCGGGGAGGCGGTGACCTCGGCGCTCGCAGCGCCGTGGGACGGCTGCGACGACGAACTCCTCGACGCGCCGGCCACCGACGGGCAGATCCACGCGATCGTCGCCGCCCGCAGGACGTACGGGCTCGGATGGCGTGACGCGGTCCTCGGCGATGTCGCGGCAGACGCCCGGGCCGCGGGGCTGGGCAACGGCCCCGGCGGCCTGTGGACACCCGCCGAGCACTGGAACCACGGCCGAGGACGAGCGTTCCGGCCCACGCTTCGCCAGAACCTGGAGTTCTTCTCGACACATCCGTGGGCCGCGGAGTTGGAACACCTGCGGACCGTGCGGCACGCCGTCGAGGCCTCCTCGGCGCAGCCGCGCGCCACGCTCGCACTGCTCTTCCGCACGGCCTGGACGAACAACGCCACCGAACGCCGGGGATGGGATGACGCCGAGTGGTGGCAGTACCTGGAGATCGAAGCCCTGACGTCCTGGGCGGTGGTCGCCCTGGGCCTGCCCCACGATCCGGCGGGCGCGGGAACGGCTGTGGAGGAAGCCGCCGAGGCGGTGAGCCCACCCGGCTGGACCTGGTCCGGGGCGGGTCTGCCGGACGGATTCCTGGACACGGCCTTCGCCGCACTGGGCCTGTGACACCCGGCGGGCCCGGCGGTGCGCCCCGGCGGCGGTGAGGCGCATCCGCCGGCCGGGAGGAGTCCGGAGCCGAAGCCGCCGTCGAAGACACCACGATCGTCCCCGACGGCGGCCACCCCCAGACTCGGGGAACGCTCAGTCGATACAGAACTCGTTGTCCTCGATGTCCAGCATCGGGATGCACGAATCAGTGCCGTCGTACAGCGTCCGCACGTGTACCGCGCCGAGCGGGACCAATCGTGCGCGCTCGGCTTCGAGCGCGGCGAGGCGCTCTTCACCCACCAGTCCGGTACCGACCCGTACATCGAGGTGCAGCCGGTTCTTGGCGGCCTTCCCTTCGGGTACCCGCTGGAAGTACAACCGCGGGCCCACGCCCGAGGGATCAACGCAGGCGAACCACGCGTCCCGCTGCTCGGGCGGCTGCGAGCCCTTGTACTCGTCCCAGGTGGCGAACCCCTCCGGGGGCGCCGGGATGACGTACCCCAGTACCTCGCACCAGAAGCGAGCGAGGCGCTCTGGTTCCGCACAGTCGAAGGTGACTTGGAACTTCTTGATCGCTGACATCGGCGCACCGTAGCAGGGGCCACTCTCGACCCCGAGATCGGTTGCGGCAGAGCCTCAGGCGTCGACGCCCGAGAGGGGATCACCGCCCGAGGTGGAGTCGGGGGCCGCCGCCGCTGCCAGGGCGGCGTTGCGGCGACCGACGACGACGGTCGCCGCGGCCGCGCTGAGCGCGAACGCCACGACCAGCACGGCGGGTCGGTCCAGCCGGTGCCGGGTGAAGTGGTCGACGGAGTAGCGGCCCGGCCCGGCGAGTCCCAGTCCGGCCGCCACGTAGCCGAGGAAGGCCGGGTACTCGAAGCCCCCGCCCTGCGCGAAGAACCCCGCCGGCGCGTGCACCGACACGGCGCCCGCCATCGCGCCCGCCGCGGCGGCGCCCGCCGCCGGGGTCGCGAGCCCGAGCGCCAACAGGGCCCCACCGCCCGCCTCGCCGAGTCCCGCCGCGAGCGCGCTCGGCCGGCCGGGGGCGAAGCCCATGTGCTCCATCGCCTTCGCGGTGCCGTCGAGGCCGCCACCGCCGAACCAGCCGAAGAGCTTCTGCGTGCCGTGTGCCATCAGCACGCCGCCCGCCCCCAGTCTCAGGGCGAGCAGTCCGAGGTCCTTGCGCCGGTGGATGTCCATGAGGCCGGGCCCTTTCCGTGGGCGTGACGGTGAGCGGGGGAGCGTTCGGGGGTCGGTCGTGCCGGGTCCCAGCTTGACGGGGGCGCGCGGCCCGCGCATCCGATGCGTACGCCGGAAGGGGCCCCCGGCCCCGCGCGTCACACGGGGGCGGATGGACGCAGCGACTGCCTGACGGCCCAGGCCACCGACACCAGCGGCACCGCGACCACGGCGCCGACGACGCCCGCGGCGATGGCGCCGGCCACCACCGACAGGGCCACGACCACAGGATGCAGCCGCACCGCCCAACTCATCACGAGCGGATGCAGCAGATGGCCCTCGATCTGCCCGATGACCACGATCAGCACGACCACCAGGCACGCCACCAGCGGCCCCTTCGCGGCCAGGGCGATGACGGCGGCCACCGCGAGGGCGACGGGGGATCCGATCAGCGGGATGAACGCGGCGAAGAACTCCAACAACGCGAGCGGTACGGCGAGCGGCACCCCCAACGCGAACAGCGCGACACCGACGAGGATCGCGTTCGTCCCGGCGACGAGCAGGATGCCGTGCGTGTATCCGGTGAACGTCCGCCACGCCGCCCGGCCGGCGGTCGCCACCCGGTCCGCGGCGGTCGGCGGGAGCTGGGTGCAGAACCAGGCCCACTGCCGATCGCCCGAGTGGATGAAGAAGACCGAGCAGAACAGCGCCAGGGCGATCACGGTGAAGATCTCCACGAGCCGGCCGGCGCCACTGACCGCGGTACTGAGCAGGGTCGACCGGTGGCTCGACAGGTAGGAGGTGATGCGTGCCTGCAAGTCGTCCAGCGCGTGGGGGTCCAGCCGCAGCGGCGGCTGCTCCAGCCAACGCTGGATCCGACCCAGGCCGTCCTTGAACTCCGCGAGCAGGTTGGTCCACTCGGAGGCGATCGTCTCGCCGACGAACGCGAAAGCGCCGAGCAGCAGCAGGATGCTGCCGATCAGGGCGCACGCGACGGCGAGCGGGCGGGGCATCCACCGGGCCAGGAGACCCGTCAGGGGACGGAGGACCGCGGTGACCACGAGCCCGAGGAAGACGGCCACGCCGACCTCGTGGAACCGGCCCAGGACCACGAACACCGCGTACGTCACGGCCCCCACGGCCAGCAGCCGCCAGGAGTACGCGGCGACCGTGCGCAGCAGCGGGGAGACGTGGGGCGTGCCCGCCGTGAGCGGAGGTCGCGGACGGCGGGGGCGGCCGGTCGCGCGCGGGCGGGCCGGCCGGGGTGCCGACCGCGCCGCGGATCGCCTGGTCATGGCAGTGCCCCACCTCCGGAAGTGTTCCTCGACTCGTTCCACGGCACGCCGCGGCCCCCGCGGGCTCGCCGCCACATTCGCCCGAACGAACCGCCGGATACCCCCGTTTCACCCGCCCGCGTTTGTCCGGGAGGGAGGTCGGGCAGACGGTGCGTCATGGCTGAGCTCACGGGTGGGAACCAGGGGACGATCACGACGAGCGTCCCCGCGCGATTGGACCGGCTGCCGTGGTCGCGGTGGCACTGGATGATCGTGATCGGGCTGGGAACCGTGTGGATCCTCGACGGCCTGGAAGTCACGATCGTCGGCAACATCGCCGGTCGGCTCTCCGAGGACGGCAGCGGGCTCAGCATCACGGACGCCCAGGTCACCGGTGTCGCGGCGGCCCTGTACGTGGCCGGGGCCTGTGCCGGGGCGCTGTTCTTCGGACGCCTCACCGACCTGTTCGGCCGCAAGAAGCTCTTCCTGATCACCCTCGGCGTCTACCTGGCGGCGACCGCGCTCACCGCCGTGTCCTTCTCGCCCTGGTGGTTCTTCGTCTTCCGGTTCCTCACCGGTTTCGGCATCGGAGGCGAGTACGCGGCCATCAACTCCGCGATCGACGAGCTGATCCCCAGCAAGTACCGCGGCCGCGTCGACCTCATCATCAACGGCAGCTTCTGGCTCGGCGCGGTCGCCGGCGCACTGCTGTCCGTCCTCGCGCTCGACACCGACGTCTTCCCGGCCTGGCTCGGCTGGCGGCTCACGTTCGCGCTCGGCGTCGTCCTCGGCCTGGTGATCCTGCTCGTCCGCCGGCACGTGCCCGAAAGCCCCCGGTGGATGTTCATCCACGGTCAGGGCGAGGAGGCGGAGAAACTCGTCGCCGACGTCGAACGCCGGGTGGAGCGAGAGAAGGGCGCCCCGCTCCCCGAACCGGGGGAGGCCATCACGATCGAGCAGCGCGGCAGCATCGGATTCGGGGAGATCGCGAGGACCGTCTTCCGGTCCTACCCGCGGCGGGCCGTGCTCGGCCTGTCCCTCTTCGTCGGGCAGGCGTTCCTCTACAACGCGATCACGTTCGGCTTCGGCACCATCCTGGCCCGGTTCTTCGACGTCTCCACCTCGGTCACCGGCTACTACTTCGCCGTCATCGCCTTCGGCAACTTCCTCGGACCGCTGTTCCTGGGCCGGTTCTTCGACACGATCGGCCGCCGGCCGATGATCGCGGGCACCTACGTCCTGTCCGGCCTGTTGCTCTTCGGCACCGCCTGGCTCTTCGGGGCCGGCATGCTCACGGCCTTCACGATGACCGCCTGCTGGTGCGTGGTGCTGTTCTTCGCCTCCGCCGGGGCGAGTTCGGCGTACCTGACCGTCAGCGAGATCTTCCCGATGGAGACGCGGGCGATGGCGATCGCCTTCTTCTACGCGGTGGGCACCGCCGCCGGAGGGATCTCCGGTCCGCTGGTCTTCGCGGACCTCACCTCCAGCGGCGTGGTCGCCGACGCCGTGCTCGCGTTCTGCATCGGGGCCTCGCTGATGGTGGCGGCCGGCCTGGTCGCGGTCTTCTTCGCGGTGGCGGCCGAGGGCAAGTCCCTCGAATCGATCGCCACCCCCCTGTCCGCCCGTACCACCGGGGCACAGGACGCCGCCGACGGCGGGCCGCGGGCGACGGACCGTGCGGAGAGCCGCACCCCGCTCGGGTGACGCCGTCCCCGGCCGGGAGCCCACGCCCCGGCGCACGGCCCGGGCGTGACCCGGACGGCTGTGGACAAGTCCTTCGAACACGACAGGTCCGCGCCGTGCTCGTAGCGTCGTCGGCATCAGGGGGCCTGGTGCCCCGAAGGGCGAACTCTCCTGACGGGAGGGCATGCCGATGCCGGAAGAAACTTCCGTGTCCAGTCTGCTGCGCGTCCACCGAGGCTCCGCCGAACCCGAGGAACTGGCCGCGATAGCCGTCGTGGTCGCCTGCCTCGCCGGGCGCCTGTCCCTGGCGACGAACCGCCCCCAGGAGAACAGACGCCACCGCCCGCATCCGCGCCCCGCAGGCCATGGATGCTGGGCGGGGTGCTGGGCCTGCCGGTGACGAACCCGGCAGGCCGCACGAACCTCAGTCCCGCCTGAGGACGGCCATCATGGCCGCCAGGAGGGCCTCCTGGGGGTCGGTCACCGCGTCCTCGCAGCGCCAGGCCACGAACCCGTCCGGCCGCACGAGCACCGCGCCCCCGGCGCCGATCTCGTGGACCTCCGTCCAGTCGGCGTCACCCGGCTGGACCAGGTCGGCGTCGGACGCGGAGCCGATCGTGAACCCGTCCAGACGCGCCGACAACTGCTCGGCCACCTGCGCCGCCGCCGCCCGCCACGGGGTTCCCGCCGCGCTCAGCAGCACGAAGGACCGCTCGTACAGGTCGAGCAGCGAGATGCGCTCCCCGGACCTGGTCACCCACATGTGCGGCGCCCTGGTGCCCACATCACCCTTCAGGCGCAATGCCTCGGGGATGATCGGCCGGTCCGGGTCACCGCCGACGACCGCGCCCTGCGGGTAGCAGTACCCCATGGCCGTGGTGAGGACCCCGCTGCCGGGACCCCCGCCCATGGTCGGCGGCGGGGTGTACCCCGGGTGACTGTGCTCCGCGGAACGCGCCGAGGCCCGCAGGCTCGTGGCCCGGGCCACGGGCAGCCGCTCGGCCTCGTACGTGTCGAGCAGCTCCTGGCCGGCCGCCCCCTGGAGCACCGCCGCGATCTTCCAGGCGAGGTTGTGCGCGTCCTGGATGCCGGTGTTCGAACCGAACGCCCCGGTCGGGGACATCTCGTGGGCCGCGTCGCCGACCAGGAAGGCCCGGCCCGACGAGTACCACTCCGCCACCCGTTCGGCCGCGTGCCAGGGCGCCCGGCCGCCGATCTCCACGTCCAGGTCGGGCACGCCGACCGCCGCGCGGATCTGCCGCGCGCAGCGCTCGTCCGTGAAGTCCTCCAGCGTCTCCCCGTTCTCGGGGTGCCAGGGGGCGTGGAAGACCCACTGGGTCTCGTTGTCGACCGGCAGCAGCGCCCCGTCAGCGCCCGGGCGCATCAGGTAGCAGACGATGAACCGGACGTCCCCGAGGACCTCGACGAGCTGCTCGGAACGGAACGTGATGCTCACGTTGTGGAACAGTTCACCGCTGCCCGTCTGGGGGATGCGCAGCGCCTCCCGAACGGGACTGCGCGGGCCGTCCGCCGCGATGAGGAAGTCGGCGCGCACCGTGAGGTGCTCGCCCGTCTCCCGGTCCTTCACCACGGCGGTGACGCCTTCCTCGTCCTGGTCGAAGCTCATCAGCTCGGTGGAGAACCGCACGTCCGCGCCCTGTGCGCGGCTCTGCTTGGCCAGCTCCGGCTCGATGTTGTTCTGGCTGCACAGGCACCAGCCGGTGGGGCTGAGCCGGGCGAGCGCCTTGGACGGGTCCACGCCCTTGATCAGCCAGTTGAACTCGCCCCCGACCAGGGACTGGGCTTGCAGGATTCCGTGATTCTCCTCCAGCGCGGCCGCCGCGCTGCGGATCGCCGGCTCGGCCCGCGCCGTTCGGAACAGCTCCATGGTGCGTGCGTTGATGCCACGGCCGCGCGGATGGACGGACGTACCGGCGTGCTTCTCGACCACCATGTGCCTGACGCCGTGACGGCTCAGGAACAGGGAGGTGGACAGGCCCACGAGTGAGCCGCCCACCACAAGGACCGGTACACGGACGTCGACTTTGTCTTCGATCAACTGAGGGCTCCTGTTTCTGTGCGGGGCGGTGCACTTTCTTATGCCCCGATCAGCCGGCGGACCCGGGCGATTCATCACTTCTCACCCGGACGATCCCGAGATCTGGCGTTCTGCCCCCTGCTGGATGACGATGAGCGACAGCGGATCCACGCATATGCCCTCTTTTGTCCACCCTGGCAAAGAGGGAAGCGGCCCGGACCGTTCCGACCGCCGCAGCGGACGCGGCGCCCCCGGGAACACGTTCCCGGCGACCACGTCCCACGACCGAGACCCCTCACGAAGGAGTGAGCAGATGACAACCGCCCTGTCCGAGAGGGTGTCCCAATCGGCTTTCGACGGATCCATGCTCCGGGTCGTCCTGCTGATGGACCTGCACGAAGGCGTCCAGCAGCAGTTCTTCGACGCCTACGAGCAGCTCCGCCACGACATCGCCTCGGTTCCGGGGCACCTCGGCGACCAGCTGTGCCAGTCGTTCGAGAACCCCTCCCAATGGCTCATCACCAGTGAGTGGGAGAGCGCGCCCCAGTACCTCGCCTGGGTCAACAGCGAGCACCACGCCGAACAGGTCAAGCCGCTCGGCGCCTGCGCCCGGAGCATGCGACCGCTGAAGTTCACCGTGCTGCGGGAGACCGGCAAGCGCTACGACCGGCCCGAGCTGACGCCCTCCGTACGGCTCCAGCCCGCGCCCCGCCTCGGCGCCGGGATCGTCCGCCACGCCCTGACCTTCACGGTCAAGCCGGGCAGCGAGAAGGCCGTCGCCGACCTGCTGTCCTCCTACGACTCCCCGGCGGCCGAGGTCGACGCGCACACCCGCCTGTGCCGCACCTCCCTGTTCATGCACGGCAACCGGGTGGTCCGGGCCGTCGAGGTCGAAGGCGACCTCACGGCGGCCCTGCGCCACGTGTCCGAGCAGCCGGAGGTCCGCGCCGTCGAACAGGCCATCAACCCGTACCTCGAACAGGACCGCGACCTGGCCGACCCCGAGTCCGCCCGCCTGTTCTTCATGAAGGCGGCGCTCCCGGCCGTCCACCACGTGGCCGACCACGGCGCCGAAGACGCCCCCGTGACCCGGCACGCGCTGTTCTACCCGGCACGCGAAGGCCGCGGCGCGGAACTCGCCGAGTTCCTGTCCCAGCAGGACGAGCGGGCCGCGGCGCGGCCCGACGGCCCGGTCCGCAGCAGCAGCATCTTCCAGCGCGACGACATCGTCGTGCGCCTCCTCGACGTGTCCCTCCCCGCGGGCGCCGACCTCGCCGCCGCCTTCGAGATCGAAGGACCGCGCGCCGAGGCGACCCTCGAACGGCTGCTCGCGGCGCCGTCCGGGGCCGGCGGCCCGGCAGCACCCCACCCCATGACCCCGGTCACCGACCGCCGGGCACCCGA
Source organism: Streptomyces sp. NPDC002602 (assembly GCF_042889445.1). NCBI lineage: Bacteria > Bacillati > Actinomycetota > Actinomycetes > Kitasatosporales > Streptomycetaceae > Streptomyces > Streptomyces sp. NPDC002602. The sequence continues at coordinate 83,354 of NZ_JBIAQX010000008.1, read as the reverse complement.
ACGGCCCTGAGGACCCGAACGGTCCTGAGGACCCGAACCGTCCTGAGGACCCGCCCGGTACCCGCGGCCCGCCCGGGCCACAGCCACCACCACCCCGCCCCGCGCCCCTGTCGAGGCAACCCGCACGCCTGGAGGAAGTCAGTCATGAGCACACATCGCCCACGCATCGTCGACCTCAGCGAGACCCAGCCCAACCGCAGGCGCGGAGGCGACCTGAGAGCGGTGCTCACCCCGACCTCGGTCGGCTCGACCAGCGGGTTCATGGGGCTCGCCGTGATGGCCCCGGGCGAGTCGATCGCCGAGCACTACCACCCGTACTCCGAGGAGTTCGTGTACGTGGTCGCCGGCGCCCTGGAGGTCGACCTCGACGGGGAGGCCCACCCGCTGCGCGTCGACCAGGGGCTGCTGGTACCGCTGAACGTGCGCCACCGTTTCCGCAACGTCGGCGACACCGAGGCCCGCATGGTCTTCCACCTGGGCCCGCTCGCCCCCCGGCCGGAACTCGGCCACGTCGACACCGAAGAGGCCCCGCACCCGCACGAGTCCGCGTGGGACCAGCGGCCACCCGAGCACTCGGAGGTCGTCGCATGACCCGCCGACGGGTGGCCGTGACCGGGGTCGGCGTCGTCGCCCCCGGTGGCATCGGCACCCGTGCCTTCTGGGACCTGCTCTCCAACGGGCGGACCGCGACACGGGGCATCACCCTCTTCGACCCGACCGGGTTCCGCTCCCGGATAGCCGCCGAGGTCGACTTCGACCCCGCCGACCACGGGTTCGCCCCCGGAGAGGCGGAGCGACACGACCGGTACATCCAGTTCGCCCTGGTCGCGGCGCGCGAGGCGGTGGCCGACGCGGGCCTCCACCTCGACTCCGACGAGGCCTGGCGCACGGGGGTCTCCCTGGGCACCGCCGTCGGCGGAACCACCCGCCTGGAGCACGACTACGTCGACGTCAGCGACAAGGGTGCCTGGTGGGACGTCGACCACCGGCTCTCCTCGCCCTTCCTGCACCGGGCGTTCACCCCCGCGACGCTGGCTTCCGCCGTCGCCGAACAGACGGGCGCCCGCGGACCCGTACAGACCGTCTCGACGGGCTGCACCTCGGGGCTCGACGCGATCGGATACGCGGTCCACGCGATCCAGGAGGGTCGGATGGACGTGTGCGTCGCCGGCGCCTCGGACTCTCCCGTCTCCCCGATCACCGTGGCGTGCTTCGACGCCATCAAGGCGACCTCGCCGAACAACGACGACCCCGCCCACGCGTCCAGGCCGTTCGACGCCGACCGCGACGGGTTCGTCCTCGGCGAGGGCGGCGCCGTCCTCGTCCTGGAGGAGCTGGAGCACGCCCGCGCCCGCGGCGCGACCGTCTACTGCGAGATCGGCGGGTACGCCACCTTCGGCAACGCCCACCACATGACCGGCCTCACCACCGAGGGGCTGGAGATGGCCCGGTCCATAGAGACCGCCCTCGGGCAGGCCCGGATCAACGCCACGGAGATCGACTACGTCAACGCGCACGGCTCCGGGACCAAGCAGAACGACCGGCACGAGACCGCCGCCGTCAAGCGGGTGCTCGGCGACCACGCCTACCGGACGCCGATGACCTCCATCAAGTCGATGGTCGGTCACTCGCTCGGCGCCATCGGCGCCATCGAACTCGCCGCCTGCGTCCTCGCGATGACCCATCACGTGGTGCCGCCGACGGCGAACTACGAGACCCCCGACCCGGAGTGCGACCTGGACTACGTGCCGAAGACGGCCCGCAGCCACACCCTGCGCAGCGTGCTCTCCGTCGGCAGCGGATTCGGCGGATTCCAGTCCGCCGTCGTCATGACCCAGCCGAAGGAGGTGCGCGCGTGAACAGTCGCTCCGAGGGAGCCTCGGTCATCACCGGCATCGGGGTGGTCGCGCCCAACGGGATCGGGATCGAAGCCTTCTGGAAGGCGACCCAGGCCGGCGACAGCGTCCTGGACCGCGTCAGCCGGCAGGGCTGCGAGCACCTCCCGCTGCGCATCGCGGGGGAGGTACGGGGCTTCGACCCGGGCACCCTGGTCGAGGACCGCTTCCTCGTACAGACCGACCGGTTCAGCCACTACGCGCTCGGCGCCGCCGACCTCGCCCTGGAGGACGCGCGGCTCGCCCAGGCCGACTACGCCGACGACGCCTTCTCGGTCGGGGTCGTCACGGCGGCCGGTTCGGGCGGCGGCGAGTTCGGGCAGCGAGAACTGCAACGGCTGTGGGGGCAGGGCCCCCGCTACGTCGGCCCGTACCAGTCGATCGCCTGGTTCTACGCCGCCAGCACCGGACAGATCTCCATCCGACGCGGGCTCAAGGGCCCGTGCGGCGTGGTCTGCGGGGACGAGGCCGGCGGCCTGGACGCCTTCGCCCATGCCGCCCGGGCCATCCGGCAGGGCAGCCGGGCGATGCTGGTCGGTGCGACGGAGGCACCGCTCGCCCCCTACTCGGTCGTCTGCCAGTTGGGCTACGAGGGTCTGAGCACCGACGACGACCCCGAGCGGGCCTACCGCCCCTTCACCGCGAAGGCGTCGGGCTTCGTGCCCGCCGAAGGCGGCGCGATGTTCGTCGTCGAGGACGCCGAGTCCGCGCGGCGGCGCGGTGCGACCGTCCGCGCCGTCGTGGCGGGCCACTGCGCGACCTTCACCGGGCCGCACCGCTGGGAGGAGTCGGGCGAGGGCCTGTCCCGCGCCATCCGCGGCGCCCTCCGCGAGGCGGACTGTGCCCCCGAGGAGATCGACGTGGTCTTCGCCGACGCCCTCGGGATCCCCGCGGCCGACACGGCCGAGGCGTGGGCCATCACCGATGCCCTGGGCGGTCGTGCGAGCCGGGTGCCCGTCACGGCGCCCAAGACCGGGATCGGGCGGGCCTACTGCGCCGCCGGCACCCTCGACGTGGCCGCGGCCGTGATGGCACTGGAACACGGCGTCGTCCCCCCGACGCCGAACGTCTTCGAGGTCTGCCACGACCTCGATGTGGTCACCGGTGGCGCGCGCACCGCACGGTTGCGGACCGCGCTCGTGCTCAGCCGGGGCCAGATGGGCTCGAACTCGGCCCTCGTCCTGCGCAGAGGACCGGAATCCGCCATGTAGGGCGTGCCACGCCGGCTCCGCCGGCCCACCCGCCCTCGTAGGAAGAGAGAAGGCACCATGTCCGACCGCCTCACGATGGAAGAGCTGGCGTCCCTGATGAAGAACGCCGGCATCACCGTCGATCCCGTCGAGCTGACGAGTCGCCCGGAGTCCCGGTTCGACGAGTACGGCCTCGACTCGCTGGGCCTGCTCGGCATCGTCGGTGAGCTGGAGAACCGGCGCGGCCGGGCACTGCCCACCGACGCCGACCGCTGCGCGAGCCCGCGCGAGTTCCTCGACCTCGTCAACAACAGCCTGATGACAGGAGCCTGACATGCTTGGCCACACCGACAACGAGATCACCGTCAACGCGCCCGTCGACGTGGTGTGGGAGGTGACCAACGACCTCCAGAACTGGCCGCAGCTCTTCAGCGAGTACGCCTCGATCGAGATCCTCGAACGCGTCGGGGACACCACGAAGTTCCGACTGGCCATGCACCCCGACGAGAACGGTGTGGTGTGGAGCTGGGTGTCGGAGCGGACCGTCGACCGCGAGGGCCTCACGGTCAAGGCGCGGCGCGTCGAGACCGGCCCGTTCGCCCACATGAACATCCACTGGGAGTACCACCCGGTCTCCGGCGGTGGCACCCGGATGCGCTGGGTCCAGGACTTCGCGATGAAACCCGACGCGCCGGTCGACGACGCCTGGATGACCGACAACATCAACCGCAACTCCCGCACCCAGATGGCTCTCATCCGGGACAAGATCGAACAGTTGGAGCGGGAGAGCCGCGAGCCCGTGACCAGTCAGCGCTGACGGACGAAAGGCACAGCACCATGCACCAGGCTCTCATCGTGGCCCGCATGGCCCCCGGTTCCGCGCCCGACATCGCCGGCCTGTTCGCCGCGTCGGACGCGGGCGAACTGCCGCACCTGGTCGGGGTCAAGAGCCGCAGTCTCTTCCAGTTCGGGGACGTGTACCTCCACCTGATCGAGTCCGACAAGCCGCCGGCCCCGGCGATCGCCCAGGTGACCGACCACCCGGAGTTCCGGGACCTCAGTGACCGGCTCTCCGTGTTCATCAGCCCCCACGACCCGCAGACCTGGCGGAGCCCCAAGGACGCCATGGCCCAGCAGTTCTACCGCTGGGAACGCTCGGGCGGTCGGTAGCCGACCCGGCGTCCACGCCACGGACACCAGCCACACCGCGACGGCTCTGCCCCGTTCCCAGGGGGCAGAGCCGTCGGTGCGCCCAGCCGCCGGCCGATCAGCCGAGGCCCGCCCGGCCCGCGGCGGCCACGACGTGGTCGCGCGAGGCCCGGGCCTCCTCCCGGAGAGCGGACAGGTCGACGTCGAGGAGCCGGCCGTCCCACTTGCGGACCTGTCCCGCCACGAACACGGTGTCCACGTTGCGCGCGTCCGAACCCGACACCACGGTCCCCACGGCGTCGTTGAGCGGCATGTTGTTGACGTCCTCGGCGCGGATGACCAACACGTCCGCCTGCTTGCCCACCGTCAACGAACCGGTCACGTCCGCGAGCCCGTTGGTCCGCGCGCCCTGCAGGGTCGCGAAGTCCAGCACGTCGAGCGTTCCGATCCGGGACGGCTCCCGGTCCGTGCCGTACACCGCGGCCACGGCACGCATGCGTTGGATCGCGTGCAGGGTCCGCATCTGCGTGAACATGTCGCCGGCCAGCGCCACCTCCACGTCGATGCTCAGGCCCGGCCGGACACCGGCCCCGAGCGCCTCGTCGATCGCGGGGACGGCGCTCTCCAGGCCGATCTGCGCCTCCGAGGTCGGGGCCAGCGACACCGTCGTCCCGCTCGCGCCGATGGCCCGCCAGGCATCGGGGGTCAGACCCGTCGCGTGGATCAGCGTGACGTCCGGCCCCAGCAGTCCCGCGCGTTCCCACTGAGACACGGCCCGCGAGGAGGCGGCGCCGAACACCGCGTCCACGCTCACCCCCATGCCCAAGTCGCGTGCGACGGAAGCCAGTTCCGACCCGTAGGCAAGCCGGGGGCCGGCGATCTCGTCCGTTGCCAGGGCGGCGAGCCGGAAGGTCAGCAGGTCGCTTCCGTACGTGTCGCGGAGCCGACCGAGGTCGGCCGGCCACTGCTCGTCCCAGTCGCCGAAGTGCGGACCCATCGCCGCGTGCACCCCGCGGATGCCCGTGTCGACCAACGCCCGCACGGCGCTGTCCGAGTGCTCCGCGCTGCGCGAGTTGTGCGAGAAGTCGAGCATCGTCGTGATCCCGCAGTCCAGCGCGGACAGCGCGGCCAGCCTGGTGCCGACGTACATGTCGTGCGGCCGGTAGACCGGCGCGTAGCCCGCCAGCGTGGTCCGTACGTAGGCCCCCAGGTCGTCCACGTCGGGCATCACCCGGCGCAACTGGCCCTGCCAGGCGTGCCGGTGGGTGTCGACGAAACCGGGAGTCAGCACACAACCGGTCGCGTCGACGACCACGGCGTCGACGGCCGCGCCCCGAGCGGCGAGGTCCCGACCGACCGCCGCGATGACCTCCCCCTCGATCAGGAGGTCGCCCACGGGCAGGATGCCGGTACGGGGGTCCATGGTCACCACGGTCGCACCGGTGAGCAGGACACGACGCCGGGCGTCGGGAGCGCGCAACCGGTCGAGCAGGGCCGCGCGGATGGTGTCGTTCAGGTACATCGGGGGGCGATCCGATCGGGGGAGGGCGAGGCGGTCTCGGGTCGAGCCGGCCCACTCATCGTGTGACCGCCCCCGCGTCCGAACCAGGCCCCGCCTACCCCGGGTGCGCCACACCCCGGACCCGCACCACCGTGTGCCGCACTGTCATGCACTCCCGTCACAGGGGAACCATTCGCCCCTATGGTGCGTGAATGGAGGAAAAGCACCCTGACACCACGGGAAAGGCAGACCCTTGAACACCACATCGACGGCACAGGGCTCGCGTCGACGCGCGATCCTCGCGCTCGGGGCCGGGGCGGCGTTGACCGCGGCCCTCCCCATGGGCGGGACCGCGTACGCCTCGGACACGGAAGGCGACCTCGTGGCACGCCGGTTCGGGGAACTGGAGCGACGGCACTCGGCCCGCGTCGGCGTGTTCGCCCTCGACACGGCCACCGGCCGGACCGTGAGCCACCGGGCCGACGAACTCTTCCCGATGTGCTCGCTCTTCAAGACGCTCGCCGCGGGAGCCGTCCTGCGCGACCTCGACCGCGGCGGGGAGTTCCTCGCCAAGCGCGTCCACTACACCGAGAAGGACGTCAAGGACGCCGGCCACACGCCGATCACCTCCAAGCCCGAGAACCTCGCCAACGGCATGACCGTCGAGGAACTGTGTTCGGCGACCATCTCCTTCAGCGACAACGCCGCCGGCAACCTCCTGTTGCGCGAACTCGGCGGACCGACCGCCATCACCCGGTTCTGCCGCTCCCTCGGGGACAAGGCGACCCGCCTCGACCGCTGGGAGCCCGAACTCAACTCGGCCGAGCCCGATCGGATAACCGACACCACCACCCCCCGTGCCATCGCGCACACCTACGCGCGCCTCACCCTCGGCGGAGCGCTCACCACCCCCGACCGGGAACGGCTCACCGGCTGGATGCTGGCCAACACCACCAGCTCCAAGCGGTTCCGCGCCGGCCTTCCTCCGGAGTGGACGATCGCGGACAAGACGGGAGGCGGCCGGTACGCCACCAACAACGACGCGGGCATCGCCTGGCCGCCCGGCCGTCCCCCGATCGTCCTGGCGGTGCTGACGACCAAACACGACCCCGATGCCCCCGCCGACGACCCGCTCGTCGCCGACTCGGCCGCACTGGTGGCGTCCGCACTCGGCCACCGGAGGTAGACCCGGTCCCACCCGCGCCCCGCACCGCCGACCGGCCGACCCCCCAGGGCGAGACGGTCGGCGGAGCGGGCACCGGACGAAGAGGATCCCCCCTGCTTCCGGCAGGCCGGGACTAACATCGCGCACATGAACGAGCCGTCCCATCTGACCGCCGTCAGGGAGTCGTACGACACCATCGCGGCCGACTACGTCGAACGGGTTCCCTCCCCGGACCGGCTCGACCCGCTGTCCCGCGCGATGCTCACGGCGTTCACCGACCTGGTGCGGGCGGCCGGTTCGCTTCCGGTCGCGGACCTGGGTTGTGGCCCCGGCCGGCTGACGGCCCATCTGGCCGCGCGGGGGGTGACCGCCTTCGGCGTCGACCTGTCACCCCGGATGATCGAACTCGCCCGGGCCGCCCATCCCGACGTGCGCTTCGTGGAGGGGTCGATGCACGCGATGGACCTCGCGGACGCCCGACTCGGGGGCATTCTGGCCTGGTACTCCACCCACCACACGCCCCCCGCGTCGCTGCCGGACCTGTTCGCCGAGTTCCACCGTGTACTCGAGCCCGGCGGCCACCTGCTGTGGGGGGACTACATCGGTGCGGAACTGCTGAATCCTGCCCGGGCCTACGGCCATCCGGTGAGCTACATGTCGTACCTCCTCCCCTTGGACCGCGTGGCCGACCTGCTCGGTCGGGCCGGACTCACCGTGACGGCAAGACTGGTGCAGGAGCCCGGAGAAGGGGTCAACAGGCCGCACGCCTGCCTCCTCGCGCGCAGACCCGAACACCCCTGACGGGCCGCCGCGCGCTGACGGGCCGCCGCGCCCACGGCCGGCCCGGCGGGTCAGGAGCGGGCCGCGAGATCGGCCAGGAGTTCGCGGGCGGCGCGCGTCCCCGAGGCCATGGCCCCCTGCACGGAACCCGTCGCGCGGTGGTCACCGCACACGTACACCCCGTCCTCGACCCTCGTGGTCCGGCTGAGGGGCCAGGGCGGCGGCATCGCCGGCAGCGCGCCGGGCACCGTGACGGCGGCCACGGCCTGCCACCCGGTCGCGTCCGTCCCGTACACCTCGGACAGCACGGACACCAACGCCGATCGGCCCGCGGGGGTGTCGCCGCCGAGCACCGAGGTGGACACCAGGGCACGGCCGTCGACGGCGTAGCCGGGAGCCACCTCCGTCAGCACGCACGTGTTGAGGAACCGTCGCCGGCTGTCGACCAGCAGGGTCGGTTCGCGCAGCGGAGAGGTGGGGGTCGCGTGGTAGTAGGTGGTGACCGTGCGCGTCGGGCCGGGCTCACCCAGTGCCGGTACGAGCGCGGACGCGCACGCCGTGTCCGTGGCGACACGACGCGGGTGGCCTCGTGGGCACTGCCGTCCGCGAGGACCACTCCGGCGCCGGACACGGCGGACACGCGCGCCCCGAGCCTCAGGGCGCCCTCGGGCAGGCCGGCCGCCAACTGCTCGGGCACCGCCCCGATCCCGTTCGAGGGCAGGGTGAGGGTTCCCCGGATCATGCTGCGCCAGGTGAGGTGGAACATTCGGCTCGACGTCTCCAGATCGTCCTCCAGGAAGACGCCTGCCAGGAACGGGCGCATGAAGGCGTCGACGAGGGCGTCGCCCACCCCCCCACGCGCCAGTTCCCGCCGGGTCGTACGCTCCGGAAGCCGCCGCAGCGCCCGAACGGGAGCCGCGGTGGCCACGGCGGTCAGCGCGCCGAGTCCGGCGAGCCCGCGGAGCGGGACGCGTCGACCGGTCAGCAGCGCGGCCGCGTCGCCCGGGCGCCTCGTCGGGTCCCCGAACCGCACCCGACCGCCGTCCGGCATGTGGGCCAGTGCTCCCGGCGTGAAGGGGCGCAGCCGGAGGTCGCGCAGGTTCACCCGGCGCTTGACCTGCGGGTACGCGGTGTTGAACACCTGGAACCCGCGATCCAGCACGAACCCGTCCCGAAGGTCGCTGCGCATCCTTCCGCCGACCCCGTCGGACGCCTCCAGCACGCGCACCCGTACCCCCGCCCGTGCCAGGTCGAGCGCGCAGGTGAGACCGGCGAGCCCGGCCCCCACGACGATCACATTGCCCTGCCGGTCACGACTGTTCACGGGTTACCTCCTGGTGGCGGCTTCACCCTGTCCTTCGCCGGGCGGGTCCGGAACGGATGCGATCGATCGTTCCCCACCTCGACCACGGAAATCGGGTGATCATCCAGTCCGGGCCGTCACGGGTGTCCGCGCTGTTCGTCGGTCCGGCGCACCCGTCACCTCGGGGACCACCGCGCCCGCCCGCCCCCGGAGCGAGCCGCCGGCAGCGGGGCCGGCGGAGCGCTGCGGACGCCGTCGGGGAGCGGCTGCGGCCCCGCACCTGGTGGGGCGGGCCATCAGGGAGGAGGATGGCGTCATGAACCTGCCCGCGTCGTCGGGTCGCGGTCCACGCGAGCGACTCGGCGCCGGCCTCTTCGCCCGTGTGGCCGGACCCGAGGGCCGGGCGAACCGCGCCCGCATCCACGGTGCCCCGGGACCCCGCTGGTTCGGGCCCGAGCGTCCCATCCGCACCGTGCACGGGGACGCCTCGATGTTCGTCGGCGGTCTCAGCGCCCTCCTGCTCCAGTCGCTGCACCCGTTGGCGATGGCCGCCGTCGCGGCGCACTCCGGATTCCGCGGCGACCCGTGGGGGCGGCTCCAACGCACCAGCACCTTCCTCGCGGTGACCACGTACGGCACCGCCGAGGACGCGCGGCGAGCCGTCGACCGGGTACGGGCCGTACACGAGCGGGTCCGCGGCCGGACGTCCGACGGCCAGGCCTACCACGCGGCCGACCCGCACCTGCTGGGCTGGGTCCACGCGGCCGAGGTCGACAGCTTCCTCCGCGCCCATCAGCGCTTCGGCGCACACCCCCTCGACGCCGCCGGTTGCGACGCGTACCTCACGGACACCGCCCGGGTGGCCCTCGCGCTCGGGGTGCCGGACCCGCCCCGGAACCGGGCGGAGCTGGCCCGACTGCTCGCCGAGTACCGACCGGAACTGCGTGCCACGCCCCAGGCCCGGGAGGCGGCGCTCTTCATCCTGCGCCATCCGCCGCTGCCCGGGGCGGCCCGCGGACCCTATGCCGTGCTCGCCGCGAACGCGGTCGCCCTGCTGCCCTCGTGGGCTCCGGGACTGCTGGGGCTGTCGGGGGCGCGCGGCGGCCTGAGCGGCGGCCTCGTACGACTCTCCGGACACGCCCTGACCGGCTCCATCAGGTGGGCGATGGCCCCACCGCCGCCCGGACCACCGGGGTGATCGCGACCCACCGCACCCCGCCCCCCGGATCCGCCGCACCCCGGCACCCCAGCACCGCACCCCAGAACCGCACACCGGAGGAGCACCGATGACCGGATGGATCGTCGCCCCCGACGCCGGACGCGTCGAGGAGGTGAGCTGCGGACACCTCGACCAGGCGCCCGACGAGGAGCCGCCCTCGGCCGTCCGGGGCTGCGAGGAGTGCCTGGCGGCCGGCGGTACGTGGGTGCACCTGCGGAAGTGCCTGATCTGCGGCCATGTCGGCTGCTGCGACAGCTCCCCGGGTCGGCACGCCTGGGGGCACGCCGACACCACCGACCACGCGCTGGCGCGCTCGTTCGAGCAGGGCGAGGCCTGGGCCTGGTGCTACCAGGACTCGCTGTTCCTGCTGCCCGAACCGGCCTGAGCACCAAGGCGGGACGCGAGGACGCGAGGACGCGGGGCACGCCGGCCTGCCCGCCTCAGGTGAGGGGGCGCAACCGCGACGGGGTGTGCGCCACCGCCGAAGCACGCGGCACGGCCGGCCCCAGCGAGGGTTCGGTCGTGGCGGCCAGCGCGCTGCCGGCCTGCCAGGCCGACCAGTCGAGGTTCCAGTCGCCGAAGCCGTTGTCGAACGGCGTCATCCGCTCGCCGCCGCTGTTCACCACCTCCACGATGTCCCCCTCCCGCACCAGGTCGAAGAACCAGGCGGCATCGGCCGTGCTCATCCCCGTGCAGCCGTGGCTGACGTTCTCCTCGCCCTGCGCCTCCACCGACCAGGGGGCGGCGTGCACGTACTCGCCGCTCCAGGTCACCCGGGTCGCGTAGAGCACCGGCAGGTCGTAGAACTCGGTCGTACCGCGCTTGATGCCGACGGTGTCCCCACGCATCCGCACCTTGGCCTCCTTGCCCAACACCACCTTGACGCCACCGCGAGTCAGGAATCCGGCCTTCCCGGTGGTGACCGGGATCGTGCGCAAGACCCGGCCGTTGCGACGGACCGTCATCCGGTGGGCGGCGGAGTCGGTCACCGCCTCGACGCGTTCCCCGATGGTGAGGTGCGAGGGCTCCGACGGGCCGCCGTGCAGGTCGCCGATCTCGACCCCGTCGAGACCGCTGTGTACGCGCACCTCGGTGTGGGCGGGCCAGTAACCGCGCGGCCGGAAGTGCAGCGTCGAGTCGTCGACCCAGTGCCAGGAGCCCTCGACGGCGGGCTCCGAGGTCACCTGGAGCGCCCCTTCGAGGCGGGCCCTGGCCGTGCGGTCCGCGGCCGGGACGGGATGGCTCAGTGAGGCCGTCACGATCTGGCCCGCCCCGTACGTCCCCGGTCGCGGGCCGAACTCGACCGTCAAACGGTCGTGTTCACGGGGCGGCGCGGTGCGGAACGCCAGCGTGACCCCGACCGGGGTGCCTGCCGCGTCCTGCGCGGCGACGCGCACGGTGTAGTGCTCACCGGCCCGCAGCGGCTCGGTGTTGGTCCAGCGGTGGTCCACCGCGCCGAGCGCGCCCCCGACATGACGGCCGTGCCCGTCCCGGACGGTCACGTGCGTCAACCGGCCCGGTTCGGCGAGGGCGATCTCCAGCGGGCCGCCCGCGTCCGTGGGCAGCGCGACCGCCTTCGCCCCGGCGTCCGAACCCGAGGCCGTCGAGTCGCGTACGACCGATCCGGCCCCGTGCGCCGTGGCCAGCACCCGTTCGCGCTGCAACTCGCCGCACAGTCCCGCCCGGAACGACTCGCTCCCGCAGGGTTCGGCCCCGTCCTCGTCGCCCTCGCCGGTGTCGAGGATCCGGCCCACCAGCAGCGCGAGGGAGGCGTCCGGGCCGTCGGCTGCGTGACGCGCGGGAGCGGGAGCGGCGGCGGCCACGAGCGCGGTTCCGACCACCGCGCCGCCCACCAGGCTCCACACCTTGTTCCGGCGTCGTCCTCGCGCACGGTGTGTCGATGACGTCGTCATGCAACCCTCCCATTTCACCCACGGCCGGATGGCAGCATCAGAACGATTTCAAGGCAGGATGATGATCATGACTCGGGCGTTTGGGGCCGAACGGGGTGATAAGTGAACCCGTACGGAGCAGGTCGACTGGCACCCGTCGCCCCCTGCCCGTAGGGGGTTCCGTCGCCCGTGAGCGGTCCGAAGCGGAAGGTCGACCGAGGAAGGACCGGTGGAGGGTGACGCCCACACATGGCCGGAAATCGCCGCCCGGTCCCGGGGTCGTGGACCTTCTCGTGGCTGTCTCCCGCCAAGATCTTTCGTAGGCTCAGAGCCGTTGCCGGTCAAGGAGGTTGACCCCCTCCCACGGCACGTCCGTCTTCGCATGCCCGCATGCCCGCTTTCCCATCACGAACGAGTCGAGGAACCCGTGCGCCTGCCCCTTGAACGACGCCTGACCATCAGTGCCGCCCTGCTTGCCGTCGTGGCGGGCCTGGCGCCCGCGGCCACCGCCCACGCGGCCCCGTCTGCACCGGCTGTCCCGGCGACGCGCCCCGCCGCACAGCCGCCGGCGCCCGACCTGGCGGGCCTGGAGCAGGTGTTGCGCAACACCCTGGCCGCCGGGGCACCCGGCGCGATGGCCCGGTTCACCGGGCCGGCCGGCGTGGTGAACCGGGTGGCGGGCGTCCAGGACCGGACCACCGGGGCGGCCATGGACCCCGCGGCCCGCTTCCGGATCGGCAGCGTCACGAAGACGTTCTCCACCGTCGTGCTCCTCCAACTGGTGAACGAGGGCCGGATCGGCCTGGACGACCCGGTCAACCGCCACCTGCCGGGGCTGCTCCCCGACGACCGGATCACGGTGCGTCACCTGCTCACCCACCGCAGCGGGTTGTCGGACTACACGAACGTCATGTTCGCGAACACCGTGCCGGGCTTCGAGTCCGTCCGGAACAAGGTGTTCGGGTACAAGGAACTGGTCGCCCTCTCCCTCGCCGAGCCCAGGACGACCGAACCCGGCGTCTCGTACAAGTACTCCAACACGAACTTCGTCGTGGTCGGGATGCTCATCGAGAAGGCCACCGGACAGCCGGTCGCCAAGGAGTACGAGCGCCGCATCATCAAGCCACTGGGGCTCCGCAACACCTCGTACGTCCACCCCTCCACGGTGATCAAGGGCGCCCACGCACACGGCTACCTCCACCCGGACCAGGAGGGTGCCCCGCTGGTCGACTCCACCGAGCAGACGGTGTCCTGGGCGCAGACCGCCGGCGCGATGATCTCGAACCAGGCCGACCTGAGCACCTTCATGTCCGCCCTGCTGCGCGGCAAGCTGGTGCCGGCGCCCCTGCTGGACACCATGATCACCATGACGCCGACCGACACCACCAACACCCGCTTCTACGGGCTGGGCCTGCGCCGCTACGACCTGTCGTGCGGGACGTCCGTGTACGGCCACACCGGCACCGTGCAGGGCTTCTACACCTACGCCTTCACCACCCGGGACGGCGGTCGCAGCCTCTCCGCGATGGCGAACACGTCGAACAGGGGCGCCGCCAACACCGCGCTGGGCGGCACGCTCGAAGCCGCGTTCTGCGGAAAGCCCGCCACAGCCCCCGCCGCCAAGGCGCGCGGTCTCGCGATGACCCCGGCCGAGGCGGACCTGCCCGAGCGCCGCTGACCCCGACCGGGGCGGCACCGCGGAGCACCCCGTTCTCCGCGGTGGCGCCCCGAAGTCCCCGGCCGGGCCGTCTCTTTCGGATCCGGCCGGGGCCACGGCCTCGGCCGGATCCGAAAGAGATGATTCAGGCGTCGGCGACGACGGCGTGCGGGTCCAGATCGCGCAGGATCAGCGCGTGCGCCACCCGCCCGGCGCGCTGGCCCCGGCGAACGCTGTAGGTGTGCAGCGCCTGGCGCGCCTCGTGCGGGGCGAGGGAGCCGGCGGCGGCGAGCAGCACGGCCGCGGTGTCGACGGCGGCCTTCGTGGCGAGGGCTGCCTGCGTGTTGGCGACCACGTCGGCCGGACGCGGCGGATTGGCCCGCCAGGTGGCCACCGCCTTGATCGTGACATCCGCCATGGCCTGGAGCAGCGCGACGTCCGATTCGGTCAGCGCGGTGGTGTCGCGCGTCAGCAGGTGCAACGCGCCGACCTTGTGGCCCCGGACGCGCAACGGCAGTCCGTGGGCTCCCCGATAGCCGGCCATCCGGGCCAGCGCAGCCACGTCCGGCCAGGCCTCGGCGTCGGCGTCGAGGTCGGGCGCGTGCACGGCCGCTCCCAGGCGGAAGCTGTCGGCGCAGGGCCCCTGGGCCGGATGGAAGTGGAAGAGCTCGGTCGCCTCGGCCCCGTCATCGGTGACGGCCGCCGCGCGCAACCGCCCGCGTACGTTGGCGAGTATCACGGCAGCGGCGTCGACCGGGGTCAGGGCCACGCAGTTCCGGACGAGCCGGTCCAGCAGGGTCAGCGGGTCGACGTCGTCGGCGAGGGTGTCGCCCAGGCCGACGAAGGCCTCGGCGAGCTGCTGGTCGCGGGTCATGCCGATGTCACCGTTCCCTCGTACGGCCCGTCGCCGGGCCTGGCCATGAGACCTGATGCGTCCCGCCATGGCCTCGCGGGCCCCGACGATCATCCTTGCCTACGATCACGCCGCAGGCCGGGTGCCACTCGCGGACCGCGGCGACGGGGTGTGCGTGTCGTCGCCCCGGCGCGCCGCCGCTCGCCGGATCCGGGACCCGGCGCGAGGCTTCGAGACGGTGGGGGAGCACGGTACGAGGCGCACACCCCCGCGCGAGCGTCCCGGCGGGACCGCGTCGGCGCTCACGACCAACACCGACGTGTCGAAGCGCGGCCGTGCGTCATCGCCGGATTGCCCACACCGCTCCCGGGCGGCGGATCCCCGGATGCCCACTTCCTTTGACCGGTCGGCCGCGTACCGTGGCGAAGAGACCGCTGGAGGAACCGTGAGCGCACAGCCCGAGTACGTGTCCGTCCCCCCGCCCCCGCCGGCCGCGGCCGCCCAACTCCTCGCCCGGATCCGCGCCGACCGCCGGGCGCAGCGGTGGGAGCCGGCCTTCGAACGGGATTGGGCCAAGGCGCTGGAGGACTCCCGCCACAGCTACACCCTCACCCCGCTGCACGATGTCGTGCGTGCCTGGCGGAGCCGGCTCGACTCGGCCCCGGCCGTCGACGCCTTCGTCGCGTCCGGCATGGACGACTCCGACCACGTCGCGCTCGAGGACGTCATCGGAGTCCGACCGTGATCGGTGCGCCATGGCCGGCCCGGCTCTCCCCGCAGGCCGCGAAGGTGCTGGCAGGGCTGCCCGCCCACGCCCGCGAGATGGCACGCGACGTCTTGGACATCGCCGCCCGAACCCCTTGGGGATGGCCGCAGTGGGACGCGGGCGATCCCGCGGGGGAGGACGTCAGGTCCGCTTCCATCGGCCGGTTGAGCGTCATCTACCGGGTCAACCGGGAGGCCGGACGCCTGTCGGTCCTGGACCTCGTCTGGTTCGGATAGACCGTCCGCAGCGTGCCCGGGTTCGTCCCCGGTGACCACGCCACCCGCGTTGCGGATGACCTGCGCCTCCCCCTCGTTGAGCCCGAGGATGCTGTGGACGTCGAGTCGGGCGTCCATGCGGGCGACGACGGTCACGTGCTTGGCCGGGGCAGCGGCAGCGGGCCGGTGAAGTTCTCGGCGTGGACGGCGTTGTCGGCGAGCAGTCGATCGGTGACGGACATGTTCGGATCCTTGTCGGGCCGATGGGGGGCCCACCCGGGCCACCGCGTGAAACGGGTGCGCGGGCGGCGCGTTGCTCCGTGCGAGGGAGGGGGTGTCACGGGGCGGGTGGCCGTTCGTTGCCCATGCATGACAGATCTCATGGTGAAGATTCCGGCCGACTGGCTGGCCCGGGTGTTCCTCTCGCTCCGCCGCGGCTCCTCGCCGGACGCGCAGACTCTCGCTTCCGAACTGGCGCCGTTCACGGAGAAGCCCGGACAGCGGATCCCGATCCCGCGCGCGACCGTCCTGCGGACCGAGCAGGCGTTGAGGGGAGAACTCGAACGCGCCGCGACGGACGAGCGGCGGGCGCGGCTGGCGGAGGAGGCCGACTACCTGATCGGCGTCCGGGACGGCGGGCGGATCCCCTAAGCCCTGTCACCCGATACCGAACCCGATACCGAACCGGGATCGGGACCCGAACCGAACTCGAACCCGAACCGGGACCCGAACCCGAAGCCGAACCGGGACCCGAAGCCGAACCGGACCCGAACCGGGACGACACCGAACCCCGGGCCCCGGCCCCCTGACCCGGGTCCTTCGACGGGTCCGCCCGTCCCGTGTTCTCGCGGGGCGGGCGGGTCGGCTCGTGGGGTCAGGTCAGGGCGGGTCGGTGCTGCCTCCTCTGCCCGGTCGTACGGTCGAGGTGCGGTGCGAGGGCGGCGGTACGACGTCGACGCCGCTGCCGACCGGGTTGCCCTCGCAGCAGGAGGACGGCGAGGAGCATCGGGGAGACGGTCAGGACTATGAACGTCACCGCGATGACGCTTCCTCCGAGGGGCCTGGTCGGTGCGGCGGGCCGGGTGGCGCCGCGCGTTCCGCGCCGTCCCCGGCATTGCGACGGAGGCCGCCGTACGGGGAGGGCGCGGCCGGTCCCGTCGCCGCCGCCGCGGCCAGGAGACGTTGCACGGCCCTGGACTGGTTCACCATCCTCAGGCGGCGCCCGTGCCGACACCAGTCGTCCAGGACGCGCAGGAGACCGGAGTCGGCGAAGGTGACGCGGGAGGTGTCCAGGACGAGCCCGGTGTAGCCGTGGGCGGCGGCCAGGGCGAGCGTCACGCGCAGGGGGCGCGCGGTGTGGTGATCGATCTCGCCCGCCGGGGCGATGGTCAGGACGTTGCCCCGGGAGTGGACCGTTATGGCGCAGGGCGCGCTGTCGGCGCCCGTGTCGTGTGGGGTCGTGTGGGCCAGTATCGGGCTGCTCGTCGCTGTACTCACGAACGGGACAACGGTCCGGCCCCCCGGGGAGGGAACGCGATCGGAGGCGGCTTCACCCCTCGTCGGGGTCAAGATCCCCGGTGTGGGCGAAAAACGGTCCCCCGTTCGGGGCAGACCCGCGCACGGCCGGTCGGATGGGCGGATGGTCATCCGACCGGGAGGTTCGGGAGATCCCCTCCCGACCGCGAACGGCGGGAGTCGGACCGGGGCTCCGGCCGACGGCGCCCTCCCGGGGGCGGTGGTGCTCAGACGGGGGATGAGTACCCGCGCTCAGGACGCGGGCCCCGCCGCGCCCGACCATGGGAGCACCGCAAGAAGCCCTCGTGAAAGGCACCAGCGTGCTCAGTCGCCTCGCCTCCGCCGTCGTGCCCGTGTTCGGACGCCTGACCGTCACGGCCGACGCAGCGTCGCTGCCCGCCGGGGGCGCGGTGATCGTCGCCAACCACACCAGCCTGGCCGACCCCGCCGTCGTCATGGCGGCCCTGCGCCGCCTGGGTACCGAACCGGTGGTGCTCGCCACGGCGGGCCTGTGGCGGATCCCGCTGCTCGGCTGGTCGCTGACCCGCGAGGGACACGTACCCGTACGCCGGGGCACGGCACGCGCCTCGGAGGCGCTGGAGACAGCGGTCGCGGCACTGCGCGCCGGCCGGCACGTCCTCGTCTACGGGGAAGGCCGCCTGCCGCTGCGCCCGGACTCGGGGGAGGAGCCGCCGGAGGACTTCCGCAGCGGTCCGGCCCGCCTGGCGCGAGCCGCCGGGGTACCGCTCGTCCCGCTCGGCCAGGCCGGTGCCCGGCGGATCACCTCGGGCAGCACCGGCAAACAACTGGCCGGCCTGTTGACCGCGCCGGTCCGCCGACCCCGCCTGCACGTCCACGTCGGCACCCCACGAAGCCTTCCCGCCGACACCGGCGAGGCCACCGCCCACGCCCGACACGCCGTCACGGCCGCCTGGGAAGTGGCGACCCGCGCCCTCAGCGAGGTCTGACCGGGGGCGGGCGGGGGTCCGCCCTCGGACGGAACCGCCCGCGAGCAGCGTCCGCCCCGACGGGGTCAGCGTGTGGCGGACACCGCTCCCGTCCCGCCCGGTGGTGGAGCAGGCCCGCCGCCCACTGCCGGCGCGGCACGACCACGTGGGGATCGAAGTGGATCCGCGACACCGTCGCTCCTCCAGAAGCCGGTACCTCGTACCGGCGGACACCGCCCGGACCAGGTCCTGCCCCGGACCGTCAGCTCGCCCCGAGGCGGGCGAGTTGTTCGGTGATGGTGTCCGCCGGAGGGAAGGTGGCGCCGACGGCGGTGACGTGCTTCCAGTGCAGGGTGCCGTCGGGGGCGATGATGAAGACGGCTCGACGCAGCCCGATGAGGGGTGCGGTGATCCCGAAGGCCCGGGCGACGGCCCGGTCGGTGTCGGCGAGCAGGGGAAGGCGCAGTCCGCGGGAGCGGGCGAAGTCCTCGTGGCTGTCGACGCTTTGGGGGCTGATGCCCCAGACCCTGGCCCCGCCGGCTCCCAGGGATTCCAGTCCGTCGGAGTAGGAGCACAACTGGGTCGTGCACACGGGGGTGTTGTCGCCGGGATAGAAGGCCAGGACGACCGGGCTCCCTCGATGGCCGCCCAGGGAATACTCGGTGCGCACAAAGCCGTCCCCGGTCAGTTCACCTCCCGGAAGTCGGAAGTCGTCCACCACTTGGCCCACGGCTGGGGATCGGCCCACGATCGCTGTCCTCTCGGTTGCTGAAGGTGCGACTGACGGCACCCGAAACCCGGAGCGCGGCCCCGTGCCCGGTGGCCGCCGCCGGATCCGCATGGTACGTGGCGTCGCCCCGTCCGGTCTCGGTGGCCCGGTACCGGGCGCGCGGGAGCGGGTCCGCGCTGCCGGACGCGAGGGTGAACGCGGCCGCTCGTCGTACCCGCCGCCGCACGGGTGGCCGGACCCCGACCGAGCACCGGACCCGACCACCCCGTGAAGGTCCCGCAGGCGCGCCGGCCGCCGTGAACTCCATCCCGCCCCCGGCCGGTCGCGCGGTGGTGTCACCCGACCCCGGCGCCGGTGGGCGGGCAGGACACAGTCCCGCTTACCGCCGACCGTCGGCGTCCGCGCGGCGAACTCCGCGCGGCACGGCTACTTCTCCGGGCAGCGGTCGGCGCCCGTGGAACCCGCCTGGTCGGCGCCCCCGGAGTTCACCCGGATCGACTCCGAGGACAGCGAGAAGCTCAGCTCCAGCCCCGAGGCGGTCGGCCGGGCGGCGGTGAGTCGGGCTCCCGCCGGCAGGTCGTCGATGTCGATGGTCCGGGGGGCGAGCCGATCGGCGATGCGGTCCACGAGGCCCCCCGCGACGGGCAGCGAGCCCAGGGAGTCGACGGGCAGGTCGCGCCCCAGGACGCTGACCGTGGTCGGCGTCAGGGTCAGGCTGGTCGCCGTGGTGCCGAGCCGCGTGTGCACGGTGACCGGGAGCCCGAGGCCCCCCACGCTGCCGGTGAGGGTGAGCCCGTCCGCATCGCCGCCCACCTTCATGCCCGCCTCCGTGGACGTGAGGCGCTTCTGGAGGGTCCCGTACGAGATGCTCGCCGTTGCTCGGCCGCCCCCGACGGCTCCGTCGGTCGTGACGTCGTAGAGGTCGGCCTCGACGTCCATCTCGGTGTCGGCGCGGTGCACGCCCCGGGCCGAGATGTGGACCGCCCCCACGTCGCCGGTCAGTGACCGCAGGCCCGCGAACGAGTCCGTCAGCTCCGCGCTGACGGCCCCGTCGGCCTGGAGCCGGCACGCGGCCTTCTCCTCGATGCGCTGCTGCGCGGAGTGCTTCACGACGGCGTTGGCCGTGCCGGTCGCGGCGGCGAGGAGCACGGTGAGTCCGACGGCGACGAGGGCTGAGGTGCGGCGGAGCTTCATGAAGCGGCGGTTCCGATCTGTTTCAGCATCCCGAAGGCCTGGAGCAGGAGATGGGAGGGAGGGGTCTGGGCGACGGTGTCGCTCTGGCGCCGCCTGCGTTGGGTGCGCAGGACGGCGCGCACGGTGGACATGGCCGCGCCGGCGATCACGGCGGCGCGCAGGTCGGCGTCCGGCGTGCCGTCGGGGAGGCGTCGGAGCACGAGGAGCGTGAGCCGGTCCTCGAACTCGGTGAACGCCTGCACGAGCCGGGCGGCCACCAGCACCTCGGCGCCCTCGATGGAGTGGGTCAGGGCCGTGAGGCTGGAGGCCGCGAACGGAGCCACCGCGGAGAGGAGCGCGTGGAACACCGCGTCCAGCGGCTCCTCGTCCGCGCCGCGTGCGGCCAGTTCCGACTCGACGTGGCGGAACAGGTCGGCGCTGTCGGGCAGGAGCAGGGCCTCTTTGCTGTCGAAGTACCGGAAGAACGTCCGCTCGGAGACGTTCGCGTGGGCGGCGATGTCCGCGACGGTGGTCCCGGCGAAGCCGTGGGCGGCGAACAGCGTGGCGGCGCCCTCGCGCAACAGTCGGCGGGTCTGTTCCTTCTTGCGTTCGCGCAGTCCGGACTCGTCGGGGTCTTGAGGCATGCACGAAGCCTAGCAATGACGGCACCTCTGTCAATTGTCAGCTCTGCCACTTTGTGCGAGGTTGGTTCGTGTCAGTCCTGCCACTTTTCATTTGGAGTCGATGTGCAGTTCCCCCGGCGCCTCCGGCGTCCCCGGCCGCGAGCCCGCTCCTCCCGCCCGGGCGCGCTCGGCGCCTTCTGCGCCCGTCACCCGGTGTGGGTGATCGCGGCCTGGCTCGTGCTGTTGGTCGGAGCCTTCCTCGGCCGCCAGGCCGTCGACCCCCTCTACAGCGACGAGATCAGCCTGCCGAGCACCCGGTCGCGCACCGGCGCCGACCTCCTGGCCGCCCACGCGCCGGGGGTCGGGGACCCCAATGGCCGCGTGGTGTTCCACGTGGACTCGGGCACCGTCGCCGATCACCGCAAGGCCGTGGACGAGAGCCTCGCCGCGCTCGCGGAACTGCCCCACGTCACCGCCGCCTCCAAGCCGGTGACCGGCGCCGACGGCCGTACCTCCTACACGACCCTCTCGTTCGACCGGCAGGTCAAGACACTCGGGCACGCGTACACCGGCTCCCTCGACGCGGCCACGGCCCCGGCCCGCGCCGCCGGCGTGGCCGTCGCGTACGGAGGGGACCTCGACGAGGTCGTCAGGGAGCCCGCCAACGACAGGGGGAGCGAGATCGTCGGTGTCGTGGCGGCGCTGGTGATCCTCGTCCTCGCCTTCGGCAGTGTCGCCGCGGCCCTGCTGCCCCTGGTCACCGCGCTGATCAGCGTCGGAGTGGGCCTCGGCGTGGTGGGCATCGTGGCCGGGGTCGTCACCTTCGCGACCGCCGCCCCCACCCTGGCCACCATGATCGGCCTCGGCGTGGGCATCGACTACGCCCTGTTCCTGACGACCCGGTTCCGGCAGGACCTCATGGACGGCCACGACCCCGTCGACGCCGCCGCGCGCACCACCGCCACCAGCGGCCGCGCCGTCGTCGTCGCCGCCGTCACGGTCGCCGTCGCGATGCTGAGCCTCTACGCCTGCGGCATCGGCTTCATCGGCAGACTGGGCCTGGCCGCCACCCTCGCCGTCACGGTCACCGCCGCCGGAGCGCTGACCCTCGTACCGGCCGCCCTGGGGCTGGTGGGACTCCGCATCGACCGCCTCGCCCTGCGCCGCCCCGTCGCCGAGACCACCGGCAGCGACGACGGCTGGCACCGCTACGCCGCCCTGGTGGCACGCCACCCCTGGAAGTTCCTCACCGCGGGCACGCTCCTGCTCGCGGTGTGCGCGGTACCGATGTTGTCCATGCGCCTCGGTCACGTGGACGACGGCGCCGACAAGGCGGGCACCACCACCCGCCAGGCCCACGACTGGATCGCCGACGGCCGGGGGCCGGGCTTCGGCCCCGGCGCGAACGGTCCGTTCGTCCTCGTCACCGACCTGGAAGGGTCGACCGCCCCCGCCGACCGGATCGCGGGCGACCTCACCACGGCTCTGCGGGGCACGGAGGGCATCGCCCGGTTCACACCCGTCACCCCGAGTCCCGACGGCAAGGTCCTGATCTCCACGATCACCCCCTCCAGCGGCCCCCAGTCCGCGGCCACCGGGGACCTGTTCGCCACCCTGAACGCCACCACCGTGCCCGAGGCGCTGGAGGGCGGTGGCGCGCACGGGTACCTCACCGGCAGCACCGCGGGCCGGCTGGACTTCCGCGACACCGTCACCCACCGGCTCCCCGTCATCATCGGCATCGTCCTGGCGGCCGCGCTCCTGTTGCTCACCGCCGTGTTCCGGAGCGTGGTGATCCCGCTCAAGGCGGTGGTCATGAACCTGTTCACGACGGGGGCCTCGTACGGCATCCTCGTCGCGGTCTTCCAGTGGGGCTGGGGGAGCGGCCTGCTCGGGCTGTCGGAACCCGTGCCCATCGAGTCGTACGTGCCGATGATGATGTTCGCGATCGTGTTCGGCCTGTCGATGGACTACGAGATCTTCCTTCTCTCCTCCATCGCCGACACGTGGCGGCGCACCAAGGACAACACCCTCGCGGTCGGCACCGGCCTGGCCGCCACCGGCAGGGTCATCTCCAGCGCCGCGCTGATCATGACCGCCGTCTTCCTCTCCTTCGCCGCGTCTCCCACCGTCGTCGTCAAGATGCTGGCGGTGGGGCTGGCCGTCAGCGTCATCCTCGACGCGACGGTGGTGCGGCTCGTGCTCGTGCCGAGCGCGATGTTCCTGATGGGCGGTGCCAATTGGTGGCTGCCCCGGGTACTGGACCGGGTCCTGCCCCGGCCCCGTGCGCACGCGGACGTCCCACCGGATCCGCGGGCGGCGCCGGTCCCCGCGTCGTCTTCGGCGCCCGCGGGCTGACATCGGCCGACCGCCGACCGCCGACCGCCGACCGCCGACCGCTGCCCGCTGCCCGCCGACCGCCGACCGCCGCCCGCCGCACGGCGGTCCGTGGTCGGCGGGGCGGCCGGCGGATCCTCATCCGGTCTTCGCGTCACCCACGTCGATCTCCACGCCGGACGCTCGCGGGCGGTCCAGCAGGACCTCGATGAGCAAGGCCGTGACCGAGCTGATCACCATCAGCGGCATCAGGGTGCTCGCGTCCTTGCCGAGCAGGGCGGCGGCCAGCACGACGCCGGTGACCGGCAGGCGGGTGGCCGCGACTCCCGCTGCGCAGATGCCGGCGGCCAGGGCGGGGGCCATGCCGAAGCCCGGAAGGCTGCCACAGGCGATGCCGACCGCGGCACCGATGGTGATGGCCGGGAAGATGGGACCACCACGGAGGCTGCCCAGCGCGATGCCCCATCCGATCAGCTTGAAGACGGCCAGGGCCACCAGCGTTCCCACCGCCCAGGCCCCCGGGTCGGCAGCCAGCGCGCCGATCACGATCTGGCCGGACAGCGCCACCTCGCCCGGGGAGCGCCCGGTCGCCAGGGCGTAGGCGGTGATGGAGATGCCGACGGCCAGGGCGCACAGGACGATCCGGACCGCGGAGACACCCACCCAGCGGTGGGTCCGCAGGCCCAGGAGCTTCCCGGCGGCGACGAGCGCCCCGATCAGGGCCGCCATGGGGATGCCCCACAGGAAGTCGGCGGCGTCGAGCAGTTCCGCGGGCGGCTTCTGCGGGAGGGCCAGCGAACCGATGCCGAGACCGGTCCAGTGGCCGAATCCGGTGAACACCAGGGCGCCGACGCCGCTGGCGACCAGGGCGGGCAGGATCAGTACGACCAGCCGCACGCCACCGAGCCCGGCGGCTTCCAGCACCATCACGGCCGGAATCAGCGGGCTGCCGAAGATGGTGCTGATGGCGGCGGTGGAACCGGCCATGCCGAGTACCGCCGTCAACTGGGGCTGGGCGGCGCGCTGAGTGGCACGGACACAGATCAGCGCGATGCCGCTGCCCAGCGCCATGAGGGGCGCCTCGGGTCCCAGGATCACACCGAGGGGGAGGCAGACCAGCGCGGCCAGGGCGACGCTCGGCAGCTCGCGAGGCGTGGTCGTCGCCCCGCCGATTCCGAAGACGGGTACGTGACCGCCCGCGCCGGCCATCCGGGTGATCACGGGCGCGGCCAGCAGTCCGGCGAGGGCCAGCGTGGGCAGACCCCACCACCACGGTGACACGGAATAGCCGAGCGCCTCGGGCGCGGACTCCCACACCCAGTGCTGGAGTTTGTGCTCGAAACCGATGAAGAGGAAGGCGATGAGCGAGACCGGGATGCCGACGAGCGCGGACGCCAGGAGAAGCCGCAGCGTCCCCGGCGCGGTGAGGGCCTGACGGAGGGTCGGTTGTCGCTGCGGCTCTGTCAAGACTGCCGAGCCCCCTCCGTGTAGCCACTGCCGGTGACGGTCCCCACCAGGTTCGGTCCACCCGACGGCATCCGCAGGGCAGGAGGGCCGGACGGGTGAGGCTCACGGAAGCCCCCCTCGCGCCGCCTCCGTCGGCGCGAGGGGGGACCTCCGTACGCTTCCCTACGCTCCCGGTGCTCCCGGTGCTCCCGGTGTCCCCGTCGGTCCTGTCGGTCCTGTCGGCCGCGCTGGCCCCGCCGGCCCCGCCGCCTCGCGATCCGCGGGGCCGACCGGCCTCGCGTCGAGGAACTCGATCACCGTGACGGCGAACAGGACCGCCAGGACGATGCCGACGACGACCCACCCGGTGGGATAGGACCACAGTGCGAGCGTCAGGGCCCCCACCGCCAGGACCGCCTGGAGCAGCCGGCGCTTCCAGCGGTGCACGAAGGGCCCCACCGGGCCCAACCGCATTCCCATCTGCTCGGCGGCTCCCCGGGTGGCGTCGATCCCCGCCGACCACAGGTGGCGCACCTGGCCGGCGCGGCGACCGGGGCCGCTGAGCCAGGCCCCCAGGGCGACCGCCACACCGAGCACGGCGACCGACCGGACGGCGGTCCGCAGGAAGCGCACCAGTTGGTCGAACACGGCGGCCGCCGCGTCGGAGGAGACCCCCGCGGGCAGGGCGTCCAGGTACAGGGCCCGGGCGATCACCAGCCCCAGCCCCAACAGCAGGGCGCCGGCGGCGATCAGCAGGGCGACCGTCGTCAGTGCGCGCCGGCGGCGCCGGGCCAGCCACACGGCCGCCGCGGCCAGCAGCACCACGACCACGGCCAGCCAGGTACCGAGGATCTGGAGCAGCCGGAAGCCGGTCTGGGCCTTCTTCACGTCCTTCGACTGGACGACGGTGAAATCGGTGTGGATCTCCGGGACCTTCGCCGCGACGCCGAGACCGGCGTCGACGAGTCGCTGCTTCAGCTGGTCGATCACGGGGGCGAGGTCGATGGTCACCGCGTCGTCGGTCAACTTCACGGCGCCGCCGCCCTGTCCCGTGAGCGCCTTGACCATGGCGGCGTGGATGCGCCGGTTGGCGTCCGTCCAGAAGGTCTGGAACCAGGAGCTGGCGACGACGTTCGTGGCCTCCTTGCCGACGAAACTCGCCACGGCGCCCTCGATCGGCGACCCCAGTTTGCCCAGGGCCTTGGACAGCATCGGCCGGTCCTCCGGAGCCGCCTCCTGCAGCAACGCGTCCAGGTCCAGATGCTTGGTCACGGCCTGCGCCGCGCGAGCGCCCACCGCCTCCTGGACGGCCCGGTCGTCGACGAGCGGACCCATGGTGGCGACGTAGCGGTCGGTGTCGCCCAGCAGGGAGGACGTCCAGGAGGCGACGACGGCCAGGGGAGTGAGGACGAGCACGAGCACCATGAGGATGGCGGACAGGGTGGAACGCAGTGTCCGGTGCGGACGCGACAGCTCCGCCACCTGGGCCCGCAAGCGGGCGAGTTCCGCGTCCTGGGCGTGCGTCACGGAGTTCTCCGATCGGTCGTGAGAAAGCGATTCAGCGGCGGCTCCCGCGCCAGGACCGCGCCGATGGTCACGGCGAACGTGACGGCGGCGCAGATCGCGATGAGCCAGGACAGGAGGGTCAGCACCAAGCCGAGGGAGCCGTACTCGTGCAGCGCCCGATTGAGCGCGTTCGGCATGTACAGGGCGGCGCTCAGCGACAGCACGGTCGTGGCGATCGAGGAGAGGACGGCGCCGGGCAACAGGGCCATCCAGCCGATCCGGCCGGCCAGGAACAGGTGCTGGGTCCACAGCCAGACGCCGACCCCGAGGAGGAAGGACAAGGGGATCCCGACCCACAGGCCCGCCCCGAACCCCTCGCGGATCGGGCCCTCCATGAAGACCACCAGCAGCAGGGCGAGCAACCAGGCGAACCAGCGCCAGACGGCGATCCGGGTACGCGATTTCGGCAGTTGCCAGGCGCGTTCGCAGACCCTTGCCATGGCCCGGCTGAAACTGGTGGCCGAGATCAGGGCCATCAGCAGGCCGATGGTGCCCGTGGTCTCGCGCAGGCTCTTGCCGGTGGAGGAGCCCAACACCTGCTGGAGTTGCGCGTCGGCCTGGCCCGTCAGGCCGAACACGGTCCGCAACGAGTCCCGCAACTGATCGCGCACGCCCTGGGGTGCGAAGGCGGCCACCGCGAACAAGAGCGGCACGGAGGCCAGGAAGGCCTGGGAGGCGAGCCGGGTCGCCCCGTCCAGGAGGTTCGTCGACAGGAGGCGCCCCGTCAGTTCGGTGACGACGGGGAACCGCTCCTCGGTCCGGGCGCGCAGGCCTCGCAGTCGTTCCTTCCACGACATGACACCTCCCATCACGCCGCAGGACGTGCCGACCCCGACAGCCAGTCAAGCGTCGGCAGCGGGGGAAGGCGCGCGCTGCTGGGCCGATCGGGTGGCCGTCGGGCCGGCGGTGCGGAGCCGTCGCGGCCCCCTGCCGTTTTGAAACAAACTGTTGACGTCTGAAACAAACTGTTGACGCACCCCTATCGGGATCGCGTGGGCCGGCGCACCATCCGGATACCTCCCTGTTCCCCCGGCCTGCCACCCGGCCCGCAGGACAGGGACCCGCCCAGACTCCGTCGGGAGGCACAACGACATGGATCCACACGGCGCGTGTCCCGCCACCTCCTCGTCCGCCGTCCGGCCGTCCGAACCTCCCCCCTCCCGGTGGACCCGCGCAGCACCCGGCCGCCGCGGCGTGCTGACGGGCCTGGGCATGGCGGCCGCGGCTCCCCTCGTCCTCGGTGCGGCGACGCGGGTGCGGGCGAGGGATCGCCCCAGGAGCGCCGGCGGCCCGGTCGGCCGGGCCACCGTGCTCCGCAACGCGTCCCTCGTCCTGACGATGGACGCCGGCGTGGGGGACGGCCCGCTGGGCGCCGTCGAACACGCCGACGTCGTCCTGCGGGACGGCGCGGTCGCCGCCGTCGGCGCCCGTCTCCCGACGCCCCCCGGCGCACGGGTGATCGACGCCTCCGGCAAGCTGATCCTTCCGGGCTTCGTCGATGTCCACACGCACCTGTGGCAGTCCTCGATGCGGGGCGGATGCGCGGACCGCGATCTGTTCGGCTGGTTGGCGGCCTGCAATCGGCCGACGTTCCCCCGCATCACACCCGCCGACATGTACCGCTTCGTGCGGCTGGCGGCCCTCGATTCCCTGCGGTCCGGCGTGACCACGCTCGTGGACTGGGTCGACGCGATCGGCTATGACACCACCGAGCGGTACGTGCGGGCCCTGACCGACACCGGAGTGCGCTTCACCTACGCCATGTTCCAGACGGAACCGCAGGCCGCCCTCCTGCCCCGGGTGAAGAAGGAGCTGATCGACCCGGCTCCGCTGGCGTCCGCGCAGATCGCCACCCATGCGGCCCGGCCCATCGAAAGGCTGAACCGCCTCCATTGGGAGATCGCCCAAGACCTCGGCGTCATGCTCAACAGTCACGTCCTGGAGCGCGTCGAGCAGCGCGCGGACCAGCCGATCGACGTGCTCGGCGGCATCGGGGCGTTCGGCCCTCGGCTCCTGATGAACCACGCGATCCACCTGACCGACGAGGAGATCGCCGCCGTCGCGGACCACGACGTACGGCTGGCGCACTGCCCGTTGAGCAACATGCGGCTCGCCTCGGGAGTCATGCGATTGCCGGAGCTCGGCCGGCGGGGCGTCAAGGTGGGGCTCGGCCAGGACGGCGGCACCAACGACAGTTCGGACTTCTTCGCCCTCATGAAGAGCGCCGTCGGCCTCCAACGCGCCCGCTCGCAGGACGCCGGGGTGTACCCGGGGGTCGAGGACGTGCTGCGGGCCGCCACGCTCGGCGGGGCCCAGGCGATCGGCATGGCCGACCGGATCGGGTCGCTGACCCCGGGCAAGCGGGCCGACGTCATCGTGATCGACCCTGCCACGCTCAACTTCGCGCCGCGGTTCGATCGGGTCAATCAGATCGTCTTCAACGGTCGGCCGGAGAACGTCCACGCGGTTTTCGTGGACGGCCGACCACTCGTCCTCGAAGGCCGACTGCTCGACGTGGACACCCGGAGTGTCGTGCGCGAGGCCGAGGAAGCCGCCTCCCGACTCCGATCCGCCGACTGACCCGGTTCGGTCGTCCCCCTCGCGCAACACGATCCACACAGAACATATTTGACTGATCGTTTCAGAATGTCCTAGGCTGCCCGACGTGGCCAGGACCAAGGAATTCGATCCGGACGTCGCGTTGCAGGCAGCCCTGGAGCTGTTCTGGCGGCGTGGCTACGAGGCGACGTCGATGGCGGATCTCGTCGAGTGCCTCGGGGTGGGACGGGCGAGCATCTACGCCACTTTCGGCAACAAGCACGCGCTGTACCTGAAGGCGTTGGACCGTTACGCGGAGAACCGTGACCCGGTACTCCTGTCGGAACTGTCCCGGCCGGGACCGGCCTTGCCGGCCGTGCGTGCGGTCGTGCGCCGCTTCGCCGACGAGGCCGGATCCGACGACGGACGCCTGGACGGCTGCTTCATCGTCAATGCCGCCGCCGAGTTGGGGGCGCGCGACGCGGGGGCCGCCCGCCGGGTCGAGGCGAGCTGGGCTCACTTCGAGACCCTGCTGCACTCGGCGCTCACCCGAGCCCGCGCCCAGGGCGAACTGCCCGAGGAGCGCGATCCGCGCGCGCTCGCCCGGATGCTCCTGGTGCTGATGCAGGGCTTGCGCGTGGTGGGCAAGGTCTCGGGTGATCCCGCCCGGGTGCGGGAGGCTGCCGAGCAGGCGCTGGAGTTGCTCGACTGAGGGGCTGCCCCGGATCGCGTCCACCCCCGCCTTCATTCTGGAACGTTCGGTCGAATGACAATCGACCCATCACTCGACAGGGAGCCTCACTCGATGCCCACACCCATGCCTACGCCCATGCCCGCACCCGTCTCCACGCGCTTCGTCGACAAGACCGTGCTCGTCACCGGCGCCGGCTCCGGCATAGGCCGGACCGTCGCCCTCGCCTTCGCCGCCGAGGGAGCCTCCGTGGTCGTGGCCGGCCGCACGGCCGCCTCGTTGGACGAAACCGTCGCGCTCATCGAGAAGCGGGGAGGCACGGCCGTCGCCGTCACCGCGGACGTGACCCGCGCCGAAGACGTCCGGGCCCTGGTCGACCGTACGGTCGAACGCTTCGGCAGCCTCGACGTCGCCGTCAACAACGCGGGGGTCTTCCGGGGTGGAACGCCCGTCGCCGACCTGCCCGAGGAAGAGTGGCGCACCATGCTCGACGTCAACGTGACCGGTGTGCTCCTGGGCCTCCAGGCCGAGGTCGCCCAGATGCGTCGTCAGTCGACCGGCGGGGCGATCGTCAACATCTCCTCCAATCTGGGCGCACACGCCCGCGTCCAGGGCGCGGCCGGATACATCGCGACGAAGGCGGCCGTATCCGCCCTGACCCGTGCCGCGGCCCTCGACCACATCGCCGACGGGGTGCGCGTGAACGCGGTCAGCCCCGGCCCGTCGGCCACCGGAATGTCCCTGGAGCCGGGCGAGAGCGACGAGGGCCGCGCACTTCGCATGAAGGACGAGTCGCCCCTGGGCCGGGTGTCCTCCACGGAGGAGATCGCGGCGGCCGTGCTGTACCTGGCCTCGCGGGACGCCGCTTCCGTGGTCGGCGCCGACCTCGTGGTCGACGGTGGTGCCTCCGCCTGAACCGTACGAAGCCCCGCCGGGTGTGCTGTTCGGCGCCTGGCGGGGCGGGTGGGGGAGCGCGCGAGAGGGTCAGTCCACGTCGAGGTGGTACACGCCCGCCTTGGCGTCGGCGAAGAGGGTGAACCGCACCTCGGGAGCCGTGTCGCCGCCCCGGGAGAGGACCGAGTCCGAGGAGTCGGCGGGGTACGAGGGGTCGTCGAGGTCCGTGAGGTCCGCGAGGTCGACCTCGACGGGTTCGGCGTCGACCAGGACGAACTCGCCGTAGGCGTCGAAGTCGCCCGGCGCGTCCGCCACGCCGACGTGGATCGGGGTGTCGTCGGGGAGTCCCGCGAGGACGGACCGGAGGCGCCCGGCGGTCCAGACCTGAGGTGTGTGCTCGAACGTGTCTGCCATGAGCCGAGGGTAGTGGCGCCGCCGCGGCGCCCCCGGTACCGCCGCGCCGAGCCCCCCGGTCGGGCGGGAGTGACACGGTGGCGCGCGTACGGTTCATCCGGCCCCGTGCGTGGCCGGCGCACCGCGCTCGACCGCCCGGGTCCGGGGGTTCACGATCACCGGGCAGGAGTTCCACAGGTCCACCCCGGCGGCCAGGAGCCCCCGTACCGCCCCTGCCTCGTCGGAAGTCCAGGTGGAGCACTCGCCCGCGAACAACTTCTCGTACGCGCCGTCGTGGATCGCCTCCTGCCGGGGCAGCCGATCGACGGCGCCCAGGCCGCGGGCCAGATCCTCGAAGAAGTTCCACGCCTCCAACACCGCACCCGACGGCGCCGCGCGACCCGCCGGATCGTCCAGCCATCGCTGAACCCGCGCCAGGTCCAGCAGACCGACCTCGTGGGCAGCCGCGAGCCCGCTTCCCCGCCGCTCCGCGTACGTCCTCGCCCGCCGGGCCGTCACGAACACCGGCAGGCGGCGGTGTCCGGCCGCCGGCAGGGCGAACACCCGGTCGGGGGTGTCGCCCCGTCCGCCGATCCACAGCACCACCGCGCCGCGTTCACGTCCGCGCACGCGGTACGCGTACGGCCGGCCGGCCCAGCGGTCCTGTTCGAACGTGCCCGGCCCGTCACCCTCGATCTCCGTCATCCGCCCACCCTGGCAGGTTCCGCCGAGGAACGGCACGGCGTCACCGAGGCGCCCACCTTCCGCTCCCTACCGCTCGATTCCTTCGAGAACAGCGCGTGACCAGGGCGTTTCCAAGCGGAATGCGGCCATTCAGGTGCTCACCCACACTGTGAGGATGAGGCGTACTCGCACGGTATTGCTCTCCCTCGCCGGCCTGCTCGCCGCGGTCGTTCCGGCCGGGACCGCCACGTCGGTCTCCACCGCCACCGCGCCGCGGGGTTGCACCGCCTCGCCGGGCCCCGCCCAGGGCCAAGCGCGGCAGGTTCTCGCCATCGCCGAGCGGGCGCGGCGCGAGTTCGATCTGAACTCGGTGATCCTGCGCGTCACCTCCGGCGACCAGGACGTGCTCACCACGGCCCTCGGCGAGTCGATGACGGGCGTCCCCGCCCGACCGGCGATGCACTTCCGCACGGGATCCGTGGGCATCGTCTACATGGCGACCGTCCTGCTCCAACTCGTCGAACAGGGCAAAGTCGCACTGGACGATCCGGTCTCCCGGTGGTTGCCCGACCTGCCGCACGGTTCGGAGATCACCCTGCGGATGCTCGGCGCCTCCACGTCGGGCCTCCACGACTACGTCACCGACCCGAAGTTCCTCGCCGCCCTCGAAGCCGCCCCCTTCCGCGAGTGGACGGCGAACGACGTGAACGAGTACGCCACCTCGCAGCCGCTCCTCTACGAGCCCGGCACCAACTGGAGCTACTCGCACGCCAACTTCCAACTGCTCGGCGCGGCACTGGAGAAGATCAGCGGCATTCCGTTGCAGCGCCTGCTCGCCGAACGCGTCTTCGGCCCCCTCGGCCTGAACCAGACCGGCAACCAGTACACCCCGGAGATACCGGCCCCCGTACTGCACGCCTTCACCTCTGAGCGCGGCAGGTACGAGGAATCCACCTTCTGGAACCCGTCGTGGACCACGGCCCGCGGCGCCGTCCTCACCGGCGACATCTGCGACCTGGCCCGGTCGGCCCGGGGCATCGGCACCGGTGAGTTGCTGTCCGCGCGGTCCTTCAAGACCCAACTCGACCCGGGCACGATCGGCTTGGGCCGCGCCACGGCCGACTGCCCGGCCACGGTCTGCCTGACGAACACCCCCGCCACGCACTTCGGATTCGGCGTCCTGGTCATCAACGGCTGGATCATGACGAACCCGTCGTTCTCGGGATACGCGGCGATCCAGGCCTACCTGCCGGCCGACCGCCTCTCCATCGCGGTCTCGACCACCAAGGGCTCCAAGAGCCCCGAGGGCAACCAGGCCGAGGAGATCGCCGAGCGCATCGCCGCGGTTCTCACACCCGAGCACCCCCTCAAGGCCAATTGACGCCCCCTCACACTGGTGGAGCAGCACTCTAGAGCGGTACTCTGGCGGTCATGACGGGTTCCGACACGTGTGAACGCATCCTCACCGCCGCGCTGGACTGCTTCCTTGAGAACGGTGTCCGGCGCACGACGGTGGAACAGGTCCGCAAGCGCGCGGACGTCAGCAACGGCAGCTTCTTCCACCACTTCCGCACCAAGAACGAACTCGCCGAGGCGGTCTACCTCCAAGGCCTCGAACTGCACCAGGCCGAACTGTCGGCCGTGTTGACCCCCACGGCCGGGCTGCGCGCCGGAGTGGAAGGGGTCGTGCGCCGCCACCTCGCGTGGGTCGAGGCCAACCCGAGGCACGCCGCGTTCCTGTTGGCGCCACCCGACTGGAGCGCGCCCCGCGACGCGCCCGTGATCATGGCCCACAGCCGGGAGTTCTTCCTGATCGTCGCCCGCTGGCTGCGGGCCCGAGGCTGGGAGGACACACCCGCACTCGGCGTGCTCGTCGCCGTGTGGATCGGCCCCGCGCACGCGTACACGCGCGACCGGCTGCCCGACGAGCCCGCCACACCCGCGATGGAGGCGACGGCGCTGGCCGAGGCCGCCTGGCACGCCCTGAGCCCGCACTTCCCGACATCCGGCCCGCAAGGCGGCCCGCAGGACGGCCCGCAAGGCCGCCCGGAGGACTCTCGATGAACCCGACCATCGCCCGGTACCGGAGGGCTCTGGACGGCGTCGGCGACGTCCTGCGCCGTATCCCGGCCGATCGCCTGCGCAGCCCCTCGCCCTGCCCCGGATGGACCACCCTGCACGTGCTGGGACACGTCATCGACGGGCAGCGGCAGATCGCGGCCCTGCTCACCGGGGACGGGCCGCGCGCGCCCCGACCGGATCCGCTCGAACTCGTCACGGGGGACCCGGAGGCGGACTGGCGCGCCGCGTACACGTCCATGCGGGAGTTGCTCGAGGTCACCGACCCCAACGGGCTCGTTCCCTCGCACCACGGCGAGGTGTCGGCCCAGTGGGTGCTCGCGACCGCCGTCATCGAGCCGCTCGTCCACACCTGGGACCTCGCGCGGGCCGGAGGCGTCGAGGTCTCCCTGGACGACGAGGCGGTGGACGCGTGCCTGGCGGCCGTCACCCCGATGGCGGGGCGGTTCGCCGCCACGGGCATGTACGCGCCCGCCGTGTTCCTCCCCGGGCACACGAGTCCTCGACAGCGGCTCCTGGGACTGTTGGGACGCCAGGACGACGTCTGATCCGACACCCCGGGCGCCACGGGAACGTGCGCGCCCGGGCTCCTACGGGGCGTCCAGGGGGTCGGGGCCTAGCAGTTGGAGTCCGGTGTCCTCGCCGAAGAGGCCCTCCACCCAGTTGGTCTGGTAGATCGTGTCGAGGTAACGCTCGCCGAGGTCCGGGGCGATGGCGACCGCGGTGAGGCCCGCGGTGTCGTGCCGGGCCAGCCACTGCGTCGCGCCGCCCACCACCGTGCCGGTCGAGCCGCCGAACAGGAAACCCCGTCGGGCGAGGAGGCGGCAGGTGCGGATGGTGTCCTTCTCCTCGACGCACACCGCCTCGTCCACGAAGGACTCGTCGAGCAGGGGAGGGCGAACGCTCATCCCCAGGCCGGGAATCATGCGGCGCCCGGGCGCTCCGCCGAACGTCACGGACCCGACGCTGTCCACCGCGACGACGGTCACCGGTCGGTGCCACCGGCTGAACCAGCGGGCACAGCCCATGAGCGTGCCGGTGGTTCCGGTCCCCACGAACAGGACGTCCAGGTTGGGGAAGGCGCGGGCGATGGCCGGAGCCGTCCGGTTGTAGTGGGCCCTCCAGTTGGCCGGGTTGGTGTACTGGCTCAGCCACACGTACCGCGGGTCCCGCGCGCACAGCCGGCGCACGTAGTCGAGCCGTGCCGTCAGGAAGCTGCCGTTGTCCTCGTGGCCGGTGATGATGTGGACCTCACTGCCCAGCGCCTCCATCATCAACCGGGTCGCCAGGTTGCAGCGGGAGTCCGTCACGCAGACGAACCGGTAGCCC
Source organism: Streptomyces sp. NPDC002602 (assembly GCF_042889445.1). NCBI lineage: Bacteria > Bacillati > Actinomycetota > Actinomycetes > Kitasatosporales > Streptomycetaceae > Streptomyces > Streptomyces sp. NPDC002602. The sequence continues at coordinate 48,824 of NZ_JBIAQX010000008.1, read as the reverse complement.
TTGCTCGCCGCGATCACGCTCAGCGCCACGCCCAGGTTTCCGGAGGAGGACTCCACGAGTGTCGAGCCGGGTGTCAGGATCCCCTCTCGCTCGGCGGACTCCACCATCTCGGTCGCGGCCTTCAACTTGACCGAGCCGGCGAAGTTGAAGCCCTCGCACTTCAGGAACAGCGGGCATCCGAGGGTCGGTCGGAGGTCCACGTACAACTCTTCCTCGTTGAACGCCTGGGGGACGGATATGACGTGCACGATGGCCTCCTCTATCCGTACCTGCGCACTTCGTGGAAGAAGTGGTCGATGACCTGGAGTTCTCCGGACCGGTACACCTCGTCGTAGACGTACTTGCCGACGGCCAGGTCGAGCACGCCGAGGCCGAACGGGGAGAACACGGTCGGCCGATCCCCGGCCACCGTCACCCGACCGGCCATCACGTCGTCCAACGTCCCGCGGATGAAACGGCGGTCGCCCGTGAGCTGTTCGGTCAGATGCGGGGACGTGGCGGCCCGGAGACAGTGATCGACGTCGTCCACGATGTTGGTCGAGGCCAGCAGGACCCGCGGCGCGAGGTCGCGCAGCGAGATGTGCAGCACCACCGGAGCGTGGGCGAACCACGCGGGGTCCTCCACGTGCGGCCGGTCGGCGACGGTCGCGAAGACCACCAGGTCACTGAGACGGATCAGGTCCTCCGGGTCGTCGTGGACGGTGATCCGGCCCGGCACGCCGGACTGTTCCAGGTACAGCCGGAAGCCCGCGCAACTGCGGGCGCTGAGGTCGTGGACCCCGATCTCGTCGAAGGTCCAGCCCGTGGCCGCCAGGAACGTGTGCACGTAGCGCGCGATCAGTCCCGTGCCGAAGAACCCGACGCGCGGCGGCCGGGGCCGCCCGCGGGTGAGCCAGTCGGCTGCCAGGGCGGCGGAGGCCGCGGTTCTGCTCGCGCTGATGATGGAGCTCTCCAGACAGGCGAACGGGTAGCCGGTGACGGGGTCGTTGAGGATCAGTACGGCCGAGGCCCTGGGCAGGTCGGCCGACACGTTCCCCGGGAAGCTGGAGATCCACTTCAGCCCGTCCACGGGGTCCGCTCCGCCGATGGAGGCGGGCAGCGCGATCATGCGGGACGTCGGGCGGTCAGTGAAGCGCAGGAACGTGGAGGGCGGGTTCACCGATCGGCCGGCGCCGTGCAACCGGTACGTCTCCTCGACCACCTTCACCAGGTGTTCCTCGCGCCCCTGGAGGGCTCGCTGAACCTGCTCTCCCGGGATCACGGCGAACGGGGGGACGGAGAGCGGCTCGGGCGACGCGCCCCGGCGAGCCACCGGTGTCGGGGCCGGTGTCGGTGTCGGTGTCGCGTGCGCCGCCGGACTCCGAGCCGGAGCCCGGGTCGGTGTCGCCGTCGCGTGGGCGTCGATGGTGGTCATGGGACGGTCACCTCCATGGTCGGCGCGCAGTCCGGCAGCCGCAGCGGACCGGCCATGGCCACGACCACGTTCCTCGGACCCCGGAAGGGTTCCCTGGCGTGAGCGGTGCGGAGGTTGTCCAGCAGCAGCAGGTCCCCTGTCTGCCAGGGCCGACGGACGGTGTGGGCCTCGTACACCGAGTTGATCCGCCGGACGGTGTCCTCGGTGAGGGGTTCGCCGTTGCCGTGAAGGGTGTTGAAGGGAAGTCCGTCGGCGCCGTACTCGTCGGCGAGGTACTCGCGGATCTCGGGGTCGAGCGTCCACTCGTTGAGGAAGGCGATCTGGTTGAACCAGCACCGTTGCCCGCCGATCGGATGGCGCACCACGGCACTGCGACGCTGTGTGGTGCGCAGCGTGCCGTCCGGCAGCCAGTCGAAGTCGATCGCGTTGTCCCGGCAGTGGCGTGCGATCACGTCCCGGTCCTCGGTGCCGAAGGCCTCCGCGACGGAGGCTCCGATCTCGTCGTTGTAGCTGCGGGTGAGGAGCCAACCCTCCCGTTCGAACCGGTCCGTCAGTTCGCCGGGCAGGGCTTCGAGGACCGCCGTCGAGTCGGCCACCGTGGTGGCCCCGCCCTCCTCGGGCGCCTGGACGCATCCGAAGAGCATCAGGGACGGGAACGCGTACGCGTAGCTGAGCTCGTGGTGCATGCACATGGGTTGGTTCGTGGGCCACTTCGTCGAGGAGTAGACGCCTTCCGCGTACGTGTGACGGGGGGCGAAGGCCTCCCTCTCGGTCACCGGCGGGGCGCCGAGCCGGTGCAGGATCGTGCCGACCCGCGCCGCGTCGTCGATGTCCAGACCGCGCACCAGGACGGCTCCGTGGTCGACGGTCGCCGCGCGCAGCGCGTCCCGGTGACGGGCCACCCATGCGGCGGGGTCGGCGGTCTCGACGCGGAGGATGGGGACCTCGTCCGGTCGGGGGCGGGTGTCGAGGAGCGTGGACGGGAGGGTGGCGGTCATCGGATTCTCCTGTCGATCGCGTCGGGCCGCCGTTCGGCCGGCGGTTCGGGGTGCGGTTCGGCCGAGGGGTCGGGGCTCGCGGTGCGGCTTTCGACCAGCCGGGCCAGGTCGGCGAGTACCGGGTGTCGGGTCAGGTCCTTGAGGGAGATCGTCCGGTCCAGGGAGACGGCGACCCTGAGGGCGGCCAGTGAGGTCCCACCGAGGTCGAAGAACCCGTCCTGGCGGCCGATCCGATCCGCCGGGATGCCCATGGCGCCGGCCCACGCGGCGGCGACCCGCCGTTCCGTGGGCGTGCCGGGTGTCCGGTGCCGGTCCTCGACCATCGGGTCGTGCGCGGACGCCAGGGCGATCAGGGCCCGCTTGTCGATCTTGCCATGAGGGGTCAACGGCAGGTCCGGACGCCACTGGATCACCGACGGGACCATGTACGCGGGGAGCCTCGCGCCCAGCCGGTCCCGCACCTCGCCCGCCGCGAGCGGGGCGCGCCCCGTGTAGTAGGCCGCCAGGTACCGGCCGCGGCCCGGGCGCCCCGCGGCCACCACCGCACCGTCGCGGATCCCGGGCACCCGCAGAAGGGCGTCGTCGATCTCGTCCATCTCGACGCGGAAACCGCTGATCTTCACCTGGTGGTCGCGGCGCCCGAGGAACTCCAGTTCCCCGCCCGGCAGCCAGCGGCCGTGGTCGCCGCTGCGGTAGAGGCGGTTGCCCGGCCGGTGCGGGTCGGCGCCGAAGGCGAGCCGGGTGCGCTCCGGGTCGTTGACGTACCCGCGGCCCACGCAGACGCCCGAGAACACGATCTCGCCGGGTGCGCCGAGCGGCACGGGTGCCAGGTCGGCGTCGACGACGTACACGCGCACGTTGTTCACGGGCCGGCCGAGGGGGACGCGAGCGGAGTCCGGTGCCCGGTCCATGACGTGGTGGTTGGTGTCGTCGGAGGTCTCGGTGAGCCCGTACGCGTTGACCAGCCGTACACCGGGACCGGTGACGAACCAGCGCTCGACGAGTTCTCGCTTCACCGCCTCGCCCGTGACGGACACGCAGCGCAGGTCCGGCAGTTCGCGGGGGGCACGCTCCAGACACGACAGGACCGCGTCGAGGTAGGAGGGCACCACCTGGAGCACATTGACCCGACCCAGGACGAGGGTGTCGAGGAAGCGCGGGACGTCCAGCACGGCCTCCTGTTCCACCAGCAGCGTCCGTCCACCCGTGAGCAGCGCGGAGAGCAGTTGCCACAGGGAGATGTCGAAACACTGGGGCGCGCTCTGGGCGACGACCGTCTCCCGGTCGATCCCCAAGTCGTCGATCTTGGCGTAGAGGTGGTTGAGCAGCCCGGCGTGCTCGCACATCGCGCCCTTGGGTTCGCCGGTGGAGCCCGAGGTGAAGTAGATGTAGGCCGCGGAATCCGGGGGGACGTGCACGCCGGGGTCCGTGGCGTCCAGGCTCTCGTCGCCCGCCGCCTCGATGGGCAGCAGCCGGACCTCCGCCATCGAGGCCAGCGCACGGTCGAGCGGGTCGGTGTCACCGGACCCGACCAGGGCGAACCGGCACGCGGCCCGGCCGAGCATCGCGGCGACGCGGTCGGCCGGGAAGCGCGGCTCGACGGGCAGGTAGACGCCGCCCGCCTTGAGGACCCCGAGGACGGCTGCCGTCCAGCCGAGGTCGCGCTCGCTGACGACGGCCACCACGTCTTGCGCGCGCAGGCCTCGGGCCAGCAGGGCGCGGGCCAGCCGGTTGGCGCGTGCGTCGAGTTCCCCGTACGTCCACCGTCGGTCGCCCCGTACGACGGCGACCGCGTTCGGGTGCGCCCTCGCCCGTTGCGCGAAGACCTCGTGCGCCCGCAGCGGCGGCAGGTCCCGCGGGGGTCCGGCGAGCTCCTCGATCTGGTGGTGGAGTTCGGCCGCGCCCAGGAGGCTCTGTGGCCCCGGGGCGGCGTCCGGGTCGGCGGTGAGCAGTTCCAGCGCGGTGCGGTGGTATCCCGCGATCCGTGCGGCGCAGTCGTGGTCGTACGCGTCCGTCCGGTGGCGCAGCCGCCACACCCGCCGACCGCCTTCCCGGCGCGTCACCGACATCCGCAGGGGCGGCCCGTCGTCGGGGCGGCCGGCGGGCCCGTCGTCCTCACCGTACGGATCGAACACGATCACCGGCACGTCGACGGCGATCCCCGGCACGGAACCGGGGACGCGCGCACGGGGTCCGTCGCGGTCGACGGACGGCTCGCGGCGGGCGGCCGGCGTACCGGGCATCGCGGACAGCGTCCGACGCACGTCGAGCACCAACGTCCGCCAGGAATCGGTCGTGATGGTCACACGGCAGGGCAGCGGGTCGCCGCCCGGGGCGGCGACGCAGGCCCCGACGACCTCGGACTCCCCGGACAGTGCGCCGAGGACCTTGAGGTGCGCGGCCGTCAGCACCGACGCCGGGCCCACGCCGAGGCGGTCGGCGAGGCGGTCGAGGTCGGCCAGCAGGCCGTCGGGGATCGGCAAGCGGTACTCGGCCGTGCCGGGTTCCGGCGCCCGCGTCCATCGCGGGACGGTCGTGAACCCTCCCGCCGAGCCCGTGCCCGTGCTCGCGGCCGTGTCGGCGTTCATGCCCGTGGGGTCGGGGAACCGCTCGTCCGTCGTCCCGGTCCTTCCCATCACTCCCACCTCCGCTGCTGCCCGTCGTCGTCCGGGCCGATCTGCCGGGCCGGGTTCCCGCCCCAGTACGCGTACGGCGGCACCGACTCGCCCTTCATGACGAAGGAATCGGGAGCGAGCACCGCACCCTCGCCGAGCGTCACGCCGTAGTGCACCAGGGCGCCGACGCCGAGCGTGCAGTGCGAACCGAGCGTGGTGGCGTCCGACTTGAAGGCGCCGTCCTCCTGTGAGTGGCACTGGACCACGCTGCCGGCGTTGAGCGTGCAGTGGTCCCCGAGGGTGACCATCGGCCGTTCGCTCAGACCGCAGCCGTCGTCGAAGAGTTCGCGGCCGATCCGCGCGCCCAGCAGACGCCACAGCGGGCCCTTGAACGGAGTGCCGTTGTAGAGCCGCAGGTACGCGTCCGACGGCACCTTCCAGTACCGTTCGCGCCGCCAGAACCGAACGTCGTAGATCGAGCAGAACAGCGGGCCGGGGGAGTGCAACGCCGTGACGGCCCGCTCGACGAGCACGAAGTACACCGTGCCGAGGAGCACGACGAGCACGTTGGCCAGCGCGATCACCACCGCGCCGAGCACGTCGTAGAGTTCCGCCGCGACCGCGAAGAGCAGGGTGACCAGGAAGAAGTACAGCCACCGCACGCCGAGGTACCACGCCATGGTGGCGGCGTTGTGCCGGTTCTTGGCGGGCAGCAGACGACGCAGGTCCGCTCCGCTCCGCAACTCGTCGAAGCCGCTGTCCCGCAGTACCGATCGGGGAATCTCGAAGCTCGGCGAGCCCAGCAGACCCACGCCCTCCCGGACCGCCCCGTCGACGGGCACCATGACCTTCGTCGCGAGCAGGCAGTTGTCGCCCGTCCTGCCCCCGGCGGGGTAGGCGATCCTGTTCCCGAGGAAGTTGCGGGGGCCGATCGCCACCCGGGACACGCGGAACGAACTGCCCGAGTATTCGGCGTTGTTGATCGACAGACCGTCGGCGACCATGGTCCCGCTGCCCACGGAACTGAGGTACGGGGAGTCCTGCTTCACCTCCGTGCCGAAGTTCGATCCGGTCTGCACGACGCGCGAGAGGTCGTACCCGAGGCACCACCGCAGATGATGGACGACGGCGGAACTGTCGCCGAAGAGTCGGTTCAGGAAACGCCTGTTGGTCATCAGCGTGATCACCCGGTGCACCCCGTGGTGGAACCCGTACAGCCGGTACACCCGACCCGCGGTGAGGGCGCGGCTCAGCAGCCGGGGAACGACGGCGATCACCAGGAGACCCAGGGGAACGGCTCCGAAGAAGACCACCACCGAGGCGGTCAGCGCCTCCGCGTAGAACGTCCAGGTGGACAGCGCGGTGGGACCCGGCGCCAGGACCGAGGCGAGCTGCGGTGCCTCGGCCAGCAGGAGGCCCACACCGCCGAACGTCAGCGGCAGGTAGACGAGCAGCACGGCCAGGACCTGGAGGACGCCGTGCAGCGCCCGGCGCCAGGTGCCGCAGTCGGCCGGACCGACCGTCCGGAAGTCCGCCGGGGCGGGCAGCGCGGGGGAGCCGTGCCAGTGCGCGCCGGCCGGCACCGTCTGCCCGCTGTGCAGGCTGGAGGCGTGGCCGAGCCGGGCGCGGTCGCCCAGAGCGGTCGCGATGTCCAGGACGGTCGCGTCGCCGACCACCGAGTCCGCGCCGATCGTGACGGGACCCGTCTGGATCAGACCGCGGTGGGCCCGGTAGCAGGTGAAGTAGGCGTCCTTGCGGACCACCGCTCCGGCACCGATCGTCAGCAGGTCCGTGCACACGGGCACGATCCGGGAGAAGACCGCGACGCCGGGGCCGATCCGTGCGCCCAGCGCCCTGAGGTAGAGGACGTAGAGCGGCGAGCCGACGAACAGCACCAACGGATCGGAGCGGACCAGCGTCTTGACCATCCAGAAGCGGACGTAGCGCACGCTCCAGACGCGGACCTGGGACGGTCGCCACCTGCCGATGAGCACCCACTTCACCAGGATCGGAAAGCCGCACAGCCACACGAGGACGACCAGGCCGAACAACACCGACCGCAGGTACACCCCGACGACTCCCGACCCCGCCGAGACCCACTCGTAGCCCAGGACACCCGCGAGGGCGACGAGGTAGGAGTAGCCGAGGAAGGCCAGCACCTGGAGTCCGCCGCAGAGCAGGTGACGCGGCACGCCGAGCGGGGGAGGGAGCACCGGTGGCCTCGGCTGGACGGACTCGAACGACCCGACGGGGGTATCGGGAGCGGGCGCCGAGAGCGCCGTCGCGAGGCTTCGGATCGTCGGATTGCGGTAGATGTCCTTCATCGACACGGGGGGCAGCCCCTCGGACTTGCGGACCCGCGCGCAGAAGTGCGCCATCACCATCGAGTCGGCGCCCAACTCGTCGAAGAAGTGGCTACGCACCGGTACCCGCTCGACGTGGGTGACGTCCGCCAGGATCGAGGCGAGCATCCCCTCGACGTCGGCGTGCGGGGCGAGGGGATCGCCCCGGGCGGACGCCCGGTCCTCTCGATCGGGGGTCAACGCCTCGGTGGGCCTTCCCGTCATGGTGGGCTCCCTCGGTTTCCGACGGCCACGGTCCGGTGCTCCTGGCATCCGGCCGGCGCGCTCATCGGGCTCCGGTGGACCGCGTCACGCGGTTCGCACTCACGGGCGGCTCATCGGGGACGGACCGGCTTCGCGGGCTCCGCTCCCCGTACGGGCCACAGCCCGACGTCATGCCCCTTATTCGATGCCGACGGGAGAAAAGATGGCGCGCATCGGGAATTGGCACGCATCCGTATCAAAGTGCGCGGAAAGCAGACTCTCCGTGGTCGCCCGCGCACACCCCGCAGCGGCTCACCCGACACCCGGATCGGGCGTCGTGTGAGCCGCTGCGCGGCGTGGGTGTGTGGGTGGGTGCGTGCGTACGGAGGCGGTGGGCGCGTGGCGGGTCAGGTGGCGGTGACGAACACGCTGTGCCACCCGCTGGCGCCGTCGGGGATGGTCCGGGCGCGCTGTTCCGTCTGCACCTGACCGGTGCCGTCGGTGGCGCGGACGGTGAGGTTGTGACCACCGGGTGTGGTCTTCCAGGGGTAGGACCACTGGCGCCAGGTGTCGGTGGTGTCCTGCTCCGCGAGCTGCGCATCCTGCCACGGGCCGTCGTCGACCCGGACCTCCACCCGCTCGATGCCCCGGTGCTGGGCCCAGGCGACACCGGCGACCATGACGGTGCCCGCCCCGGTCTGCGCGAAGGGCTTGGGGGTGTCGATGCGCGCCTGCGTCTTGATCGGCGCCTTCCGTGCCCACTTCCGCTTGACCCAGTACGGGTCGTAGGAGTCGAAGGTGGTCAGCTCGATGTCCACGATCCACTTGCAGGCGGAGACGTAGCCGTACAGTCCCGGGACGACCATGCGCACGGGGAAACCGTGGTCGAACGGCAACGGTTCGCCGTTCATCCCGACCGCGAGCATCGCGTCCCGTCCGTCCAACAGATCCTCGACCGGCGTGCCCAGGGTCATGCCGTCCACGGACCGGGCCACCAACTGATCGGCGGGGCCCCCCTTCGACGGCGCCTTGACCCCCGCCTCCCTCAACAGGTCGGCGAGGCGTACGCCGAGCCAGCGGGCGCTGCCCACGTACGGGCCACCCACCTCGTTCGACACGCACGTCAAGGTGATGTTCCGCTCGATGAGGGGTCGGTCCAGCAGGTCCTGGAAGGTGTAGGTGCGCGGGCGCGGCACGCCCTTGCCGTGGATCCGCAACCGCCAGGTGTCCGCGTCCACCTTCGGGACGACCAGAGCGGTGTCCACGCGGTAGAAGTCCTTGTTCGGGGTGGTGAAGGCGCTGATCCCGGGGATCCGCAGCGTCGCGCGGGCCGGGGTCGCGGCGGCCGGCGAGGCCGGGGAGGGGAGCTTCACGGCCGCCCGGGAGGCGGCCGCCCCCTGACCGCTGCGGCCGGTCAGCGTCCGGCCGAGGGCTCCCGCTCCGGTGGAGGCCAGAGCGGTGATGCCCGCGGTGATCAGGAAGCCGCGCCGGTTCCATCCAGGGCCTTGCGCGGCGGCCCGGCCGTCGGGGTCCGCATCCGTGGAGGGGGCTCCGTCCGGTCCGTTCAGCTTGCCGATCAGTACGTACAGGACGAGCGCCCCGGCCAGGGCGCCCAGCAGCGAGGGCAGGACGTCGCCCGCTCCGGCCGCGTCGGGCCGGGTCAGCGCGGCGCCGGCGCCGACGAGCCCGAACAACAGGACGCCGACCGATCCCGTACGCCGATGCCCCAGGGCGAACAGGCCCAGCAGGGCGGCCAGGAGGCCGATGGTCGCCAGGATCCCGAGCTGGAGCACCAGCTTGTCGTTCTGTCCGAACGTGCGGATCGCATAGTCCTTGAGCCACGCCGGTGTCCGATCGATGGCGGCTCCGCCGACCACGGTGACGGGGCCGGCCTGGGGCCGTACCAGGGAGGCGGCCAGTTCGCCCACGGCCAGAGCCGTGTAGCCGGCGAGTAGCCCGCTTGCCGCGGCGAGCACGCCGCGTTTGACGGTCCTTCGGTAGATCCTCACGACCTCCATTCGAGGCCGTGGCTCCCACGGATGGGTTTGCACGCGGATGCACCGTCCGGGGCACGCGCACCGATTCCGGCCAATCCGTGCGGGATCCGGCGCCGAACAAGCAGCGAGACGCCGGACCGGACGTCGTCCGAGGAGGGAGCCCCGGCAGTGACGTTTCCTCCCGTCTTCGCGCCGGTACGAACCGGATGCCCGACGAACCGGATGCCCGAAGAACCGTATCCACCGAGCGACCGCATGGGGGTGACCACGTGAAACATGACGACGAGCTGCACGCCCTCATCGGCGCCTACGCCCTCGACGCACTCACCGGTGACGAACACGACCGCTTCACCCGACACCTGCGGGACTGCGAGGCGTGCCGCACCGAACTACCCGGTTTTCTGGACACGGCCGGTCGCCTCGCGACGGCCGTCGCACACACCCCTCCCGAACATCTCAAGGAGGCGGTGCTCCACCGGATCGACTCGGTCCGCCGGCTTCCCCCTCGGGTACCGGAACCCGTCACGCCCACGGGGGCCTTCGCCCTCGCCCGGGGCAAGGCCTGGGGCTACGGGATCGCCGCGGGCATCGCCGCCGCGGCCGTTCTCGGGGGCGTCACGGTGTGGGAGGGCCGGCAGGCGGAGCAGGCCCACGAACAGGCGCTGCGACTGGACTCCCGCAACCGCGACCTGAGCGCGGTCATCACCGCGTCCGACGCCCGTACCGTGCGCGGCGCTCTCGGCACCGGGGCCACCGCCACGCTCGTGACCTCCCGGGAACGCGGTCGAGCCGTCGTGATCGCCGATCGGCTGCCCCCGCCCCCGCAGGGCAGGACGTACCAACTCTGGTTCTCCGACGGGGGAACCATGCGGCCGGCCGGACACATCGACCGCAGCGGCGCCGTCCTGTTGACGGGCGACATCGGCGCGGCCACCGCCGTCGGCGTCACCCTGGAACCCGCGGGCGGATCCCCGCGACCCACCGGCAGTCCGCTGCTCCTGCTGAGCCTCCCCGCCTGAGGGAAACAAGCGGAAAGCAACAACCGGAGCGTCCGTACCAATCCGCTCCGGCGGGGCCTCCGAAGAACGGAAGAAACTCCCCCCGACCCGTCCGCACCCGCGAAGGCCTCCCATGACGACCTCGACGCCCCGCCCCACCACATTCGTCCGCGGCACCGCGCCCGCTCACCCCACGACGACGTCCGCCACGGGCCGGCCCGCGGCGGACGTCCCGCAGCACCGACCGGGCGAACCCTCCCTCTGGCCGGACGTCCACCGTCTGCCACCGGCCTCGGCCGCGCGCACAGCCGTGGCCAAGGCCCTGTTGCGCCGCGCGTTCGATCGCATGCCCCTCTCCCTGAGGAGCGACACCTCCCCGACGAGCGATGCCCACGCCCCCCGGGGACCGGAGCCCTCCCTCGTCCTGCACGACCCGGACGCCTTTCACCGCCGGATCGGCGCCGACGGACTCATCGGATTCGGCGAGTCCTACATGGCCGGTGAATGGGACAGCGACGATCTCGTCGCGGCACTGACCGTGCTCGCCTCACACGTCGACGCACTGGTGCCCGCCCCCCTGGCGGAGTTGCGCCGCGCGTGGATACGTCGCCGCCCCCACGCACACCGCAACACCCCCGTGGGCGCCCGCCGGAACATCCAGCGGCACTACGACCTCTCCAACGACCTCTTCGAACTCTTCCTCGACCCGAGCATGACCTACTCCTCGGCCCTCTTCACCGCGTTCCCCGCGCGGCAGGAATCGCTGGAGGACGCCCAACACCGCAAGATCGACCGCCTGCTCGACCTCGCGTCGGTCGGCCCCGGGACCCGCCTGCTGGAGATCGGCACCGGCTGGGGCGAACTCGCCCTGCGGGCCGCCGCCCGGGGCGCCGACGTCGTGACGATCACCCTCTCCACCGAGCAGCGCGAACTCGCCCGCCGCCGCGTCGCCGCCGCCGGCCACTCGAACCGCGTCAGCGTCGAACTGTGCGACTACCGCGACGTCCGGGGCACGTACGACGCCATCGTGAGCGTCGAGATGATCGAGGCCGTAGGCGCCGAGTACTGGCCCGCGTACTTCGACACCCTGCGCTCGGCACTGGCCCCCGGAGGCCGCATCGCGCTCCAGGCCATCACCATGGCCCACGACCGGATGCTCGCCACCGCCCAGAGCCACACCTGGATCAGCAAGTACATCTTCCCCGGCGGCCTCATCCCCTCCCGCGAGGCCATCCGCACCGAAGCGGCGCGGGCGGGCCTGAGCGTCACCGCCGACCACGGTTTCGGCGAGCACTACGCCGAAACCCTGAGGCTGTGGCGCGAACGGTTCACCAGCCACGGCACCCGGGTCACGGAACTCGGCTTCGACCACGTCTTCCAGCGCATGTGGGAGCTCTATCTCGCCTACTCCGAGGCCGGGTTCCGCTCGCGCTACCTCGACGTACGGCACATCCTCCTCACCGAGGACGGCGCCCACTGACCGGCCCCACTGACCGGCCTGCGCGACATCGGCGCCACGTCGCCGTGCCCCGGGCCCTTCCGCGCCCCGGTCGACACCCCGGGGGACGCGGAGGACGATGAGGGAGACGGGTGCCTCACCGCCCGGTACGCCGGCCGCACGCACACGCTGTCGCCGGTGTACGCCGGTCGCGACGGCCGGCGAGCACGAGCGGGCGAGTGGGAAGCGGGCGAGGACGGGTGCCGGACGTACGGCGCCGTCCCGTCGGCCGCGGCACCCTGCCGAGGGGGTCATGCACGACGTTCCCTGACACCGCGGGAGAACCAACGATGAAATGCGCAGCGAAGAAGAGGAGCCGTGCCCGGGCCTGCCGTTCGCTCCTCGCGGCCCTGGTGTTGTCGGGTGGTGCGCTGGCCGGCGCGGGATCGGCCGTGGCCGCCGACCAGGCGACGCCTCAACGTGCCCCCGCCGCACAGTGCAAGGGCGGACAGCTGACGGTCAGCGCGACCTCGGGAACCGGTCAGGCACGGGTCACCGTCGTCAACAAGGGCCCCAAGGCGTGCGTGCTCTCGGGCTTCCCCACCATCGCTCTCGCCGGCCAGGGCGCACCCGACCGGAACAAGCCCCTCAACGTCTCCCGGACCGGCAGCGCGAAGCCCGTACAACTCGCGGTCGGCGGCCGGGCCGCGTCCCAACTCACCTTCCCACCGGTCCTCGGCGAGGCCGACGGCTACTGCGCCTCCGGCGCCAAGCCGTTCGCCGCGCCCACGATGGTCGTCGGCGTCGCCGGCGCCAAGACCCAGATCGCCCCGAGCGACGGCGGCAACTTCGCGATCTGCGGCAACAGCGTCCGCGCCACCGCCTTCCGCGCGGCCTGACGCAGAGCCGCCCACCCGCCCACGCTTCCCCCGCCCACGCCCCGAACGGCCGCGGGCGGGGGAAGCCCGTGCGTGCCCGTGAACGCGGGCGCGGTCAGGGTCTGTCGTGCCAGGAGAGCGCCGAGATCCGCCAGCCCGCCGGGGTGCGGACGAACTGGAGGGTCTTGGTACCCCCACCCTCGAACGGTTCGCCGTCCAGGATCCCGGACTTGCGGTACTCCCCGAACCGCGACGCGATGTCACCGGTGATCTCGGTCCGTTCGGAGGTCTCCCATTCGGAGAACTCCACCAACCGCCCGCCGCCCAGCAGTCTGCGGCGGGGTGCGATGAACTCCTCGACGGTGTAGACGGTGAACTCGGGACCGGTCTTCACGATCACACCGCCCGGGAGGACGAGCCGACGGATCCGCTCCACGTCGGCGGGCTTGCCGCCCCGGTTGTCGAAGGCGCCGAAGAACTCGGCTGTCAGCAGGTCGATCTCGATGCGCGACACGGTGCGACGGTAACAAGCAACAGCCCCCGCGCACAGGGGCCGTGCCCCCGACGATCCGCGCGCACGAAGCGCCGTCCCGGCCTGCCGGGAGGAGGCCGTCGACTCGCCGGGGGTGGGGCCGGTGGTGCGGTGGGTGCTTCCGGCCCCGGCGCCCCGGGTCGGTCCTCCCACCGTCGGGTGGGGCCTCAGAGCGAGCCGACGACCTTGCGCGGGGTCACGCGGAGGACCACGCGCGGGGCGTCGTCCTTGGAGGCCGGGTTGAAATCGGCGTACTCCTTGCCCGTGTACTTGCGGGAGAGCGCGTCGATCAGTTCCTGCCCGCCTTCGGTGGTGAGGGAGACGGTGCCCCGCACCTCGGCGTACGTGTAGGGGGCGTTGGGCGGGTTGATGATGACCGTGGCTCGCGGGTCGCGGCGAAGGTTCGCCTCCTTGCGACGGCCGACGGTGGTGGAGATCAACAGGTCGTCGCCGTCACGGGCCAACCAGGTGACGGAGAGCTGCGGGCTGCCGTCGGGCTGGATCGTGGCCACCGTCGCGAAGACCGGGGTGTCGTCGATCAGCTTCTTGAGGTCGTCGGAGAGTGCTTCTGACACGGGACGGGTTCCTTTCCCACGGTGAGCGCTGTCGTCGAAGATCAGCGAGAACAGCCTGCGGACGCCTGTGGTCCGCGGCAAGCCGGGCGGCGGCCGTGAAAGGCCGGTTGCCGGGTACGTGACGGGCGGTCGCCGGGCGGGTGACGGCCACGATCGCGCCCCGGGACCGGGCGGAGCCGTACGGGCCGGCGGACGCGCGCTGTTGCCCGGCATCCGCCGTGTTCACTCGGACGAGTGAGCGGCCCGCCGCCCCGAGGGACGCGGGCCGCCACCGCTCACGCCTGGATCAGCTGGGCGACGTTGTGCGGGTCCAGGCCGGTGAGCTGGACGATCCGGGGCGCGGGAATGCCGGCGGTCAGGGCCCGGTGGACGAGCGCTTCCCAGTCCTCGGTCGTGTGCTTGTACTCCAACAGCTCGGCTTCCATGTGCGTGACCGACGGGGACGCGCATTCCTGGTGCACGCGCGCCGTCTCGTCCTCGCTCAGCGGGACGGGAAGCCGCTCCGCGTCCTCGGGAATGAGCACGTCCGACCCGGCCGGCAGGATCCTGACGTGCTCCGAGGACTCCGACGTGCCGTGGGCCTGCAGCCATCCGTGGACGGCGGGAGTCTCGGCGCACTCCAGGGGCATGACGGCGGCCAGGGCCGCCCCGAGCCGCGGGTGTCGCTCGGGGAGCAGGAACAGGTAGGCGTCATCGGCCATTTCGCAATCTCGCTTTACTCTCGATCCGGCATACCGGGAAACGGGGGGAAACGGGGGAGCGACCTCGGACCTCGTGGTCACAGGGGCAGGACGGCGAGGATGGTCTTTCCCTCCCCCGGCACGAGGGTGACGGCCAGGGTGCGGCAGTAGTGGCGGACCATGTGCCAGCCGAAACCGCCTGTGCGTCCGGCGAAGTCGGGGGTGCGCTCCTGGGGGAGTTCGGAGCTGTTGTCACTCACCGCGACGCTCACACTGTCAGGCCCCGAACTCAGCTGGAGGGTGTAGTGGCCGCCACCGTGCCGCAGGGCGTTGGTGGTGAGTTCGGAGACCACGAGCTGGAGGGCGTCCGAGGTGTCCGCCGGCGCGGCGGGATCGAGACTGGCGGCGTAGACGCGGGCGACGTCGCGGGCCCGGGCGATCCCGGCCGCGCTGTCGTCCTCGATCACCAGATCAGCGGGGACTGACGTGTCTGTCGCCTTCATGTCGTTCATGCGCGCACACCCACCTTGTCGGTTCGACCGTCGGACCCTACGTGTTCCCCGAGTGAGATCCTTTACACACAGTGACGTCGGATTGCCGAACCGGATCGTTCACGGAACCACTGACCGCGGGGAGACGCGGAACCGACCGCCGGGGGTCGGGGCCGGTGGCCGACCGCACACGAAGTCTGCGTCCTGGCATCGTCCCGCCACCGGCCGGCGGTGTCGAACGGGCCCCGGGAAGCCGGAAGCCCCGCGACGCCGGTCGTTCGGCGACCGCGGGGCTCCCGGCGGGCTCGGTGTGCTCGGGGCTCGTCGTGCTCGGAGCCGGTGTGCTCGGAGTCGGTGTGCTCAGAGTCGGTCGAGCACGCTTCCCAGGTCCACGAACTTGAAGCCGGTGGCCTCCCGCTCCGTGTCCGCCGGGGTGTCCCGGCCGTCCTGGACGACGAGCAGACCGCGCGGGAAGCGCCTGCCCAGGGGGGCGTTGAGCGCCGCCGCCCCGTCACACTGCTCCGAGCCGTCGAGCGTGGCGTTCGCCGCCGACACGCGGAAGCCGCCCTCGTACGCGTTGTGCTCGTCGACCTCCCGGTCGTAGACCGCGAAGGTGTCGTCGCCCTGGCTGGACGCGAGCAGGTGGCCGTCGCCTCCGCGCCCCGTGACCAGGGTCAGTCCCTCGACGTCCGCGGCGAGCCGGCGGCCGCCGAAGCCCGGGTCGGCGCCTGCGACGCACTCCTCGGACTTTTCGTCGTACACCCCGGGGACGCCGTACTCGCGGACCTTGTCGATCAGCTTCGGCGTGCCGGTGAGGTCGGCGGGCAGCCGCCAGATGCCCACGTCCTCCTGGCCCGCGTACAGGACCCCGTTGGCCGGGTCGACGACCATGCCCTCGACCTGGGGGAGTTCCCCGGGCTCGGCGCAGGGGCTCCATGCCTTGCCGTTCGGCAGCCGGAACGTGGAGGGCAGGTCGAGCGTGCGGACCGTGCGGTAGGTAACGGTGCCGGCAGCCGTCGGGGTGAGTTCCAGGAGGGCGAGCCGGGTCTGGTTGCGGCGGCTGACCAGCGCGTACGAGCGACCGGTGCGGGCATCGGTCCAGGTGGCGAGACCGTAGGCGGTCCGCTGCTCGTTGATGTCGGCCTGATCCGTGGAGAACACCGGCGGGGCGCTCGGATCGGTCACGTCGACCAGCGGGCCGCCGGGCCGGCCGGCCCGCACCCGGTACACCCGCAGCCGGTCGTTCCCGCGGTCCGTGGTCACGGCCACGTCGGCCCGGCCGCCGGACAGGCGCAGGCCGTGCACGAGGTCGACGTTGTTGAAACGCCCGGGGGCGTCGCCCGGCGCGCCCGTGGAGGGCGCGGCGACCGCCTGGACCTGGCGGGCGTCGAGGTCGTAGACGCGCAGCCCGCCCTCCTTCGCGGTGGCGATGACCAGGCTCCGATCAGGATCGGCGGGGTTGCGCCAGATCGCGGGATCGTCGGCGTTGGCATTGCCGCCGGCCTCGTCGTCGTACAGGGTGGCCGTCTCCGACCGCGGGGTGACGGAGGGCAGGGGGCGCGCGGCCTGTGCCTGCTGCGGCGCCGCCGCGGTCAGGACGACGAGCGCGGCAGCGACGACGGATGCCGCGTGCAGACGGCGCGGAGGGGTCACGGGAACTCCAGACTGTCAGGTACATGAACAGGGTGAGGGTCGAACGGCCACACGACCTCGCGGCCTACGCGACCCGGCCGCCGGGCGTCCGCGCGGTGAACACGGCACGGCGTCCCCGACGGTCCCGCACACCACCGGATGACGGCGCTCCCAGCGGGTAGACGCCGGGGCGGAGGCCTACGACCGTGAAGCTCAGTGACTGGATGATCACCGCCGGTGAACGCGGCAACCCCGCGACCCGGCTCGACGCACGCCACCCCGACGGAGCCGCCTGGACCCGCGGGAACCAGGTACGCCCCCTGGTGCACGGCGCCACCTACTTCGCCGAACTGCTGGCAGGGATCCGGGCCCAGCGCGCGGGCGACCTGCTGCTGTTCACGGACTGGCGCGGCGACCCCGACGAGCGGCTCGACGGCCCCGGCACGGAGATCGGCACCGTACTGGGCGAGGCCGCGCGGCGCGGTGTCATCGTCAAAGGGCTGATCTGGCGCTCCCACCTGGACGGGCTCCAGTTCAGCGAGACCGAGAACCGACACCTCGGCGAGGAGATCGAGGAGGCCGGCGGCGAGTGCCTGCTCGACATGCGGGTACGTCCCGGGGGATCCCACCACCAGAAACTCGTCGTCCTGCGCCACCCCGGGCGCCCCCACCTCGACGTCGCGTACGTCGGCGGCATCGACCTCTGCCACGGCCGCAACGACGACGCTTCGCACGGCGGCGACCCCCAGGCGCCGCCCTTCGCCTCCGCGTACGGCGCCCGCCCGCCGTGGCACGACGTGCAACTGGCCGTCCGGGGCCCCGCCGTCGGCGACATCGAGGCCGGGTTCCGGGAACGTTGGTGCGACCCCGGACCCCTCAGCCGCAGCCCGACGGTCAGGCTGCGCGCGCTCCTCAACCGAGAGGACACGGTGGCGGACCGCCTCCCCCCTCAACTGCCCGACCCCCGACCGTGCGGAACCCAGGCCGTACAGATCCTGCGCACCTACCCCAACCGCCTCTGGCGGGGCTACCCCTTCGCGCCCGACGGCGAACGCAGCATCGCCCGCAGCTACCTCAAGGCACTGCGGCGGGCGCGGGCACTGATCTACCTGGAGGACCAGTACCTGTGGTCCCCGAAGGTGGTCGAGTCCTTCGCCCAGGCGCTGCGCGACAACCCGGAACTGCGCCTGATCGCCGTGATCCCCACGGTCCCCGAGCAGGACGGACGGGTCACGCTGCCGATGAACCTCGTCGGACGGCTCACCGCGCTGGAGGCGCTGCGAAGCGCGAGCGCCGACCGCGTCGCGGTCTACGGACTGGAGAACCACGCCGGGACTCCCGTGTACGTGCACGCCAAGGTCTGCGTGATCGACGACGTCTGGGCCTCGGTCGGATCGGACAACGTGAACCTCCGCTCCTGGACGCACGACTCCGAACTCAACTGCGCCGTGCTGGACGAGACCGCCGACGTCCGCCCGCCGCTCGACCCCGGAGGCCTCGGGGACGGTGCCCGCCGCCACGCCAGGGACCTGCGGCTGGAACTCTCGCTCGAACACCTCGACGCCGCGGCCCCCGACTCACGGTACTCGGCCGACCTCGTGTGTGACCCGGTCGCCGCCTTCGACGCGTTCGCTTCGAGCGCCGCCGCACTCGACGCGTGGCACGACGGCGGTGGCCGGGGCCCCCGGCCGGCGGGCCGCCTGCGGGCCTACCGCCCGCCCGACCTGTCGCGCACCACGCGTGGGGGCGTCATGCCGTTGTACCGCCTGTTCGTCGACCCCGACGGCCGTCCGTTCGGGCTCAGGCGCCGCAACGCGTACTGAGGGCGAAATGGCCCGAAGGCCGGCCTCAGACGCCCCGCGGCGTCCCCGACCCGGTGAGTGCGGCGTGGACCGCTTCCGGGTCCTCCTGGGCGCGGTATCGCAAGTGCCAGGTCAGGGCGTCGTCGTACGGGCGCCCGTGTCGTCGCCCATCGCGACGCCCGCCCGGGGCAGGACCACCTTCATGACGCCGCCCCCTCGGACCCGGCGCGCAGGCCGGTGGCCAGGCCCGGGTAGTGGCGGACCAGACCCTCGGCGTCGAACTCCACGTCGGCGGTGAACGAGCCGGAGGCGTAACGGACCCGGTGGCCGCCCAGCGGCGTGTACACCTGCTGCGACGGCGTCACGACGAGATCGGGAACGGACACCCAGGCCATCAGGAACGGCCGCTCCGGGGCGCCCGCGTCCGTGAGGTGGAGCCCGTGCCGCAGCACGGGCATGGTGTTCGTCAGCGGACACAGGCCGAGATCGCAGTCGAGGGCGCCGTCGAACTCCTCCCGCGGCTGCCCGTCGACCGTCCATCTCCCGGCCTCGTCCCGGCGCAGGTCGAGTTCACGCGTCGCGGCACCGGGACCGGGGCCGTCGACGGTGACGTGGAGCGCCCGGGTGACGAAGCGGGGACCGGTCACGAGCCGGTACGTGACCCAGTACGGCCCCTCCACCAGTCCCAGCGCCCGGCCCCGCGCCCGGAGGCGGTCCGCCTCGAACCGCCCCCACACGGTGTCGTATCCGCCGGAGGCGGTGACCTGCCAGGTGCGAGTGAAGTGTGCGGATTCGTCCATGGGGAAGATCCTCGCGCACGCCGCGACCGCGGTGCCAGGGCACCACGCGCGCGCCGGCCGAACCCCTTCCCGGCGGGGGAGGGTCCGGCCGGGGGAGTCCGTTCCGTTCCCTCACAGGGCGCCGGCCGAGGCGTGGGCCGGGGGAGGGGAGCCGCCGGGCGAGGCCGCGGCCTGCGCGTGCGGGAGGTCGAGTTGGGCTTCCATGTCGTCGAGCGCGCCGCGCATCGCCGCGATCCGCAGCCGCAGTGCATCGGCCGGCTCCGCCCCCGCGGCGCCGATCCCGACCGGTGGGCTCGACGCGTCGGCCGTGTGCGCGGCGCTCTCCCGCAGGGCCTCGGCCGCCTCCATCTCGCGTGCTTCCTCAAGGGAGTTGAGGACGACTCCGATCAGCACGTTGACGAGCACGAACGAGGCGAGCAGGACGTAGGAGGCGTAGTACAGGATGCTGAAGGGGGAGACGGCCAACCCGGCGTGCACGGCGTCGCCCAGACCCTCCAGCGTCATCAGGAGGAAGAGGGTCAGCCCGGCGCGGCCGAGGGAGCCGTAGTGCTGGGGGTCGTGCCCGGCGAAGCAGATCCAGCCGATCATCGCGTACACGTAGAGGATCAGCGCACCGACGAACAGGAAGCTGACGGTGCCGGGCAGGCTGCGGCCCACGGCGACCAACAGGACGCGCAACTGCGGCATGAACCGTGCGGTGCGCAGTACGCGCGCCAGCCGCAGGAGCCTCAGCAGGGTGGTGTTCTCCCTGAGGAACGGCACGAAGGCGGAGGAGACGACCAGCAGGTCGAACACGTTCCAGGGGTCACGGAAGAAAGCTTTCGGTCGATCGGCGTGCGCACCCAGGCGGACCAGCATCTCGAGGGTGAACGCGATCACGCAGAACTGTTCGGCCAAATGGAGTACGGGCCCGTAGTCGACGGAGAGGCCGCTGTACGTCTCGACGCCCAGCAGCGCGGCGTTGAGGAGGATCACCGCGAACACGCCGATCGAGAACGGCGGCGCCTCGCACACCTCACGGCACCGCGCGGCCAGTCTCCTGCGTCCCGCGTCCACCGCGGTGGGGTCGGTCATCGTGCTCCTCGTGCAATCCGGCGGCGCCCCGGCCGGCCGCCGCTTCGCGTCGCGACGAACGCCGGGGCGATGATCATGTTCCGGCTCGTGTAACGCCGGCCGGCCTGAATCGAGACGCCTTGGGGCGGCACATCGCCCGATCGGGGTGCGCGGGCCACTGCTCGGCGGTGGAGGTCACACCCAACCCGGGGCCGGGATCGGCCTGATGCGGGGCGGCGCCGGAGTCGTACGGGTTTGGCCCGGCGGTATGGGGTGAGACGAGAGGGGACCCCAGGAGAAAGGGAAGCGCAATGAGTGTGGTGGCTCTTCTGGTCGCACCGATGATCCTTGCCGCCGTCCTGGCCTACCAGGGCGGCAGTCGGGCCCGGCACCGGGCCCGCTGAGTTCCCCGGGTCGGCGCCGCGCCGTGCGTGGACCGCCCGATGTCCCATCGGTTCACCGCCGGCGCGTGAGACCTCAGGCCTTCGCGCGGCCGGCGGTGAACACCTTGGCCGACGCCGTCAGGCGAAGGCCTTCCAACGTGTCGATCTGTTCCTGGGCCCGGTCCAGCAGCCCCTGCAGTCGGTCCTCGTCGAGTCCGGGCTGCCCCGGCGCCACCACGAGGAGCGTCGCCCACAGGCAGGCCTTGCCCTCGGTGCCCAGCCTCAACGCCTCCACCTCGACCAGCCTGCTCAGGCCCGAGCGCCGCACCAGGCGCCCGTTGAGCTTCAGCCGCGCGACCCGCTCTCCCGCCCAGCCCGCGAGGACCTTGTGGCGGCGGGGTGCGTGACCGAGCGCGTGCATGATGGCCAGGAGGTCGTGCCGGTCCTGGGCGATCTCGTTCGCGAGCCGCGCCAGCTCCGCCCCGCGGGGCGAGCGCCGATGCGCGCGGGCGATGCGTCGGGCGAGCCCGACGCCGGCCGTGGAGCCCGCCAGGTGGTCGTTGAGGTAGATCCCGAGCATCTGCCCGTGCATGCGTGGTGCTCCTTCGGTCCGGGAACGGCCACGGCGATGCATGCCCACTGCGGCGGCCCGCGCAGCGCGGTACTGCGCCACCCGGTGCCGCTTCCACTCGAACGGCGGTCCGGTCGGAGCGCCGACCGGACCGCCCTCAGGCGTCGAGGTGTGACGCGGTCGGACCTATTTCCCCAGTTCACGCAGGGCCGCGGCCGGGGTGGCGCGCTCCGGGCCACCCTCTGTCGTGTGGCGCTGCCGCCAGTACGGATTGTCGTGCGGCAGCTTGCTGGAGACCCGCCCGTACATCCCGAACGTCATGATCAGCAGTCCCATGAGGAAGCTGAACACGACATTGCTCATGCCGAAGCCGAGCACGTTGGCCGGCTTGTCGAGCACGAAGAGGTGGGCGAAGCCGCTCAGCACGAACAGGCCGCCGACGATCATGTTCAGGATCGAGGCGAAGTTTCCCCCGATGAGGGCGCCCACGACCAGTGCCAGCCCCACGGCCAGCGAGATCGCGCTGAGCGTGGCGTTCGTCGTCATGCCGGCGATCCGCCCGCCCGAGGTGTCGAACGGACTCAGCGCGTCCGCGAAGCCGAGGGCGCTGAAGGCCAGCAGGATCAGACCACAGACGAGCGCGCCGTAGCGGTAGACCCCGGCGAGTTTGTGATCCACGGGTAGTTCGTCCTTGAGCTGCATGGTTCTCGCCTCTCGCGTGCGGGGAGCCGTGCGGGGGAGATGCCGACGGTCGGCAGTGGTCCCGAAACGTCTGTGCCTCAGCCTGGACCCCATGCGGCCGGCTGTCCACTTGCATCGATTTTGCCTAGGTTTGTTCGACCAGGCATGCCCATGACCCGCGCCGGCGCAGGGCCGTGCGGGGCACACGGGAAGCCGGATGACCGGCAGGGGTGGGATCAGAATCCGGCGATGCGGGCGGCGAAGAACGCCGCGAAGAGCACCGCCCCGAAGGCGATGAGGGCCAACAGGGCCCGCGGGTGCTCGAAGATGCCGCCGTCGGCCCGTTCCTGGTGGGCCTCGGCGATGGAACCCTCGCCGGGAGGGGTCTCTCCCGGGGGGACGCGTCGATCGGACATGGTGTCTTCCTGTCCAGGTGAGGACGGACCGGTGACTGAGGTCCCGGCTGTCGTCCTTGTCTCCACCATGGACGCCCGGGCCCCACCCCGCACACCGCGTCGATCGTGCAGCGGTTGAACCGACCGCAGGCCGGTGGCGCCGGGGCGGAAACAGTCCGGCCCCCCGACGCGAACGTCGAGGGGCCGGACCTTTCGTAGCGGGGACAGGATTTGAACCTGCGACCTCTGGGTTATGAGCCCAGCGAGCTACCGAGCTGCTCCACCCCGCGTCGGTGAACCCCACTGTACGCGACGCACGGCCCGCCCCCCGCCACGGTGCACCGCGGCAGCGGCGTCGTGTGCGGGACAGGCCGTGTTCCCGGGTGCCGGCGTCGGGTGGGGCGGACGGCGTGCCGCCGTCCCGTCCGTGCCCGGGGGCCGCTGGTTCGGACAGTGGCCGCCGGGGGCTTGGCCGAACTCCGGACGGGGGGAACACCCGGAGCCCGGCGCCGCGTGCGACGGGACGGCGGCATCGCGCCGGTCGGCGGGCGCGCGGCCGGGGGGACGGGCACGCGCGCCTACCGATCTCGACGGGTTGCCGCACCACTCGAGCGGCAACCCGCCGCACCACGCGTATGACCCGTCCGGCATGAGGTAAACCCGCTCGTGGGGCAAACACGTTCTCCCGCCCCCCACTTGACGGCCAGAGCGGCAGGAGCCGACCGACACGTGCCCGCCACCGGGACCGGACACCGCGACCCGGCAAACCCTCCCGGCCACAGCACTGGTGACGACGGGACGACGGGCATCGTCGAGCACGTCATCGCCGAGGACGCGGAACCGTCGCAGGTGATCGTCACCCGGACCCTGCTGTACTGACCGGACGCACCGCACTGATCGGACACCTCGCGGCGGCGCGCCCCCGGGCCGGGTCGCGCACGACGCCCACCCCGCCGGGCCGCGTTGACAGCCGACCGGGTGGCGTGCGACAAAGATCCCTGGTCGTGGACCCGGCAGACGCTCCGTCGCGCACCGCTCCACCCGCCGTGCGCGCCCTGTCCGCCCGAGCTGACAGAACGCGCGCAATCCACTGTGCCGACAGGCCCGGACACGGGAATGATTACCCCGACCGACTTCACCGCATCACCGAACGGACGTCTGACTTGACGATCATTCCCGGCTCGCGCGTCCCCGGTAGAACCTGGACGATCCGCCTCACCGGCCACGCCGACCACACCGTCACCCTCACCTGCAGCACCCCCACCTGCCGCATGCCTCCCCGGTCCCGGGACACCAACGCCATGCGCCGCTTCGCCGCCGAGCACGCCCGGGCGCACGCCCGGCTGGTCACCGTCCAGCCGCAGGCCGACTGCGCCTGCCGCGCGGCCGAGTGCTCGCTCCACGAGGACACCCGGGCGAGCTGTTTCGGCGCCCCCATGCTGTTGCTCGTCCACAACCCGGCCATCGGTCAGGTCTGGACGCTGGCCGAGATCTGCCAGGCCTGCGCACCCCTCATCTCCCATGTCGCCGTCCTCGGGCGGGCCGAGCGCCCCCTGACCGCAGCGGCCACCCCCGCGACCGCTCCTCCCGGCCCCGCGCCGACCCGGCCCGTCGTGCCGGGGGGATTCTCCAACCCGGAGCCGGCACCCGAATCGACCGCGAAGCGCCGCCGCCCCCGCTACGGCGGCCCCACCCGACTCCCGCGCTGACCGGCCGGCGCGCTCCGCCCGCCCGGGAGAGGCAGTACGCGCGTCTCGACCGGAACGACACCGCGCCGGCGCCGGACACCGATCGACGGCGCCGGAGATCCGACCGGCGCCCACGGAGCGCATGACTCGGCCCCGCCGGGTAACACGGCGTCAATGAGGAACGAACGCGGCGCTGCCGCCAGACGCGGCGGCATCCTGCTGCTTCTCCCCGTGCAAGTCGCCCTGATGACGGGCCTGGGCCTGCTCATCACCGTTCCGTTGGCAGGCCGGTGGCCGCTGTCGGCGGAGGACGGCGTCAACCGCGCCCTCGCCTCGCATCGCGGCGAACCCGCCACGGAGCTCTCGGAGTGGCTCTCCCTGCTGGCCAGTACCCAGAGCGTGATCGGTCTGAGCCTCCTGTGCGTCGCGGCACTGCTGTTGCTGCCCCGTGTGGCGTGGCGGAGGGAAGCGGCGTTCCTGGCCCTGTCCGTCGCGGCGCAATCGGCCGTCTTTCTCCTCGTCACGCTCGTCGTCGAGCGCTCCCGTCCCGACGTGCCCCATCTGGATCCGGCTCCGCCGACGTCCAGTTTCCCTTCCGGTCACGTCGGGGCCGCCACCGCGCTGTTCGGAGGACTGGCCACGATCGCGGCCACCCGGCTGCACGGCATCCGACGCGTCCTCGCGGTCGGCGCACTGGCCTTGATCCCCGTCGCCGTGGCCCTCTCCCGGCTGTACCGGGGGATGCACCATCCCTCCGACGTACTGGGCGGCCTGCTCAACGGCGCCTGCACGCTGTTCGTCGTGGGATACGCGCTGCTCCTCCCCGCCCACACCCGACGGCACGACGCGCCCCGCTCGGGTACGGCCCGCGGTGCCGCGCTCCCCGCGACCCGCACTCCGGCCGACGCCGCCATCGACACCGACACCGACGCCGAGGGTCTCGGGGCGGGGCGGGTCGTGGTGGTCCGCCATCCGCACTCCTGCGACGAGGAGTTGGCCGAGCGGGTGCGTTCCGTCCTGAGTCACCGGGGCCACGACGACCAGGTGTGGACACCGACTTCGGCCGACGACCCCAGTGGTGGGCTCGCCGCGCGGATCGGCGACACCGGGACGACCCTGGTCGTGGCCTGCGGTGGCGACGGCACCGTCCGCGCCTGCGCCGAGGTGCTCGCCGGTACGGACATCGCGTTGGCCGTCGTCCCCTGCGGAACCGGCAACCTCCTCGCCCGCAACCTGCGGCTCCCCGCGGATCCGGCGGAGGCACTGGACGCCGCCCTGTCCGGGAGGACCGCCCGCATCGACATGGGCAGGCTGAGCGGCGACGGGCTCGAACCCGCCCGCTTCACGGTGATGGCGGGCGCCGGCCTGGACGCGGCCATGGTCCGGGACGCCTCGGACCGGCTCAAGGAGCGGGTGGGCTGGGCCGCGTACGTGGTGTCGGCCTTCGGCCACCTCCGCGACCCCAGGATGCGCCTCTCGATTCGGCTCGACGACGGCGCCGAGCTGGAGCGACGGGCCCGCATGGTCGTCATCGGCAACGTCGGCACCCTTCAGGGCGGGCTGCCGCTCCTGCCGGACGCCCGCCCCGACAGCGGTCGCCTGGACATGGTGCTGCTCGACCCGCGCGGAGCCGCCGGATGGCTCGTCGCGGCCGGGCACGTCCTGTTCCGCACCCTGCCCGGCCGGGCATCCACCGTGACCCGCACACCCGCCGGCGCCGTGGCCGGCGGCGCCCTGGAGTACTTCAACGCCGCGCGGATCGACATCCGTTTCAGCAAGCCGCAACCGCGCGAGCTCGACGGCGACACCGTCGCCTCGGGTGCCCACCTGACCGCCGAGGTGGAACCGGGCGCGCTGCGGCTGTGCCTGCCGACACCGCGACCGCGCGTCGCCGCGAGCGTCTCGGAAGGCAGCGCCGTCACCACGGCCGGCTGAGCATGCGCGCGAGACGAAGACCTACGGACCTGCAACGGGGGGTTGGGACAGCATGGGCACAGCGACTCGGGTACCACAGCGCCGCGACGTGATGGCGGTGGAGGCGGAGCTGCGGATGGAGGGCGAGGAATTGTCCGCGGAGGAGGCGTGGGCCGCGTTGCGCCGCCACGGCGGATGGCGACTCGTACGGGACGCCTTCATGAGGTTCCGCTACGCCGACGGGTTCAGCCATTCCCGGGCGCTCGCGCTGCAGACCGTACTGTCGATCGTCCCCCTGGCCATCGCCGTCATAGGCCTCTCCAGCGTGCTGCACACCGAGGACATGGGTCGGATCGCCGAACTGACGATCCGGCGGCTCGCGAGCGGCCCCAGCCAGGACGTCGTGGACGACGCCCTGCTGCAGAGCCGCCGACAGGTCGGCGACGGCAGCCAGGCGGCGCTCTGGCTCGGACTGCTGTTCTCGGTGGTCAACATCACCACCAGCCTGTGCCAGGTGGAACGCGGGGCCAACCGCATCTACGGGGTGGAACGCGACCGCCCGTTCCTGCGCAAGTACACCCGGGGGCTGATGATGGCGGTACTGGCGGGACTGCCCCTCGGACTGAGCTTCGCCGTCACCGTCCTCGGCGCCGACCTCACCCGGGCCGTCGCGGAGGTCTACCAACTGAGTCCGACCACCACCCGGGTGTGGGAGATCCTGCGCTGGCCCGTCGGCGTCCTGCTGGCCGTGATCGCCACCAGCGCCATCTTCCGCCGCTCGCCGCGGCGCACCCAGCCCGGCTACACGTGGCTGGCCTTCGGCGCCGGCGTCTACCTGGCGCTGTGGCTGGCGGCGACCTGGGGACTGAGCCTCTACGTCGGGGCCAGCGGCTCCTTCAGCAACGTGTACGGACCCCTCAGCGCCTTCATGTCGCTGCTGCTCTGGTCCTACCTCACCTCGCTCGCCCTCTTCCTGGGCCTCGCTTTCGCCGCCCAACTGGAAGCGGTACGGGCCGGGGTGGCGGCCCCGGTCACGGACGACCCCGGGGTCTGACGAGATCACCCGCCACGCTTCCCGCACGGAAAGGAAACACCCCGACGATGGTTCAGCGCACCGGCCGAATGCGGCGACTTCTGGAGGGACTCACGTCCCGCCACTTCGGACCCGACACGAGATTCGGCGTGCGGCTGGTGGCGACGGTGGTCGTCACCACCGTGGTGGCCGTGCCCTTCGCCGTCGCCCTGGTCCTCGTCGAGTCAGGCTGGGCGCCCCTGTACCGCCTGGACCAGGCCACGGCCGAACGGCTCCACGACTCCGCGCTCGGCCGTCCCGGATGGGTGCGGGTGCTCGACTTCCTCACGAACGTCGTGTGGGGGCCGTTGACGATGCGTCTGTCGGTGGCCGTCCTGGTGGTGTGGCTCCTCCTGCGGGGCGCCCGGCGGCTGGCCGTGTGGGCGGCCGTCACCGCCATCGGGAGCGGCCTGTTGGGCCTGCTCACGAAGAACGTCGTCGAACGCGCGCGCCCCCACCTGCCCGACCCCGTCGCCGACGCGCCCGGCTTCTCCTTCCCCTCCGGGCACGCCATGACGGCGATGACCTCCTGCGCCGTGTTGCTGCTGGCCCTCCTCCCCCTGGTGCCCCGCAGGTGGCGGCCGCTGCCGTGGTTGCTCGCCGGCCTCACGGTGCTGGGCGTCGGCTACACGCGGGTCGCCCTCGGCGTGCACTGGGTGAGTGACGTGCTGGGGGGCTGGCTGCTGGGTCTGGCCGTGGTCACGGCGACCACGCTGGCCTTCGAGGCCTGGCGCTCCGACGTCGGTCGCGACCGCACCACGCCCGCGGAGGGCCTGGAACCCGAGATCGTCGGCGCCGACCCCGAACCGCCCGTGGACGTCCGACGGTTCTGAACGGGAGGCCCCGGGGACGCGCGTCGGCCCCGCCCGGGCGTTCCGGGCGGGGCCGAGCAGGACGGGCCGTACCGATGAGGGGCAGGCAGATGGGGTCAGGCCACGACAGCGGGGTCGCCCACGCCGTACGCCGTGTCCCACGGCGCCGGACCCGTGCCGGCCGACCAGTCGTCGAGCGCCTGCCGGTCGAAGCAGAGAATCCCGCACTGCTCGGCGTACTCGACGGCGGGCTGGGTGTACTCGCTCGTGGTCACCACAGCCGCGAGCTGGGCCTCGTGCACGGCGTAGCAGGTGCCGCCGAAGCGCTGCATGTCCTGGGAGCCGACCTTGTTGGTGGGGCCGTAGCGCTTGCACTGGATGACGACGCGGCGGCCGTCGGGGGCGGTGGCGAGGACATCGGCCCCCAGGTCCCCGGCCCCGCCCACGACCTGGACGTCTTGACACCCGTCCCGCTCGCAGAGGTCGGCGACGGCCTGCTCGAACTCGTACGCGTCCAGCAGGCCGTAGTCGACCCCGCGGACCTCGTACACCCGGGCCTGCGCGGCTGCCGCTTCCGCCGCCGCGGCGGCTTCGGCCTCGGCTGCCGCTGCCGCCGCTTCGGCCTCCGCCGTCTCGGCCGTCTCGACGGCGGTGGCGGCGGCGCACCGCAGGGTGCGCGCGGTGCGCCGTGCCGCCCTGCGGATCCGCAGGCGGCGCCGCGCGGGAGCCGAGCACCCGGCCACCGCCATGAAGGCGAGGACGACCAGTGCGGCGGCGAGGGGGTGCTCCCGGGCGGCGTCGGCCAGCACCCGCACGGTGAGGCCCGCGCCGCACACCGTCAGCGCGGCGATGACGAACCATCGGGCGGTGGACCGCGTGCTGAACCGGTACCGAGGTCTGGCGGTGCACTCGGGTCGGACGGGTATGGTCATCGGCGCGCGCCCCCTGGTCGTGGTCAAGATCGTTGGTGGCGTCTGCCCCACCCGCACCGCTTCAAGCGCGGGCCGGCCGCGATCACCGAGCGGGGGTCGAGGTCGGACCTGGTGCCGACACGGGCGGCGCGAGCCGCCATACTGGGGCGACTTTTAGGAGCATGGACATGACGGATCGAGATCTGGCACAGCACCCCGGCGGCGCGGACGTGGCGGGCCCGGACGTGGCGGACCCCGCCTCCCTCGCCGACCGGCGGATTCGTCGCATCCGCAGGCGCCTGGAGCGCCTCATCGGCGTGGCCGCGACCGAGGGGAACAGCGTGCTTCCCCTGCGCAACGGGGACGAGATCTTCACCGCGATGCTGGATCGGGTCGACTCGGCCCGCCACACGGTGGACATGATGACGTTCGTCTACTGGAAGGGCGACATCGCGCGCCGCTTCGCCGAGGCGCTCGCCGGCCGGGCCCGCGCGGGCGTCCGGGTGCGCCTGCTGCTGGACGGCTTCGGCAGCCGCCTCATAGAGGGCGAGCTGCTGGAGCGGATGAGCGATGCAGGCGTCGAGGTCGCCTGGTTCCGCAAGCCGCTCTACCTCTCGCCGCTGAAGCAGAACCACCGCTGCCACCGCAAGGTGCTGGTGGTGGACGAGGAGGTGGCCTTCACCGGGGGCGTCGGCATCGCCGAGGAGTGGTGCGGCGACGCGCGCAACCCGAAGGAGTGGCGCGACACCCACGTGGAACTCCGCGGACCGGCCGTCGACGGGATCGCGGCCGCCTTCGCCCAGAACTGGGCGGAGTGCCACGACGACCTCTTCGACGACCGTGACCGGTTCGTGGACCACAAGCCCGCCGGTGAGGCCATCGTCCAGGTGGTCCGCGGCTCGGCCAGCTTCGGCTGGCAGGACATGCAGACGCTGATGCGCGTCGTCCTGGAGTCGGCGGAGGAGCGGGTGCGTCTGGCCACCGCCTACTTCGCCCCCGACACCTATTTCGTGGAACTGCTGTGCGCGACGGCACACAGGGGTGTGGCGGTCCAGATCCTGCTGCCCGGGTCCCACACGGACAAGCGGGTGTGCCAGTTGGCGGGACAGCACCACTACGAGGCCCTGACCGCCGCGGGCGTGGAGATCTTCCAGTACCAACCGACGATGATGCACGCCAAGGTCATGACCATGGACGGCGTCGTCTCCCTGGTGGGATCGACGAACTTCAACCGACGCTCCCTCGACCACGACGAGGAGGTCATGCTCGCGGTGATGGACGTCGAGTTCACGAGTGTGCTCGACGCCCACTACGACCAGGACCTTGAGGTCAGTGACCGGATCAAGGCCGGCCGGTGGAAGCGGCGCTCGCTGCGTCAGCGCGCCCGCGAGACCGCCGTGCTGCCCATCCGCCGCTTCCTCTGACCCCGTCCTCGACGGCGGGGCCGGGCGGCGAGCGACGCCCTCTCGTCGTGAACGTCCGATCGGCGGGGGTCGGGTCCGCCCGGCCCCGCGCCGC
The DNA here is from genome assembly GCF_042889445.1 of Streptomyces sp. NPDC002602. NCBI lineage: Bacteria > Bacillati > Actinomycetota > Actinomycetes > Kitasatosporales > Streptomycetaceae > Streptomyces > Streptomyces sp. NPDC002602. The sequence goes on along the minus strand of NZ_JBIAQX010000008.1, from coordinate 18,430 downwards.
CCGGCCCCTGTACCGTCCCGCCCCTACGTCGTCACGGCCCGACGCTCGGCGGCCACGATCGCGTCGAGGAGGCCGGGGAAGGCCTCGTCCGTCTCCGCGCGCCTCAGGGCGTTCATCCGTGAGGTGCCGGCGTAGTACTGCCGGATGAGGCCCGCCTCGCGCAGGATCCGAAAGTGGTGCGTGGCGGTGGACTTGGTCACGGGAAGGTCGAACGCCCCGCACTTGATGTCGGTGGGGGAGTCGCGCAGTTGTATGAGGATGCTCCGCCGTACGGGTTCGACGAGGGCTTCGAGCACCTGCTGCAGGGTGATCGTCCGCAGGTCGGGGTGGGGCGGGACGCGGTCGGTGTCCATGCCCCCATCGTACGACGGTCATAAAAGTTTGACAGTCATCGCACTTTGGGATGGGGTGCATCACGACCCTTCCCCAGGTGTGAGAGGACAACCCGATGACGGACCCGATGACCAGGACGGTGCTGTTCCACGAACTCGGCGGGCCCGAGGTGTTGAGATTGGAGAACACGCGAGTCGGCGAACCGGGACCCGGTGAGGTGCGGATCCGTGTGGACGCCATCGGCTTGAACCGGGCGGAGGCCCTGTTCCGCAGCGGCCTGTACATCGAGCCGGTGAAGCGCTTCCCCGCGCGCCTGGGTTCCGAGGCCGCCGGAGTCGTGGAGGCGGTCGGCGAGGGTGTCACCGGATTACGGCCCGGACAGTCGGTGAGCACCGTTCCCGGTTTCTCGCAGAACGACCACGGGGTCTACGCGGAGCGGGCCGTCGTGCCCGCCTCGGCGGTGTTGCGCCGCCCCGAGGGAATCGGAGCCGTCGAGGGCGCCGCGGTGTGGATGCCCTACGTGACGGCCTACGGCGCGCTCGTGGAGGTCGGTGGTATGCGGCCCGGTGACACGGTCGTGCTGAACGCGGCGTCCAGCAGCGTGGGCCTCGCGGCCATTCAAGTGGCCGAGCGCATCGGTGCCACGTCGATCGCCCTCACCCGCACCGCCGCCAAGCGGGAAGCCCTGCTCGAACAGGGCGCGGCGGAGGTGATCGTCACCGATGAGGAGGACGTGGTCGAGCGGGTGCTCGCGGCGACCGACGGTCGGGGCGCCGAGTACGTCTTCGACGCGGTCGCCGGTCCCGGCGTACGGGAACTGGGGAAGGTGGTCGCAGCAGACGGCATGCTCCTGGTGTACGGCGCCCTGAGTGGCCTGCCGACTCCCTACCCGGGCATCGACCTGGGCATGCCCGCGCTGAACATGCGGACGTACACCATGCTGGAGACGACCTCCCGGACCGAACGACTGCGACGGGCGGAGGCCTTCGTCGCCTCCGGCCTGCGCTCGGGCGCGTTCCGACCCGTGGTGGACCGGACGTTCGAACTGGACGAGATCGTCGAGGCCCACAGGTACCTGGAGTCGAACGCCCAGATCGGCAAGATCGTGGTCACCGTCTCCCACTGACTCACTGACCCGCTGACCCACTGACCCGCCTACGGGGATGCAGTTGGGTATCGGGGCGCCGGCGATCCCCTCTCACGGGTGAACTCCGCCAACGCCGTACACGGCCGCGACCGTGGTCCGCTCACCGCCGACCACGCTCGCGCCGCCGGCTCGTGGGTGCCCGTCCCGCGGTGGTGAACGCGGCCAACACGGCGGCCCGACAGACGACTTGGCGGCGCCGGCGGCCCCCGACGGCGCTCCCCGCGAGAGCGGGACGATGAGTGGTGCGGCCCCGCGCGGTGTCCCCTCAGTCGAACGGGACGTCGGCGTAGGGCGTTCGAGAACGGGTAGCAGTCAACCGGTCTCAGGTCAGCGGAATTGCCCACACCAACACACTTCACAGGCAGCGTGGGTAGAGTCCGCACCACACACATCGATCGAGGAGCCCTCATGCCCACGCAGGAGATTCCCACTCTCAAGTCCCAGTACGCCGACAAGGTCACCGCAGACCTTGATCTGAACACCGCCGAACAGGACCGCATCCGAGGGGAGATCACCTCCCTGCAGGAACGTCTGGCCGGCCTGGAGCAGGACCACGAACTCCTTGTCGGAATGCGTGCCGCGCTCGGCGACAACGCCCTGGCGGTGCCCGGTCCGCGCACCGGCAAGAAGCCCGCGGCGGTCACCGCGCCCACGAGGAAGCAGACAGGAGCGAAGACCGCGGCCACCGGCTCCGCGAAGAAGTCGACGGCGACGAAGACGTCGTCCGCGCCGAAGTCCACGGCGACCAAGTCCACCGCGACCAAGTCCACCGCGCCGAAGTCCGCGACGACCAAGGCCGCCGCGCCGAAGTCGACGGAGACGAAGGCCGCCGCCGTGGTGGCCGAGCCGAAGCAGTCCGCCGCCAAGCAGTCCGCCGCCAAGCCGGCCGCCGCGAAGAAGCCCGTGGCCAAGAAGGCGGCCTCGTCGGACAAGAACCAGGTTCCCCTGACGGAACTGATCCACCAGCACCTGACCGGTCAGACGGAGCCGAAGACGGCCGCCGAGATCTCCCAGGCCTTGGCGGTCGCGCACCCGGACCGCAGCCTCAACGACAACCTGGTGCGTACGAGCACCGAGCGTCTGGTCGCCCGTAGCCTGGCCGAGCGCGCCAAGCAGGGCTCCACGGTCTACTACACGGCCACCCGGCCCGACGCCGTGGCCGCCGTGACGCCGGCGGCGCCCGCCGACAAGGCAGTGGCGGCGGCCACCGTCTGATCCGAACCAGGCGTGGTGCGTCGGGGCTGTTTCCACCGGCAAGGCGGAGCCCGGCCGGGAGAACAGCCCCTCGCGCACGTGGACGCGCGGGACGTCGACGTGCGACCCGTGTGACCGGACGTGTCGTCAGACGGTGCCGGTGCGAGTCCGTGCGTGTTCGACGGCAGCCGCGGCGAATCCGCTGATCAGCGGGTGGGCGCGGGTGCCGTCGCCGTCGAGTTCGGGCTGGAAGAGCGTGGCCAGGAAGAAAGGGTGCGTGGACAGTTCGACGATGCGGACCTCACCGGACTCGTCGGTGCCCGGAAAGGTCAGCCCGTGTGCCCGCAGGAGTTCCAGGTGGTACGGATTGGGTCCGTAGGCACACTGGTAGCGCGCCCGGGTCCGGGCGGCCCCCAGCAACTGGGCCGCGCGCGAGTCCGGCGCCACCCTCACGGTCCCCTCGTGGCCCACCAGTGAACAGGACAGGGGGACGACGACGGCGTCCTCGGGTGCGGCCGTCGGATCGTTCTCGGTGTGTCGGGCGCGCTCCAGACCGCAGACGTCGCGGGCGAACTCCAACAGCGCGTGCTGGAAACCGCCGCAGGTGCCCAGGAAGGGAACGTCGTTCTCGCGTGCCGAACGGATCGCCTTCAGGACACCGCTCTCGCTGCGGTACGGGCTGCCGGGCAGGACCCAGACCGCGTCGAAGCCGTCCGTCCCCAGCCCGGCCTCCTCGGTGGGGATCCAGTAGGCGTCCAGGTCCAGCCCGTCCCGCAGGCGCAGCGCCTCGATCAAGCCGGGGACGCGAACGTGGGAGTGGACGGAGTCGGAACGGTCGCCCACGAGGGCGACGCGTGCGGTGGGGTTCATGGCAGCCATCCTGCTGAACAACCGGTCATCAGGTCCAACGATGATGTGCGGTACGCGCATCAGTGATACTGATGTGCATGGATCCGCATCTGCTGCGCACCTTCGTCGCGGTCCTCGACCACCGCTCCTTCTCCACCGCCGCCTCGGCCCTCGGCTACACCCAGTCCGCGGTGTCCCAGCACATCGCCGCACTCGAGACCGACTTGGGCACCAGACTGGTCGAACGCCGGCCCGTGGCGCCCACACCGGCCGGTGCCCGGCTGATGGAACACGTTCCCGCCCTGTTGCTGCGACTCGACGCCGCCCGTGCCGACATCGCCCGGCTGAACCAGGTCCCCACCAGCCGACTCGCCCTCGCCTGCTCGCCCGCCGCCCTCGGTACGGTGGTGGCTCGGGCTCTCGCCCGACTGCGGGCCGGCACCCGCGTGGACGTGGAGGTGCGCGTCCTGAGCCGGGAAGCGGTCATCGGGGACGTACTCACCGCACGGGCCGACCTCGGGCTGATCGACGGCATCACCGCCCCCAGCGACCCCCTGCCACTGCCGGACCTCGGCCCCACCACCACCACCCTTGCCGCGGCCGAGGAGCCCCTGGCGGTGATCCTTCCCCTCGACCACCCGCTGGCGGAGCGCCGATCGCTGCGGCTGCCCGACCTCACCCAGGCCCAGTGGATCGACGCCCCCGACAGCGCCGTACCGCTCGAGCGGCTGCGCACCGTGTGCCGCGCCGACGGATTCACTTCGCGGATCCGCCACCGCGGAACCGACCTGTTCGGCCTCGCCGCGCTCGCCGCGGCCGGCCACGGACTCGCGGCACTGCCCCTGTCCTCGGCCACCGCCCTGCCGGCCGTCGCGGCGGTCCGGATCGGCGCACCACGCCTGATCCACCGCACCGAACTCGTACACCCCGCCAACCCCACCGCTCCCGTGAGGCAGTTGATCGACCTCATCCTCGGGACCTCGCCGATCACGTGACGTGAGAGTGGAGAACGTGGAGGACGCCCACAGCAATGGGTACGCCACCTCAGGAGACGGCGTACCACTGGCTGGCCCAGCCGGTATTGATCGTGCTGGTGGATTGCTCGGCGAGGTTCACGGTGGCCGGGAGCGAGGTCTGCCCGGTCAGTACGGTGCTGTAGCGGAGGTTCGGCGGGGTCAGTCCCGCGTTCACCGAGATCCCGGCTCCCGTCGACTTGAGGGTGAGGCCGTTGGTGGCCCAATTCCCGTTGAGGAGCAGGGCCACGAAGTAGGTGCCGGGTTCGGCGGTGAAGGGCTTGGACAGGGGCAGCGGTTTGGCTATCGCGTCGGTCATGAGCTGCGGCGAGATGTCCGCGGTGGACGCGCGCAGGGCCCCGCGGGCGTCGTAGACACCGAGGTAGCAGTCGGAGAGTCGGGCGTTGGGGTCGACGCCGGCCAGCCCCAACCAGATGTTGGACCACGGCGTCCGCTCGCGCAGCACGATCCGCACCAGTGTGACCCGTCCGGCCACGCCCGCGACGGACTGCGCCGTCACGTGCCCCGCGTCGTTGGGGTCACCGGTCCAGGCCAGCAGATTCTGGTCCTGCGGCCGGGGACCCTCGTACCCTCCGGCGCCGCCCGGCACGGTGGACGCCCCGGGAGGGGGAGTGGCGGCGCCGCTCCCGCCCCCGCGGGGGCTCCCGTCGGGCGAGGTGCAACCGGCCAGGACGAGCAACGCCGCGAGGGCGGTGGCGAGGCCGGTCGAGACGGCGGTGGTACGGGTGCGCATGGTCCCCCCATGAGGTGCTGATGTGCCGAAGTGCCATGGTCACACGGCACCCTTCGCTCCCCGCGCCGCCCCCGGGCCCGGTACCGGGGCGTGCGTCGTCTCGGGCCGCCCCTCGTCGTCCGTCAACCGCCCGGCGCGGTGGAGGACGTCCGCGCCCAGCACGGCGGGCATGCGTGGCCGGTGCGGAGCGAGCACCAGGTCCCAGTAGCCCTCGTCGAGGTGACAGTGGTGGGTCCCTCCCGGGTCATGCTCGACCGACACCCCGGCCCGACGAAGGTGGCGGCATCTGCCGAGTCCCCGCCCTTCCCCGACGGCTCCTTCGACGCGGCCATGGCGGTCACGGCCCTCCACGCACACGGCCCCGCGTGGGCCGAACCAGACCTACCGTGCCGGGGCCCTACCGGGTCCGCCCCCGCTGCTCGGCGTACTCGGATCGGTCGGGCCGCTCGGAGCCGCCGACGGTCGCGCCGGCGGGACGGGCCAGACGTGGTCGGGCGTCACGATGGAGGTGACCGCGTTCCCGATCATCGAGGACAGGTTCTCGCCCTTGTAGTCGATGTCGGTGTTGATCAGTACCACGAGGGTCGCGTCCTCGGCCGGGAGCTGCGCGGCGATGGACTCGTAGCCGGGCAGCTCCCCGTTGTGGCCGAGCCAGCCGTTGAAGTCGAGGATGCCGAGGCCGTAAGCGGCTCCGGGAACGCCGACCGATCGGGTCTTCATCCGTTCGGCCTGTGTTTCCTCGGTGAGGAGCGTGCCGTTCGCCAGCGCGGGAGCCCAGGTGTGCAGGTCGTCGAGGTCGGAGATGGCCGCGCCGGCGGCCCAGCCCCACGAGGGATTCCAGTTGGTGGCGTCGGTGACGCTGTCGTCCGGCGTGAAGTCCGTGTACCCGTGGGCGTGCGGGTCGGGGATGGCGCTGTTGTCGGGCAGCGAGGTGTCGTTCAACTTCAGCGGCGCGAAGACGTGTTCCTCGAGGTAGTCACCGAGGTTCTGCCCGCTGACCTTCTCGATCATCATGCCGAGCAGCACGGTGTTGGTGTTGCTGTACTGCCACTTGGTGCCGGGGGCGAAGTTCGGCGGGTGACTGAAGGCGATGTCCAGGAGCTCGCGCGGGGTGTAGGCCCGATGCGGGTCGGCGCGCAGTCGCGCCAACCACGCCTTGTCCTCGGTGTAGTTGAAGAGGCCGCTGCGCATCCCCGCCAGTTGGCGCAGGGTGATGGAGTCACCGCCGGGGACACCGGTGACGTACCGGGAGATCGGGTCGTCGAGCGCGACCTTGCCCGCGTCGACCAACTGGAGGACGCCCGTGACGGTGAACGTCTTCGTGATGCTTCCGATCCTCGTGTAGAGGTCGGACTTCATGGGAGTCCCGGTCTTCGTGTTCGCGACACCGAAGGACTTCTCGTACGTCCCGCGCCGGGGGATCCACAGGCCGACGTTGAGACCCGGTACGTGGGCCTCGTCCATGATCTTCGTGATCGCCGCGTCCAGTTTCCCCACGGTCGCGGGATCGAGGTCCTGCCGCGCGGAGGCGACCGCCCGGTCCGGCGTGGTCCCCGCGCACAGGGCGGCGAGCAGGACGGCCGCCACGGCGGGTATGGCGGCCCGGATGGAGCGCCGAGCATGCGACGGGCGATACCTGCCCATGGTCGTTCACCTCTGGTCCGGGTCGATCGGACAAGCGTTTCCCGAGCCCCCGACGGTGTCTTCCACCATGGTAGGAGCGGCCCACCCGCCACGCGCGACGTCGAACCGACCACCGGACGCGCCGCCCGCCCCGTGCGCCCGCCCCGCGCGTTCACCGTCGGACCCCCGGGGCCCCCATCACGGCCTTCGGGCCGCAGCCTCGGGCCCGGGCCCCCGTGGTCGGACCACGTCGTTTTGGCCGCCGCGCCGCCGCAGACAGGAGCAGCGGGCCCGTACGTCCGGTGCGGCGCCGGACGAGGGCCGTATTGATCCGGTCTATCCGGCTGATGCCCGGCAGTTCCGCCAACTCGACGGCCGGGACCCGATCGGTTCGGTCGGGGCCGGTCGGCGCTGCCTGCTCCCTTCCATTCGGGGCTACAGCACACCCTTGCGGGTGATGGTTCGGAATGGTGTGCGGATATGTGCGGGGTGGGCGTGCGAGGTTCTCTCCCGGACAGGGCCATGGCCCACATCGTGGACGGAGACCTCGGCCTCCCGACACGGGTCGGCAGTCGGCGCGCGGATCGGGCGTCGGTCGCCCCTGTCCACGAACGCCTGCCCTCGCGTCATCGGAGGGCGGGCTCGCACTCACCGGAAGGAAACACATGAGGAAGCTCGCTTGGGCTGCACGCGGTGTCGCGGCAGTATCGGGGGCCATGCTCCTGGGAGCGCTGGCAGTGCCGTCCGCGGTCGCCGACGGCCCGGAATCCAAGGGCGCCCCGGCCTCGCCCGACAGCCGCAAGTGTCAGACGGACCGTGACGTCAGCTCGGCCGTGGTCGACTACCGCGGGAGTGTTCTGTTCGAGACCGTGTTCCGCGCGGCGACCGACCGTCAGGGCCACGCGTTCCTCAACGACAGCCGCAACCCGGGTGTCTGGATCAACCTCGGTCTGCTCGACGGCGCGCCCAAGTGCGCCCGCGGCACCGCCGTCTCGGTCACCGAGGAGGACCCCGGCCACCTCTACATCACCCTGCTGGGCGGCAACGGGAGGCTGCACCAGGCCCGCTGCGTCACCAGCAGCACGACGCCGTTCACCCCCGCGACCCTCCCCGCGGCGTGCGCCCCGGGCTTCACGACCCTCGCGGGCACGCCCGTCTAACCACTGCGCCCGGTCCTGCCCGTCAGCGCACCGGACCTGAGTGGATGTCCGCCGTCACGGCCGGCCGCACCGCGCGGTCGGCCGTGACGCGTGTGCGGCCATGATGTGTGTGCGGCCGTGGCCGTCCTTCCGCCGTGGTCAGACCGTCCCGAGGTCCGAGCTCACCCACCGCTGCGGGCGCATGTGGAACACGAGTTGCGCACCGTGGTCCTTCCAGGCGAAGTCGACGTAGCCGTCCACCTTCTCCGCCGGCAGGTACCGTGAGGCGATCTCCACGAGCTGTTCGCGTCGGGCCGGCGCCGTCGAGATGACCGGTCCCTCGACGGACACGTACCGGATCGTCGGCTCCAGGCGGTCCACCATGAGCGTGAACCGGCCTGCGGACCCGATCAGTTCGGCCTTTCGGGAGTCCCGGCCGGTCATGATCCAGAGGTCGCCGCCGGGAGCGTACTGGTACCAGATGGGGACGGTCAGCGGCGCGCGCCCACCGTCCGTGCCCGCGCTCACCGCGAAGGCGGCGACATGGGGCTCGGCGAGGAACTGCTCACGCTCGGTACGGGACAGGGCCACGGCACACTCCTTCGGTGGGGAAGACCTTCCATGAGAGGAATCTGCCCCGCTGCGCCCGCGTTCCCCGCTTCTCACCCGCATGGCGCAGGGGCCCACCCGAATCCCCGGCACCGGTCGCCGCGCGACGGACCCTCCGACAGCGGGACCTCTGTGTGGGTCTCGGTCGTGGCCCTGCTCGGCGCGGCGCGGCACGGCGCGGCACGGCCTTCGGCGGGGGAGACCTGACCAGGTCGCCCCCGCCGAAGGCCGTGAGATGGTGATCCGCCGAGGTCAGCGCGCGGCGCCGAAGTCCTGCGTCCAGTAGGAGTTCGGCTCCGCGAGGCCGACACCGATCTCCTTGAACGCGCAGTTGAGGATGTTCTCCCGGTGCCCGGGGCTGTTCATCCAGCCGTTCATGACCTGCTCGGGCGTGCTGTATCCGTAGGCGACGTTCTCGCCGTAGGTCATCCAGCTGTAGCCGGCACGGGTGATGCGCGCGCCCGGGTCCGAGCCGTCGGAGCCGGTGTGCGACATGTTGGAGTGCGCGGCCATGTCCTTGCTGTGGTTCAGCGCGGCGGTCGTCAGCTTCGCATTGACGGTGAGCGCCGAGCACCCGGCCTTGGCGCGCTCCTGGTTGACGAGGGCCACCACCTCGGCGGCCGGACCGGAGGACGGCACGGTCGGGCTGGTCGGCTGCGTCGTGGCGACGGGGGCCGTCGGGGGGGCCGGATACGGCTCCGACGGCCTCACGGGCTTCGTCGCCGTGGGGGGCTTCTTCGCGCCGGTCGACGGCTTCGTCTTGTGCGGACGGTGCGTGACCGGGGCCGGCGGCGCGGACGCCGTGGACGGTTCGACCGTCGCGATCGGGGTGCTCGCGTCGCCCGCCAGGTTCTGGAGCGATGCGTCGGGGGTGGGGGCACTGGTGGTGGGGACACTGTGGGAGGGGCGCACGTGCCGGCCGGTGGCGGTCGCCGCACCGGACTCCTGGGTGTCCAGGCACGCCATGGCGGCGGTGGGTATGCCCACGATGCCCAGGGTGACGGCGGCGATCGATATTTTCTTGTAGTGCGTCCTCTTGCGGTGCTTCATGCGTGACCTCACTTGGTTTCTGCGAAGCGTCCTGCGCCTGAGCTGCTGGAGCGCCGGGCGGGCCGCCATTCTTAGAAGCCTCGGAAGGGGCTGGCAAGTCTCGGCGTCGACTCGCGCGCCGGCGCCGCTCACCGGGCTTGAAATGGGCGGGGAGTCGTGCTGACCGGCCGGCCGACATGATCCGTGAGACGCGTGATGCTCCATCAGGAACCCATGGGGCAGGCCTGATCGCCTCGGTTCGTCTCATTCCCCGAGACGCCCATTTCGGTGGAGAGGGGAATGTCGATCCCCAACGGACAAATCTCTATATGTCCGGGAGCCGGTAGTGGACGTAATGGTTCCGTGATCTCTCGACGCCCCGTGACTCATGTCACTGTTTCGAGCGGAACCATGCGCCGTTCGGCGGCCGTGCGCCGCGTTCGCGCCCGGGTGCGTCGACCTGATCGTCGGACCGGCCGAAACGACCTTCGGGGGAGTCCCGCTCAGGCGTCGACGGACGTCCCAAGGGTCGAGGGCCGGCGATCTCCGCCCGCCCGCCCGCGCGGCAGGCCGCGACCACACCCCCGAATGTCCCCAACTTGCCCTGAGTTTCAACGTGTTGTGTGCCGCGGCGGCCGGTGAACACCTGTTGCCGGGACCCTTGCTGTGCCGTCGAGGTTCGCCAATGATGCTCCCGGCGCGCCGACCGACACGGTCGGGAACCACGCGTCACCCCCGAAATCGAACGGCCGGAGGCCTGTTGTGCGGACCAGTCATCACATCCGGAGATCATCCGTCGTCGTCGGCACCGCCCTCGCACTGGTCGTCGCCGTCGCCCAGACGGCCTTCGCGGCTCCGCCCCCGGCGCTCCCCACCAACGCCGATGCCGTCGAGCTGACCTTCCAACCGGCCTTCGACTACGACACGGACGGCTGCTACCCGACACCCGCCATCGGGCCGACCGGAGTCCTGAACGGCGGTCTCAAACCCAGCGGGGCCCTGAACGGCAACTGCCGCGATGCCTCGGACCTCGCCAACACCAACAGCTACTCCCGCGCCAAGTGCAACAACGGGTGGTGCGCCGTGGTGTACGCGCTGTACTTCGAGAAGGACCAGGCCATACCCGGCATCGGGCTCGGCGGCCATCGCCACGACTGGGAACACGTCGTGGTGTGGATCCAAGGGAACGAGGCGAAGTACGTCGCCACCTCCGCCCACGGTGACTTCAACCTCCACGCGCGCGACCGGATCCGCTGGGACGGCACGCACGCCAAGGTCGTCTACCACAAGGACGGCGTCGGAACGCACTGCTTCCGCGCGGCGAACACGAACGACGAGCCGCCCGAGAACCACCGCGGCACCTGGCAGTTCCCCGCGCTCGTGGGCTGGTCGGGCTACCCGGCGACGCTGCGGGACAAGCTCAGCCAGGCCGACTTCGGCAGTGCGCACTTCGGCCTGAAGGACGACTCCTTCTCGTCCCACCTCGCGAAGGCCAAACCGGCGGGCATCCCCTTCGACCCGTACCAGTAGACGCGACCCAAGGCGCCCGGCCACGAGGACCGGGGCGGGGCCGACGAGGGAGACCCGAGCGGGTCCGGCCGGGCCCCGGTCGTCACGGCCGCGGTGTCGGCACGCGGCGTGGAGCCGGCTCCCCCGGGATGCCCACCGGCGGGCCGGAGCGGCTGCGGGCCGGGACGCCCCGGTCGAAGCCGACGGACGTGAAGCGCCCGCGCAACGCGCGGTCGAGGACCACGAGCGACGAGGCTTCGGCCAGCCCGTGCGGGACCGGCACGGGCTCTCCCGGCCTCGGCGGCAGCCGCCGGGGCGCCTCCAGCCCCAGGAGCAGCCGCTCCAGCCGTCGGTGGTGGCGGGCGAAGACCCGCGCCGGTGCCCACCGGCCGCGGGCCTCCTGGCCCGCGAGCGCGTCCGCGGCGGACACGGCCAGCATCACCACGTGGAGTTCCCGGCCGTGTCGCGCCGCCGACCTCGCCAGCCAGCGGCGGATCCAGGGCCGGCTCCCGCAGTCGTGGACCAGCAGCGGCCTGCCCGTGCCGAGGGCCTCGCGCAGTCTCCGTACGTACTCGATCCGGGCCCACGGCCGGTACACCGCGTAGGGCAGTCGGGCCGGCACCCGGGCCCGGCAGGACTCGCGGACGTCGCGGGGATCGACCGTGAGCGTGCCGGGGGACCAGGCCCGCAACAGGGTGCTCTTGCCGCTGCCCGGCAGCCCCGATATGACCACCACCGCACCCGGGGGATAGGACAGGCGGTCCGCCCCCACGTCACGTCCCCGCAGGTCCACGAGACCGCGCGGCCGCAATGCCGCCGGGTCTGCCTGTTCCATGCCGCTCATGTGGGCCCGCCCCTCGCTCCGTACGACGCCCCCGTCGGCCCGCGGGCCGACGGCGGGCAGGACACTGCCCGCGACGTCGCGCGGTCGCCTTCGGTCGACGGAGCCGTGGAAGTCGACGGTGCCGTGGAAGAACGTCAGGACGGGGATACACCGGCAGACGCTACCCCGGTGCCGAACCGGACCCGGCGGGGGGATCGACAAGCAGGTGCGCCCCGCGGGCCGTTCCGTCACGACGGAACGGCCCGCGGGGCGCACCTCCCGTCGGCCGGCACCGCGAGGCGCCGGCCGACGGGACGCGTCAGGCGTCGCCTTCGTGCGTGGCCGCGCCGACGAGTTCCTCCAGGAGGTCCTCCATGGTGACGAAGCCGAGGACATCGCCCTCGTCGCCGGTGACGGCGGCCAGGTGGGTTCCGGCATCCCGCATGGCGGTCATCGTGTCGTCCATCGGGGTACCGAGGGAGACCTTGACGATCGGGTGCAGGGCGCCGCGGGGGAACGGCGCCGCACGGTCGTGGGCCGCGAGGGCGTCCTTGATGTGGAGGTAGCCGAGGATCGTCCCGCCGGGGCCGGTGACGGGCAGGCGGGAGTAGCCGCACTCGGCCGCGATGCGCTCCAGCCCGCGCGGGGTGATCTCGTGCCCCACGGTGACCGTGTCGCCGAGCGGCACCATCACCTCGCCGACGGCCCGCCTTCCGAGCTCGAGGGCGTCGCGTAGGCGTTCGCCGTCCTCGGGGTCGATGAGGCCGGCGGCGCTGGAGTCCTTGATCAGCCGGGCGAGCTCGTCGTCGTTGAACACGGAGGCGATCTCGTCCTTCGGCTCGACCTTGAGCAGCCGCAGCAGTGTGTTGGCGAAGGCGTTGATGCCGAAGACGAACGGACGCAGCGCCCGGGTGAGGGTGACGAGGGGCGGCCCGAGCAGGAGCGCCGTCGGGGCGGGCGAGGCGAGCGCGATGTTCTTGGGGACCATCTCGCCGATCAGCATGTGCAGGTACGTCGCCGCGGTCAGCGCGACGACGAACGCGATCGGATGGATCAGCCCCTCGGGGATGCCGATCGCCTCGAAAGGGGGCTCCAGCAGGTGCGCGATGGCGGGCTCGGCGACCGCGCCGAGGACCAGCGACGAGACCGTGATGCCGAGTTGGGCGGTGGCCATCATCGCCGAGAGGTGTTCGAGCGCCCACAGGGTGCTCTTCGCCCGCCGGTCGCCCTTGAGCGCCGCCGGTTCGATCTGACTGCGGCGCACCGAGATCAGCGCGAACTCGGCCCCGACGAAGAAGGCGTTGGTGACGAGGGTGAACGCGCCGATCAACAACTGGATCGCGGTCATCGGCTCTGCTCCCGGTCGACGACGGAATCGGCGGGGGCGACGATCGAGACCCGGTCCGCCCGGTGGTGGTCTATGTCGAGGACGGACAGCTCCCAGCCGTCCAACCTCACGTTGTCGCCCTCGACGGGGATGCGCTCCAAGACGGAGGCGAGGAGACCGGCGACCGTCTCGTAGGGGCCTTCGGGGACGTCGAAGCCGATCTCCTGGAGTTCGTCTACGCGGATGCCGCCGTCGACCTCCCAGGTGCGTCGGCCGTCCTCGTCCGGTCCCTCGATGAGGGCGGGGACCTCGACGGGGTCGTGCTCGTCGCGGACCTCGCCGACGACCTCCTCGACGATGTCCTCGACCGTCGCGACGCCCGCGGTGCCGCCGTACTCGTCGATGATCACGGCCATGGTGCGGGCCCTGCGCAGCCGTCCCAGGAGCGTGTCGACCGGGAGGGAGTGCGGCACGAGCAGCGCGGAGGTCATCAGGTCCGTGACCGGTGTCCTGCCGCGCTCGTCCTCGTCCAACGCCAGCACGTCACGGATGTGGAGCGTGCCGATGACCTCGTCCAGCGTGTCGCGGTAGACGGGGAACCGGGAGATGCCGGTGGTCAGGGTCAGGTGCGCGGCGTCGGTGGCCGTCGCGCGGGCCTCCAGCGCCCGGACGTCCACGCGCGGGGTCATCACGTTCTCCGCGGTCAGCTCGGCCAGGTGCAGGGTCTTGACGAACAGCTCGGCCGAGTCGGCCTCGATCGCGCCCGCCCGGGCGGAGTGCTGGACCAGTGCGACCAGTTCCTCCGGAGTGCGGGCGGAGGCCAACTCCTCGGCGGGCTCCAGGCCGAAGCGCCGTACGAGCCGGTTCGCGGCGTTGTTCAGGTGCCGGATGAGCGGGGCGAACGCGGCGGTGAACGCGCGCTGGGGGCCGGCGACGACCTTCGCGACGGCGAGCGGCCGGGCGATGGCCCAGTTCTTCGGTACGAGTTCGCCGACCACCATCAGCACCACCGTCGACAGGGCCACGCCCAGCAGGGTCGCGGTGGTCGACACGGCGCCGGCGGGCAGGCCGGCCGCTTCGAGCGGCCCGCGCAGCAGCGCGGAGACGGCGGGCTCGGCCAGCATGCCGATGACCAGCGAGGTCACCGTGATGCCGAGCTGGGCCCCGGAGAGCTGGAAGGTGAGGCGCTTGGCGGCCTTCAACGCGCTCTCGGCGCCGCGCTCGCCCGCCGCGACGGCGCGGTCGAGCTCACTGCGCTCGACGGTGGTCAGAGAGAACTCGGCGGCGACGAACACCGCGCACGCCAGCGTCAGCGCGAGCGCCAGGAGCAGCAGCAGGACCTGGGTCACCGTGCCACCCCCGCTCCCGGGCTGAGGATCCGCGGGCAGGACGTGGCACGGCTCGGACTGGGAGGTTCACCCATCGCGGGTCTGCTGCTCCTTCTTCTTCATCGGTCTTCAACGGGGTCTGATCGGTCTTCATCGGGGGTCATGCGGTCGGACTGCTCGCGGTGATCCGCGAGCGAGGCCACCCGGCGCGGACACCCGGCGGGGACACCCGGCCTCCATGGTAAAGGATCGGCAAAGGGGTCGGTCCGGGTGTCCCGCGCCCCATGTTTCTACAGCTCTGTAGAAAATGCGAGGGGTGATCGAGGGGTGATCGGAGGGGTGAGCGCCGGATCATGCCCCGACGTGCCCGCCAGGGGTCGGCTCGTCCTTGCGGTGGGAGGAGGTCACGCGGAACAGTCGCGGCTGGATGTCGGTCGCGAGGGCGGACGCCGCCTTCATGTGGGCGCGGGCCTCGGGGTCGGCCAGCACCGCGTGATAGTGCTCCTCGGACTCCCACTGGGCGTAGTTGATCACACGTCGCCCGTCCTGGCTGGCGTGGAAGGTGGCGCTGACGAAGCCCGGCTGGTGCTTCATCGTCTCCTCGGTGGCGCGTGCCAGCAGATCGGTCAGCTCCTGCTGGTGCTCGGGGGCGACCGTGAAGACGTTGATCAGCGTCGTCACGGGACGGGTCGAGTCGATGGTCGCGATAACGGTCATGGAGCCATCTTCCGTGCGGGGAGCCTTTGTTGCCTCCCGTCGCGCGCGTTTCCCCGATCGAATGCCGCGGCGGTCCACCGGCGCTCCCCGTCGAACCGACGTCACCGGCCGCCCGCGGCCAGCCGCGCCGCCGCGCTCTCCAGCAGCATCTCCAGCGCCACCGGATACGCACTGTCCGCCATCCGCGCCGCCAGCAGCCCCGCCGTGGCCGCGATGTGCGGGTAGCGGTCCGCGGGCAGGGCCGCGTACGTCGTCTCCCACATGGCCTCGTCCGCGGAGCGGTCCTCCTCGGCCAGCGCCAGGGCCCCGGCGTCCAGCGCGGAGAAGGCCAGGCTCTGGTCGATGAACGCGTGATAGATCCGCACGGCCGCCGGATCCTCGAAACCGGCCGTCCGCAGCACCCCCAGCACGGCCTCGTCCGCGGCGATCTCCCGGGGCCGTCCGCTCACCCGGCTCGCCGTCAGCACCGCCGCCTGCGGATGCGCCAGATACGCCCGGTGGATCCGCAGCCCCAGCTCGCGCAGGTCGGCCCGCCAGTCCCCACCCGCGGCCCAGCCGTCCAGTGCCCGCCCGATCAGCTCCTCGCCGATCGCCCGGGTCAGCTCGTCCATCCCCGCGAAGTACCGGTACAAGGTGCTGGGATCGGCGCCGAGCGCGGCCCCCAACCTGCGCGCGCTCAGCCCCGCGCTGCCGTGCTCGCGCAGCATCCGCAGCGCCGTCTCGACGATCAGCCGCTCCGACAGCACCGTTCCCGTGCGTGTCGGCCGCCGTCGCCTGCGCCCCTCCTCGGGCACCACCTGCTTCGCCATGATCGCCCCTCCATCCCACTCGCACCCTTACGCCAACACCATTGACCTTAACTCGGCGGCGCGGGTTTGATCCCCCGAGGGAAGGCCTTCCGGGCTTCCCCTGTTACCCCGCTCCCACCCGTACGAAGGGTCTGACCATGCGCGTCCTCCTGATGGGTGCCGGCGGCGTCGGCACCGCGATATCCCGGATCGCCGCCCGCCGCACGTTCCTCACCCACGTCACCGTCGCCGACTACGACCTCTCCCGCGCCGAGGCGGCCGTCCATGCGCTCGGTCCGGCCGAGACCCGTTTCGACGCCGTCCGGGCCGATGCCTCCGACGAGGCCGCCGTGACCGCCCTGCTCTCCTCCGGCGGCTACGACGTCCTGCTCAACGCCACCGATCCGCGGTTCGTGATGCCCCTGTTCCGGGCGGCCCTCGGCGCCGGCACGCACTACCTCGACATGGCCATGTCCCTCTCCTACCCGGACCCGGACCGCCCCTACGAGCAGTGCGGCGTACGGCTCGGTGACGCCCAGTTCGAGCTGGCCGACGCGTGGCGCGCGGCGGACCGCCTCGCGCTGGTCGGCATGGGCGTCGAACCCGGCCTGTCGGACGTCTTCGCCCGCCACGCCGCGGACGAGCTCTTCGACGAGATCGAGGAAATCGGGGTCCGCGACGGCGCGAACCTCACCGTCGACGGATACGAGTTCGCCCCCTCCTTCAACATCTGGACCACCATCGAGGAATGTCTCAACCCGCCCGTGGTGTACGAGGAGGGACGCGGCTGGTTCACCACCGAGCCGTTCAGCGAGCCCGAGGTATTCGACTTCCCCGAGGGCATCGGCCCCGTCGAGTGCGTCAACGTCGAACACGAGGAGGTGCTGCTGATGCCCCGATGGCTCCGGGCCCGGCGGGTCACCTTCAAGTACGGCCTGGGCGAGGACTTCATCGGCAAGCTCGAGACCCTCCACGCGCTCGGTCTGGACAGCACCGAACCGGTGACCGTGCCCGGCCCGGACGGCCCGGTCCGCGTGTCCCCCCGGGACGTGGTCGCCGCCTGCCTGCCCGACCCGGCGACCCTCGGCGACCGCATGTCCGGCAAGACCTGCGCCGGCACCTGGGTGAAGGGCGTGAAGGACGGCGCGCCGCGCGAGGTGTACCTGTACCACGTGGTCGACAACGAGTGGTCCATGAGCGAGTACGGCTCCCAGGCCGTGGTCTGGCAGACCGCCGTCAACCCCGTCGTGGCCCTGGAACTCCTGGCCACGGGCGCCTGGAAGGGCGCCGGTGTGCTGGGCCCCGAGGCCCTGCCCGCCCGCCCCTTCCTGGACCTGCTCACCGCCTACGGATCCCCGTGGGGCATGCGCGAGCAGTGACGGGTCCGAGCGCTACCGCGCAGACCCTCGACAAGCACCACCCGCCCCACGTCTCCGCATGGGCGCGCCGCTCCAGGGCACAGGACGCCCAAAGCCGTTGTAGGACAACAGGGTTGGGGGAGACGCGTGAGAGCGTTGAACAAGTGGTTGGCCGCTCACCTGTGGGCTCAGGCGTTGTTCATGGTCGCGATCGGTGCGGGGGTGATCCTGCTGCTCAGTCCCGGGCAGTCCCCGGTGGAGGCCGTCGTGCGTGCCGCGGTGGGCGCCGTCGGGGCGCTGGGCGTCCTGCTCCTCGTCCGCCGCCGCGAGCGCCGGGCGGCGGGTGGCGTCTCCAACGAGGAGTACGTGTCACTGGACGACCGTCTGCGCCACAACCAGGTCCCGGAATCCGCCGACGAGCGGGCCACCATGGGACGCCTGGTACAGGAGAGGCTGCGGGCGACTCGACACCGTCGCGCGGCGCTGGTGTTCCTGGCCCTGATGTTCACGGCCATCGTGGTGCTGGTGGGGTTCACGGCCAGTGGCCTCCAGACCGTGGTCTTCGCCCTCTTCGCGGCGGGCTTCATGGGGTGGATGACATGGACCGCCGCTCGGCAGCACCGCGTTCTGCTGCGGATGGCGGCCACCCTCGGCGTCCGACCTCGATGAGGGGGAGCCGCGAGGCCGTTTTCCCCTCGACGGAAAAAAGACGTGAGCGCGGGGTGTGAGAACGCGTCGCATGGGCAGACGGGCCCTGCAAGTCATCCGTCCAGGGGAGGAACGGTTCCATGTCTTACGCCGCCGCAGTTGTCAGCCCTTCTCTCGATGTGCGGGTCGCGCCGTGTGTCGCGCCGCCGGTGGGGTCGGTGGTCGGGGGGTCGGGTTCGTCG
>NZ_JBIAQX010000007.1:0-382802 GCF_042889445.1 Streptomyces sp. NPDC002602 | reverse complement strand
GGCGGGTGACGAGGTGGTGGGCGAGGAGTGCGCCGAGGGTGCCGGTGCCGCCGGTGATCAGCGCGGTTCCCTCCGCGTCGATCCCCCGCGGGACGCCGTCGGCCGCACCGGTCCGGGCCAGCCGCGGTACGCGGGCCACACCGTCCCGCAGGGCGATCCGCGGCTCGTCCGACGCGACCGCCGGCCGCAGCGCCTCCAGCGATCCCGGCGCGTCGTCGAGGTCGGCCAGGACGATCCGGCCCGGATGCTCCGTCACCGCTGAACCCAACAGGCCCCAGGCAGCCGCCTGCGCCGGATCGGGAGCCTCACCGGGGTGCACGGCCATCGCGTGACGGGTGACCGCCACCAGCCGGGAGGACACGAAACGCTCGTCGGCCAGCCAGGCCCGCAACACGTCCAGGGCCCGCTGGGCGCTGTCATGGGCGGCGCCCACCCCGTCCGACCCGTCCGTCGGGTCGGCCGCCGCGGCGACGACGAAGTCGGGCACCGGGGCGCCCTCGTCCACCGCGGCACCGAGCGCCGCCAGATCGCGGTACGCCCGGGCGCCGGGCAGCCCGGCGAGGGCCCCCGAGCCCAGCACGGCCCACAGCCCGGCCGGTTCGGCCACGTTCACGGGAGCCCAGGAGGGAACGAACAGCGCGTCCGCCGATCCACCGGGCTCGGCGACCCGCCCGGCGGGCCGCACGACCAGGGAGTCCACCGTGGCCACGGGAAGCCCGTCCGCGTCGGCGAAGAGCAGCGCGAGCGTGTCGGGCCCGGTCGGCGTCAGCCGTACGCGCAGGAACGACGCCCCGGCCGCGTGCAGCGAGATCCCGCGCCACTCGAAGGGCAGCCTGCCCCGCTGTTCCCGGCCGAACTCGCCCGGTATGAAAGCGGCCGCGTGCAGCGCGGCGTCGGCGAGCGCGGGGTGCAGACCGAAGGCGTCGGCGTCGCCGGCGACCTCGTCGGGCAGCCGCACCTCGGCGTAGACGCGGTCGCCCTGGCGCCACACCGTGCGCAGTCCGCGGAAGGCCGGGCCGTAGTGGAATCCGGACGCGGCGATGTCCGCGTAGAAGCCGTCGACGTCCAGCTCCTCGGCGCCGGCGGGCGGCCAGGCCGTCAGATCGTCCCCGGGTCCCGTACCGGCCGCGGTGAGGCGGCCGCCGGCGTGCCGGGTCCAGACGTCCTCGGCCGATCCCTCCACCTGCGCGTGCACGGTGAACTCGCGGTCCCCGGAAGCGTCCGGGGTCCCCAGGGCCACCTGCACCCGCACGCCGCCGCTCGACGGCAGGGCGAGGGGCAGTTCGAGCGTGAGGTCCGCCACGGACTCCAGTCCGATGCGGGCGCCCGCCCACAACGCCAGTTCGGCGACGGCGGTGCCGGGCAGCACCACCGTGTCTCCGAGAGCGTGACCGGACAACCAGGGATGACTTTCCGTGGAGAGCCGGCCGGTGAACAGCCGGTCGTCCCGGGTCGCCGGCACCAGTGCGGCGCCGAGGAGGGGATGGCCGGCCGGGGCCAGGCCCGCCGCGGTGACGTCGCCGGAGCCGGGCAGGGTCTGCACCCAGTACCGCGAGCGCTGGAACGCGTACGTCGGCAACTCGACCTCGCGGGCGTCCTGCCCGGCGAAGAACGCAGCCCAGTCCACGGGCAGCCCGGCCGCGTGGGCTCGGGCCAGCAGGGTGACGAGTGTCCGGACCTCGGGCCGTTCCCGGCGCAGGGCGGGGGCCACGACGGCGTCCTCACCGCCGAGTGCGGCCAGGGTCTCGTTCACCATGGACGTGAGCGCGCCGTCGGCTCCGAGTTCGAGGAACACGGTGACGCCGTCGTCGGCCAGGGCGCGTACGACGTCGTGGAAGCGGACGGGTTCGCGCACCTGCCGCGCCCAGTAACCGGGGTCGGCCCAGTCGGCCGGCGCGAGGACGGTGCCGGTCACGCTGGAGACGACGGGGATGTCCGCCGGCCCGAAGGCCAGGCCCCCCGCCACCCGGCGCAGCTCCTCGACGACCGGCTCCATCAGGGGGGAATGGAACGCGTGGCTCACCGGAAGGCGCCGCGTCCTGCGGCCGAGCGCGGCGAAGTGGGCCGCGATCCCGGTGACCACGTCCTCGGTGCCGGACACCACGACCGAGCCGGGGCCGTTGACGGCGGCGACGCCCGCGGAGTCCGCGTGCCCGGCGAGCAGCGGCAGCACCTCGTCCTCGGTCGCCGCGACGGAGACCATCGCCCCGCCCTCGGGCAGCTCCTGCATCAGACGGCCACGTGCGGCCACCAGCGCACAGGCGTCGGCCAGCGACAGCATGCCCGACACGTGCGCCGCGGTCAGCTCGCCCACCGAGTGCCCGGAAAGCAGCCGGGGCCGTACGCCCCACGTCTCCAGCAGCCGGAACAGCGCCACGCCGAGCGCGAAGGTGGCGGCCTGGGTGTACAGCGTCTGGTCCAGCAGCCGCGCGTCCCCGGTGTCCGGAGCGGCCAGCAGCACCGTGAGCAGCGGCCGGTCCAGGCGCGGGTCCAGTTCGGCGCAGACCGCCTCCAGCGCCCGGGCGTAGACCGGGAACGTCTCGTACAGTTCCCGTCCCATGCCGGGACGCTGAGCGCCCTGCCCGGTGAAGAGGAAGGCACCGCGGACCTCGCCCGCGAGGCCGCCGATCGAACCGGCCGAAGGGGTCCCGCCGGCCAGGCCGGCCAGCTCACGCAGCAGTTCCTCACGATCCCCGGCGAGCAGCACGGCGCGGTGGTCGAAGGCGGTGCGCTTCGTCGCCAGCGCGCACGCCAGATCGCCGAGGGCCAGGTCGGGGCGGTCGAGCAGGTGGTCGTGCAACCGGGCGGCCTGGGCGGGCAGCGCCGTGGCGGCGGCGGCCGACAGCAGCACCGGCACCACCGGCAGCACGGTGGCGGGAGCCGGCGAGCCGTCCCCGTCCGTCCCGTCCGCCTCGGCGGCGGCGAGGTCCGCCGACGCCGGCTCCTCCACGATGACGTGCACGTTCGTGCCGCTGATCCCGAACGAGGACACACCGGCCCGGCGGGGCCGGTCCGTCCGGGGCCACGGGCGATTCTCGGTCAGCAGCTCCACCGCGCCGACGGACCAGTCCACCTCGGGCGTCGGGCCGTCCACGTGCAGAGTGCGGGGCAGCTCCTGGTGCCGCATCGCCATGACCATCTTGATGATTCCGGCGGCGCCCGCGGCGGCCTGGGTGTGGCCGAGGTTGGACTTGACGGAACCGAGCCACAGGGGCTGGTCGGCGGGGCGGTCCTGGCCGTAGGTGGCCAGCAGCGCCTGCGCCTCGATCGGGTCACCGAGCGTCGTGCCCGTACCGTGCGCCTCCACGACGTCGACGTCGGCGCAGCCGAGGCGGGCCGAGGCCAACGCCTGCTGGATCACGCGCTGTTGCGACGGTCCGTTGGGGGAGGTCAGGCCGTTGGACGCGCCGTCCTGGTTGACCGCGCTGCCCCGGACGATCGCGAGCACGTTGTGCCCCTTGCGCCGGGCGTCCGACAGCCTCTCCACGACGAGCAGCGCGGAGCCCTCGCCCCAGCCGACGCCGTCGGCGGCGGCCGCGAACGACTTGCACCTGCCGGTGGGGGACAGGCCGCGCTGCCGGGAGTTCTCCACGAAGGTGGCGGGCGTGGACATGATCGTCGCCCCGCCCGCGAGCGCCATGTCGCACTCCTCGTCGCGCAGCGCCTGCACGGCGAGGTGCAGCGCCACCAGCGACGACGAGCACGCGGTGTCGAGGGTGACGGCCGGGCCCTCCAGCCCGAGGAAGTACGAGATCCTTCCCGACGCCACGCTGGCGGCCATGCCCGTGCTCAGGTACCCCTCGACCTCGTCGGGCAGCGTGCCCGGACCCGAGGCGTAGTCGTGGTACATCAGGCCCGTGAAGACCCCGGTGCGCGAACCGGCCAGGGACCTCGGGTCCACCCCCGCGTTCTCCAGGGCCTCCCACGCGGTCTCCAGCAGCAGCCGCTGCTGGGGGTCCATCGCCAGAGCCTCGCGCGGCGCGATCCCGAAGAACTCGGAGTCGAAGGAGGCCGCCTCCGAGAGGAAACCGCCCTCGGTCGTGTACGAGGTGCCCGAGTGGTCGGGATCGGGGTGGTAGAGCGCGTCGAGGTCCCATCCACGGTCCCGCGGCATGGCACCGATGGCGTCGCCGCCCCGGCGCACGAGGTCCCACAGCTCGTCGGGCGAGCCGACGTCGCCGGGCAGCCTGCAGGCCATTCCGACAATTGCTATGGGCTCGGCGTCGCCGGCCTCAAGCTTCTTGATCCGTCGATGGGCTTGCCGGAGGTCGGCCGCCATCTTCTTGAGGTAATCAACCAGCTGCGCTTCGTTCGTCACCTGTGAACCTGCCTGAGAGATTGGCAAACCTCGCCCTTCGAGGGGAAGTTACGGATGGTCCGCCCCTAGCAGCGTCCCCTCAGCCACCCCAGAAGACCGTTCTCGGCGCCCCCCGCAGGTGCGCGTGCAGTTCACGGGCTAGGGGTTGTCGCTAGGGGTGACGCCCTGTCTAGCATTCGGCGATTTCATGTTTCGACAGGACTGGAGCGCATCGCCGCCATGACTATCTCTGAGTCGGAAAACGAAACTCCGGTGGAGCAGGAATTCTCGAAGCCCAAGGGCCCCGAGAAAATCCGCGACGTGGATTTCCTCCTGGGTGACTTCCGTGTCGAGTGGACCAATTTCACCGCCGACCCGGCGACCACCGGCGTCGCCACCTGGAACACCGAGACGACCTTCGGCGGCCACGCGTACGAAATGACGCAGCGCGTGGACGAGCACGACGTCAACGGGCGCTTCATCGTTCAGTGGGTCGAATCCGAGTCCGCGTTCTCCGGCTACTACTACGACGACTGGGCGAACCGCACCCTCCTGACCTCCGAGGGGTGGAAGGACGGCTTCTTCTCCTTCACCGGCACCTGTGTCGGATTCGGCAAGACGTTCCAGCTCAAGGAGCAGTACGAGATCGTCGACGCCGACCACTACGTCAAGCGCGGATTCGTCAAGTTCGACGAGAACGAGGAGACGGACTGGATCCCGGCGGACGAGATCCACGCCTACCGGGTCTGAATCCCGGGGCCGCGGGCCGGACCCGGTCGGCGGCACCCGCACGCAGGACCCCGAGGGTCCTGACCGCAAGGCCGGCGGTACGGGAGCCGACCCCGTACCGCGACATCTCGGAAAGGTTGAACATGCCCACGCTGTCCGAAGCCCTTCTCGCCGGCGCGTCCCCGGAGGAGCTGGAGCGCGCCACGCTGCCGGAGGAATACACCGCCGCGTTCACTCGGGCCGAGGACGCCGGGATGTTCGAAGGGGTCGGCGACAAGGACGTCCGGAAGGCGCTCCACGTGGGACAGGTGCCCATGCCGGAGCTGGCCCCCGACGAGGTGCTGGTCGCGATCATGGCCAGCGCCGTCAACTACAACACCGTGTGGTCGGCCATGTTCGAGCCGATCCCCACCTTCCGCTTCCTGAAGCAGTTCGCCGCCCAGGGCGGATGGGCCGAGCGTCACGACCTGCCGTACCACGTGGTCGGCTCCGACGGCTCGGGCGTGATCGTGCGCATGGGCTCCGGGGTGCGCCGCTGGAAGATCGGCGACCACGTGGTGGCGAGCTGCGTTCAGGTGGACGATCAGGAACCGGCCACCCACGGTGACGGGATGATGGGCGCCGAGCAGCGCATCTGGGGGTTCGAGACGAACTTCGGCGGCCTGGCCCACTACGCGGTGGTCCGGGCGAGTCAACTCGTCCCCAAGGCCGGACACCTCACCTGGGAGGAGGCCGCGTGCAACTCCCTGTGCGCGGGTACCGCCTACCGCATGCTCGTCGGTGAGCGCGGCGCCCGCATCAAGCAGGGTGACGTCGTCCTGATCTGGGGCGCCGCGGGCGGGCTCGGCGCGTACGCGGCCCAGTTCGTCAGGAACGGCGGCGGCATACCCGTGGGTGTCGTCAGCTCGCCCGAGAAGGCGGAGGCGGCGCGCAGGCTCGGCTGCGAGCTGGTGGTGGACCGGTCGGAGATCGGCCTGGACGACAGCGTCCCCGATGACCCCGCGAAGGTGATCGAGGTGGGCAAGCGGCTCGGGCGCATCATCCGCAAGGGGGTCGGCGAGGATCCGCACGTCGTCTTCGAACACGTGGGCCGCGCGACCTTCGGCGTCTCGCTCTTCGTGGTCCGCCGCGGCGGGACCGTGGTCACCTGCGGCTCCAGTACCGGCTACCAGCACACGTATGACAACCGGTACTTGTGGATGAAGCTGAAGCGGGTCATCGGCAGCCACGCCGCGAACCTTCAGGAACAGTGGGAGTCCAACCGGCTCTTCGCCACGGGCCGCATCATGCCCACCCTGTCCGCGGTCCATCCGCTGTCCGAGATCGGCGAGGCCGCGCGCTCGGTGCAGACCAACCGGCACATCGGCAAGGTCGGCGTGCTGTGCCAGGCGACCGGGCCCGGCCAGGGCGTCACCGACCCCGTGCTGCGCGCCTCCATCGGCGAGGACCGCCTGAACCCGTTGCGCGATCTGCACAAGGCCCGCACGGCGAGCTGACCCCTGTGTGTACAGGACCTGTCCGGGACCGTAGATACTGGTCTCGGGCAGGTCCTTGTCGTGTCGGGGGACCCACAGAACGTCGCTCAGTTGAGCGACGGTTGACCCATCCGTGTGACGAGCGGCATAATATTTGAGTAAAGTCTGCCTCAAATACTTTGTGATACCGTTCGCAAGCGCCCGGGATGGAAGCGTGAAGACCGTAGTGCGACCGTCTTCCCGCCATGCGCAACGTCACTCCCGGGTCACATCCGTCCACTGACGGTGACCACCCCACCCAACACCTCGCCGGAGGAGCTGCCCCCATGCAGTCCAACGACGCCCGAACTCTCCTGCACTGCCTCATCCCCACCGTCGTCGTCGGCGGAGCAGGGATCGCGGTCAGCGCCGCCCTCGCGGGCGGCAAGGGCGCGCTGGGTGCCGCCATCGGCGCGGCACTCGTCCTCGTGTTCATGGGAGGGGGGCTGGTCGCCCTCCAGCGGACCGCCCGCTCTCTGCCGCATCTCTTTCAGATGATGGGGCTCTTGCTCTACACGACGCAGATCCTCGCACTGATGATCATTCTCAGCGTGATCAAGCGCGTCGCGGTCTTCGACACCAAGTGCACCGCCTTTACGCTGCTCGCGGCCACCCTGGTCTGGATGGCGGCGCAGGTGCGGGCGCACATGAAGTCGAAAATCCTTTATGTGGAGCCGGAAGGGGCCCGTACGCCCTCGTAACGTGTAGGCCGGGTGTAAAGGGGCTTCCGCTCGTTTGCTATCGTCTCGCCACAACTGCGGCAGGGCTTGCGCGGGCGGCGGACGGACGCCAGATGAGCGTTGTCAGAGCTTGGTGCCCAAGCGCCGCACTTAAGTATCCGCCAGTCCAGTCCAGTGCCGTTCCGCGGTCGCAGGCCGCGCCGACACAATGAGGTTGCCGTACCCATGCGTCAAGTTGAAGGAGCTCGCGGTGAGTGACGCCACGACGCTCGCCTTCGAAATCGATTGTCACATCTTCGAAGGGTGCGGCTTCCCGACCCCCGGCCTGCACTCCTTCCTGTTCAAGCCGATGTTCACGGTCGGCGGCATCGAGATCAACAAGCCGATGATGCTGGCCTTGTTGAGCACGATCGTCGTCGTGGGGTTCTTCTGGGCGGCGTTCAACAAGCCGAAGCTGATCCCCGGCAAATTGCAGATGGTCGGCGAGGCGGGTTATGACTTCGTCCGCCGTGGAGTGGTCTACGAGACGCTCGGCAAGCGCGAGGGCGAGAAGTACGTCCCGCTCATGGTCTCGTTGTTCTTCTTCATCTGGATCATGAACATCTGGTCGATCGTTCCGTTGGCCCAGTTCCCGGTCACGTCGATCATCGCCTTCCCGGCCGGCCTCGCCGCGATCGTGTACGTGCTGTGGGTGAGTCTCACCTTCAAGCGCCACGGATTCGTCGGCGGTCTCAAGAACATCACGGCTTACGACAAGTCGCTCGGCCCGGTGTTCCCGGTGGTCATGCTGTTCGAGTTCCTGTCGAACATGATCATCCGGCCGTTCACTCACGCGGTCCGTCTCTTCGCGAACATGTTCGCGGGTCACGTGCTGCTGCTGATCTTCACCATCGCGAGCTGGTACCTGCTCAACGGCATCGGTATCGCCTACGCCGGCGTCTCGTTCGTGATGGTCATCGTGATGACGATCTTCGAGTTGTTCATCCAGGCACTGCAGGCGTACGTCTTCGTCCTGCTCTCGTGCAGCTACATCCAGGGTGCTCTCGCCGAGCACCACTGACGGTCGGACCCCCCCCTATACATCCGGTGGCCAACCCCCACCGGCCCGTGAAACAGAAGGAAGAAACGGCATGTCTGCTCTCGAGACCCTCGCTGCGGTCAACCTCCAGGGCAACCTCGGAGCGATCGGCTACGGCCTCGCCGCGATCGGCCCCGGCGTCGGCGTCGGCATCATCTTCGGTAACGGTACCCAGGCCCTGGCTCGCCAGCCCGAGGCCGCCGGTCTGATCCGGCAGAACCAGATCCTCGGCTTCGTCCTCTGTGAGGCGCTCGCCCTGATCGGTCTCGTCATGGGCTTCGTCTACCCGGTCCCTTCTTGATCGCCCTCGGCTGAGAAACATTTTCGACGGAAGGCACTGATGTGATCGCCCTGGTACCGCTGGCAGCTGAGGAGATTCAGAATCCCCTCGTCCCGCCGATCCCCGAGCTCGTCATCGGTCTACTGGCCTTCGCCATCGTCTTCGGTTTCTTCGCGTGGAAGTTCCTCCCGAACATCAACAAGGTTCTGGAAGAGCGTCGCGAGGCCATCGAAGGCGGTATCGAGCAGGCCGAGGCGGCCCAGACCGAAGCCCAGAGCGTGCTGGAGCAGTACAAGGCCCAGCTCGCCGAGGCCCGGCACGAAGCCGCCCGCATGCGCCAAGACGCGCTCGAGCAGGGCACTGCGCTCAAGGAAGAACTGCGCGCAGAGGGCCAGCGGCAGCGTGAGGACATCATCGCTGCCGGCCACGCCCAGATCGCGGCCGACCGTAAGGCCGCCTCGCAGGCGCTGCGTCAGGACGTTGGCAAGCTCGCCACCGACCTGGCCGGAAAGCTCGTCGGCGAGTCCCTCGAGGACCACGCCCGGCAGAGCCGCACGATCGACCGCTTCCTCAGCGAGCTTGAGGAGAAGGCCGAGGCGGCCCGATGAACGGATCGAGCCGCGAGGCGCTGGCCTCCGCACGCGAGCGTCTCGACGCGCTGATGGACAACACGTCCGTCGACGCGGCGAAGCTCGCCGGCGAGCTGGCAGCCGTCACCGCGCTGCTCGACCGTGAGGTCTCGCTGCGTCGGGTCATCACGGACCCGGCGCAGT
Source organism: Streptomyces sp. NPDC002602 (assembly GCF_042889445.1). Lineage (NCBI taxonomy): Bacteria > Bacillati > Actinomycetota > Actinomycetes > Kitasatosporales > Streptomycetaceae > Streptomyces > Streptomyces sp. NPDC002602. The sequence continues at coordinate 373,451 of NZ_JBIAQX010000007.1, read as the reverse complement.
CCGGCGAGGCCAAGGCCGAGCTGGTCGGTCGGGTGTTGGCGGGTCAGGTGAGCGGGGAAACCCTCGACCTGGTGTCCGGCCTCGTCCGGTCCCGCTGGTCGCGGTCCCGTGACCTGGTGGACTCGCTGGAGGCGTTGGCGGCCACCGCCGACCTCACCGCGGCCCAGCAGGTGAACGCGCTCGACAACGTCGAGGACGAGCTGTTCCGGTTCGGCCGGATCGTCGCCTCGAACACCGGGCTGCGTTCCGCGCTGACCGACCGTGCGGCCACGCCCGCCGCCAAGAGCGAGCTGCTGAGCAGCCTGCTCGGCGGCAAGGCGAACGCCGTCACCGAGCGCCTGGTGACCCGTCTTGTCACGCACCCGCGTGGACGTAGCCTGGAAACGGGACTCGGCTCCCTTTCCAAGCTCGCCGCCGAGCGTCGTGACCGCATGGTCGCCACCGTGACCACCGCGGTTCCGCTCGACGACGCGCAGAAGCAGCGTCTCGGCGCGGTGCTGGCCAAGCTGTACGGCCGCCAGATGCACCTCAACCTCGACGTGGACCCCACGGTCCTCGGCGGGATCGTGGTGCGGGTCGGCGACGAGGTCATCGACGGCACCATCGCGGACCGCCTCTCCGAGGCGACCCGCCGCATGGCCGGCTGACCAGCCACCAAACAGAACGAAAAGCATTCCTAGCGGCCCGGTTGGGCCGTGCAGAACTTGCAGAAGATTCCTGGGGGTCGCCCCCAGACCCCTAAGAAGCTTCAGGCCCAACAAGGAGAGCAGGGAACCCAGATGGCGGAGCTCACGATCCGGCCGGAGGAGATCCGGGACGCACTGGAGAACTTTGTCCAGTCGTACCAGCCGGACGCGGCCTCGCGCGAGGAGGTCGGAACGGTCAGCGTTGCCGGCGACGGCATCGCAAAGGTGGAGGGCCTGCCCTCCGCCATGGCGAACGAACTGCTGAAGTTCGAGGACGGCACCCTCGGTCTCGCCCTCAACCTCGAGGAGCGCGAGATCGGTGCGGTCGTCCTCGGCGAATTCAGCGGAATCGAGGAGGGCCAGCCGGTGCAGCGCACCGGTGAGGTTCTCTCCGTAGGTGTCGGCGAGGGTTACCTCGGCCGCGTTGTCGACCCGCTCGGCAACCCGATCGACGGTCTCGGCGAGATCGCGACCGAAGGCCGCCGCGCCCTCGAGCTGCAGGCCCCGGGCGTCATGGTCCGCAAGTCGGTCCACGAGCCCATGCAGACCGGCTACAAGGCCATCGACGCGATGGTGCCGATCGGCCGCGGCCAGCGTCAGCTGATCATCGGCGACCGCCAGACGGGCAAGACCGCCCTGGCCGTCGACACGATCATCAACCAGCGCGACAACTGGCGCTCCGGCGACGTGAACAAGCAGGTTCGCTGCATCTACGTCGCCATCGGCCAGAAGGGCTCGACCATCGCGTCCGTTCGCGGCGCCCTGGAAGACGCCGGCGCGCTGGAGTACACGACGATCGTCGCCGCCCCGGCGTCCGACCCGGCCGGCTTCAAGTACCTGGCGCCGTACACCGGTTCCGCCATCGGCCAGCACTGGATGTACGCCGGCAAGCACGTCCTGATCATCTTCGACGACCTGTCGAAGCAGGCCGACGCCTACCGCGCCGTGTCGCTGCTGCTGCGCCGCCCGCCGGGCCGCGAGGCCTACCCGGGTGACGTCTTCTACTTGCACTCCCGTCTGCTGGAGCGCTGCGCGAAGCTCTCCGACGACATGGGTGCCGGTTCGATGACCGGTCTGCCGATCGTCGAGACCAAGGCGAACGACGTGTCGGCGTTCATCCCGACCAACGTCATCTCCATCACCGACGGCCAGTGCTTCCTGGAGTCCGACCTGTTCAACGCGGGCCAGCGCCCGGCGCTGAACGTCGGCATCTCGGTCTCCCGCGTCGGTGGCTCCGCCCAGCACAAGGCGATGAAGCAGGTTTCCGGCCGTCTGCGCCTGGACCTCGCCCAGTACCGCGAGCTGGAGGCGTTCGCCGCCTTCGGTTCCGACCTGGACGCCGCTTCGAAGTCCTCGCTGGAGCGCGGCAAGCGTCTGGTCGAGCTGCTGAAGCAGGGCCAGTACCAGCCGATGCCCGTCGAGGAGCAGGTCGTCTCCGTCTGGGCCGGTACCACCGGCAAGATGGACGAGGTCCCGGTCAACGACATCCGTCGCTTCGAGTCGGAGCTGCTGGAGCACCTGCGCCGCGAGCGCAAGGACCTCCTCACCTCCATCGCCGAGGGCGGCAAGATGTCGGACGACACCCTGACGTCGATCGCCGACGCCATCGCCGCCTTCAAGCAGCAGTTCGAGACCTCGGACGGCAAGCTTCTGGGCGAGGACGCGCCGGCCGTCAACGTCTCCAAGTGACGACGGAAGGGACCTGACTCATGGGAGCGCAGCTCCGGGTCTACAAGCGTCGCATCCGTGCCGTCACGGCGACCAAGAAGATCACCAAGGCGATGGAAATGATCGCCGCCTCGCGCATCGTCAAGGCGCAGCGCAAGGTGGCGGCATCGATGCCGTACGCGACCGAGCTCACCCGTGCGGTGACCGCGGTGGCGACCGGCTCGAACACCAAGCACGCCCTGACCACCGAGGTCGAGGCGCCGGTGCGCGCCGCGGTCCTGCTCATCACGAGCGACCGCGGTCTGGCCGGCGGCTACTCCTCGAATGCCATCAAGCAGGCGGAGCGGCTCAGCGAGCGGCTGCGCGGCGAGGGCAAGGAGGTCGACACGTTCATCGTCGGCCGTAAGGGTCTGGCCTACTTCGGCTTCCGCGAGCGCAAGGTCGCGGAGTCGTGGACCGGCTTCACCGACAGCCCGGCCTACGCCGACGCCAAGCGCGTCGCGGAGCCGCTGATCGAGGCCATCCAGAAGGAAACGGCCGAGGGCGGCGTCGACGAGCTGCACATCGTCTACACGGAATTCGTGTCGATGATGACGCAGAACGCGGTCGACGGCCGGATGCTGCCGCTCAGCCTCGACAAGGTCGAAGAAGAGTCCGGCGCGAAGGGCGAGATCCTTCCGCTGTTCGACTTCGAGCCGTCGGCGGAGGACGTCCTCGACGCCCTGCTGCCGCGCTACGTCGAGAGCCGCATCTACAACGCACTGCTGCAGTCGGCCGCTTCCGAGCACGCCGCCCGCCGCCGCGCGATGAAGTCGGCGACCGACAACGCCGGAGACCTCATCAAGAGCCTCTCCCGGCTTGCCAACGCGGCCCGCCAGGCCGAAATCACCCAGGAAATCAGCGAGATCGTCGGTGGCGCGAGCGCCATGGCTGACGCGACCGCGGGGAGTGACAAGTAATGACGACCACTGTTGAGACGGCCGCCGCCACGGGCCGCGTCGCCCGGGTCATCGGCCCGGTCGTCGACGTGGAGTTCCCCGTCGACGCCATGCCCGAGATCTACAACGCGCTGAAGGTCCAGGTCGCCGACCCGGCCGAAGACGGCGCGCTCAAGACGCTGACCCTGGAAGTCGCCCAGCACCTGGGTGACGGCCTGGTCCGCACCATCTCCATGCAGCCCACCGACGGTCTGGTCCGCCAGGCCCCGGTGACCGACACGGGCGAGGGCATCACCGTCCCCGTCGGTGACTTCACCAAGGGCAAGGTGTTCAACACCCTCGGTGAGGTGCTGAACTACCCGGAGGAGAACGCCAACGTCACCGAGCGCTGGCCCATCCACCGCAAGGCGCCTCGCTTCGACGAGCTCGAGTCGAAGACCGAGATGTTCGAGACCGGCGTCAAGGTCATCGACCTTCTCACCCCGTACGTCAAGGGTGGAAAGATCGGTCTGTTCGGTGGTGCCGGTGTCGGCAAGACCGTTCTGATCCAGGAAATGATCTACCGCGTCGCCAACAACCACGACGGTGTGTCGGTCTTCGCGGGCGTCGGTGAGCGTACCCGTGAGGGCAACGACCTCATCGAGGAAATGGCCGACTCGGGCGTCATCGACAAGACGGCGCTCGTCTTCGGTCAGATGGACGAGCCCCCGGGCACCCGTCTGCGCGTCGCCCTGGCCGGTCTGACCATGGCGGAGTACTTCCGCGATGTGCAGAAGCAGGACGTGCTGTTCTTCATCGACAACATCTTCCGGTACACCCAGGCGGGTTCCGAGGTGTCGACCCTGCTCGGCCGCATGCCCTCCGCGGTGGGCTACCAGCCGAACCTGGCCGACGAGATGGGTCTCCTCCAGGAGCGCATCACCTCGACCCGTGGTCACTCGATCACCTCGATGCAGGCGATCTACGTCCCCGCGGACGACCTGACCGACCCGGCGCCGGCGACCACCTTCGCCCACCTCGACGCGACGACGGTTCTTTCCCGTCCGATCTCCGAGAAGGGCATCTACCCGGCCGTGGACCCGCTGGACTCGACGTCCCGCATCCTCGACCCGCGGTACATCGCGGCGGACCACTACGCCACGGCGATGCGCGTCAAGGGGATCCTCCAGAAGTACAAGGACCTCCAGGACATCATCGCGATCCTCGGTATCGACGAGCTGGGCGAGGAGGACAAGCTCGTTGTCCACCGTGCCCGTCGCGTCGAGCGCTTCCTGTCGCAGAACACCCACGTGGCGAAGCAGTTCACCGGCGTGGACGGTTCGGACGTGCCGCTGGAGGAGTCGATCACCGCGTTCAACGCGATCTGCGACGGTGACTACGACCACTTCCCCGAGCAGGCGTTCTTCCTGTGCGGTGGCATCGAGGACCTGAAGGCCAACGCCAAGGAGCTGGGCGTCTCCTGAAGCCCCGCTCCTCGTGAGCAGAGCTGATTGACGGAGAGGGGCGGGTGCGTCCCGTCCCTCTCCCCACGCCCATTAGAATTCGACCCAACACCCGGCCGACCCGCCGGGTGGTGACCCGAGGAGCCACCTTGGCTGCTGAGCTGCACGTCGAGCTGGTCGCGGCGGACCGCAATGTCTGGTCCGGCGAGGCCACCCTTGTTGTCGCCCGCACCACGTCCGGCGACATCGGCGTCATGCCCGGTCACCAGCCGCTTCTCGGTGTGCTGGAATCGGGCCCTGTGACCATCCGCACCGGCGAGGGCGGCACTGTCGTCGCCGCGGTGCACGGCGGTTTCATCTCGTTCGCGGACAACAAGTTGTCGCTGCTGGCCGAGACCGTCGAGCTTGCTGACGAGATTGACGTCCAGCGGGCGGAGCGGGCACTGGATCGCGCGAAGGCGGAGGCCGATGCGGCCGCCGAGCGTCGCGCGGATGTCCGACTGCGCGCGGTAACGGGGCACTGAGCCCCGTACCGAATAGTGTGCGACCTCAGCCGCGGTTCGTTCTGGAATTTTCCAGACCGGGTCGCGGCTGAGGCGATGTACGTCCGTTTTTCGCATGGCGGTATTCGATGAGCGAGGAGGTCGGTGAAGATGCTCCTCGCTCTGCTTGTGAGCGGCCTGATCGTGGTCTTGTTGGCGATCGGACTCTTTGTCTTCGGGCTGCGCCGGAGACTGATCCAGCGGTCCGGAGGGACCTTCGACTGCAGCCTGCGGTGGGGCGGCGTGGCCGAGGGGCCGGACGTCTCCGGCAAGGGATGGGTGTACGGGGTCGCCCGCTACAGCGGTGACCGGATCGAATGGTTCAGGGTCTTCAGCTACTCCCCGCGCCCGCGCCGGCTGCTGGAGCGTTCCTCCATCGAGGTGCTCGCCCGCCGCGCGCCCGAGGGCGAGGAGGAGCTGGCGCTGCTGTCCGACGCCGTCGTGCTCGGCTGTTCCCACCGGGGAACGCGCCTGGAGCTGGCGATGAGCGACGACGCGCTGACCGGTTTCCTCGCCTGGCTGGAGGCCGCGCCGCCCGGCCAGCGGGTGAACGTGGCCTGAGCGGGCCCGTGACGTGAGGAAGCCGGGGAGAAGGGGGACGGACCCTTCTCCCCGGCTTCGTCGGTTCACCGGTGCGGAGCGCGGGGGCTACTGCAGACCGGTGTGGATCGCGTTGGCCAGCTCACCGTTGGTGGTGTCACCGCTGAACTCCCAGAAGAAGGCCCCGCGCAGTCCCTGCTGCTTGGTCCAGGTCATCTTCGAGGCGACGGTGGCGGGGGTGTCGTAGCTCCACCAGTTGCTTCCGCACTTGGCGTAGGCGGTGCCGGCGATGGTGCCGGTGGACGGGCAGCTCGCCTTGAGGACCTTGTAGTCCTCGATGCCGGGCTCGTAGGTGCCCGGGGCGGGTCCGGTGGCGGTGCCGCCCGGGGTGGCCTGGGTGACGCCGGTCCAGCCGCGGCCGTAGAAGCCGATGCCGAGGTTGAGCTTGGAGCCGGCGATGCCCTTGCCCTTGAGCTTGGTGATCGCGGCCTCGGAGTTGAAGCCGTCCTGCGGGATGCCGGTGTAGGCGGTGAGCGGGGAGTGCGGGGCCGTGGGGCCCTGCGCCGCCCAGGCGCCGAAGAAGTCGTACGTCATGACGTTGTAGAAGTCGACGTACTGGGCGGCGCCCGCGTAGTCGGCCGCGTCGAGCTTGCCGCCGTTGGAGCCGTCGGCGGAGATCGCGGCGGTGACCAGGTTGTTCGCGCCGAACTTGCCGCGGACGGCCTGCATCAGGTTCTTCAGGGAGGCCGCGCCGCTGGTGTCGCAGGTCAGGCCGCAGGCGTTCGGGTACTCCCAGTCGAGGTCGATGCCGTCGAAGACGTCGGCCCACCGCGGGTCCTCGACGAGGTCGTGGCAGGACTGGGCGAAGGCGGCCGGGTTCGCGGCGGCCTGGCCGAAGCCGCCGGACCAGGTCCAGCCGCCGAAGGACCAGAGGATCTTGATGTTCGGGTACTTCGCCTTGAGCTTGCGCAACTGGTTGAAGTTGCCGCGCAACGGCTGGTCCCAGGTGTCGGCGACGCCGTCGACGCTCTGGTCGGCGGTGTAGGCCTTGTCGTAGTCGGCGTACGCGTCGCCGATGGTGCACTTGCCGCCCTGGACGTTGCCGAAGGCGTAGTTGATGTGCGTGATCTTCGCGGCGGAGCCGGAGGTGACCAGGTTCTTCACGTGGTAGTTGCGCTGGTAGACGCCCCAGTTCGTGAAGTAGCCGAGCTTGACCCTGGTGCCGTCACCGGGGTCGGGGCCGGGGCCCGTGCCGCCGCCCGGGGTGGTCACCGAGAGGGAGCCGGAGGAGGGACCGGTCTGGTCGGAGGTGTCGCGGGCGGTGATCGTGTAGGCGTACGTCGTGCCCTTGGTCAGGCCGCTGTCGGCGTAGCTGGTTCCGGTCACCGTGGCGACCTTGCTGCCGCCGCGGTGGACGTCGTAGTTCTTGATCCCCTTGTCGTCGGTGGCCGCGGCCCAGTTCAGGGTGAGCGAGGTCTCGGTGACCCCGGTCGCGGTGGGGGTGCCGGGGGCCGACGGCGGGTTGTCGGTGGGGGTGGTGCCGCCGTCGCAGGAGCCGCCGTTGATCTTGCAGCCGGAGGGGGCGCCCGGGCCGGTGCCGTTGAAGCCGAAGGTGACGCTCGCACCGGGGGACAGGGTGCCGTTCCAGCCGACGTTCTTGGCGGTCCAGTGGTTGCCCGAGGCGGTGACGGTGGCGTCCCAGGCCGAGGTGACCCTGGTGCCGGCCGGGTAGTCCCACTCCACGGTCCAGCCGTTGATGGTGGTGGTGCCGGTGTTCTTCACCGTCCACTTGCCCTCGAAGCCGGAGCCCCAGTCGGAGGCCTTGGCGTAGGTCGCGGTGGCGGAGCCGGCGGCCTGTGCGGTGCCCGCCAGGCCGACGAGGCCGGCGACGGGCAGGGCCAGGGCGACCGCGGTCGCGGCCAGCCTTCTGAGCAGTCGTACGCGTCGTGGGGGTGCTGTGCTCAAGGGTGCTCCTCCGTAGGTCCGTCGAAGTCGTGGGGCCGACTCCGACATGGGGGTGGGACCTGCGCCGCCCGTGAGCACGTCTCGTCAAGGTTCTTGTCATGACACGCTCACCACAGTGTTGCGGTGAGATTAGAAAGGTCTGGACCAACCGTCAAGAGGTCCAGACCTCCCTTCGAGCCTCCTACTTGATGCCCAACTCCTGCGCCAGTACGGCCGCTTGCACCCGGCTGCGCAGCTCCAGCTTCCCCAGCAACCTGCTGACGTGCGTCTTCACCGTCGCCTCCGCCATGTCCAGTCGGCGAGCCACCTCCGCGTTCGACAGGCCGTCACCCAGGCAGCCCCACACCTCCCGCTCGCGCCGGGTCAGCGAGGCCACCGCCGCCGCCCGCTCCGGCGGCACGGCCGTCCGCACGGGTTGCGGCGCCGCGAACTCGGCGATCAACCGGCGGGTCACGGCGGGCGCGATCAACCCCTCGCCGCGGGCGACGGTACGGACCGCCCCGATCAGCTCCGCCGCCTCCGCGTCCTTCAACAGGAAGCCCGAGGCGCCCGCGCGCAGCGCCCCGAAGACGTACTCGTCGAGATCGAACGTCGTCAGCACGAGCACGTCGGCCAGCCCCTCCGCGACCACCTGCCGCGTGGCCGAAACCCCGTCGAGCCGGGGCATCTGCACATCCATGAGGACCAGATCCGGCCGAAGCTCACGGGCCAGACGGACCGCCTCCTCCCCGTCCGCCGCCTCGCCCACCACCTCGATGTCGCCCGCACTGCGCAGGATCATCACCAGACCCGCGCGCACCGCCCGCTGGTCCTCCGCCACCACGACCCGGAAGTTCACCCGGTCACCGCCCTCTCCTCGGCGGGCAAGGACGCCCGCACCTGCCACACCGTGCCGGCCCGCCCTGCCGTGAACGCGCCCCCGAGCAGCTCCGTCCGCTCGCGCATGCCGATCAGCCCCGCGCCGGAACCCGGGGCGCGCGGGCCGGTCCGCTCCCCGTACGGCGAGTCCACCCGTACGGTCAGGAGCCCGTCCGCGGACGTCAGGCGCACCCGGACCGTCCCCGGGACGGCGTGCTTGAGGGCGTTCGTCAGCGACTCCTGGACGATGCGGTACGCGGCCAGCTCCACGGGTGCGGGCAGCGGTTCATCGTCGGCGCGGGTGTCGTCCAGTACGAAGTCCAGGCCGCTGCCGGCGCCGTTCACGCGAGCCTTGCCGACGAGTACGTCCAGTCCGTCGAGGGAGGGCACCGCCACCGGCTCCTGCTCCGCGCCGGCGTCCCGCAGCAGCCCGATCAACCGTCGCATCTCGGCCAACCCCTGCACGCTGTTCTCGCGGATCACCCCGAGGGCGTCCCGGCTGGTCGCGGGGGAGTCGATGGACAGCGCGGCAGTGGAGTGGATGGCGATGGCCGACAGGTGATTGGCCACCATGTCGTGCAACTCCCGCGCCATCCGTGCCCGTTCGGCGGCCACGGCCTGCGAGCGGTCCATCTCGGCCAGCAGCGCGGTCTGCTCGGCGCGCAGCCGGGCGGCCACCGCCGCCTCGCGATGGTTGCGCAGGGTGGCTCCGGTCAGGGCCGGCCCGAAGCCGACGATGCCGGTGATCACGCCGATCAGCAGGGCCTGCGGGGTGCGCAGCCAGGCCACCGAGGCGATCGTGACGGCGACGGTGATCAGTCCGGTGGTGACCGGGAGCCGCCGGGCCATGGAGGGCTTGCCGTACACGACGGCGGCGTACATCAGGTCGGTGAAGATCAGGACCGTGACCAGGTTGCCGACGGTGAACTGGTCCGCGATCACACCGACGGTGCCCACGGACAGCGTCAGGCGCGGCGCGGTGCGGCGCAGCAGCTCCATCGGGCCGAGGGCGACCAGCGGGACCAGGGCCGCCCAGTCGGGGAGCAGGTTCCGGTTCGGGGAGCTGTGTACCCCGAGCGACCACAGGAGCACCCCGGCGAGCAGGCTGACGACGCACAGCAACACGTCGTCGCGGTGGGGGCGGAAGGCGGACACGCGGGTCTTCGAGGGCACGTTCCCATCCAACACGGTGAAGCGCTCCCGGGCCTCGCCGGCTGGGCGGAGGAGCCGCTACATCGAAGGGTGCAGTCGCTCTCGTCATCGCAGACGACGTGCCGGACCGGACCGGACGGGACTCTTGGAGGGCGGGGAAGGGCGGGAAGGGCCGCCCCGACCGGGTCGAGGGGCCGAGAGGGAGAGTGAGTACCGTGCTCGTCGCGCTGATCATCGCCTGCGAGGTCGGCTTCTGGGTACTGCTGGCGGCAGGGCTGGCGCTGCGCTACCTCGCCCGGATGCCGAGGCTGGGCGCGGCGGTGCTCCTGTGCGAGCCGCTGATGGAGCTGGCCCTGTTCGTGTTCACCACGCTGGACCTGAGGAACGGCGGCCGACCGGGCTGGACGCACGGCCTGGCCGCCCTCTACATCGGCTACACCGTGGCCTACGGCCACTACACGGTGAAATGGCTCGACCGGCACGCCGCCCACCGTTGGGCGGGGGGACCGAAGCCGCCGGGCGCCAAGTACGGCAGGGCGCGGGCCGTCCACGAGTGGAAGCTGTGGCTGCGGACCCTCGCCGCCGCGGCCGTCTCGCTGGCCCTGCTGGAAGCCGCGATCCGGTACGTGGGCGCCGGAGCGGACGTCGACGCGCTGCGGCAATGGCAGTTCGTGGTCCTGCGGATCGCCGGCATCCAGGCCCTGATCGCGGCGACCTACTCGATCTGGCCGCGGAAGGCGCCGGCGGGCAGGGCCGACCGGGACGAGGCGGACCCCGCCGCCCTCCTCAAGCGTTAGGCCGTCTCTTCCGGATCCCGCCTGGCCCGGGCCGCCTCTTCCTGATCGTGCCCGACCCGCGCCGCCCGCCGCCGCCCGCCGCCGCCCGCCTTCCGACCGACGGGCCCGTCAGCGCTCGCCGCCCGGCACCCACAGGACGTCCCCGACCTCCTTGTTGGCCGTCCGGGCCAGGATGAACAGGAGGTCGGAGAGGCGGTTCAGGTAGGTGGCCGTCAGCGGGTTCATGGCCTCCGCGTGCTCCTCCAGGGCCGCCCAGGTCGAGCGCTCGGCGCGCCGCACGACGGTGCAGGCCTGGTGCAGCAGGGCCGCGCCGGGGGTGCCGCCGGGCAGGATGAAGCTGCGCAGCTTCTCCAGCTCGCCGTTGAAGGTGTCGCAGTCCGCCTCCAGCTTGTCCACGTAGAACTGCTCGACGCGCAGCGGCGGGTACTCGGGGTTCTCGACGACGGGGGTGCACAGGTCCGCGCCGACGTCGAACATGTCGTTCTGCACCCGGACCAGGACCTTCACCAGGTCCTCGGACAGGCCGCCGAGGGCGATCGCCGTGCCGATGGCCGCGTTCGCCTCGTTGACGTCGGCGTACGCGGAGATCCGCAGGTCGGTCTTCCGCGTGCGGCTCATGTCCCCGAGGGCCGTCGTGCCCTGGTCGCCGGTGCGGGTGTAGATGCGCGTGAGGTTCACCATGTGTCCAGCCTAGTGAGCGACCCCGAAACACGCGTACGGCGCCCGCGCGCGGGGCCCCCGGGTGCCGGGCGCCGTCCACCGGCGACGGTCGCAGACCCGCACGAAAGGGTACGCAACGGCGCAGAGATGGCGGTACGGGGAAGAGGGGGCGGTGTGCCCGACGCGCTCGCCGTCCGGCGCGGGGGTGAACAGGCCCGGTGGGTCGCCGTCTTGGCGGGCCCGTGCCGCCCCGAGCGGCCCGCCCGGATCGGTGGAACGCGGCGCCGGGTCGGGCGACTCCGGCCGATCGGGGACCGGTTGGGGACGGCGGGTGCGGGCTGAGCCGTCCCGGTGTGATGTCCGTCAGATGAGACGTGACGCGTGTTACTTCGCGGTCACACGACCCCTCACGGGCGCTAGTCTCCGCCGGAGAGGCCACGGGACTGGGCCGTATTCGAGAACGAGGGGTGTGCAGTGGCTGGGAAGCTCGCCGTCATCGGTGCCGGACTCATGGGATCCGGTATCGCTCAGGTCTCCGCTCAGGCGGGCTGGGACGTCGTACTGCGTGATGTCACCGACGCCGCGCTGACCCGTGGCACGGACGGGATCAAGGCCTCGTACGACCGCTTCGTCGCCAAGGGCAAGCTGACGGCCGAGGACGCCGAGGCGGCGCTGGCCCGGATCACCACCTCCACCGACCTCGACGCGGTCGCCGACGCCGACATCGTCGTCGAGGCCGTCTTCGAGAAGCTCGAGGTCAAGCACGAGATCTTCCGCGCGCTCGACAAGCTCGTACGCGACGATGCGATCCTCGCCTCCAACACCTCCGCCATCCCGATCACCAAGATCGCGGCCGTGACGGAGCGTCCGGAGCGGGTCGTCGGCGCGCACTTCTTCTCGCCCGTCCCGATGATGCAGTTGTGCGAGCTCGTCCGCGGCTACAAGACGAGCGACGAAACCCTCGCCACCACGCGGGCGTTCGCCGAGTCGGTCGGCAAGACCTGCATCGTCGTCAACCGCGACGTCGCCGGCTTCGTGACGACCCGTCTGATCTCCGCGCTGGTCGTCGAGGCAGCCAAGCTGTACGAGTCGGGCGTCGCCTCCGCCGAGGACATCGACATCGCCTGCAAGCTGGGCTTCGGTCACGCGATGGGACCGCTCGCCACCGCCGACCTCACGGGCGTCGACATCCTGCTGCACGCCACGAGCAACATCTACACCGAGTCGCAGGACGAGAAGTTCGCGCCGCCGGAGCTGATGCGCCGCATGGTGGACGCGGGCGACATCGGCCGCAAGAGCGGCCAGGGTTTCTACAAGCACTGAGCACGATCGTTCGAATGCCCTCGCCCGACAGGGTGAATTAGGTATCGGTTCGCTCACGGTCGGCAACTTCCCTGCTCCTGAGGCAGTCAGTTGCAGTGAGAGTTGCCGACCACGGACCAGTCGGACCAGACGAACGCAGGACTGCCGGGAGCGCATATGCACATCAGGGGCGACCACGCCGAACTCGCGGTCGGGGGTCGCCTCGACGTGCGCAGCGCGGCGGACGCCCGTACGGCCCTGCACTCCGCCCTCGACGACGGCCACGGCGACCTCGTGCTGGACCTCACGGCACTCGACTCGTGGGACGCGACCGGCCTCGGCGTGATCATGGGCGCCCACCGGAGGGCAGGCCGGAGCGGACGCCGCCTGGTGCTGCGCGGGGTGCCCGCGCAGATGCAGCGGTTGCTGGTGGCGACCCGGCTGCACCGGATCCTCGCCATCGAGGGCGGACTGGAAGCGGAGTCCCTGCCGCGCGTGTGACGACCGGGTGCGTCGATTCCGCAGAAACGTAACGGTCCGGTGGTGAAGGCACCCCGGCGGTTCCGGCGGGGCCGGCCACGGTCTAGGGTTCGGGCGGAAACCGGACCAGTAGCGACTGCGGCGTGTGCGAGCGAAGGCCGGGCGGTACGACGGCGGCAGCGGCGGTACGCGCGACGCGATCGGGGGACTTGGTCATGGACCGAACTCAGGGACAGTCCGAACCGGGCGAGGACACCCCGGCAGCGTCGGGTCCCGCGAGCGGATCCGTCGCGCGGGTCGTCACGCTGACCGCGGGGGACTTCACCCTCACCGTCAACCCGGTCGACGGCAGCGAGATAGAACCCCTGCGACCGGGCACCGCGAAGGAACACCCCGTCAAACGCGGTCCGGCCGCCCGCGCCGAGCGGGACGCCGCCACGAGACCGCCGGCGCTGCCCGGCACCCCGCCCCCCGGCCGGCTCCTGCTGGAGCGCGAGGAGGAGCGGGAGCGGCTCGTACGGCTGCTGGGGCGCGGACGCTCCGTACGCCTGACCGGACCCGCCGGATCGGGTCGTTCCGCGCTGCTCGACTCGGTGGCCCTCGACTGCGAGGGAGTCGCGCCCGACGGGGTCGTACGGCTCTCCGGGCACGGGCAGCAGCAACCGGCGGAACTGCTCCACGCGCTGTACGCGGCCGTGTACGAGGGCTCCGGCCGCCGCCCCGACCGCCCGGAGCTCCTCGCACGGGTGAAGGAGATCGGCGCGGTCGTCCTCCTCGACGACCTGGAACTCGGCGGCCCCGCGCTCGACGAGCTGCTGCGGGCCACGCCCGAATGCGCCTACCTGCTGGCCGCCACCCCCGACACCAAATCCCCCTCCGACGACTCGCACCTGGAGGAGGTCTTCCTCGGGGGCCTCGGCCGGGCCGACTGCGTCCTGCTGCTGGAGGCCCTCACCGGGCGCGCCCTGACCGAGGAGGAGACCGCCTGGGCGGGCGACCTGCGGTTCGCCTCCGAGGGTCTGCCCCTGCGCTTCGTCCAGGCCGCCGCGCTGCTGCGCCGGCGGGACGAACTCAACCGGACCGACGAGACGGACGACGAGGAAGAGCCCGGCGTCTTCGAGGAGCGCCCCCGCGAACCCGTCGACGTACCGCTGCCCACCCTGGCCGAGGCCGCCGCGCCGGCGGAACTCCTCGCCTCCCGGGTGAGCGAATCGGCGCGGGCCGCCCTGCGCATCGCGTGCGCGCTCGGCGGGGAGATGCCCCACCACGCGCACCTGCCGGCCCTGGTGGGGGACACGCACGCCGACGTGGCGGTCGCGGAACTCCTCGGCTGCGGGCTGCTGACACCGGTCGGACCGCGCTACCGGCTGGCCCCCGGGGTGGCCCGGCAGTTGGAGGAGGCCGGGTACGGGGAGAGCGCCGCCGAGGAGGCCCGCACGGCCGCCCGGCACTACGTCTGGTGGACCGGTCACGCCTCGGTGACCCCGGAGCGGGTCGCGGCGGAGGCCGACGCGGTACTGGCGGCCCTGGCGGGCGCCGACGTGGTGGCGGCCGTCCTGCTGGCGCGCACGGCCGCCCCGGCCTTCGCGGCGTCGCTGCACTGGGAGGCGTGGGAACGGGTGCTGCGCTCGGGCGCGGAGGCCGCGCGCAAGGCCGGGGAGGTCGCGGAACAGGCGTACTTCCACCACGAGCTCGGTGTGCTCGCGCTGTGCGAGGGCCGCCTGGAGCGGGCCAGGGCGGAGCTGGAGGCCTCGATCGGTCTGCGCGGCGCGCTCGCCGACAAGCGGGGCACGGTTGCGGGGCGACGGGCGCTGGCCCTGGTCACGGACCGGGAGACGGCCGGGGGCGTGGCATCGCCGCCGCTGCGGCTGGAGGCGCCGGTGACGCCCGCGGCGCCGGTGACCCCTGCGGCGCCCGTGACCCCTGCTCCTCCCAAGGCTTCCACGCCGCCGACGGCCTTCCCGCCGGTGTCACTGCCCGCGTCCCTGGCCGGCTCCCTTCCCGCGGCTCCTCTCGCGGCTCCTCTCGCGGCCCCGGCCGACGCCCCGCCCGCGTCGCCGCCGACGCGACCGGTCGGCGCGGTGGCGGCGGCGGGGCCCGGGGTCCCGCCGCCGCCCGCGGGGGAGCCCGTCACGCAGGTGGTTCCCGTGATCCAGCGGGGGGACCAGAAGTCCTCCTCCGCCCTGTCGGAGGTCTTCGACGACGCGTTCCCCCTGACGGCGAAGCCGGCGGCGCCGCCCCTCGCCCCGCCGCCGCCCGCTCCGGCGTCCCGACGCCGCACGGCGCTGCTGGCCGCGGCCGGCGCGGTGACGGTGGCCGTGCTGGGCACGGTGGTGGCCCTGGCGGTGATGCCGTCGGGCGACGACAAGCCGCAGGGGCCCGCCGTGTCGACCACCCCGACGTCCGTGACGGAGAGCAGCGGGAACGTTACTTCGGAGACCTCCGCACCCGAGCCGGGGACGTCCGACCCGGCCGATCCGGCGGACCCGAGCCGCCCCGCACCGTCGGGCACCCGCCGTGATCCGGGCACCGTGCCGAGCACGGGCACGACACCGCCCGTGCGCACGCCGTCCGACCGGCCCTCGTCCCCGACGACGCCGCGCACCTCGACGCCGCCCTCGACGCCCGTCCAGTCGCCGACCTCCCCGGACCCCAAGCCGTCCACGTCCTCGGTGACCCCGCAACCGTCGGTGTCGACCCAGCCGCCGGTAACGTCGGTCCCCACCGGCCCGACGGGCGGCGACACCTCCCCGGAGGCGTCCACGACCCGGTAGGGGGCGGAGAACGGCACGGCCCCGCCGGCAATCGCCGACGGGGCCGTGAAAGCCGTGGGAAGAGGCGCCCTAGAACAGGCGGAGCTTGTCGTCCTCGATGCCGCGCATGGCGTTGTAGTCGAGGATCACGCAGTCCATGCCGCGGTCCGTCGCCAGGACACGGGCCTGGGGCTTGATCTCCTGGGCCGCGAACACGCCCCGGACGGGGGCGAGGTGCGGGTCCCGGTTCAGGAGCTCCAGGTAGCGGGTCAGCTGCTCGACACCGTCGATCTCGCCGCGCCGCTTGATCTCCACGGCCACCGTCGCGCCGTCGGCGTCACGACACAGGATGTCCACCGGTCCGATCGCGGTCATGTACTCGCGCCGGATCAGGCTGTAGCCCTCGCCGAGGGTGTCGATGCGGTCGGCCAGCAGCTCCTGGAGGTGCGCTTCCACGCCGTCCTTGATCAGACCCGGGTCCACGCCCAGCTCGTGGGAGGAGTCGTGCAGGACTTCTTCCATCGTGATGATGAGCTTCTCGCCCGCCTTGTTGATGACGGTCCAGACACCGGCCTCGTCCCCGCTCCCCTCCTTGAGGGTGCACGGAGGCGACATCCAGTTGAGCGGTTTGTACGCCCGGTCGTCCGCATGGATCGAGACACTGCCGTCGGCCTTCACGAGGATCAGACGGGGTGCCGAGGGCAGATGGGCGGTGAGCCGGCCCGCGTAGTCGACGGAGCAGCGGGCGATGACGAGACGCATGGTCGGCAACGCTACTCGACCGATGGCCTTCCACGCGATTCGCCCGTGAAAGCCCCCTTCGCGGATGGCGCGTTGTATGCGCATTCTCCTGGTGCCGTACCCGGTGGGCGCCTACCGTGGATAGCGGGAGGTCGTCGAGCGTGCACACTGCGTCGCGACTCTCCTTCCCTGCCCGTAAGACTCCGGCGACCCGAACGCCGGGGTCACGAGAGGAGAACCCATGTCGCTCGACGTCTCACCGGCCCTACTCGAACAGGCCGAGCGAGGCGAGGTCGACGAAGCCGCCTTCGTCGACTGCGTCCGGACCTCCCTGCCTTACGCATGGGAGATGATCAGCTCGCTGGTGGCTCAGCTGGAGGTTGAGGGCGGAGAGTTCGCCGACAACCAGACGCCGCCGCCGGACGAGCAGGCGCGTGGGCAACTGCTGCGTGCCCTCGCGAGTGACGCGATACGTGGTGCGCTCCAGCGGCACTTCGGAGTGCGTCTGGCATTCCAGAACTGTCACCGTGTCGCCGTGTTCCCGCTGGATACCTCATCGGATGACAGGCACGCCCGCTTCACCTCGATCCGGGGCCAGTTGCTCAACCAGTCGCCGGAACTGCGGGACTGCTAGGCCCCGCCGTCAAAGTCTCGCCTGGCGCCACTTTGACTGCAGGACCCGGGCCCCGTCGCCGCCGGTGTCCCGCTGCCGCTCCGAGTCGCGAGAGGTGCGACTGACACCGGAGCGGCAGCCCCGGGCTCCGACCGCCGTCGACCCGGGAGACCTCCCGGTCGCGGTCGGCACGGGACCCGGATCTCAACCGAGGCGGGGCAGGACCTCGGCGCCCAGGCGTCGTACGTTCTCCTCCGTCGCGGCGAGATCGCCCGAGCCCTCCGTGAGCAGGGCGAACCGGCTGATGCCCGTGCGCTCCGCGGTCGCCGCCAGCCGGTCCGCCGCCAGTCGCGGCGTACCGACCGGGTGCAGGTCGCACAGCAGCTCCGTGTAGGCGACGGGATCCCGCATCGCGCGCTGCCGGCCGTCCACCGTCACGTGCGCGTCCAGCCCCTGCCGGAACCAGCCCGGCATCGCCTTCACCAGCGTTTCCCGGGCGTCCGCGGTCCGGTCCGCCAACTGGCACACCCCCGCCGACACGTGCCCCGCCTCGGGGTCGTGACCGGCGTCCCGCGCGGTGCGCCGCCACAGCGCGACCATGTCCGCCTTGTCCTCGTCCCCGCAGTGCATGCCCAGCAACATCGGCAGACCCCGCTCGGCGGCCAGTCGCACCGACGCGGGGGAGGTGCACGCGACGATCACTTCAGGCCCCTTCCCGTCGCCGTCCCACGCCTCCGACGGACGCGGTACGACGGCCACCTCGCGGAAGGCGTACCGCTCGCCGGCCGCCCCCACGCGCGGCTCGGACAGCCAGCGCCGCACCAGGTCCAGGTCGTCCGGGAAACCGCTCTCGTACGCGTCCAGACCGCCCCCGAACACCTCCAGGTCCACCCAGGGCCCGCCGCGGCCCACCCCGAGGGTGAAGCGGCCCCCCGAGGTGACGTGGAGCAGCGCCGCCTGCTCCCCGAGGGCCACCGGGTGCGTGCTCGGCAGCACGCTCACGGCCGTGCCCACCCGCAACCGCCGGGTCCGTCCGAGCAGCAGGGCCGCGAGGGTCACCGCCGACGGGCAGACCCCGTACGGCACGAAGTGGTGCTCGGCCAGCCAGACCGAGTCCAGCCCGGCCTCCTCGGCCACCTCGGCGGTCCGCACCGCCCGGTGCAGCGCCTCCCCCTGTCCCTGGCCCGGGAACTGGGCCGCCAGTACAAACGCTCCTACGCGCATCGCCCTTAGCCTCCTAGCGGCCGGCGCGGCCTCCCCCAGGTGGACCGGCTCGGTGCCGTTTCATGGCATCAACGTCTGATGGCAACAACGTCTGACAAGTGCCAAAGGCACGGCCTGACAGGAAAGTTATTGGGATTGTCATGCCGCCCCACGCGTCACGGGCCGTTCGGTCGCCTTCCTTCGGACACCCTGCGGGTACCCGAGCTCGCTGCGCGTAGTCTGGGAGAAAGCCACTGCCGTCCGCCCATCCGTGAGGTATACGTGTCACCGCGCCACAACCGCCCCAGGGGCGGGGGGAATCCGTCCGACCGTCCGGACCCGGGCTCCGGGTCGGGCTCGGGGGGCCTGGACCGGTTCGGCCTGGAGCAGACCGAGGAGTACCAGGGCGAGGAGTGGAAGGTCCGGCACGTCGCCGGCGCGAGCGCGGCCGGCAAGCGCTACCGCTGCCCCGGCTGCGACCAGGAGATCCCCTCGGGAACCCCGCACCTGGTGGCCTGGCCCGAGTACGGCGGCGTGGACGACCGGCGGCACTGGCACAAGGCGTGCTGGAACGCGAAGGACCGCCGCACCTCGCGGGTGCAGCGGTCCCGGAACGCGCCCCGGCACTGAGCCCGTCGGCGACGGCCTAGACGTCCCTGCGGTCGACGATCACGTACGAGGCCGCGACCGCGGCGACGGTCACCAGCAGGAGCAGGAGCATCTGGGGCAGGTCTCCGGGCACCTTCGTGCCCTCGCCCGTCGGCATGCCGAACAACTGCATCATCGCCACCGGCACGTTGTACTGGAGGACGATCTCCCCGATCCGGGCCGAGGCCTCCCAGTAGCTGAGCATCCCGCCGATCACCGGCGGCAGCGTGACCAGGCCGAGCATCAGGGTGATCGCCCCGGCGGAGTGCCGGACCAGCGCCCCGACCGCGAGGGCGAGCACCCCGAGCAGCGTGACGTAGAAGCATCCGACGAGCGCGCCGCTCCACTCCCCGAAGGTGTGCGGTCCGGCGCCGGGGCCGTGGTGCACGGCCATCGCGGCGGCGGCCACCACGAAGACCGAACCGATCGTCGCCGCCAGGGCCGTGGCGCTGAAGACGAGGTACTTCGCGGTGAGCACCCGGTGCCGGTCGGGGGCGGCGGTGAACGTGGTGCGGACCAGGCCGGTGCCGTGCTCGGAGGTGATGGTCAGGACGCCCAGCACGATCACCGCGAGCTGGCCGACCAGCAGACCGAACAGCGCCGGGGTGGTGAACGGCATCGCCACGTAGTCCTCGTCCGCGGTCTGCGAGACGAAGAGCAGCCCGATGCCGACGACGATCACCACCAACGCCCCGAGCGTCCACATCGTCGAGCGCACCGAGGTCAGCTTCGTCCACTCCGAGGCCACCGCGTGCCCGACGTGCGGCCGGGCGTCGTCGTGCGGCGCCCCGGGGGCGGTGGGGGCGGTCGTGGTCGGGCCGGTCATCGGGTTTCCTCGGGGTTGCTCTTGGCGGCCCCGGCGAGCTCGCCGGGGTTGCCGGGCATCAGGAAGGGACGCGCGTCCGCGCCGGGCGGCGGGGGCGCGTAGAACCCCGCCCGCGGCACCTCGGGGGCCGCGTCCGCCTCCCACTCCGGGACGCTCAGCGGCTCCGGCTCCCACAACTCGGCCCGGGGGTCGTCGGTGGAGGTGTACTCGACGGAGGACTGGGTCATCCGCATGTAGGCCTCCTCCAGCGAGGCCCGGTGCGGAGACAGCTCCCACAGCCGTACCCCCGCCTCGTGGGCGAGGTCGGACAGCCGCGGCAGGTCCAGCCCGGTCACCCGCAGGGCCCCGTCCGGCTCCTGGAGGACCCGGCCCCCGGCCTTGCGGAAGGCTTCACCGAGCGTGTCCCGGCCATCCCGATCGGTATCGGCCGCGCGCACCCGAGCGAATCCGGCCGAGTTGTGCGTGATGAACTCCTGGGTGCCCATGTCGGCCAACAGCCGACCCCGGCCGATCACGATCAGGTGGTCGGCGGTCAACGCCATCTCGCTCATCAGGTGCGAGGAGACCAGGACCGTACGGCCCTCGGCGGCGAGCTGCCGCATGAGCGTGCGCACCCACAGGATGCCCTCGGGGTCGAGGCCGTTGACGGGCTCGTCGAAGAGCAGTACCCGGGGGTCGCCGAGCAGGGCGGTGGCGATGCCGAGCCGCTGGCCCATGCCGAGCGAGAAGCCCTTCGTGCGCTGTCGGGCCGCGTCCTGGAGGCCCACCACGGCCAGTACCTCGTCCACCCGCTTCTCCGGGATGCCGGAGAGCTGGGCGACGGCCAGGAGGTGGGTGCGGGCGCGACGTCCCCCGTGCATGGCCTTCGCGTCGAGGAGGGCGCCGACGTGACGCTGCGCGTTCGGCAGGTCGCGGAACGGCAGACCGCTGATGGTGACATGGCCGGAAGTGGGCCTGTCCAGCCCGACGATCATGCGCATGGTGGTGGACTTGCCGGAGCCGTTGGGCCCCAGGAACCCGGTGACGTGACCTGGCCTGACCTGGAAGGACAGCTGGTCGACGGCGGTCTTCGCGCCGAAGCGCTTGGTAAGGCCGACTGCCTCGATCATGGTTCTGCCCCTTAGCAGGCCGGTACGACTCTCGCCCGTGTAAGGGTTAAGAGGATATCCAGTCTCCTACGGTTCCGTCCCGGTCGTCATCCCTGAGGTACCCCTGAGTCCGACCCGAAGATCCCCCGTAGTACGGCGGGTGTCCGTCCCGGGACGGACACCCGCCCGCCTCCGTCCGTCGCACGAGGATGGCCGGCCCCCGGCCACCCTCGTCACGCGTCGCGCTTCCTGAGGACCAGGAACCCCGCGAGTACGGCGGCCAGCGTCCACAGGGCCATGATCCCGAAGCCGCCCCAGGGCCCGTAGGGCGGCGCGTCCCCGCCCGCCGCGCCCGGTGGGACGACCTGCATGATCCGGGAGCCGGCCTGATCCGGGAAGTACCGGGCCACCTTCCGGGTCGCCTCGACGGCCCCGAGGATGGTGGAGATCATCAGGAAGAACGGCATCAGCACGCACAGGGCGAGCATCGAACTGCGCAGCATCGTGGCCACGCCCATGGAGAACAGGGCGATCATGGCCATGTAGAGCCCGGCGCCGATCACCGCGCGCAGGACGTCGGGCTCGCCGATCCCCACGCCGCGCCCGCCCAGCAGGGCCTGCCCGAGGAAGAAGGACAGGAAGCTGGTCGCGAGGCCCACGACCAGCGCCAGGGCGGTGGCGACGACGAGCTTGCCGAGCAGCAGGCTCCCGCGGCGCGGCACGGCGGCGAGCGAGGTGCGGATCATGCCCGAGCTGTACTCGGTGCCGACGACCAGCACCCCGAAGACGATCATGGCGAGCTGGCCGAGGGCCATCCCGGCGAAGGCCGACAGCGTCGGGTCGAAGGTGAGCTGCTCCTGCGGAGGCATGTCGTCGAACGAGGCGTTGATGAACGCGCAGAGGCCGGCGCTCACGCCGACCGTGACCACGAGGGCGGCGATCAGCGTCCAGGTGGTGGAGGCCACCGTACGGATCTTGGTCCACTCGGACGCGAGGACAGCGGGGAAATCGGCCATGATCACTTCCCCTTCCGTCGGCCCGCGTCGTACGAGGAGCCCCAGGCCGGTCCGGAACCGGGCGGCCCGGGAGGCGCGCCGGGCACCCCGGGGTCGGACGGCGCGCCCGGTGCTTGCGCCGCGTGGGCGTGGTACTCGACCGAGTCCGCCGTCATGCGCATGAACGCCTCTTCCAGGGAGGCCCGCTGCGGGCTGAGCTCGTGCAACACGACCCCGTGCCGGGCCGCCAGCTCGCCGAGCCGCTCCGACTCCACGCCGTCGACCTCCAGCGTTCCGGTCGCCGGGACGGTGATCGCGTCGATGCCCTCCCCGTGCAGGAGGTCCTTCAGCCGCTCCTGCTGGGGCGAGCGCACGCGTACGTAACTTCGTGAGTTCTGCCGAATGAAATCGGCCATCGACAAGTCGGCGAGCAGCTTTCCCTGCCCGATGACCACCAAATGGTCTGCGGTCACCGCCATTTCACTCATCAGGTGAGAGGAAACGAAGATCGTCCTCCCCTCCGCCGCCTGCGCTTTCATCAGATTTCTGATCCAGAGAATTCCCTCGGGGTCCAGACCATTGACGGGTTCGTCGAACATCAAGATCTCCGGATCGCCCAGCAGAGCGGCGGCGATTCCAAGCCGCTGACCCATGCCGAGCGAAAATCCTTTCGACTTCTTCCGCGCCACCGCCGTCAGTCCGACCTGATCCAGCACCTCGGACACCCGGCTCCTCGGGATCCGGTTCGACTGGGCCAGGCAGAGAAGGTTGTTGTACGCGCTGCGTCCGCCGTGCATGGCCTTCGCGTCCAGCAGAGCCCCGATGTGCGTGAGCGGCTCCGGCAGGTCCCGGTAGCGCTTCCCGTCGATCCGCACCCGCCCGGCGGTCGGATTGTCGAGGTCGAGCATCATGCGCATGGTCGTGGACTTCCCCGCCCCGTTGGGGCCGAGGAAGCCGGTCACCACCCCGGGTCTGACCTGGAAGCTGAGGTTGTCCACTGCCGTCTTCGCACCGAAGCGTTTGGTGAGGCCCTCAAGCTCGATCATGCGGCCACGCTAGAACGGCAGAGGGCCCCACGCCACCTCAAACAGGTGACACAAGGCCCTCGGTACCAACCGTCCGGCGCAATGGCGTACAACGCCTACGCGCGCCGTGGTACTGGCGACTGCGTGTACTAGCGGCTCTGCTGAGCCGGAACGCCACGGGTGACCGGCTCGTCGTCGATCGGGGAGCCGGCGGCGGCCACGGCCGCACCGGTCAGCGTCGCCAGCATCTCGCGGACGTTGGTCAACTGCGCGTTGATCGAGTCGCGGCGGTTGGTGAGCGCCGCCAGCTCGCGCTCGGACTCGCTGCGGATCCGGTCGGCCTTCGCGTTGGCGTCGGCGACGATGTCCTCGGCCTGACGCTGTGCGGTCTCCACGGTCTGGCGCGCGCGACGCTCCGCGTCGGTACGGAGCTTCTCCGCCTCCAGACGCAGCTGCTCCGCGCGGTGCTCGATCTCCGCGAGACGCTTCTCCGCCTTGGCCTGACGCGAGGCCAGGTCGCGCTCGGACTGCTCGCGGCGCTTGGCCAGGTTGGTCTCGAAGTCCGCGGCGGCCTGGGCGGCCTTGGCGCGGGTCTCCTCGAAGAGCGCGTCGGCCTCCTCGCGCTTGGAGGCCGCGTCCTTCTGGGCCTCGGCGCGCAGGGTGGCGGAGTCGCCCTTGGCCTTCTCGACGATGCGGACGCCCTCGTCCTCCGCCTTCGACTTCCGATCGGCGGCGAACGACTCGGCGTCGTTGCGCACCTGCTGGGCGGCCGACTCGGCCAGCTCACGGTGCTGCTCGGCCGCGCGACGGGCCTCCTCGCGAAGGTCCTTCGCCTCCTCCTCGGCCAGTCGCAGGATCTTCTCGACCCGGGCACCGAGGCCGGCGTACGACGGCTCCGCGTCGCTCACCTGAGCCTGGGCGTTCTGCGTTTCGAGGTGCAGCTCCTCGATCCGCTTTTCCAGAGAGTTGATACGTCCCAGTGCGCTGTCGCGGTCGGAGACCAGCTTGGTAATGCGGTCGTCCACCTGACCGCGGTCGTAACCACGCCGCACGAGCTCGAAGCCGAAGGGGGAGGAAGTGTCGCTCATGGGGTTCCTGTCGAATGAGACCGATGAGGTGCTACGTGAGGTGTTAGGGGAATCCTAGGCGCCCAGACGGCGTGTCATCGAGTCAATCCACGTTTGATCTGGACAATGACACCCCTTTTGAGTGGCAAGGCGACAGAATGCTTGTCGCCCGTTCGCCTGAACCTCCATCAGGAGCACACATCTTCATGTGCTGACTAGCTCTCTGACGACTTGCCACTCGAACGAGTGGAACCCGCTGCCGCTCCGGCCTTCACGCCCCCCGCGCCCTGACCGCCGATCGTCGGCTTTCCGCCGCCCGAAGGCGCCTCGAATGATTCCAACGCCTCAAGAACGTCCTGGACACGGGAGATCTCCGCCTGAATGTCCTCGCGCCGGCGCACCAGGACCTCCAGCTCGCGGCGACCCTCGTCGACCAGTCGCTCGGCCTCCGCCT
Organism: Streptomyces sp. NPDC002602; assembly: GCF_042889445.1. NCBI lineage: Bacteria > Bacillati > Actinomycetota > Actinomycetes > Kitasatosporales > Streptomycetaceae > Streptomyces > Streptomyces sp. NPDC002602. The sequence continues at coordinate 349,008 of NZ_JBIAQX010000007.1, read as the reverse complement.
TCGCCTCGGCGAGGGTGCTCTCGGCCTCGCGCGTCACCTCGGCCTTCTTCTGCTCGGCCTCCTTGAGCAGCGCCTCCGCCTTGCGCACGGCGGCGATGCGGACCTTGCCGGCCTCGCTGCTCGCCTCCGACACCAGATCCTTGGCCTTCTTGTCGGCCTCGACGCTCTGCTCGGTCGCCGCCCGCACCAGCTTGTCCACGCGCTCGCCCGCGGACTTCATCTGCTCCGCCGACTCGCGGCGGGCCCGCTCGTGCAGCTCCTCGACCTCGGACGCGACCCGGCCGCGCAGCTCCTCCGCCCGCTCCCTTATGGCGGCGGCGTCCGTACGCGCCCCGACCAGCAACTCGTTCGCGTCCGTACGGGCCTTCTCCACCGTGGAGTTGCCCTCGACGGTCGCCTCCGAGGTGATCCGCGCGGCCTCCTTGCGGGCCGCGTCCACCATCGCGTCGGCCTGCTCCTCGGCCGCCGTGGTCGCGGCGAGGGCCTGTTGCCGCGCGTCGGTGGTGAGCCTCTCCGCTTCCGCCGAGGACTCCGTGATGAGCCGGTCCACCTGCTCGGCGGCCTCGCTGCGTCGCTTGTTGGCCTCCTCGCGGGCCTCGTCCAACAGCCGCTCGGACTCCGTACGGGCCTCCGCGCGGGTGCGCTCCGCCTCGGTCGCGGCCTCCGCCTTGACCCGCTCGGCCTCCGACCGGGTACGGGTCGCGTGCTCCTGCGCCGAGGACAGGGCCTCGGCGGCCTCCGTGCGCAGCCGTTCGGCCTCGGCGGCGGCCTCGCCGACCGTCCGCTCGTTGTCCTTGCGGGTCTCCTCGGTGAGCTTGTCCGCCTCGGCGGCCGCCTCGGTGATGAGCCGGTCCACCTGCTCGGCGGCCTCGCTGCGTCGCTTGTTGGCCTCCTCGCGGGCCTCGTCGAGCATCCGCTCGGAGTCCCGTTCGGCGCTCGCCGACGTCTCGTTCGCGGCCTCGGTGACCCGCTCGGCCTCCGCGGTGGCCTCGCCGATGATCCGGCCGCCCTCCTCGCGGGACTCGTCCAGGATCCGCGCCGCCTCGGTACGCAGCCGCTGCGCCTCCTCGGCCGCCTCGCCGACCGTGAGGTCGTTGGCCGCCCGCGTCTCGACCGTCATGCGCTCGGTCTCGGCCGCGGCCTCGCCGATCAGACGGGCGCCCTCGGCGCGTGCGTCGTCCAGGGTCCGTGCCGCCTCGGTGCGCAGCCGTTCGGCCTCCGTCGCGGCCTCGCCGACCGTGGCCGCGTTCGCCGCGAGGGTCTCCTCGGTGAGCTTGTCCGCTTCCGACGCCGCCTCGGTGACGAGTCGGTCCGCCTGCTCGGCGGCCTCGCTGCGCAGCCGGTTGGCCTCGGAGCGGGCCTCGTCCAACGTGTCCGCGGCCTCGGCGCGGGTCGCGTCGGCCGCCGCCTCGGCCTCGGAGGTGAGTCGGGCCGCCTGCTCGCCGGCCTCCTCGATCGTGGCGGCGTTCGCCGCGCGGGTCTCCTCGGTGTGCAGTTCGGCCAGTCGCGTGGCCTCGTCGACGATCCGGGTGCCCTCGGCGCGGGAGGCGTCCAGGGACTCCGCGGCCTCGCCGCGGATCCGGTTCGCGTCGTCCCGGGCGTCCGCCCGGGTCCGGGCCGCGTCCCGCTCGGCCGCGGCCAGCGCGTCGGTGGCCTCGGTGCGCAACCGCTGCGCGTACTCGGCGGTGTCGGTGCGCAGTTGCTCCGACTCGGCGATGGCGTCGCCGACCGTGCGCTCCGCGAGGGCCTTCGCGGCGTCCGTCTCGATCCGGGCCTCGTCGCGCAGGCGGGTGGCGTCCTCGGACGCCCGCTCCCGTTCGGCGTGGGCGTCGGCGCGGACCCGTCCGGCCTCCTCCTCGGCCTCGTCCCTGGTGCGCTCGGCGGAGTGCTCGGCCGCGCTGCGCAGCCCGACGATCTCCTCCTCGGCCTGCTCGTGCAGCCCGGCCACGGCGTCCCGTACCTGCTGGGCGGTCGTCTCCGCGGCCGACACGACCTCGGACGCGCGCCGCTCGGCCTCCTCGGTCAGCCAGATCGCCTCGGCCTGGGCCTCCTCGGAACGCTTGCGGGCCTGCGCCAGCAGTTCCTCGCTCTGCTCGCGGGCCTGGGCCCGCTCGTTCTCCGCGTCGGTGCGCGCCGACGCAAGCGTCTCCTCGGACTCCCGGCGACGCCGGGCGGCCTCCTCCTGCGCGGCGGCCAGCGCCTCCGCGGCCTCCGCGGCGACCCGCTCGGCGGCGGCCTTGGCCTCCGCGCGCAGCCGGTCGGCGGTCTCCTGCGCCTCCGTACGGACCCGTTCGGCCTCGGACTCGGCCTCGCCGCGCAGCCGCACCGCGACCTGCTCGGCCTCCGCGCGCACCCGACCGGCGTCGTCCGCCGCGTCCGTGCGCAACTGGTCGGCCTCGGTTTCCGACTGGGCCTGGAGGGTGCGGATCCGCTCCGCGGCCTCGGCGCGCAGCCGGTCGCTCTCCTCCGTGGTCTCCCGGCGGATGCTCTCCGCCGAGGTCCGGGCGTCGCGCAGCGTCTGTTCGGCCGCGGTCAGTCGGTTCTCGGCGTCCGTGTGGAGCCGGACCAGTTCCTCGTCGGCCTCCGCCCGCTTCGCCGACAGCGCCTGCTCGGTCTCCTCGCGCCGTGCCCGCGCCGCCGCGTCGGCCTCGGCGCGGACGGACTCCGCCTCCTCCTCGGCCTCGGCGCGCAGCCGCTCGGCCTCGGCGCGGGTCCGCTCCAGGGTCTCCTCGGCCTGCCTGCGCAGGGTGCCGGCCCGTTCCACGGCCTCGCCGCGGACCCGCTCGCTCTCGGCGGTCGCCCCGCCGCGCAGCTCGTCCGCGTCCGACTTGGCCTTGCCCAGCAGCTCCTCGGCGGTCCGGGCCGCCTCCTCGATCTGCTGGACCGCCTCGCGGCGGGCCTCGCCGCGGATCCGCTCGCCCTCGGCGACGGCCTCCGCGCGCAACTGCTCGGCCTCGCCGCGCAGCCTGCGGGCGTCCGCCTGGAGTTCGACCGTACGGGCCCGGTACTCCTCGGTGTCGTCCTTCGCGGCGCCCTTGAGCTCGTCGGCCGTGGCCGCGGCCTGCACGCGCAGCCGGTCGGCCTCGGCCTCCGCCTCGCGACGGATCCGCTCGGCCTCCTCGGACGCGGCGCGGGTGGTGGCCCGGGCGTCCTCCGAGGCCTTGTTCAGTACTTCCTCGGCCGTGCGGGCGGCCTTCGCCAGTTGCGCCGCCGTGTCCTCGGCGGCGGCTGCGCGGGCCTGCTCCCCGGCCTCGGCGCGCAGCCGCTCCATGTCGGCGCGGGCGTCGGCCAGCAACTGTTCGGCCTCGCCCTTGAGGACCTCGGCCTCCTTGGTGGCCTCGCCGACCAGCCGTGCGACCTGCTCCTTCGCGGTGCGGGTGCGCTGCTCGTTGACGGACTCCGCCGAGGCGAGCTGCCGTGCGGCGCTCTCCTTGGCCTCCGCGAGGAGGGTCTCCGCCTCGGCGCGCGCGGTGCGCAACGCGGAGTCGGCCTCCTGGACCCGGGACTCCGCGACGCGGCCGAGGTCCATGGTCTGCTGACGGGTCTGCTCGGCCTCGGCGGAGGTGCTGCTCCGCAGTCGTTCGGCGTGCTCGGTGGCCTCCTGCGCCTGCGAGGAGGCGGCGGTCAGCAGCCGCTCGGCCTCCTTGCGGGCCCGCAGCAGGGTGCTCTCGGCCTCGGTACGGGCGGCCTCCGAGTCGGCGGTGAGCCGGCGTCGGGCCTCCTCCGCGAGCCGGGCGGCCTCGGCGCGGGCGGCGTTCAGCGCCTGCTCGGCCTCGGCGCGGGACTCCTCCATGAGCCGGCGCGCCTGGGACTCGGTACGGGCGCGCAACTGCTCGGCCCAGGCGACGTTCTCGTTGACGTGCGCCTCGACGGTCTGGCGGCGCTCGTTCAGCTCCTGGTCGAGGCGCTGGCGGCGGTTGACGGCCTCGCCGTGCAGCTCGGCCTGGAGGCGTGCCTGGTGTTCGGCGTGCTCCTGGAGGATCCGCTGGGTCTGGGCCCGGGCGTCGCGCAGCTCGCGTTCGGCGTCGGAGCGCATCTGGTCGGCCTGGATCTGGGCATTGCGGAGCAGCTGCTCCGCCTGGTAACCCATGTCCGCGCCGTCGTAGGCGGGGCGGGACGCGAGATTGCGGCGTACCTCATGGAGCTTGGCGCGCAGCACCTCGACCTGGTAGCCCAGGTCCTCGGCGTGCTGGACGGCCTTCCCGCGCTCCTTCTTCAGCCGCTCCATCTCGGCTTCGAAGCGCGAGAGATGGTCGACCTCGGCCTGGTGGCTCTCCTGGCTTTCGTAGCCCCGCACAGCGCGGTCCCATCCGTCCCCTGGTTGCAAGCTCACTCCCAATTGAGCATCGCTCGCCCGCTGAACGACGCCCCCGGGGAATGGTGTCAGATACCGGGGCAGGGGTCACAGGCCCCGACCCCGTCTCCGCACCGAACCCCGGCCGAGCCATGGCCACTCTACCGGCCGGAGAAACGGGACATCAGTGCGCTTGGGTGCGCATCGCCTGGTTGGGAGCCCGAAGAACGCCTGTCAGCAGGGGTGGAGCGGGGTGTACCCGTGGGTACGAACAGATCTTCAGACAAGCCGACCGGCGATGGTCGGAGTCGATCACGGGCGGCGACGGGAGCCGGTCCGCCGCCCGTCAGGACGGGGCCGCGTTCGCGCACGCGCACGGACCCCGGGCCGGTGTCCGAACCCGCCGGCACCCCTCACCGGCCCCTCCGGCAGCGGAAACAGCCGTTCCGGAACCAAGGCGCGCGCCGGCCGGCGTGACGCAACGCAAACTCCCGCGCGGGGCGTCACGACCGGTCGTTCGACGACACGCGCCACGCGCCTCAGTGCCCTTCCGCCGCCTCCGGGGCGGAGGTGACCAGTTCGGTCAGGACGCCGTGGCAGTCCTTGGGGTGCAGGAAGGTGATCCGGGACCCCATGGAGCCGATGCGCGGCTGGTCGTACAGGACGCGGACGCCCTTGCCGCGGATGGCCTCGGCGTCACCGTCGACGTCCTCGGTCCCGAAGGCGATGTGATGGACGCCCTCCCCGTTCTTGGCGAGCCACTTGCCGACCGCGGAATCCTCCCTGGTGGGCTCCAGGAGCTGGAGGTAGGAGGCACCCCCGTCGGAGGTCTCGTTGATCTTGAGCATGGCCTCGCGGACGCCCTGCTCCTCGTTGACCTCGGAGTGGAACACCTCGAATCCGTACGTGGCACGGTAGAACTCGACAGTCTTGTCGAGGTCGAAGCAGGCGATCCCGATGTGGTCGATTCTTGTCAGCATGGGACCAGTGCACAGCTCGGGAGGGGCGTCACGCAACGTGCCAGCGATCACACCGACTGGCCGGTGACGGCGCGGGTACTGCTCAGTACATTCAGGTAAACCCTCGTTCACTCCTCAGCTTCCCCGCTGAAAGGGGATCCGCCATCATGTCCGGAACGAACAACACCACTTCGGTGATCGTCGCTGGGGCCCGCACGCCCATGGGGCGTCTGCTGGGCTCGCTGAAGTCCTTCTCGGGTGCCGACCTCGGCGGCTTCGCGATCAAGTCCGCGCTGGAGCGGGCCGGGATCTCCGCCGACCAGGTCCAGTACGTGATCATGGGCCAGGTGCTCCAGGCCGGCGCGGGTCAGATTCCCGCCCGACAGGCCGCCGTCAAGGGCGGGATCCCCATGAACGTTCCCGCGCTCACCATCAACAAGGTGTGTCTGTCGGGCCTCGACGCCATCGCGCTCGCGGACCAGTTGATCCGCGCCGGGGAGTTCGACATCGTGGTCGCGGGCGGCCAGGAGTCGATGACCAACGCCCCGCACCTGCTGCCGAAGTCCCGCGAGGGCTTCAAGTACGGCGCCATCGAGATGCTCGACGCGATGGCCTACGACGGCCTCACCGACGCCTTCGAGAACATCGCGATGGGCGAGTCCACGGAGAAGCACAACACCCGCCTGGGCATCGAGCGCGCCCCGCAGGACGCGTTCGCCGCCTCCTCGCACCAGCGGGCCGCCGCCGCGCAGAAGAACGGCGTCTTCGAGGCCGAGATCACCCCGGTCGAGATCCCGCAGCGCAAGGGCGACCCGGTGGTCTTCTCGCAGGACGAGGGCATTCGCGCCGAGACCACGGTCGAGTCCCTCGGCAAGCTGCGCCCCGCCTTCACCAAGGACGGCACCATCACCGCCGGCACCTCCTCGCAGATCAGCGACGGCGCCGCCGCCGTGGTCGTGATGAGCAAGGCCAAGGCGGAGGAGCTCGGCCTGGAGTGGATCGCCGAGATCGGCGCGCACGGCAACGTGGCGGGACCCGACAACTCGCTCCAGTCGCAGCCGTCCAACGCCATCCTGCACGCCCTGAAGAAGGAGGGCCTGGAGGTCTCCGACCTGGACCTCATCGAGATCAACGAGGCCTTCGCCGCGGTCGCCGTGCAGTCAATGCAGGACCTCGGCGTGACCCCGGAAAAGGTGAACGTCAACGGCGGCGCCATCGCCCTGGGGCACCCGATCGGCATGTCCGGCGCCCGGGTCGTGCTGCACCTGGCCCTGGAGCTGGCCCGGCGCGGCGGCGGTGTCGGAGCGGCGGCCCTGTGTGGTGGCGGCGGCCAGGGCGACGCCCTGATCGTGCGCGTGCCCGGCGCGAAGGCGTAGGTGTCACGAGGATGACGACGGTGGACGTCCCCACACTGGTGGCCCAGGCCCGAGAAGGCCGACCCCGGGCCGTGGCCCGGCTGATCTCACTGGTCGAGGGGGCGTCCCCGCACCTGCGCGAGGTGATGGCCGCCCTGGCCCCGCTCACCGGTGGGGCGTACGTGGTGGGGCTCACCGGCTCCCCGGGCGTGGGCAAGTCCACGTCCACCTCGGCGCTCGTCTCGGCCTACCGCAAGGCCGGCAAGCGCGTCGGGGTGCTCGCCGTGGACCCGTCCTCGCCCTTCAGCGGGGGCGCGCTCCTCGGCGACCGGGTGCGCATGTCGGACCACGCCTCCGACCCGGGGGTCTACATCCGCTCCATGGCCACCCGCGGCCACCTGGGCGGTCTCGCCTGGGCGGCGCCGCAGGCGATCCGCGTGCTGGACGCGGCCGGGTGCGAGGTGATCCTGGTCGAGACGGTCGGGGTCGGGCAGTCGGAGGTGGAGATCGCCTCGCAGGCCGACACCTCGGTGGTGCTGCTGGCGCCCGGGATGGGCGACGGGATCCAGGCCGCGAAGGCGGGCATCCTGGAGATCGGCGACGTGTACGTGGTCAACAAGGCCGACCGGGACGGCGCGGACGCGACCGCCCGGGAGCTGAACCACATGCTCAGCCTGGGGGAGTCCCGGGGCAAGGGCGACTGGCGGCCGCCGATCGTCAAGACGGTGGCCGCGCGGGGCCAGGGCATCGACGAGCTGGTCGAGGCGCTGGAGAAGCACCGGGCCTGGATGGACGAGCGCGGCGTACTGGCCGAGCGTCGCACGGCCCGTGCCGCCCGCGAGGTGGAGACCATCGCCGTGACGGCCCTGCGTGCCCGAATGGCGGATCTGCGCGGGGACGCGCGGCTGGACGCGCTCGCGGCCCGGGTGGCCGTGGGGGAGCTGGACCCGTACGCGGCCTCCGACGCCCTGCTGGCGACGCTGACCGATGCGGACTCCCGGGGGCGAACCTAAACTGGCAATCGCCCGGAATGGCCCGAAGGATCCCCTGTAAGGGAGTGGTGTCATGGCGAAGCGCGGAAACAAGAAGCGAGCCCGCAAGAAGAAGAAGGCGAACCACGGCAAGCGTCCCAACGCCTGACCGCACACGAGGAGGCCGCGCCCCCGAGCCGGGGCGCGGCCTTCGTCGTGTCCGGGCGAAAGCGACGACTCAGTTGTCGTCGTTGTCGTCGTTGTCGTTCGAGTCCGACGAGGAAGCGGTGGCCTTCCCCGAGGTGGGGTCGACGTGGACGTGCTTGGTCTTGCCGTCGCTCGACTTGACCTCGATGTCCCAGTAGGTGCTGCCGTTGTCGTCGTCGTCATCCCAGTCGACGGACCACACCTTGGCACCCTTGTTGGCGGCGAGGGCCGCCGCCATCGCCTTCTTGGCGTTGACCTTGGCGGCGATCAGGGGCGCGTACTCGGCGGCGTTGTCGTTGTCCGTGTCGCGGGTGGTGGCCTTGCCTGCGGAGTCGACCTCGACCTCGGTGTTCTTGCCGTTCTTGGCGACCACGTTGACGTGCCAGACGGCGCCGTCCTTGTCGAGGGAACCGACGACACCCGGGTGGTGCTTGAGGGCCGCGTCGCTCGCGCTTTCTGCGGTCACGTCGGCGCGGGCGGCGGTGGCCGTGGTCGTGGTCCCGGTCGTGTCGCCGGTGGCGGCGACGGCCGCCGCGGTCGGGCCGCCGACCGTGAGGACGGCGGCCGCGGCCGCGGAGATGATCACGTTGCGCTTCATGGGCAGTACCTCCTCGGGCCGGCCCGGGCGCCTACGGTTGCTCGGCGGGCGGACCGGCGGGCGATATCGACCATTCTCCGATCGATCGCCGGATCCGGCGCGGGGAGTGCCGTCAGCCCTTGCCGCGGTTGTCCCGCAGGTGCTCGGCCACGGGGCGCAGGGACTCGCGCAGGGCCGCCAGGGCGGCCGGCGGCAGCAGGTCGATGAAGTGCTGTCGCACGGACGCCACGTGGTGCGGGGCGACCTTGCGCATGGTCTCCATGCCCTCGTCCGTGAGTACCGCGAACAGGCCGCGGCGGTCGGACTCGCAGTTCACCCGGCGGACCAGCCCGGCCGCCTCCATTCGGGTGATCTGGTGGGAGAGCCGGCTCTTGGACTGCAGGGTCGCCGTCGCGAGGTCGCTCATTCGCATCCGGTGACCCTCCGACTCGGAGAGGTTCACGAGGATCTCGTAGTCGTTGTTGGTGAGGCCGAAGGGCTGGAGATCCTTTTCCAGCTGGTGCATCAGCAGCCTGCTGACGTCCAGGTGGGTGCGCCAGGCGCACTGTTCGGCGTCGGTCAGCCAGCGCGTGGCCGTCTCGGTCTCCATGGTCTCCATGACTGAACTCTACCTAAAAAGTTGAATTGCGTACAAAAATAGGACGATCGCAGTACGAGATCACAGCCCGAAGCGCCGCTGCAGATCACCCAGCTGTCCGGGCATCCGCGGCACGCCGATCTGACCGAGCGGCCCCTGACCGGCCCCGGGAACGCCCTGCGCGTTGCCCGTCGCCGCGCCGGCGCCGACCGCGCCGACCGCCTGCTCCGCCATCAGCATCTCCGACGACTGGAGCAGCACCGTGCCCGCTCCCACGAACTCGAACTGGTGCTCCTCGCCCGAGGAGCCCCCGATGCCCGTCAGCGAGCGCAGGCCGCCGATCACGCCCGACATGTAGCCGTGGTCGTAGTGGTGGCAGGGGGAGGGGCAGTCCGCCCAGCCCACCAGCGCCTGCGGGTCCACCCGCAGCGGAGGCTCCATGAACACCACCGGCCCGTTGGACGCGGCCACGAACTTCCCGGTGCCGATCAGCGTCAGGAACCCCGGCACGATCGACTGCTTCAGCGCCAGCGTCGGCTGGTACGCCAGCAGGTTGCCCGACCGGATCGTCAGGTTGCCCTTGTCCAGGTCGTACGAGTTCACGTCGAAGGCCCGGTCGGCCAGCAGCATCTTGCCCTGGCCCTCTGCCACCACCCAGTCGGCGGCGTGCAGGGGCGAGTGGAAGCTCGTGCGCAGCAGCCGGTCGAAGCGGCCGTTGCCGATGCCGTTGAACTCGATGCTCCCGTAGTACGAGATCATCTTGCCCTTCTGCAGGAACCACTGGCTCCCCTTGAGCTCCACGCAGAAGGTGTACGCGTTGACGTTGTCGTCGGAGGGCAGCGTGTACGGGTCGAAGACCGTCGGACCTCCCGGTCCGCCGGGCACGGGGCCGTTCGTTCCGGAGTAATGCGTCACAGCTTCTCCTCCGAGGCCTGTACGTACACCGCGCCCTGGCCCGACAGCTCCAACTGGAACGCCTCGCCCGAGCCGCGCCCCACCATGTCGCGCCAGCCGAGCGCCGTGGAGAGCTTGTTCCTGACGTCCCCGTGGTGGGCGACGTACGCCTGCGGGTCGACGTGCACCGGCCGGTTCGGGGTGATGGGCAGTTCGATGACCCCACCGTGGGCCATCACGGCGACGGAGCCGTGCCCCTTGAGGGTGGTGGTGAACAGGCCCTGGCCGGACACCTGGCCGCGGACCATGCCCATGACCCCGCCCTGCGAGCCCATGAACATCGTGCCCTGCTGGAGGGTGCCGTCGAAGGCGAGCAGCCGGTCCGCCTCCACGTACAGGGTCTCGCCCGACAGGTTGATCACCTGGATGTGGTGGCCGCCGTGGCCGAACATCACGGTGCCGCTGCCCTCGACCGACATCAGCGGCGTCTGTTCGTTCGCCACCCGGCGGCCGATCATGCCCATGACCCCGCCCTGACCACCGGTCAGGCTCGGGGTGAAGGAGACCTCGCCCCGGTAGGCGAGCATCGCGCCGCGCTGGCTGTACATCTTCTGCCCGGGGACGACCTGCGCCTCGACCATCTTGGAGTTGACCTCGCGGAACGGCATCAGATGTCGCCCCCGATGGTGTTGCGCTCGCTGGGCTGCACGTAGACCAGCCCCTCGCCCTCGAAGCGGATCTGGAACGCCTCGCCCGAGCCCTCGCCGATCAGCGTGCGGAAGTTCACGCCCGACTGGAAGGACTGCCGCAGGTCCCCGGTGTGCGCGACGTACGCGCCCGGGTCGACCGACAGCGGGTACTGGGCGCTGACGCGCAACACCACCGCCGGACCGTCCGACATGATCGCGGCCTGGCCGGAGCCCTCCACGGTCGTGGTGAACAGGCCGTTGCCCGACGTCGCCCCGCGCAGACCCGTGAAGGTGGTGCCGGTGCGCAGGCCGGCGTCGGTGCACAGCAGGTTGCCGGCCTCCACGTGCAGCTTCTCGCCGCGCAGGCTGACCAGATTGATCTCGCTCGCACGGTCGGCGAAGAAGCAGGTGCCCTGCCCCTGGACCTCCATCACCGTCATCTGTTCGCCGGTCAGCCGGCGGGTCACCATCCCGCGGAGGCCTTCGCCACCGCCGGACATCTTCTTGAAGGCCATCTGGCCGTCGTACGCGACCATGGAGCCGTTTTTCGCTTTGACGGCGTCCCCGGTCAGGTCGACGGCGAGCACCTTGCTGCCTTGGAGTCGGAACTGAGCCACGGGAAGACGTTATCCGCAGAGTGCGGGACCGAACAGGGCTTCGTGACCGATATCCGCCACACTCGGTCGTTCCGGGTACCCCGGTCAAGATCCCGCGGGGCGGCTGAGACACTGGGAAGGACCCCCGGCCTCCTCCCGCGAAGGTTCCACGTGGACATCAAGACCGCTTCCGCCCTGCACCGGCTGCGCCTCATCTCCGTACCGGAGGCACTGTCGTTCCCGGCCCTGCTGATCTTCGGCTCGCTGCTCAGCCGGGTCTCCGACATCGACTACCTGATGATGCCGTTGGGCATCCTGCACGGGATCCTCTTCGTCATCTACGCGGTCTTCCTGCTCGACGTCTGGAACAAGGCGAAGTGGCCGCTCAAGAAGGTGGCCCTGTTCTTCCTGCTGGCGCTGCTGCCGTTCGGCGGCCTGTACGGGGACCGGCTGCTCAAGCGCGACGAGGCCGACAGCGTCCTGGCCGCGCGGGCGCGCGAGGCGGCCCGCGCATGATCGTCGCGTTCTCCGTGACCCCGCTCGGGGTGGGCGAGGAGGTCGGCGAGTACGTCGCCGACGCGGTCCGTGTCGTACGGGAGTCCGGGCTGCCGAACCGCACCGACGCGATGTTCACCACGGTCGAGGGCGAGTGGGATCAGGTGATGGACGTGGTGCGGCGCGCCGTCGCCGCCGTGGAGGCGCGGGCGCCCCGGGTCTCCTTCATCCTCAAGGCCGACATCCGTCCCGGAGTCTCGGACGGCATCACCTCGAAGGTGGACACCGTCGAGCGGCATCTCGCCGCCGGCTCCGAGGGCTGACGCCCCGCACCGTTCGTGACGCGAAGCGCCCCCGGCCGACCAGGCCGGGGGCGCTCTCGCGTGCCCCGCCGGGGCCCGCGCGGACACCCGGACGGTCCCCGCGCCGAGGGCGGGGGTCCGGTCCGCGACACCGTGCGCGACCGCGCGACCCCCGTCAGGGCGGGGAGGACCCGCTCCCCGGATCGGTGCCCGCGGCCAACGCGATGGCCAGGGGGGTGCGTTCGTAGAGGATCCGGTGGCCGTGGCGGGACGACAGGAGGAGCCCCGCCGACCGGAGGGTCTTGAGGTGGGCCGAGACGGTGGACGGCGCCAGGCGAAGCCGTTCGGCCAACTCCGAGGTGGACGCGGGCTCCTCCAGGGCGCGCAGGACCTCGGCCCGGGCCCGCCCCAACAGCCGGGTGAGCGCCCGCGGGGTCGGACCGTCCGAGGCCGCCCACAGCGCGCCGATGCCCCGGGCCGGGTAGACGACCGTCGGCTGCCACGGCGGGTCGTAGCCCCCGACCACCTCGGGCCACACGAACGCGCTCGGCATCAACAGCAGCCCCTGGCCGTCGAGCGAGCGGTCGTGGTGCGTGCGCCGGTCGATGACGAGGGTGTCCCCGGACCACCGCAGATCCGGGTGGAGCCCGTCGAAGAGGGCCTCCAACCCGCCCGCCGCGAGCCTGCGGGAGTGGAAGAGGACGTCCGCCTCCAGCAGGGCCCGCAACCTCGGCCAGTGCGGGGCGACCAGACAGGTCCAGGCCCGCTCCAGCAGATCCGCCAACTCCCGCACGGACCGCTCCGGATCCGCGAGCAACCGCTGCCCGATCTCGCTCTCCACGGCCCCCGGCGTACACACCAGGGAGCGCCGCAGGTCCTCCCGGGCAGCGCCCGGATCGGCCGCGCGCACCCGGGCCAGCTCCTCCTCGAAGGTCACCGACGGGCCGGACGGCGGCGGGCTGAGGAAGTCCGGATTGTGCCCCTTGCGGGGCATCAGCAACCACAACGGACGCAGGTCCAGGCCGTCCGCCGCCTCACGGATCCCCCGCAGCCACGGCAGGTGGTAGGCCTGGCGGTTCCGGTACAGCAGGACCCGGACCGCCTCCTGAGTCTCCCAGCGCGGGGAGATCGAGAAGCGACAGCGCAGCAGGTCCACCGGACCGAACCGGTAGTGGAACGGCATCGACCCTCCCGAGGCCCCCGAGGCCATCCCGAGGCCTGCCGATTCTTCCCGAGATCCTCGCGCGGCCCTTCCGCCGGATCACGCGGTCAAGATTCGGCGGGGAACGAATCCCTGCCCCCGGGGCCCGGCCCCGAACAGGCTGCCCGCATGACAACCGTCAACCAACCGGCCGTCGATCACAAGGCGGACCCGACCGACTCCGGATACCGGGCCGTCCTCAGGGTCCGGGAGTTCCGGAGCGTCTTCGCCGCGCACCTGATGTCCGTGCTCGGCGTCGTCGTCGAGATCTCCCTGACCGTCCTCGTGTACCGGCTCACCGACTCGCCGCTGATGAGCGCGCTCACCTTCGCCCTCGGATTCCTGCCCTACGCCCTCGGCGGCACCCTGCTCGCCGGGCTCTCCGACCGGTACCCCGCCCGCCGGGTGCTCGTGGTCTGCGACCTCGTCTGCGCGGCCTGCGCGGCGGCCATGGTCCTGCCCGGGACCCCCGTCGCCGGACTCCTCGCCCTGCGCTGCGCCATGTCCTTCGTCGCACCCCTCTTCCAGGGCGCCCGCAGCGCCTCCCTCGCCGACATCCTCGGCGCCGGCGACGTCTTCGTCCTCGGCCGGTCGCTGCTGCGCATGGTCGCGCAGAGCGCCCAACTCATCGGATTCGGCCTCGGCGGGCTGCTGCTCACCGTCCTCGCACCCCGCGGGGCCCTCGCGCTCACCGCCGCCGGCTTCCTGGGCTCCGCACTCCTGCTGCGCCTCGGCACGGCGGCCCGACCCGCCCGCGCGGGCACCGGCGGCACCCCGCTCGGCGGACTGCGGGCCGTCTTCCGACACCGTCGGACGCGCGTGCTGACCCTGCTGTTCTGGCTGCCGCCGGTCTTCGTCGTGGTCCCCGAGGCGCTGCTCGCCCCGTACGTCGCCGGCCTCGGCGCCGGAACGGTCGCCCTCGGCCTGCTGATGTGCGCGTTGCCCGTCGGCACCATCGCGGGTGAACTCTGGGCGGGCTCCGTACTCACCGCCCGAACGCGTTCGCGGATCGTGGCCCCGCTCGCGGCGGCCGGCCTGTCCCCGCTCCTGCTGTACGCCGCGCGGCCGGGCGTCGTCGTCACCCTCGGGGCACTGCTGCTCGCCGGGCTGGCCCACGCGTACACCCTCGGGCTCGACCGTATGTACGTGGACGCCGTGCCCGAGGAACTGCGCGGTCGGGCGATGACCCTGCTCGGGACCGGGATGATGACCCTCCAGGGAGTCGGCATGGCCGCGGCGGGGCTCGCCGCCGAGTTCCTGCCGGTCCATGTCGTCGTCACCGCGTCGGGGGTGCTCGGCACCCTCGTCGTCCTGGCCCTGCTGACCGAATTGCGCGCCTGCGCCCCGGTCGCGGAGGTGCCGAGGGATGAGACGGGGCTGACCACCAAATGACCGCCCGGTAGGGTCTGGTGGATGCCCAAGCCGCTCAGCCTTCCCTTCGACCCCATCGCCCGCGCCGACGAACTCTGGGAGCGCCGCTGGGGTCCGGTGCCCTCGATGGCAGCCATCACCTCGATCATGCGGGCGCACCAGATCCTGCTCGGTGAGGTCGACGCCGTGGTGAAGCCGTACGGACTGACCTTCGCGCGGTACGAGGCCCTCGTGCTGCTGACGTTCTCGCAGGCCGGCGAGCTGACGATGTCGAAGATCGGCGAGCGGCTGATGGTCCACCCGACCTCGGTGACGAACACCGTGGACCGGCTGGTGCGCTCCGGGCTGGTGGCCAAGCGGCCCAACCCGAACGACGGGCGCGGCACGCTCGCGTCGATCACCGACAAGGGCCGCGAGGTCGTCGAGGCGGCGACCCGGGACCTGATGGAGATCGACTTCGGTCTCGGGGCGTACGACACCGAGGAGTGCGGGGAGATCTTCGCCCTGCTGCGCCCCCTGCGGGTGTCCGCCGGCGACTTCGACGAGAAGTAGTTCCCGTCACGGGGCCCGCGTCGATCACGGGCGTCGGGCACGACGTCGATCGCGATGTCGATCACGGGGGCCCGCGTCAAGATCGCGCAAAACGGACGGTTAGGCTCGTGGCCATGAAACGAAGCGTGCTGACCCGGTACCGGGTGATGGCCTTTGTCACTGCCGTGATGCTGCTGGTGCTGTGCACCTGCATGGTTTTCAAGTACGGCTTCGACAAGGGCGCCGACCTGACCTTCGTGGTCTCGCAGGCACACGGCGTGCTCTTCATGATCTACCTGGTCTTCGCCTTCGACCTGAGCTCCAAGGCCCGGTGGCCCTTCGGCAAGATGCTCTGGGTCATGGTCAGCGGAACGATTCCGCTCGCGGCCTTCTTCGTCGAGCGCAAGGTCCGCGCCGAGGTCGAACCGCTGGTCGAAGACGGTCTGACCACCGCCAAGGCCTAGAGCCGATGCCGGCGCGCGGCTCGCGGCACGGCTGAGCGGGGCACCCCCGGGACGACTCCCCGGGGGTTTGCCATCGACATTTACTAGGACGTCCTAGTAAATTCATGGGTATGGACGCTGACGCCATCGAGGAGGGCCGCCGTCGCTGGCAGGCCCGGTACGACAAAGCCCGCAAGCGCGAGGCCGATTTCACGACGCTCTCCGGCGACGCCGTCGATCCCGTCTACGGGCCCCGGCCCGGCGACTCGTACGAGGGATTCGAGCGCATCGGCTGGCCGGGAGAGTATCCCTACACCCGCGGCCTGCATGCCACCGGATACCGCGGGCGGACCTGGACGATCCGGCAGTTCGCCGGGTTCGGCAACGCCGAGCAGACCAACGAGCGCTACAAGATGATCCTGGCCGCCGGCGGTGGCGGGCTCTCCGTCGCCTTCGACATGCCGACCCTGATGGGACGCGACTCCGACGACCCCCGCGCCCTCGGCGAGGTGGGGCACTGCGGTGTGGCCATCGACTCCGCCGCCGACATGGAGATCCTGTTCAAGGACATCCCGCTCGGCGACGTCACCACCTCGATGACCATCAGCGGCCCCGCCGTCCCCGCCTTCTGCATGTACCTGGTCGCCGCCGAGCGTCAGGGTGTCGACCCGGCCGTGCTCAACGGCACGCTCCAGACCGACATCTTCAAGGAGTACATCGCCCAGAAGGAGTGGCTCTTCGAACCCGAGCCGCACCTGCGCCTCATCGGCGACCTCATGGAGTACTGCGCGAACGGCATCCCGGCCTACAAGCCGCTGTCCGTCTCCGGCTACCACATCCGCGAGGCCGGGGCCACGGCCGCGCAGGAACTCGCCTACACCCTCGCCGACGGCTTCGGCTACGTGGAACTCGGCCTCTCCCGCGGCCTGGACGTGGACCACTTCGCCTCCGGTCTCTCCTTCTTCTTCGACGCGCACCTCGACTTCTTCGAGGAGATCGCCAAGTTCCGCGCCGCCCGCAGGATCTGGGCCCGCTGGATGAAGGAGGTCTACGGCGCACAGTCCGACAAGACGATGTGGCTGCGCTTCCACACCCAGACCGCCGGCGTCTCCCTCACCGCCCAGCAGCCGTACAACAACGTCGTTCGGACCGCCGTGGAAGCCCTCGCGGCCGTCCTCGGCGGCACCAACTCGCTGCACACCAACGCCCTCGACGAGACCCTCGCCCTGCCGAGCGAGCAGGCGGCCGAGATCGCCCTGCGCACGCAGCAGGTGCTGATGGAGGAGACCGGCGTGGCCAACGTGGCCGACCCGCTGGGCGGTTCCTGGTACGTCGAGCAGCTCACCGACCGCATCGAGGCCGACGCCGAGAAGATCTTCGACCAGATCAAGGAGCGCGGACTGCGCGCCCATCCGGACGGACGGCACCCCATCGGGCCGATCACCTCGGGCATCCTGCGCGGCATCGAGGACGGCTGGTTCACCGGGGAGATCGCCGAATCGGCCTTCACCTACCAACGGTCCCTGGAGAAGGGCGACAAGCGGGTCGTCGGCGTCAACGTCCACCACGGATCGGTCACCGGCGACCTGGAGATCCTCCGGGTCAGCCACGAGGTGGAGCGGGTACAGGTCGAGGAACTGGCCGCGCGCAAGGGGCGTCGGGACGACGCCAAGGTCAAGGCCTCGCTCGACACCATGCTGGCCGCCGCCCGGGACGGCTCGAACATGATCCCGGCCATGCTGGACGCGGTGCGGGCCGAGGCCACCATGGGCGAGATCTGCAACGTCCTGCGGGACGAGTGGGGCACGTACACCGAGCCGCCCGGCTTCTGATCCCCGATCCCTGATCCGCGTGTGATCCACTCGTTCACGACAGCCGGTCGCGGTGCCCCCGGAAGGAGGCGCCGCGGCCGGCTTTCGCGTGGGCCGTGGCCCGGGTCCGGCTCAGGGGGTGTGGGGCCCGCGGCTCAGGCCGGTGTCGCGCCCAGGAGGCCGCGCATCAGCAGGGCCGTGAAGGTGGCCACCCAGATCTCGTCCACGGGCTCCGAGCTGACCAGGGCCCGGTGCACCACCGTGCCCGCGATCACGTCGAAGATCAGGTCCGTGGTGTGGTTCGCCAGGGACTCGTCCTCCTCGTAGGGGAGTTCGCCCCGAGCCTGCGCGCGCTCGCGCCCCAGTACGACGAGACGTTTCTGCCGGTCCACGATCGCCGACCGGATCCGGTCTCGCAGCGCCTCGTCGCGGGTGGACTCGGCGACCACCGCCATCAGGGCCGTACGGGCCTCCGGCCGTCGCAGCAACTCCGCGAAGCGCAGCACCACGTACTCGATGTCCGCTTCCAACGAGCCCCGGTCGGGCAGTTCGAGCGCGTCGAAGAGCTCCGCGACCGCGTCGACCACCAACTCGTTCTTGCTCGCCCACCGCCGGTACAGGGTGGTCTTCGCGACGCCGGCGCGGGCAGACACGTCGCCCATCGTCAGCTTCGACCAGCCCAGCTCGACCAGCGCGTCCCGCGTCGCGGCGAGGATCGCCTCGTCCGCCGCCGCACTGCGGGGACGGCCGGTGCGGCCTTGCGGGGAGCTGGTGCCGGGGCTGGGGTTGCGCATGGCGGTGACCATACCCGCCAGTAGGTGAACCGTCGGGGGCCCGTTCACTGTGGTTCAGATCACGGAGCGCCGGAGGTCCGGGGGAGTTACGCTACGGCTCGTAGCGTAAGAGCGACAACCACGCGAAGGCTACGGGCGCCGGGTGGGGACCTGGTGCCGACCTCAGGGAAGCAACGCAGTACCGACGCGACACCGGCGCCGCTCCACCGCGTCAGCGGGGGGAGCGGCGGTGGAGCGACAACACAGGCAACACCGACCACACGGGTAACACCGATCGGGTTCGCGCGGGAATTCCTCACGCGATCTTGTCCGATCTTTTTCGTCGGCGCGCGCACACGGGGGAGGATGTACGCATGCAGCCCAGAAACATGTCCATGAGCGGCGTCGTCGACCTCGCCGCGGTGAAGGCCGCCGGCGAAGCCAAGGCGAAGGCCGAGCAGGCGCGCGCCGAGGCGAACCGCCAGGGCGGCGCCGGAGCGGACGCCGCGCCCACCGGTGCCGTACCGCCGTCCGCGCTCGTCATCGACGTAGACGAGGCCGGTTTCGACCGCGATGTCATCCAGCTCTCCGACCAGGTTCCCGTCGTCCTCGACTTCTGGGCCGAGTGGTGTGAGCCGTGCAAGCAACTCAGCCCCCTCCTGGAGCGGCTGACCGTCGAGGCGAACGGTCGCCTCGTCCTGGCCAAGGTGGACGTCGACGCCAACCAGCTGCTCATGCAGCAGTTCGGCATCCAGGGCATCCCGGCCGTCTTCGCCGTGGTCGCCGGCCAGGTGCTGCCCCTGTTCCAGGGCGCGGCCCCCGAGCAGCAGATCCGCGAGACCCTGGCCCAGTTGGTCCAGGTCGCGGAGGAGCGCTTCGGTCTCATCGGCGTCCAGGTCGACCCGAGTGCCGAAGGAGCCCCGGTCGAGACCGCCGAGCCCGTCGGCCCGTACGACGCCCTTCTGGAGGCGGCCGTCGTCGCGCTCGACGCGGGCGACCTGGCCGGCGCGGTGCAGGCGTACAAGAACGTACTGGCCGACGCCCCGGCCAACACCGAGGCCAAGCTGGGCCTGGCCCAGGCGGAACTCCTCGTCCGGGTCCAGGACATGAACCCGCAGGCGGTGCGCACCGCGGCCGCCGAGAACCCCAAGGACCCGGCGGCGCAGATCGCCGCGGCCGACCTCGACCTGGTCGGCGGTCACGTGGAGGACGCCTTCGGTCGCCTGGTGGACACCGTGCGGGTGACGTTCGGTGACGATCGGGACACGGTACGCCTGAGGCTGCTGGAGCTGTTCGAAGTCATCGGTGCGGACGACCCCCGGGTGTCGGCGGCCCGCACGGCGCTCGCGCGGGTGCTCTTCTAGGCCCGGTCCGGAAGCGGTCCGTGGCCGGTCCGGGGGTGTCCCCGGAGGTCGGCGGGCCGCCGGTGATTTGTTGACACATAGAGAAACAGCGGCCGCACTTTGCCAAAACTTGGTAATTCCGGCCGCTGTTACTCGCAGTAAGTCGAACCCCGCGATCTGTCCGGTTGGTTCACTCGTTCCCCGTTTGTCGTGGCCCTGGGTAACACCCTGTGTTGCCTCTCGACGACAGTGGGCCTCACTCCGGTTATCCAGCCGTTACCCGCCAGTAATGAACCCCCTTGTGCCCCGGCCGTGAATGGACCACGATCGGCCACGCTCGGTCCTTCCCGCAGAGCCGCTCATCCGGAGCCGCGGTGGAGGGTCCCCACCGAGTCGGCCTGTGGCAGTGGCACCGGCCGTGGGACAGGGGGGTACTTGCCGCACCGGCAGGGCCTGTCCCCCCAGGTTGCGCGAACGCGTGGCCCAGTGGTTGTCGCTCGGGGGTGAACGCCTGTGTACGGACGCGGCCTGGTCGCGGCTCGGCCGCTCGCGCTTCTTCCCGAGGACGTAGCACTTCTCCCATCCCAGGACGGGCACTGCCCGGACCGGAGATGTACGTCCGAGAAGGAGGAACGAAAATGAGTTCTCAGGTTCGTGGTGGGACCAGATGGAAGCGCTTCGCTCTCGTCATGGTGCCGAGCATCGCGGCCACGGCCGCGGTCGGTGTGGGTCTGGCGCAGGGTGCCCTCGCGGCGTCCTTCAGCGTCTCGGGCCAGGACTTCAAGGTCTCGGCCGACATGCTCGATGGTGACGACCTCATCCAGTACGGCAGCGTCGCCAAGGGCAAGGGCCTCGACGGCAAGGACGCGGCGCACCCGGTCACCATCTCCGGGTTCCGGCACGCCGAGATCACCAACATGTGCCAGTCGCTGGTCACCCCGATTCCGGGCATCGGCAACATCACGATGAAGCTCCAGACCGGCAACAAGGGCAAGCCGGCGGTCGCGGAGAACATCTACCTGGATGTCGCCGAGCTGGACACCGACGCCACGTTCACCAACCTGGACATCGGTGTCGCGGTCGACGCGGCGGGCGGCACCAAGGAGCACCCCACCGCGCCGCAGGCCGGCACGGTGGCGAACGGTGCCCTGTTCGCGCAGCGCGCCAAGAAGGCCGTGCTGACGGACGTGAAGCAGAAGGCCTGGGCGACGACGGCGGGTACGTTCACGCTGCCGGACCTCAAGCTGCGCCTGCTCAGCGGCGACCAGCCGTGCTACAAGGACTCCGACGTCAAGTAGTCGGACCGGTGAGTGGTCGGGAGGGCCGGTGGATGTCGTCGCCGACCCTCCCGGTCGCCACACAGTTTTCCGTACCACCGTTTCCAGGGAGCTGTTGTCCATGAACCCCGAGGCCCCGGTTCGCGCCGCAGACGCAGATACCCACTGGCTCACCGCGGGACGCCACCACTTCCGCGCCTGGAGGGGGCAACGCCCATTCTGGGCAGGACTGTTCACCATCCTCGGTGGCATTCCGATCATGTACTTCCCCTACGGGGACCTCCGGTTGGGCAACGTCTCCCTCGCCATGGCGACGACCACGGGCTCCAGTTCGCTGATCATCGGCGTACTGCTGGTCACCCTGGGCCTGGCCCTCTGGTTCCAGCAGACCATCCGGGTCTTCGCCGGTGTCGCCGCGATCCTCCTGGCCCTGCTGTCCCTCCCGGTGTCCAACCTCGGTGGCTTCTTCATCGGCTTCCTCTTCTCCCTGCTGGGCGGAGCCCTCGCGCTCTCCTGGGCCCCCGGCAAGTCGGCCGCCGAGGAAGAAGTCGATTCCACGGACAAGGACGAAGCGCTCGCGGACGGCGCGTACCTGGCCGTCCCCGGTCCCCGCGACACGGAAACGGCTTACGCGACCGAGACGACTGCCCACGCCGATGGCGGGAGGAACAGTGCGGGGTGACGAGACGCAGCGGGGTTCGACCCCAGATGCGGAGTCCCGTGAGAGAAAAGGCCCGCGACACGCGGCGCCCAGGAAGTCGCTGCTGACCAAGTTCCAGATACCCGTCGGCAAGACGATGGCACTGGCGGCCATGCCGACCGCCGTGTTCGTCGGGATGGGCATGGCCCCCAAGCTGGCCCTGGCCGACGACAAGGACATCCCCTTCGCGCCCGGTCCCTGCGTGACGCGGTCCGACGAGCCCGCGGAGTCGGCCTCGCCCTCCGCGTCCAAGTCGCCCTCGCCGAGCGCCAGTGCGAGCACCTCGCCGAGCGCGACCCCCTCGCCCGGTGCGAGCGCGGTGGCGCCTAAGCCCGGCACGAAGCCGTCCGCTTCCAAGCCCGCCACGCCCGAGAAGGCCAAGCAGAGCACTCCGGCGGCCACCCCGTCCGCGAGCGCCTCCCCGTCGCCGTCCGCCTCGGCGGCCAAGCCCGCCAACCCCCTCGACCCGCTGGGCGTCGGCGACAAGGTCAAGGACTTCTTCGACGAGCTCGGCAAGCCCCTCAAGGGCACCGAGAAGCCGGCCACCCCGGCGCCCACCACGTCCACCGCGCCCAAGCCCGACCCGTCGGCGGACGCGATCCGCGAGGCGGCGAAGCAGGCGGGCGCCAAGGTCGAGGAACTGCCCCAGGACGTCAAGGACACCGCCAAGTCCCCCAAGGACGAGACGGGCAAGGCCACCGACAAGGACAAGGCCGACAAGGACAAGACCGGCAAGGACGAATCCGACGAGAAGAAGGACGACGACGAGGACAAGACCTCGCCGTCTCCCTCTCCCTCGACCTCGGCGACCAAGGACGCGGACGGGAAGGAACCCTTCCCCTGCCCGACCTACGACGCCCAGGCACTGGCCGACGCCAAGCTGGAGCCGGGCATCCCGCTCCTGCCCGACGAGCCCTGGTACCTCGACAGCTCCCGACTGACCCTCTACGGCCTGGACTACGCGGGCATCGTCGAGGTGAAGACGGCGGGCGGCAAGATCAAGAAGGTCCTGAAGTTCACGGCGGACTCCCTGGACATCAAGGACCTGTACCAGACCGTCGGCAAGGAGGGGAACGTCGCCCACCTGAAGTCGCGTCCGGGCTCCACGTCCACCATCCGCGGCGCCACGGTGACGATGTACACCGAGAGCCTCAAGGGGAAGCTCTTCGGGCTGATCCCGATCGAGTTCACCCCGAACAGCCCGCCGCCCCTGAACGTCCCCTTCGCGTTCTTCACGGACGTCAAGGTCGTCCAGGCCGGCCAGTTCGGCGGCAACCTCACGGTCCCGGGCCTCAAGAACTACGTCGGCCCGCCGGAGTAGAACCCCGCACAGCCCGCACGCACGACTGAGGCCCGCTTCCTTCCCGGAGCGGGCCTCAGTCGCCTGTGTGCTGCTCGATCGCTGCTCCAGCACCGGGACGAGGTGCCATGAGAACCCGTTTCCACGCCAACCACGACGAACCGCTGATGGTCCACTTCGAGATCATCGGCGGCCAGTGCCTCATCCCTCCGGGCGACTGGATCGATGTGGAGTTCGCCGAGTCCGATCCGCCGAGCTCGGTCCACCTCCGGGGCGGCGCCCTGATCCTGACCCAGGAGGGCTTCGGCTCCATGCGGGTCTGGGACTCCACGGGCCGGGAGATCGACCCCGGCGGGGAGTAGTGGCCGTACGCGGCCACCGAAAACACCGAGGCCCGCTCCCCCACGGGGGAGCGGGCCTCGGTGTTTTCGGCGGCAGAGCCGGCCGGGTCGGTCAGGCGCGGGAGTCGTCGCCGCCCAGGTGGTGGACGCGGACCATGTTGGTCGTGCCCGGGACACCGGGAGGGGAGCCGGCCGTGATGATCATCGAGTCGCCCGGGTGGTAGCGGTTGAGCTTCAGCAGTTCCGCGTCCACCAGGTCGACCATCGCGTCGGTGTTGTCCACGTGCGGGACCACGTACGACTCGACGCCCCAGCTCAGCGTGAGCTGGTTGCGGGTGCCGGTGTCGGTGGTGAAGGCCAGGATCGGCTGGCACGCGCGGTAGCGCGACAGGCGGCGGGCCGTGTCACCGGACTGGGTGAAGGCGACGAGCGCCTTCGCGTCGAGGAAGTCGGCGATCTCGCAGGCCGCGCGGGCGACGGCGCCGCCCTGGGTGCGCGGCTTCTTGCCCGGGACCAGCGGCTGGAGACCCTTGGAGAGCAGTTCCTCCTCGGCCGCCGTGACGATCTTCGACATCGTCTTGACGGTCTCGATCGGGTAGGCGCCGACCGAGGACTCGGCGGACAGCATGACCGCGTCCGCACCGTCGAGGATGGCGTTGGCGACGTCGGAGGCCTCGGCGCGCGTCGGGCGCGAGTTGGTGATCATCGACTCCATCATCTGGGTCGCGACGATCACCGGCTTGGCGTTGCGGCGGCACATCTCGATGAGCCGCTTCTGGACCATCGGGACCTTTTCGAGCGGATACTCGACGGCCAGGTCGCCGCGGGCCACCATGACGGCGTCGAAGGCGTCCACCACGGCCGCCATGTTCTCGACGGCCTGCGGCTTCTCCACCTTGGCGATGACGGGGACCCGGCGGCCGACCTCGTCCATGACCTTGTGGACGTCCTTGACGTCGTTGGCGTCGCGGACGAAGGACAGGGCGACCATGTCGCAGCCCATCCGCAGCGCGAAGCGCAGGTCGTCGACGTCCTTCTCCGACAGGGCGGGGACGTTGACGGCGGCACCCGGCAGGTTGATGCCCTTGTGGTCCGAGATGACACCGCCCTCGATGACGATGGTCTTGACCTTGGGGCCCTCGACCGCGGTCACACGGAGCTCGACGTTGCCGTCGTTGATCAGGATCGGGTCGCCCTGGGAGACGTCGCCCGGCAGACCCTTGTAGGTGGTTCCGCAGATGGACTTGTCGCCGGGGACGTCCTCGGTGGTGATGGTGAACTCGTCACCGCGCACCAGCTCGACGGGCCCCTCGGCGAAGGTCTCCAGACGGATCTTCGGACCCTGGAGGTCGGCGAGGACGCCGACGGCACGCCCGGTGTCCTCGGAGACCTTCCGGACGCGGTCGTACCGCTCCTGGTGTTCTGCCTGGGATCCGTGGCTGAAGTTGAATCGGGCCACGTTCATGCCTGCCTCGATGAGTGCTTTCAGCTGCTCATACGAGTCGACGGCGGGGCCCAGGGTGCAGACGATTTTGGAACGGCGCATGAAGCGGATCCTATCCGGTTTGTTTCGCAGCGGAATATTCCGTCTGGTGGAAAGTCCAAGTGACTACTGAGTAACCAGCGCGTACGTCTGGGCGGCGATCTCCAGTTCCTCGTCCGTCGGGACCACGGCCACGGCCACCCGGGCGTACTCCGTCGAGATCAGGCGCGGCTCGGAGGAGCGTGCCGCGTTGGCCTCCAGGTCGAGCGCGAGGCCCAGCTCGGCCAGCCCGTCGACCGCGGCCTCCCGGACCTGGTGGGCGTTCTCGCCCACCCCCGCCGTGAACGTCACCGCGTCCACCCGGCCGAGCACGGCCGAGTAGGCGCCGATGTACTTCTTCAGGCGGTGGACGTAGGCGGCGAAGGCGGTCGTCGCCGCCTCGTCGCCCTCGCCCGCGCGCCGCAGCACCTCGCGCATGTCGTTGTCGCCGCACATGCCCAGCAGACCGCTCTTCTTGTTCAGGAGCGAATCGATCTCATCCACCGAGAGGCCGCCTACCCGCGCCAGGTGGAAGATCACGGCCGGATCCAGGTCGCCCGAGCGGGTTCCCATGACCAGGCCCTCCAGCGGGGTCAGCCCCATGGAGGTCTCCACGCACACCCCGCCGCGCACGGCCGAGGCCGAGGCGCCGTTGCCCAGGTGCAGCACGATCACGTTCACGTCCTCCACCGGCCTGCCGAGGAGCTCGGCCGTGGCCCGCGAGACGTAGGCGTGGGAGGTGCCGTGGAAGCCGTACCGCCGGATGGAGTACTTGTCCGCCGTCTCGGCGTCGATCGCGTACCGGGCCACGTGCTCCGGCATCGTCGAGTGGAAGGCGGTGTCGAAGACGGCCACCTGCGGCAGGTCGGCGCGCAGCGAGCGGGCCACCTCGATGCCCGTCACGTTCGCCGGGTTGTGCAGCGGGGCGAGCGGGATCAGGCTGCGGATCTCCGCCAGCACCTCGTCGTCGATCACCGTCGGCCGGGTGAACCTGGTCCCGCCGTGCACGACCCGGTGCCCCACGGCCGCGAGCTCGGGGGAGTCCAGCCCCAGGCCGTCGGCGTCCAGCTCCTCGGCCACCGCCCGCAGCGCGGCCTCGTGGTCGGCGATCGCGCCGACCCGCTCGCGCTTGCCGCCGGCGGCGCCGGGGCCGGTCAGGGGTTCGTGGACCAGGCGCGAGGTCTCCTCCCCGATCCGCTCCACCAGCCCGACGGCGAGACGGCGGGAGTCCACCATGTCGAGGAGCTGGTACTTCACCGACGAGGAGCCGGAGTTGAGGACGAGTACGCGCGATGCGGTCACGGGTGCGGTGCCTTCTCGTGTGTGGGGGCTCGTGTGTGGGGGTGACTCGTGGGGGCGGGTCGTGGGGGTGACCCGTGGGGGTGGAGGTGGCCTGCGGGTCAGCCGGTCGTCTGCTGCGTCTGCTGCGTCTGGGCCTGGATCGCGGTGATCGCCACGGTGGTGACGATGTCCTGGACCAGGGCGCCGCGCGAGAGGTCGTTGACCGGCTTGCGCAGGCCCTGCAGGACCGGGCCGACCGCGACGGCGCCCGCCGAGCGCTGTACGGCCTTGTACGTGTTGTTGCCCGTGTTGAGGTCGGGGAAGATCAGCACGCTCGCGCGGCCGGCCACCTCCGACTCGGGCAGCTTGGTCGCCGCGACCGAGGGTTCCACGGCGGCGTCGTACTGGATCGGACCCTCGATCAGCAGGTCGGGGTGCAGCTCGCGGACGATCTCGGTGGCCTTGCGCACCTTGTCGACGTCCGCTCCGGAGCCGGACGTGCCGGTGGAGTACGAGAGCATCGCGATCCGCGGCTCGACGCCGAAGGCGGCGGCGGTGGCCGCCGACTGGACGGCGATGTCCGCGAGCTGCTCGGCGCCCGGGTCCGGATTGACCGCGCAGTCCCCGTAGACGAGGACCTTGTCGGCCAGGCACATGAAGAAGACCGAGGAGACGATGGAGGCGTCGGGCTTGGTCTTGATGATCTCGAAGGCCGGGCGGATCGTCGCGGCGGTGGAGTGCACCGAGCCCGAGACCATGCCGTCGGCCAGACCCTCCTGGACCATCAGGGTGCCGAAGTAGTTGACGTCGGTGACCACGTCGTGGGCCAGCTCGACGGTCATGCCCTTGTGGGCGCGGACCTGGGCGTAGTACTCGGCGAATCGTTCCCGCAGGGGAGAGGTCGCCGGGTCGATCAGCTGGGCCCCCGAGATGTCGATGCCCAGGTCGGCGGCCTTCTTCACGATCGCCTGCTCCTCGCCGAGCAGGGTCAGGTCACAGACCCCGCGCCGCAGGACCACGTCCGCGGCGCGCAGCACCCGCTCCTCGGAGCCCTCGGGCAGCACCACGCGGCGGCGCTCGGAACGGGCCCGCTCCAGCAGCTCGTGCTCGAACATCATCGGGGTGACGCGCTCGGAACGCGCCACCGACAGCAGGTCCCGCAGCTCCGCGGTGTCCACATGACGCTCGAACAGGCCGAGCGCGGTCTCCAGCTTGCGCGGGGTCGCCGAGTTCAACCGGCTCTGCAGCGAGAAGAGTTCCGCGGCCGTGGGGAAGCTGTTGCCGGCGACCGAGACCACCGGGGTGCCCGGCGCGAGCTTCGAGGCCAGTGTCAGCACGGCCGGGGTCGGCCGCTCGTTGAGCGTCAACAGCACGCCGGCGATCGGCGGGGTGCCGGAGGTGTGCGCGGCGAGCGCGCCCACGACCAGGTCGGAACGGTCCCCGGGGGTGACCACCAGGCATCCGGGGGTCAGCGCGTTGAGGAAGTTCGGCAGCATCGCCCCGCCGAAGACGAAGTCCACCGCGTCGCGCGCCAGCCCGGCCTCGTCGCCCAGCAGCACCTCGCCGCCCAGGGCGCGGGTGATCTCGGCGACGGTCGGCGCGGAGAGCGACTTGTCGTCCGGCAGCACGTAGCAGGGCACCGGCATCCGGGCGGCCAGCCGCTCGGCGATGTGGTCCCGGTCCTCGGCCGCCACCCGGTTGACGACCATCGCCACGACGTGACAGCCCAGGCTCTCGTACGCCCGGTACGCGTTGCGGGTCTCGTCGCGCACGGCCTCGGCGGGGTGCCTGGTACCGCCCACGACGGGCACGACCACGGCCCCCAGCTCGTTGGCGAGGCGGGCGTTCAGCGCCAGCTCGTCCGGGAGGTTGGTGTCGGCGTAGTCGGTGCCCAGGACGAGCATGACCTCGTAGTCCCGGGCCACCCGGTGGTAGCGGTCGACGAGCCGGGAGACCAGTTCGTCGGTACCCTTCTCGGCCTGGATGGCCCAGGCCTCGTGGTATTCCATGCCGTGGGCCGTCGCCGGGTCCTGGTCGATCCGGTAGCGGGCCTTCAGCAGGTCGAAGAGCCGGTCCGGCGCGTCGTGCAACAACGGACGGTAGACACCTACCCGGGCTGTCTGGCGGGTCAGCAGCTCCATGATTCCCAGCTCGACGACCTGCCGGCCGTCCCCCCGCTCGATACCGGTCACGTACACGCTGCGCGTCACGCGTGCTCTCCGTCCATGTGTCGCCGCGGCGCGGTTCCTGCGATCCGCGCGCGGATCTCCGAGTCGGTTGCCCCGGTTGATCTGGGCCTGACCTCTTGACAATACCTCTGCGGGCAGATAGGTCGCCCGCCGGGAAAAAGGCCTGTCCAGGGGGGCCGAAAGGCCCGCCGGGGGTGGTGGCGCGCAGAGCGACCCGCCCTCGGCCCATGGAACAATCGGACAGGCTTCATCAATACGCCCTTCATATGTACGGCCGTGTGCCCGCACGCGTACGGCCGGGTACGACCAGGAGCAGGAGACACAGCACGATGCGTATCGGAGTTCTCACCGCGGGCGGCGACTGCCCGGGCCTCAACGCTGTCATCCGGTCGGTCGTACACCGGGCCGCCGTCGGTCACGGAGACGAGATCATCGGCTTCGAGGACGGTTTCAAGGGCCTCCTCGACGGCAACTTCCGCCCGCTCGACATCAATGCCGTCAGCGGCATTCTCGCGCGCGGCGGCACGATTCTCGGTTCAGCCCGCATGGAGCGGGCACGCCTGCACGAAGCGGCCGAGAACGCCCGCGAACTGGCGACCCGCTACGGCATCGACGCGCTCATCCCGATCGGCGGCGAGGGCACGCTCACCGCCGCCCGGATGCTGTCGGAGGCGGGCATGCCGGTCGTCGGAGTGCCGAAGACCATCGACAACGACATCTCCTCCACGGACCGCACCTTCGGCTTCGACACCGCCGTCATGGTCGCGACCGAGGCCATCGACCGCCTCAAGACCACGGCCGAGTCCCACCAGCGCGTGATGGTCGTCGAGGTCATGGGGCGGCACGCCGGCTGGATCGCCCTGGAGTCCGGCATGGCGGGCGGCGCCCACGGGATCTGTCTGCCGGAGCGCCCCTTCGAGGTGGACGCGCTGGTGAAGATGGTGGAGGAGCGGTTCGCCCGCGGCAAGAAGTTCGCCGTCATCTGCGTCGCCGAGGGCGCCCACCCGGCCGAGGGCTCCATGCCGTACGAGAAGGGCGCCATCGACGCGTACGGCCACGAGCGCTTCGCCGGCATCGGCAACCGTCTCGCGGTCGAGTTGGAGCGACGCCTGGGCAAGGAGGCCCGCCCGGTCATCCTCGGCCACGTCCAGCGCGGCGGCACCCCGACCGCGTACGACCGCGTGCTCGCCACCCGCTTCGGCTGGCACGCCGTGGAGGCCGTCCACCGGGGCGAGTACGGCAACATGACCGCGCTGCGCGGCACCGACATCGTGATGGCCCCGCTGGCGCACGCCGTCACCGCGCTGAAGACGGTCCCCGAGGACCGCATGTACGAGGCCGAGTCCGTCTTCTGACCGGGAGCGGGACCGGCGCCCCGGTGACCGGTGACTGACCGGGGCCGGGACCGGCGACCGGTGACTGACCGGCGACCGGCGACCGGCGACCGGCGACCGGCGACCGGCGACCGGTCCGCCCGTGCGGGACCTACGTCCCGACTTCCCGCGCCGAACGGCCCCGGTCGAGTCCCTCCGCGGACCGACCGGGGCGGTTCGGCCCGTGCCCGAACCGCCCGGAGCGCGTCCTACTCCGCACCGCCGGCGATGGCCCAGAAGCGGTTCACGATGTCCGCGAGGTACTCCCGGCCGGAGTCCCCCGTCCCGGCGGCGCCCTCCCCGCCGCCCCAGCTCAGGGTCGCGACCATGCGGGACTGGTACTCGCCGTGCAGCCGTTCCAGCACCCGTTCCAGGTGCGCCTTCGGTACCGGCAGCATCTTGGACAGTGGTTTGCCGTAGGCCTGCCAGCGCGTGGTGACCGCGCTGCGCAGCAGGTCGGCCAGTTCCTCGTGTTTGCCGGTCGCCGTCACGAACTGGGCCAGGGTCAGTCCCAGCGTCGAGGCGAGGGCGGCGGACTGCCGCTCGTTGCCCTTCCAGCGGCCGGTGTCCTCCATCTTCTGGTAGGAGTTCGTCTCCAATCCGATGCGCCGGGCCAATTCCTCGGCGGCCATCCCCCTGGCGATTCGATGCTCCCGCAGGGTGATCGGCGCGGCGATGAGTTCCCCGGGGGAACACCACAGCACGCCGGCGAGAGCCGTGAGCTCGGAGGAAGTGGGTGAGACTTCGCCCCGCTCCCAGGCCATCACGGTTTCGGGCGCGACATTCAGACCGTACTGGGCGCGCAGGCCATAAGCGACGTGGCCGGGCGCCATGCCCAGGGCCGCGCGCAGACGACGCGCGGCGGGGGCATTGAAGGGGGGGCTGGAGTGCACATGCACACCGTAGGAGTGGCCAAGGCGTGGCGACTACAGACCATTCAAACAAGCTGATAACTCGTAGGAAAGTCCTATGGAAATCGGGGCTTTATGCCGGTTTCCTGGCGACTGTCCGGTAATCGGGATCGTCGGAAGATCCATTTCCAGCGTACGGATTCGGCCATGCAATTTCGCCGATACCCCCGTACTCGTGGAGTGATCCCCGTCACAGGGCGTGAACCGGCCACGCGGCCGGTCCGTGATCCCTTTCGGGGCCCTCGCGCACGGGGGTGGCGAGGGCCCCGAAAAGTGGGCCTCCCTACGGCCTGAACCACACCGTCGCCATCGGCGGCAGCGTCAGCCGCAGGCTCGCCGGCCGCCCCTGCGCCGGAACCGCATCGGGCCGCAGCGGCTGGAGGTGCCGCACCCCGCTGCCGCCGTACCGCTGCTCGTCGGTGTTCAGGACCTCCCGCCACAGCGGGACCTCCTCCGGCACCCCGAGCCGGTAGCCGTGCCGCACCACCGGCGAGAAGTTCGACACCGCCAACAACTGCGAGCCGTCCTGCGCGAACCGCAGGAACGCGAAGACGTTGTCGTCGGCCGCGTCCGCCTCCACCCAGGCGAAGCCCTCCGGGACCGTGTCCCGCTCCCACAGCGCCGGCGCCGCCGTGTACGCGCGGTTCAGGTCGCGCACCAGGGTGCGCACGCCGCGGTGGTCACCGGCCGCCGGATAGGACTCGTCGAGCACCCACCAGTCCGGCCCGTACGTCTCGGACCACTCCGACCCCTGCGCGAACTCCTGCCCCATGAAGAGCAGTTGCTTGCCCGGGTGGGCCCACATGAAGCCCAGGTACGCGCGGTGCGCCGCCCGCTGCTGCCACCAGTCGCCCGGCATCTTCGACACCAGCGAGCGCTTGCCGTGCACCACCTCGTCGTGCGAGATCGGCAGCACGTAGTTCTCGCTGTACGCGTACACCATCGCGAAGGTCATGTCGTGGTGGTGGTACTTGCGGTGCACCGGCTCCTTCGACACGTACCGCAGCGTGTCGTGCATCCAGCCCATGTTCCACTTCAGGCCGAAGCCCAGCCCGCCCGCGTCCGTCGGCCGGGTCACGCCCTCCCACGCCGTGGACTCCTCCGCGATCGTCATCACGCCCGGGCAGCGCCGGTACACCGTCGCGTTCATCTCCTGGAGCAGGGCCACCGCGTCCAGGTTCTCCCGGCCGCCGTGCTCGTTCGGCGTCCACTCGCCCTCGGAGCGCGAGTAGTCGAGGTAGAGCATCGAGGCGACCGCGTCCACCCGCAGGCCGTCCACGTGGAACTCCTGGCACCAGTACACCGCGTTCGCCACGAGGAAGTTGCGGACCTCCTTGCGCCCGTAGTCGAACTCCAGCGTCCCCCAGTCCGGGTGCGCCGCCCGCTGCGGGTCGTGGTGCTCGTACAGCGGCCGGCCGTCGAACTCGGCGAGGGCCCACTCGTCGCGCGGGAAGTGCGCGGGCACCCAGTCGACGATCACCCCGATCCCGGCCCGGTGCAGCGCGTCCACCAGGAACCGGAAGTCGTCCGGGGTGCCCATCCGCGACGTCGGCGCGAAGAATCCGGTGACCTGGTAGCCCCAGGAACCGCCGAAGGGGTGCTCCGCGACCGGCATCAGCTCCACGTGCGTGAAGCCGAGCTCCTTGACGTACGCCGGGAGCTGCTCGGCCAACTGCCGGTACGACAGCCCCGGCCGCCACGACGCGAGGTGCAGCTCGTACACGGACAGCGGGGCCTGGTGCGGGGGACGGACCCCGCGCGTGGCCATCCACTGCGCGTCCTGCCACGTGTGGTGCGAGGCGGTGACCACCGACGCGTTCGCCGGCGGGACCTCCGCGTACCGCGCCATCGGATCGGCGCGCACGGTGTGGCTGCCGTCCGGGCGCGTGATGTCGTACTTGTACATGGTGCCCTCGCCGACACCGGGCAGGAACAGCTCCCACACCCCGGTCGACCCCAGCGAACGCATGGGGTACGCCACGGAGTCCCAGTACGAGAAGTCGCCGGTGACCCGCACCCCCCGGGCGTTCGGCGCCCACACCGTGAACCGGGTGCCGGCCACGCCCTGGTGCTCCATCGGCTCCGAGCCCAGCGCCGTCCACAGCTCCTCGTGCCGGCCCTCGCCGATCAGGTGCAGGTCCAACTCGCCGAGCGCCGGCAGGAACCGGTACGGGTCGTGGACCTCGATCTCGTCGCTGTCGTACGTCACCAGGAGCCGGTACTCCGGCACGCCGGACAACGGCAACAGCCCGGAGAACAACCCGTCCCCGTCGTCGAACAACTCGGCGCGCAACCCCTTGCCGAGGACCGTCACCGCCTTCGCGTACGGGCGCAGCACCCGGAAGGCCACCCCGCCGCGGTGTGCCCGGGCGCCGAGCACCGCGTGCGGGTCGTGGTGGTGGCCCTCCAGCAGCCGGGCCCGTTCCTCGGCCCCCAGCGCGGGCGCCGGCCGGACCCCGTGGGGTGGCGCGGCCTTGCGGGCCCGGGGCGCGCGGGCCTTCCGAACGGGCTCGGGGGTGACCCCGGATTCGTCGCGGACGGTCGGTGACGGCTGTCGTGCGGCGCTCACGCGAGCGGCCTCCTCGGGGGCTTCGGATGGGGGGTGGTGGAGCCTGGGGTGGTCGGCGGGGTCACGGGGTGTCCCGGCCGGTGGGCGGGCCGCTGGGGTTCGGACAGTCGCCGGATCGCCGCCATCGGGACGTGCAGCCAGTCGGGGCGGTGCCGGGACTCGTAGCGGGCCTCGTACACCGCCTTGTCGGTTTCGTACGCGCGCAGCAGCACGGGGTCCTCGCGCGGGTCGCGGCCGCTGGTGCGGGCGTAGCCCTCGCAGTACGCCGCCCGGCAGGCGTCCGCCCAGGCGGGGGCGAACGGCCGGTGGGAGCGGGCCGCGTAGTCGAAGGAGCGCAGTATCCCGGCGATGTCCCGCACCGCCGGTTCGGGGCGCCGCCGGTCGGCCAGCGGCCGGGCCGGCTCGCCCTCGAAGTCGATCAGCGCCCAACTCCCCTCGATCGTCCGCAGGGTCTGGCCCAGGTGCAGGTCCCCGTGGATGCGCTGGGCGGACACCCCGCCGCCCCGCGAGGCGGCCAGGGCGTCGAAGGCGCCGCGCAGCCCCGCCTCGTACGGTCGCAGCGCGGGCACCTCCCGGGCGGTCGCGGCCAGTCGGGCGGTCATCCCGGCGGCGAGCCGCGCGGTCTGCTCGGGCCCCAGCGCCACGGTGGGCAGGGCGTCGGCGAGGGCGTCGTGCACCTCGGCGGTGGCCCGGCCCAGCGCGTGGGCCTCGGTGGTGAAGTCGGCCCCGGCGCCGAGTCGGCGCAGCGCGAGCTGCCAGCCGTCGTCGGAGCCGCGCAGGTACGGCTGGAGCACGCCCAGGGTCAACGGTTCGGCGCCGGGCAGGTCGGCCTCGTACCAGGCGACCGGCGCGGGCACCCGGGCACAGCCCGCGGCGGCCAGCGCCCTGGGCAGTTCCAGGTCCGGGTTGACTCCCGGGCCGACCCGGCGGAACACCTTGAGGATGTACGAATCCCCGTAGATCAGCGAGGAGTTGGTCTGTTCGCCGGACAGCGGCCGGGGGGTCGGCGCGGCCGGGATCAGGGCCCCCGGGTCCCGCTCGAAGCGCAACGGGCCGAGCGTGCCGGGGGAGCGCAATCGTTCCAGCAGCAGCGCGGCGAGCCGCGGATCGCCGAGTCCCTCGTAGACGGCCTGCCCGGCGTACGGCCCCTGATCCGCGTGCCCGATCAGGGCGGGCGCGAGCGCCGGCGGCAGGTTCGGGCGTACCCCGAGCAGGAGTTGGTAGCAGTCCGAGCTGCCCTCGGCGTCCACGCCGACGAGCAGGTGCAGCAGTCCGGGGGAGGCCCCGGGTGGCAGGAGTTCGACGGCCGAGACCAGGCGGAGGCGCGTGATGGCGCGCCCCTTTCCGGCGAACCAGCGCTGCCTCGGCAGCCAGTTGCGCAGCATGGGTTCGAGCGGTCCGATGGGGACCGCGGCCAGGCTGCCCTGGCGACTCCGGGCGGATGCAGCCTCCGACATGGCGTCGCGTCCTTTCCCCGGGCCGTCACAGAATGCGCAGAGTGTCCCGGATGGCGATGGTTGCTGTCCGGCGGTGAACGAGTGTCGGGCCATGGATGATCCGTACAGGGGCGGGCGATTGACCCATTCGCGCGCCTTTTGCTCTTCGGGTCGCTCTCGGGGCCGTTCCTCGGGCTCGGTTCGTCCCGGGGCGCGGCAGCCCGACTCGCGGGGTCGTACGTGCTCGAAAGCGCGGTTGTGGCGCGTTCCTTCGCGCGTTCGACCCCGTTCCGCGGGCGTGCCCCTTCGGCTCGCTCGCCCGGTGCCGACGTCTTCACGTCGGCTCCGGTGGGAGCGAACCCCGCGTGCTACTCGGTGCGGAGCCGGAACCAGTAGAAGCCGTGTCCCGCCAGGGTCAGCAGGTACGGCCACTCGCCGATCGGCGGGAAGCGCACGTCACCCGTGAGCTCCACCGGAACCCGCCCGTTGAACGACCGCAGGTCCAGCTCGGTGGGCTGCGCGAAGCGCGAGAAGTTGTGCACGCACAGCACCAGGTCGTCCCCGTACTCGCGGAGGAACGCGAGTACCGCCGGGTTCGACGACGGCAGTTCGGTGTACGAGCCGAGACCGAAGGCGGGGTTCGCCTTGCGGATCTCGATCAGCCTGCGGGTCCAGTGCAGCAACGACGAGGGCGATGCCATGGCCGCCTCGACATTGGTGACCTGGTACCCGTGGACCGGGTCCATGATGACCGGCAGGTTCAGCCTGCCCGGATCGCACGAGGAGAAACCGGCGTTGCGGTCCGGGGTCCACTGCATGGGGGTCCGGACGCCGTCCCGGTCGCCCAGCCAGATGTTGTCGCCCATGCCGATCTCGTCGCCGTAGTAGAGCACCGGCGAACCGGGCAGCGACAGCAGCAGGGCGGTGAACAGCTCCATCTGGTTGCGGTCGTTGTCCAGGAGCGGGGCGAGCCGGCGTCGGATGCCGATGTTGGCGCGCATCCGGGGGTCCTTGGCGTACTCGGCGTACATGTAGTCGCGCTCTTCGTCCGTGACCATTTCGAGGGTGAGCTCGTCGTGGTTGCGCAGGAAGATGCCCCACTGGCAGCGGTCCGGGATCGCCGGGGTCTTGGCCAGGATTTCCGAGACGGGGTAGCGGGACTCTCTTCGCACCGCCATGAAGATGCGCGGCATGACGGGGAAGTGGAAGGCCATGTGGCATTCGTCCCCGCCCTTCGTGAAGTCGCCGAAGTAGTCGACGACGTCCTCGGGCCACTGATTGGCCTCCGCGAGGAGGACCGTGTCGGGGTAGTGCGCGTCGATCTCTGCGCGGACCCGCTTGAGGAGGGTGTGGGTGCGCGGCAGGTTCTCGCAGTTCGTGCCCTCCTCGGCGTACAGGTAGGGCACGGCGTCGAGCCGGAAGCCGTCGATGCCGAGGTCCAGCCAGAAGCGGAGCGCCGAGATGATCTCCTCGACCACGGCCGGGTTCTCGTAGTTGAGATCCGGCTGGTGCGAGAAGAAGCGGTGCCAGTAGTACTGCTTGCGTACCGGGTCGTACGTCCAGTTGGAGGTCTCGGTGTCGACGAAGATGATGCGGGCGTCCTGGTACTGCTTGTCGTTGTCGGCCCACATGTAGTAGTCGCCGTACGGACCCTCGGGGTCCTTGCGGGACTGTTGGAACCACTCGTGCTGATCGCTGGTGTGGTTCATGACGAAGTCGATGATCACCCGCATGCCGCGCTGGTGCGCGGCGTCCACGAACTCCACGAAGTCGGCGAGGTCGCCGAACTCGGGGAGTACCGAGGTGTAGTCGGAGACGTCGTAGCCCCCGTCGCGGAGGGGTGAGGCGAAGAACGGCGGCAGCCAGAGGCAGTCGACGCCCAACCACTGGAGGTAGTCGAGCTTGGCGGTGAGCCCCTTGAGGTCACCCACGCCGTCGCCGTTGCTGTCGTGGAAGGAGCGGACGAGCACTTCGTAGAAGACCGCCCGCTTGAACCAGTCGGGATCGCGGTCCTTGGCGGGGGTGTCCTCGAACGTGTCGTGGACGGGATCGTTGATCATCATGTGATGGGTGACCCTCCGGTGGGCGGGGACGGTCGCAGAGCGGCCAGTACGTGCGCGGGCGTGCGGCCCGGCTCTAGGCGCACGTAGTTCGCCCTGCCCCAGTGATAGGTCTCGCCGGTGAGCTCGTCGCGCACCGCGAGGGACCCGTGCCAGTCGAGGCCGAGTACCGGCATGTCCAACGAGACCGTCGCCTCCTGGGTGTGGTGCGGATCGAGGTTGACGACCACCAGTACGGAATTGGCTCCGGCGTGCTTCGAATAGGCGATCACCTGTTCGTTGTCGGTCGAATGGAAGTGGATGTCGCGGAGCTGCTGGAGCGCCGGGTTGCGCCGGCGCAGTCGGTTCAGGGCCGTGATCAGTGGGGCGATGGTCAGCCCGTCCCGATCGGCGGCCGCCCAGTCGCGTGGCCGGAACTCGTACTTCTCGGAATTCAGGTACTCCTCGCTGCCCTCCTTGACCGGGGTGTTCTCGCAGAGCTCGTAGCCGGCGTAGACGCCCCAGGCGGGGGACAGGGTGGCGGCGAGTACGGCCCGCACCTCGAAGGCCGGGCGGCCGCCGTGCTGAAGGTACGCGTGGAGGATGTCGGGGGTGTTGACGAAGAAATTCGGCCGCATGACGGAGGCCGAACGGTCCCCCGACAACTCGGTCAGGTACTCGGTCAGCTCGGCCTTGGTGTTGCGCCACGTGAAGTACGTGTAGGACTGCTGGAAGCCGACGGCGGCGAGCGAGCGCATCATCGCGGGGCGGGTGAAGGCCTCGGCGAGGAAGATCACGTCGGGGTCGGACTTGTTGATGTCCGCGATCACCTTCTGCCAGAAAACGACAGGCTTGGTGTGCGGATTGTCGACCCTGAAGATCCGCACACCGTGATCCATCCAGTGGCGCAGGATCCGGACCGTTTCCTCGACGATGCCGGCCATGTCGGTGTCGAAGTGGATCGGGTGGATGTCCTGGTACTTCTTCGGCGGGTTCTCGGCGTAGGCGATCGTCCCGTCGGCGCGGTGGCGGAACCACTCCGGGTGCTTCTCCACCCACGGGTGGTCGGGGGAGCACTGGAGCGCGAAGTCCAGCGCGATCTCCATCCCGAGTTCGCGGGCCCGAGCGATGAAGGCGTCGAAGTCCTCGATGGTGCCCAGTTCGGGGTGGACGGCGTCGTGACCGCCCTCGGTGGAACCGATCGCCCACGGCACGCCGGGATCCCAACTACCCGCGGACAACGTGTTGTTCGGGCCCTTGCGCCAGGTGCTCCCGATGGGGTGGATCGGCGGCAGGTACACCACGTCGAAGCCCATGGCGGCGATGGCCGGCAGCCGCTCGGCGGCGGTCCGGAAGGTCCCGCTGACCGGGGCCGAGCCGGGCTCCAGCACCGCTCCCTCGGAGCGCGGGAACATCTCGTACCAGGAACCGAACAGGGCCCGCTTGCGCTCGACGAGCAGCGGCAGGGCCTTCGCGGCGGTGACCAGCTCCCGCAGGGGCCGCTTGGCGAGGGCCGCCACCACCTCGGGCGCGAGGGCGGCGGCGTGCCGCTCGGCGGGGTCCCGCTCCTCGTCGCGCATGACCTCGGCGGCGGCCAGCACGTCGGCCCGGCCGTCCCGCTTGGGGATCTTCGCGGCGGCCCGCTCGTGGAGCTCGGCGCCTTCGAGGAGGGTCAGGTCGGCGTCGACCCCGGCGGGGATCTTCACGGCGGCGTGGGCCCGCCAGGTGGCGAGCGGGTCGCTCCACGCCTCGACGGTGTACGTCCACCTCCCCTCGACCTCGGCGGACACCCGGGCCCCCCACCGGTCGGTGCCGGGGGCCAGCTCGCGCAGCGGTACGGGGGGCCGCAGCCGCCCGCTCGGATCTCGGAGTACGACGTGCGCGGAGACGGCGTCGTGGCCCTCGCGGAACACGGTGGCCGAGATCTCGAAGACCTCGTCCACAACCGCCTTCGCGGGTCTGGCGCCGCAGTCGACGGCGGGGCGGACGTCCAGCACGGGAATGCGACCGATCATGATGGGATCACCTGGGGGCAGTTCGC
Source organism: Streptomyces sp. NPDC002602 (assembly GCF_042889445.1). Classification (NCBI taxonomy): domain Bacteria; kingdom Bacillati; phylum Actinomycetota; class Actinomycetes; order Kitasatosporales; family Streptomycetaceae; genus Streptomyces; species Streptomyces sp. NPDC002602. The sequence goes on along the minus strand of NZ_JBIAQX010000007.1, from coordinate 310,619 downwards.
AGGGCTCGGTGACAACGGACCGACTGTCTGGGCAGCCGGCAGTGCACGCTCTGTTCGCTCTGTTTCTAGCCGCTCGGAAGACGGCTGCGCTGCGGGCATGGCCGCTCCTGTCCGCGTTCACTCGGGTGGCGGGAGGTGGGCGGGGTTGCCTCCGGACGGAGTCCGGGGCCTGGTGCGCCGTGCGTGTACCCGGGGAGCCCTTCCCACTCTGGTCCCGCCCAACCCGGGTGCCCGGTTAACTACTCGTACGTAGCGGCACGCGCATCACGAAGGGCCGGATCGACATCGGTCGAGGCTCCGTCAAGTCGGTGAGGACCGACTGATGTACAGCGGCACACCCCCTGTCCCAGTTGCCTCACGGGCCCCGCAGACACCCTTGTCCCGCTCCGTCGGGCCCGCGCATCTCGTGTGCCCCGGCAAGCGCCGGGACACGCGGCCCGGTGGTCCGTCGGGCGGGGATCCGGCCGGAAACGCACCCCCGCGGCGAACGGGGTGGGGCGGCGCGCGGCCGGCGTGCCGGCCGGTCGCCGGCCGTCTGCGGCCTTCCCCGGCCGACCCGTTGGAGACCCGACCCGACGAGGCACCATGGCCGGGTGGCGGGGGCGCCGCTAGCCTTCCGGGGGTCGATGCGCGGATGCACAGCGTGGTGCGACCGCTCCGATCCGTCATCCCCTGCGAAGGTGGAACACGTGAAGGCTATCCGTCGATTCACCGTGCGCCCCGTCCTCCCCGAACCCCTTCTGCCGCTCGCCGACCTCGCGCGCAACCTGCGCTGGTCTTGGCACGCGGAAACCCGCGAACTCTTCCAATCCGTCGACCCCGAAGGCTGGCAGGCCGCCGGCGGCGACCCCGTCCGACTGCTGGGGGCCGTACCCGCCGCCCGGCTGGAGGAACTGGCCGGCGACCGCCGGTTCCTGCGCCGGCTCGCCGTGGCCGCCGCCGACCTCGACGACTACGTCCACGGCGGGAGGTGGTACCAGAGCCACGAGAGCGATGGCGGGCTCCCCGCGGGCATCGCCTACTTCTCCCCCGAGTTCGGCATCACCGCGGCCCTGCCGCAGTACTCCGGCGGCCTCGGGATCCTCGCCGGCGACCACCTCAAGGCCGCCAGCGACCTCGGCGTCCCGCTCATCGGCGTGGGCCTGCTCTACCGTCACGGCTACTTCCGCCAGTCGCTCTCCCGCGACGGCTGGCAGCAGGAGCACTACCCCGTCCTCGACCCCAACGAGCTGCCCGTCTCCCTGGTCCGCGAGGAGGACGGCACACCGGCCCGGGTGGCACTCGCCCTGCCCGGCGGCCGCGCGTTGCACGCGCACATCTGGCAGGCCCGCGTCGGGCGGGTACCGCTGCTGCTCCTCGACTCCGACGTCGAGGACAACGACACCGCCGCCCGCGAGGTGACCGACCGGCTCTACGGCGGCGGCAGCGACCACCGGCTCCTCCAGGAGATGCTGCTCGGCATCGGAGGCGTCCGCGCGGTCCGCACGTACTGCCGGCTCACCGGCCATCCCGACCCCGAGGTCTTCCACACCAACGAGGGGCACGCCGGGTTCCTCGGACTCGAACGCATAAGGGAACTGGGAGGAGAGCCGGGCCTCGGCTTCGACGCCGCCGTCGAGGCGGTCCGCGCCGGAACCGTGTTCACCACGCACACCCCCGTCCCCGCCGGCATCGACCGCTTCGAGCGGTCCCTGGTCGCCCGGCACTTCGGCGAGGGCGGCGAACTGGCCGGCGTGCCCGTGGACCGGATCCTCGAACTGGGCGCCGAGTCCTACCCCGGTGGCGACCCCGGGGTGTTCAACATGGCCGTCATGGGACTGCGCCTGGCCCAGCGCGCCAACGGCGTCTCCACCCTGCACGGGGCCGTCAGCCGGGGCATGTTCGCCGGCCTGTGGCCGGGTTTCGACCCCGCCGACGTCCCCATCACCTCCGTCACCAACGGGGTGCACGCCCCTACCTGGGTGGCCCCCGAGGTCATCCGGCTCGGCGCCCGGCAGATCGGCGCCGGCCGCACCGAGGACGCGCTGTCCGTAGGCGGCTCCCCGCGCTGGGACGCCGTCGCCGGGATCGGCGACCAGGAGGTCTGGGACCTGCGCCGGGTACTGCGCGAGCAACTGGTCCAGGAGGTCCGCGACCGCCTGCGCGCCTCCTGGAAGCAGCGCGGCGCCGCCGACGCCGAACTGGGCTGGGTGGACTCCGTCCTCGACCCGGACGTGCTGACCATCGGCTTCGCCCGACGGGTGCCCTCGTACAAGCGGCTCACGTTGATGCTCCGCGACCCCGAGCGGCTGCGCAGGCTGCTGCTGGACCCGGAGCGACCGGTGCAGATCGTCGTCGCGGGCAAGGCGCACCCGGCCGACGACGGCGGGAAGCGGCTCGTCCAGGAACTGGTGCGGTTCTCCGACGACCCCCGCGTGCGCCACCGCATCGTCTTCCTGCCCGACTACGGCATGGCCATGGCCCAGAAGCTCTACCCGGGCTGCGACGTCTGGCTGAACAACCCGCTGCGCCCCCTGGAGGCCTGCGGCACGAGCGGGATGAAGGCGGCGCTGAACGGCTGCCTCAACCTCTCCGTGCTGGACGGCTGGTGGGACGAGTGGTTCGAGCCCGACTTCGGCTGGGCCATTCCCACCGCCGACGGGATCGGGACGGACGAGGAGCGCCGTGACGACCTGGAGGCCAATGCCCTCTACGAGTTGATCGAGGGCCGGGTCGCGCCCCGCTTCTACGACCGGGCCGGGCACACCGGCCTGCCGGTGCGCTGGATCGAGATGGTCCGCCGCACCCTGGTCTCGCTGGGGCCGAAGGTGCTCGCGGGACGCATGGTCCGCGAGTACGTGGAACGGCTCTACGCGCCGGCCGCGCTCTCCCACCGCGCCCTCACCCCGGAGACCGCCCGCGACCTCGCCGACTGGAAGGGCCGGGTCCGCGGCTCCTGGCCGAGGGTCGTCGTCGAGCACGTGGAGGCCCTGGCCGCCGCGCCCGTCGGCGGCACCGCCGAACTCGGGGCCACGCTCACCCTCCGGGTACGGGTGGCCCTCGACTCCCTCGCGCCCGAGGACGTCGAGGTCCAGGCGGTGGCGGGCCGGGTCGACGCCCAGGACGTCATCCAGGGCGGCCGGTCCTTCCCGCTCAAGGCCGCCGCCGGACCGGACCTGGAGGGCCGCTGGGTGTACGAGGGGCCGCTCGCGCTCGACCGGACGGGTCCCTTCGGCTACACCGTGCGGATCCTGCCCGCGCACCCGCTGCTGGCGACCCCGGCCGAACTGGGCCTGGTCGCCGGGCCGGCGGACACCGACGCGGGGGGCGGCGTGCTGCTGCGCTGACCGCCGCTCAGGGGACGGGCGGCGGATCGACCAGCCGCCCGTCCTCCACCAGCATCCCGGCCCGCTTCACGGTGCGCAGGATCGGGATCAGCTCCACCTGTCGGATGCCGTCGACCGCGCCGATCCGCTCGGTGAGGTACGTGTACAACGCGTCGGTGTCCCGGCACACCACCACCGCGAGCAGGTTCGCCGAGCCGGTGACCGCCGCCGCGAACGGCACCTCGGGGTGCTCGCCTATCGCCGCGCCCACCTGCGCCAGCCGGGCCGGGTCCACCGTCAGCAGCATCGCCGCCTCCGCCTCGTACCCGAGCATGGCGGGCACGATCTCCACGTCGAAGTAGACCGCCCCCATGTCCCGCAGCCGGTCCAGCCGGCGTCGGGCGGTGGACTCCGACAGCCCGGTGGCACGGGCCAGTTCCGGATAGCCGGCGCGGCCGTCCTGTCCCAGCACGGCCAGCATCGCCAGCTCCGCCTCGTCCAGCGCGTACCGGTCCTGAACCGGCTCCGGCGGCCGGCGCTCCAACGCCGCCACCTGGTCCGGGCGCAGCGCGTCGATGCCGAACCAGCGCTCGGGCCCGCCCGTGAACATCCGCAGGATGGTGTGCGCGCTCACCCCGATCACCCGGCGGGTGCGCGGGAGCTTCTCCAGCAGCAGGACGTCGCGGTCCTGGCGGGTCCGTGCCTTGGTCATGCAGTGGATCTCGGTGCCGCCCGAGTTGAGGGTGACCCAGGCGATGTCCGGGCGTCGACTCAGCGCCTCCGCCACGGCGAGCGCGGCGTCGGGCGTGCACTGCACCCGAAGCCAGGACTCGAACAGCCCGACCCGGCTGCCCAGCGGCAGGCCGACCACCCGGACCAGGCCCGTGGTGCGCATCCGGCGGTAGCGGCGCACCACCGTCTGGTCGGAGACCTCCAGCACCTCGGCGAGCCGGCTGAAGGAAGCCCGCCCGTCGATCATGAGGGCCTGTACGAGAGCCAGGTCGAGGTGGTCCATCTCGGCGGGACCGGCCAGGGGCTGCATGGTTTCCATCATCGCAGAGCGTCCGACAAGTGAAATCCGGCGTCGGACGCCCGCTGGATGGTTGCTCCGGACGGGTGACCGCGACTCTTGTGGCACACCTCATCTGCTCTTGATCCGGAGAACCCCCATGCGTAAATGGCTGCCCTTGACGGCCGTGAGCCTCGGAGCCTTCATGCTCCTGGTCGACGTCACCATCGTGACCGTCGCGCTCCCGGACATGGCCACCGACATGGACACCGGATTCGCCGGACTCCAGTGGGTGATGGACGTCTACGCCCTGGCGCTCGCCGCACTGCTGCTCGGCGCGGGTTCCCTCGCCGACCGGATCGGCCGCCGCCGCGTCTACCTCGGCGGGCTCGCCGTCTTCGCCGCCGCCTCCCTGGCGTGCGGCCTGGCCACCGGCCCCGTCCTGCTGATCGCCTTCCGCGCCGTGCAGGGCATAGGCGGCGCGGCGATGTTCGCCACCACCATGGCCCTGCTCAGCAGCGCCTACCAGGGCCGCGACCGGGGGATCGCCTTCGGCGTCTGGGGCGCGGTCAACGGCGCGGCCGCCGCGGCCGGACCGATCATCGGCGGGCTGCTGACCGAGCACTTCGGGTGGCGCTGGATCTTCTTCATCAACCTGCCCGTCTGCGCCCTCGCCGTCTGGGTCACCCTCAAGGCCGTCGCCGAGTCCCGCAACCCGCACGCCAAGGGCCTCGACCTGCCCGGCATGGTCACCTTCACGGCGGGCGCCGGCATCGTCACCTACGCCCTCATCCGGGTCGCGGAGAACGGCTGGACCTCCGCCGCCACCCTCGGCCTGCTCGGTCTCGGCGCGGCCTGCTTCGCCGCCTTCGTCCTCGTCGAACTGCGCACCGCGCACCCGATGCTCGACCTCTCCCTCTTCCGCAGCCCGACCTTCGTCGCGGTGATGGCCGGCGGACTGCTGCTGTCCGGGGCCGCGTTCTCGTACCTCATGTACGTCTCGCTCTGGCTCCAGTCCGCCGAGGGGATGGGCCCGGTCCAGGCCGGACTGGTCCTGGTGCCGCTGAGCCTGGCCGCGTTCCTCGTCTCCGCGGTGGCCGGCCGACTGCTGCACGGCGCCCCCGCCCGACTGTCCATCGGCGGCGGGCTGCTGCTGATCGGGGCGGGCGCACTGCTCCAGGCCTGGATGCTGGACGCCGGCGACGGCTGGACGGCCCTGGTGCCCGGACTCGTGCTGACCGGCGTGGGCGTCGGGATGGCCACCCCGCCGCTGGCCGCCGCCGCGATGGGAACCGTGGCCCCGGCCCGGGCCGGGATGGCCGGCGGCGCCCTGAACACCGCCCGCCAGTTGGGCAACGCCCTCGGCATCGCGGTGCTCGGCGCGCTCTTCCAGGCCGGTCTGACGAGCGGGCTCGCCGACAGCGGGCAGCCGCACGGCACCGCCGAGGTACTGGCCTCGGGCGGGGCGGGGCGCTTCCTCGCGGCCGGCCCGCAGGCCCGGGAGTGGGTGGAGGCCGCCTTCGCGAGCGGGCTCCGGGACACCTTCGTGGCCTCCGGGGTGATGGGTCTGGTGGGCGCGCTGGTGGTGGTCCTGCTGATCCGTCCCGCCCGGGGGACCGGGGCGTCGGTCCCGGCCCAGGCCAAGGGCTCGACGGGCTCGACCCCCGAGCGGGCCTCCGCCTGAGCCGTCGAGGTCGTACGGCGACCCGCGCATCCGAAACTCCCGGGTGCGCGGGTCGCCGTGCGTCCGGGGTCGTTCGTGTGCGCGGGGGCGTCCGTATGTACGGGGGGTGGATGGGCGTACGACCGCCGTCCGGCCCGAATGCCCGGTCCGGGAGGGTGAACCTTCGAACGCGCTGCGCATGCTGAATCGTTTCTGCCGATCGGCGCGCTCCTACGCTGCCCGCTGGATGTCTCCGGATCCGGCATCCAGCGACCAGAGAAACGGACTGCTCATGCGTGCTCGCACCACCGCCGCGGCCTTCCTAGGCGCCCTCGCGCTCGTCCTGCCGGCCTCCGGCCAGGCCATGGCCGACGACGACTACGACGGTCACCACACGCTCGGCCGCCTCTACTACGTCGTCGAGGACGAGGACGGCGACGAGTACACCCGACACATCAGCCCCGCGGACAACGACACCTGCTACGAACTGACCGGAACCTCCCGGCACCAGCCGGCCACCGAGGCGTACAACCGCACCGAGTCGCTGGCGGTGCTCTTCGAGGGCCGCGGTTGCAACGGCCGGGCGGTGCGCACCCTGGCGCCGGGCGGCGGGGCGCACGACGTCGAGGCCCTCTCGGTCTACTTCCGGCCCACCGGCGGGAACGGCCACGGCCACCACGACGGAGGCTGGAACGACGACGAGGACCGCCGCGTCCGCCGCGACGCCCGTCCCGAGCAGGGTCGTCAGATGAACCTGGTCAAGCCCGCCGTGGCCCCCGTCGCCGCCCCCGCCGCGTTCCCGGCCGACGACGAGCCGGCCTTCGACGAGTCCGCCGACGAGCAGTCGCGCGAGGACGAGCAGCGCGGCGAGGACGAGGACCGGCGCGACGAGGCCGGCCGTCCGGGCGGCGACCAGGCCGAGGACGAGAACGGACAGCGCGACGAGGACGAGGCGCGCGACGAGCGCGGCCAGGACGAGGCGCGTGACGAGCGCGGCCAGGACGACGAGAACGAGGCGCGCGACGAGGACGGGCAGCGTGACGAGCGCGGTCAGGACGGCGAGGAGGAAGAGGAGTACGGCGTTCTGGACACCGTCTTCCGCGCCATCGGCTGACCCGCCCCGGCGCTGACACCGGCTCAGGCCGACCGGAAGGGCCCGACACCCCTGGGAACCACCCCGTGGGTGCCGGGCCTTTCGCGCGGGGACGGGCCGCGGGGCCACTCGGGCGCCGAAGGTCCCCTCGCGGGGGCACCGGGTCCCGCCGTCGGCGGGACCCCGGACATGGAACAGGGCCGCCCGGGGTGGTCTTCTCCCGAGCGGCCCCGCGATCGAACGGTGGTGCGGTCAATCCCCGAGGGGGATCAGAAGGTGAGCTTCCAGCTGTTGATGTAGCCGGTGTCCGCGCCGGCCAGGTCGGCGACCCGGAGCTTCCAGACGCCGTTGGCGACCTCGGAGGAGGCGTTCACGGTGAAGGTCTGGACGATGTTGTCCGCGCTGCCGCCGGTGCGGTTGCGCAGGTTGTAGACGCTGCCGTCGGGGGCGACCAGGTCGACCTTCAGGTCACCGACGTAGGTGTGGACGATGTTCACGTCCACCTTGAGGGTGCTCGGGGCGTTGCCCGTGCGGTTCACCGTGATCGGGGACTCGACGGTCGAGTTGTCCGCGATCTGGTAGTCGGCCGTGTTCTCGAAGACGCTCGGCTGCGAGGTGCCGACCGTCCAGGTGAAGGAGGCCGTACCGGTCTTGCTCTGCGAGTCGGTCACCGTGACGGTCACGTTGGACGTGGCGGCGGTGGTGGCCGTGCCCGAGATCAGGCCGGTGGAGGAGTTGATCGACAGGCCGGCCGGCAGGCCGGTCGCCGCGTAGCTCAGCGCGCCCGGGTTGGTGCTGGTGGCCTGGACCTGCAGGCTGACGGCGCCACCCACCTGGGTGTTCTGGTTGGCGATCGGGGTGACCGTGACACCGGTCGTGATGCGGGCGCCGACGGCGATGCCCGCCCAGGCGTTGGCCACGTTGTTGTACGTGGTCGAGCCCTGGCCGTACAGGTCGGCGGCGGCCTGCAGGGTGGCCGTGCGCGCGGCGGCGTAGTTGGTGTTCGACTTGAAGTAGCCGACCGTCAGCGCGCGGAACCAGATCTTCGAGGCGGCGTCCCGGCCGATCGCCGTGACGGGCAGGTTGTCGGCGGTGGGCGAGTTGTAGCTCACGCCGTTGATGACCTTGGCGCCCGAGCCCTCGGAGGCCAGGTAGTACCAGTGGTTGGCCGGACCCGAGGAGTAGTGGACGTCGATGCCGCCCAGCCCCGAGTACCAGGAGTCCTTGGACGAGCCGTCCTTGCTCGGCTTGTCCATGTAGCGCAGCGGGGAGCCGTCGCCGTTGATGTCGATCTTCTCGCCGACCAGGTAGTCACCGACGTCCTGGGGGTTGTTGGCGTAGAACTCGACCGCGGCCGCCATGATGTCGGAGGTGGCCTCGTTCAGACCGCCGGGCTCACCGCTGTAGGTCATGTTGCCGGTGACCGAGGTGAGACCGTGGGTCATCTCGTGCGCCGCGACGTCCGTCGAGGTGAGGGGCTTGACGTTGCCCTCGCCGTCGCCGTACGTCATGCAGAAGCAGCTGTCGTCCCAGAACGCGTTGACGTACGCGTTGCCGTAGTGGACCCGGGTGTACGGGGCCACGCCGTCGTTGCGCAGGCCGTTGCGGCCGTGCACGTTCTTGTAGTAGTCCCACGTCACCTGGGCGCCGTAGTGGGCGTCCGCGCCGGCGGTCTCGGCGTTGGAGGCCTGGCCGTTGCCCCAGACGTCGTCCGGGCCGGAGAACAGGGTGCCGGTGCCGGACGAGCCCTTGTTCAGGTTGTAGGTCTTGTGGTTGCCGCGCCCGGCGTCGGTCAGCGTGTAGTTGCTGCCCGACTGCGAGCTGCCCAGCGTCACCTGACCGCTGTACATCGTGTTGCCGGTGCCGGTCTCGATGGCCTGCCACTCGGTGATCTTGGCGCCGGTCCTGGCGTCGGTGACCACGTGCAGGGCGCTCGGGGTGCCGTCGTGCTGGAGGCCGCCGACGACGGTCTCGAACGCGAGGACCGGGGCGCCTTCGGCGGCCCAGATCACCTTGCGGGCGTTCTTGGAGGCCTTCGCGTCCTTGGCACCCTGGGTCTTGGCCAGACCGAGGGCCTGCTGCTCCGCCGAGGCCGGGGTGACCGAGGCGCTGGTGTCCGCGACCTTGATCTCGTGGTTGGTGGCCTTGGTCACGCTCTTGGTGACACCGCTCTTGGCGTGGACCGTCAGGTCACCGCCGAGCACGGGCAGGCCGGCGTAGGTGCGTTCGTAGGTCGTGTGCGTGGTGCCGTCCGCATCCTGGACGACATCGCGGACGACGAGCTTCTCCTGGCCGCCGAGCCCGAGAGCCTTCGCCGCCTGCACGGTGGTCGAGTTGGCGTCGGCGAGGAGCGTCGCACGCTCCGAAGCGCTGAGTGCGCGGTTGGCCGAGCCCGGGTTGGGCTGGGCCGCCGTGCGGGCCTGGGACGCGGTGGCGTCGGCGGTGGCTGTTCCGGCCTGTATACCTACGGCGAGCAGGGCTGCCGCGGCCACGAGAGCGCCGGCCGCAGTGGCACGCCGCTGGGGGGTGGGACTCAACGCAGACTCCTTCTGCAAGGGGGGTTCCGGATGGCTGGGTGGGCCTCCGGGCAGATCAGGGCTGGTGCGATGAACGGTCGAAGAGTGCCACCTGTGGGCGCTGATGTCAGGGCCGCGTCAAAAGGTTGGCTGGAAACGGTTCGTTGTCCGAAGATACGTATCCGGTATCCGAACCATTCACCTTTGTGTGGGAAGGGGGAGTTCGGTGTGCGGAACAGGAGGTACCGGTTGCTAACGCTTGAGCAACGAGAGGCACCGTTAACGCAAACGGCATTTACCGTACGGGTGTTTGTCGTACTGTTTCCCGGTGCGACTGTTGCCCGTTGCCAGGGGAAGCCACGGGCGCTCGCCGTTGTCATATGACCACGTGCCAGGGGGGCCCATGAGGCATGTCCATTTTCCTGCGCAAAGAGTGGCCAGGACCGTTGCCGATACGGTCGGGGCGGCCACCGCGCCCGCTCGACGGCTCGGGGACAAGGCCGGTTGGTACCTGCCGGTCGCCGTGGCCGCCGACTTCCTCGGTGCCGCCGTGCCCGTGGGACTCGTCTTCGAGGCCGCGCAGCAGGTCCGGCCCGCGTACTGCGCCGTCGGCGCCGCCCTCGCGTGGACCGGGGTGCAGGCCGTGCGCAGGCGCTACGCGGCCCGACAGCTCGGCGAATCGCGGGGAGTGCTGCCGGTCGTACACGACTGGCTGATTCTCATCGGGGTACTGGCCGTCGCCCGCGTGGTGACCGGCGAGAGCACCCCCCGACTGGCCGCGCTCGGGGCACTGTTGCCCGCCCTGCTGATCACCGTCGCCGTCCACAAGCTCACCTACCGCCACCTCTCGGCCGCCCGTCGCGAGGCGCAGGCCGTCAGTCGGGTCCTGGTCGTCGGCGAACCCGAGGCCGCCGAGGGCGTCATCGCGCACCTGGCCGCCCGCACCGACCACCCGTACGTGGTGGTCGGGGTGATCCCGGTGGGCGACGGCCCGCTGTCCAGCGGAGTGCCCGTCGCGGCCCGGCTCGACACCGGGATGCCGGACACCCCGTACGGGGACTCGGCCGCCGTGCTCGGCGCCGTCGCCGGACACCACGCCGACCTGGTCCTGGTCGCCCCCGGCGTACGCATCGCCGGCGAGCGGCTGCGCCGGGTCGCCTGGGCCCTGCACGACGCCGGCCTGGAACTGGCGGTCTTCCCCGGACTGGTGGAGATCTCCGTCAAGCGACTGGAGACCCTGTCCGCGGGCGGGCTCGCCGTGCTGCGGATCGCGCCGCCCGTGCGGCGGGGCGTCCAGACCCTGTTGAAGACGGTGCTGGACCGGGTGGGGGCCGCGATCGGGCTGCTGGTCCTGTCGCCGATGTTCCTCGCGGTCGTCCTGGCGATACGCCTGGGCTCCCGCGGTCCGGCCTTCTACAGCCAGCACCGCATCGGCCGCGACGGCGAGCCCTTCGTCATGTGGAAGTTCCGCACGATGGTGGTCGACGCCGACAAGCTCAAGGCCGACCTGTCGGCGTCCAACGAGAACGACGGCCTGATGTTCAAGATGCGCCGGGACCCCCGGGTCACCCGGGTGGGCCGGCTGCTGCGCCGCACGTCCATGGACGAACTGCCCCAATTGGTGAACGTGCTGACCGGCAGCATGTCGCTGGTCGGCCCGAGGCCGCCGCTGCCGGAGGAGGTGGCGCGCTACGACGAGGTCGAGCTGCGCCGGCTCACCGTGCGGCCCGGCATGACCGGCCTGTGGCAGATCAGCGGGCGCTCGGACCTCTCCTGGGACGAAACGATTCAGCTTGATCTGCAGTACGTCGACAACTGGTCCTTCACCAGCGATGTCGACGTCATGGGCCGTACCCTCCGCGCCGTCGTCGACGGTCGCGGAGCGTACTGAGGGGCCGCGGCCCGTGCGATCAGCCCTGCCCCAACCACCAGGCGTACGTGGAGGCGATGCCGTCCCGCAGCGGGATGCCCGGCTTCCAGCCCAGCGAGGTCAGACGGGTCACGTCCAGCAGCTTGCGGGGCGTCCCGTCCGGCTTGGTGGTGTCCCAGGCGAGCCGGCCCTCGAAGCCGGTCACCTCGGCGACGGTCTCGGCCAGGGCCTTGATGGTCAGGTCCTCGCCGCAGCCGATGTTGACGGGCTCGTCCCCGTCGTAGCCGTTCAACAGCACCGCGCACGCCGCCGCGAGGTCGTCCACGTGCAGGAACTCGCGGCGGGGGGTGCCCGAGCCCCACAGGGTGACCTCGTCGCGCCCCTCGGCCGCGGCCTCGTGGAAGCGGCGGATCAGCGCGGGCAGCACGTGCGAGGACTGCAGGTCGAAGTTGTCGCCCGGACCGTAGAGGTTCGTCGGCATGGCCGAGATGTACGAGGCCCCGTACTGCTTGCGGTAGGACTGGACCTGGACGATGCCGGCGATCTTCGCCAGGGCGTACGCCTCGTTGGTCGGCTCCAGCGGGCCGGTCAGCAGGGCGTCCTCGCTGATCGGCTGCGGGGCCAGCTTGGGGTAGATGCAGGAGGAGCCCAGGAACAGCAGGCGGTTCACCCCGGCGGCGTGCGAGCCGGCGATGACGCTGAGCTGGATCTTGAGGTTGTCCTCCAGGAACTGCACCGGGTAGGTGCTGTTGGCCATGATGCCGCCGACCTTGGCGGCGGCCAGCACCACCGCGTCCGGACGGACGTCCTTCAGGTACGCCTCGGTGGCGGCGGCATCGCGCAGGTCGAGCTCCGCGCGACCGCGGGTGAGCACCTCGTGGCCGTCGGCGGTCAGGCGCCGGACGACCGCGGACCCCACGAGGCCGCGGTGGCCGGCGACGAAGACGCGGGCGTGCGGGGGCAGGAGCGGCAGCGAACTTGTCATACCGCCGATGATGCCGGCCCCCGGACGCGGGTCGACGCCGAGGTGGCCGGCCCGCGACGGGTCGGAACGGCCGGAATCCGGAGGGCGCAGCTCCGGTTCGGCCGTGTACGGTACCCATCCAGCCCCCGCGCCCGCGCCCGCGCGGACGGAGCGCCCCCCGACCGGGACCCGCGCCCCCGCACGGCGCGGCACCGCCACGGGCCCACAGGCCCGTCACGAACCCCGAGGCACGGCCTCGAAACGCCGGGACGCCGTCCCGGCACGGTGGGGCACGCCCCGCACTTCACGACAGACCGCAACGATTCACAGGGGGACCCCACATGGGCAAGACCGCACTGATCACCGGAGTCACCGGACAGGACGGCTCGTACCTCGCAGAGCTGCTGCTCTCCAAGGGCTACACGGTGCACGGGCTCGTGCGGCGGTCCTCCAGCTTCAACACGGAGCGGATCGACCACATCTACCAGGACCCCCACACGGAGAACCGCTCCCTCGTCCTGCACCACGCGGACCTGTCCGACGGCGTCGCCCTGGTGAACCTGCTCCGCGACATACGCCCCGACGAGGTCTACAACCTGGGCGCGCAGTCGCATGTGCGGGTGTCCTTCGACGCCCCGCTGTACACCGGTGACGTGACCGGCCTCGGCGCCCTGCGCCTGCTGGAGGCGATCCGGGCGAGCGGCATCGACACCCGCATCTACCAGGCCTCGTCCTCCGAGATGTTCGGCGCCACCCCGCCGCCGCAGAACGAGAGCACCCCGTTCCACCCGCGCAGCCCCTACGGCGCCGCGAAGGTCTTCGCGTACTGGACCACGGTGAACTACCGCGAGGCGTACGACATGTTCGCCGTCAACGGGATCCTGTTCAACCACGAGTCCCCGCGCCGCGGCGAGACCTTCGTGACCCGCAAGATCACCCGCGCGGTCGCCCGGATCAAGGCCGGCCTCCAGGACCACCTCTACCTGGGCAACCTCGACGCCGTCCGCGACTGGGGATACGCCCCGGAGTACGTCGACGCCATGTGGCGGATGCTCCAGCAGGACGAGGCGACCGACTACGTGGTCGCCACCGGTGTGGCCGCCACCGTCCGCGAGTTCGTCGAGTCCTCCTTCACCCACGCCGGGCTCGACTGGAACGACCACGTGCGCTACGACGCCAAGTACGAGCGCCCCAGCGAGGTCGACGCCCTCATCGGTGACGCCTCCAAGGCCAACGAACTGCTTGGCTGGAAGCCGTCGGTCCTGGTCGCGGAGTTGGCCCGCATCATGGTCGACGCCGACATCCGCCAGGTCGAGGACCAACTGGCGGGCGTGACGGTACGGATTGATCGCTGAGGGCTTATATTTCCCCTACGCTTTGCTGTGTCCCGGCCATGCTCCGCAGGTCTCTGTGGGTGTGGTCGGGGTAAACCTGCCGTATGTCCGTAGTGCACCCTCCATGCTGAACCCTGTTGATTCCAAGTTGGTATGCAATGGGTCAAGTGAGGTGACCGGGCCCTCACGCGAGCCCTAGTCTGCGCCTGTACATATGGCTGTTCGTCTAGTTCCAGCCATCAAACCGGGCAATTGCCCTGGGGGGCTCATGCGTAGATCCAGAGGGCTGACTGCTGCCCTCGTCCTGTCACTGGCCGGTGCCGGCACCGGTATAGGCCTGGTGCTGATGCCCGAGGCGTCGGCCATCACGCAGCCGGTGGCATTCACGGCCGACGACCTGCCGACCTGGCAGCCGAACGGCATCGTCTTTGCCATGGCCCAGGCCAACGGCACCGTGTTCGCCGGCGGTACCTTCTCGGCGGTCCGTCCGCCGGACAACGCCGGCAGCGGCACCGAGCAGGAAGCCGTGAACTTCGTCGCGCTCGACGCGGCGACGGGCAACCCGACGTCCTGCAAGCTGGCCTTCACCACGGGCGACGGCAGCGCGACCGTCCGTTCGCTGGTCGTCTCGAAGGACAACAAGACGCTGTACGCGGCCGGATACTTCGGGGCCGTCAACGGCACCCCGGTCTCCAGCGTCGCCGCGATCGACATCGAGACCTGCACCCCCAAGGCGTCGTTCCACCCGAGCTTCCCCGCCACCGTGCGCGCGCTCGCCGTCACGGACGACACCCTGTACGCGGCCGGAGACTTCGGCACCGTCGAGGGCCAGACCCGCGCGCGGTTCGCCGCGGTCGACGCCGGCTCCGGTGCGATCAAGCCGTTCGTCGCCAACGCCGACGAGCCCGGCCGCGCCATCGCGCTCAGCAACGACGGCAAGAACGTCCTCCTGGGTGGCGACTTCTTCTCGGTCAACGGCTCCAACACGCACGCGCTGGCCGTCGTCAACGCCACCACGGGCGCCGTCGCCAAGACCTACAACAACATCCCGTCGAACTCGGTCGTCAAGCACATCTCGGCCGACGCGACCGGCTACTACACGGGCAACGAGGGATCCGGCGGCGGCGTCTTCGACGGCCGCATCGGTCTCGGCACCAACTTCACCGAGAAGTGGCGCGACCGCTGCCTCGGCGCCACGCAGTTCGTCCTGCCGTACGACGGAGTCCTCTACAGCTCCTCGCACGCGCACGACTGCTCGCTGGAGAACCAGTTCCCCGACGGCAAGCGCAACTTCCTGCTGGCGCAGCTCACCGACCACGAAGGCGCCGCCCCCGCGCCCGTGGACGGCTTCGTCCGCAGCCCGCGCAAGCTCGGCTGGCACCCCACCGCGAACGACGGCCTCGGCGAGGGCATCGGCCCGCGCGTCATGGCCATCGCGGAGAAGAACGAGACCAAGTACATGTGGGTCGGCGGTGAGTTCACCCTGATCAACGGTCAGCCGCAGCAGGCGCTCACCCGCTTCTCGTCCAAGGGCGACGTCGGCGCGCCGACCACCCCGGTGGCCAGCGCGGGCAGCGTCAAGCCCGGCGAGGCCCAGGTCCGCTGGCGCACCAGCTACGACCAGGACGACAGCAAGCTGACGTACCGCATCTACCGCAACGGCTCGGGCACCCCGATCGCCACCGTCGCGGCGGAGTCCCTGGAGTGGGAGCGCCCGCAGGCCTCCTGGATCGACACCACGGTCAAGGCCGGGCAGTCGTACACCTACCGCGTGACCGCGACCGACGCCGCCGGCAACACCAGCGCGCTGTCGGCCACCACCTCGGTCACCATCCCGAGCTCGGTCCAGTCGTACCCGGACAAGGTCCGCTCGGACGGCGCCAACCTGTACTGGCGCTACGACGACGCGGTCAGCCCGTACGTCGCCGACTCGTCCGCCTCCGGCAACACCAGCGGCATCCAGGTCAACGCCCCGGCGCTGCGCCAGACGCCCGGCGCCGTCACCGGTTCCGGCACGGCCATGGGCTTCAACGGCACCAGCCAGCAGGTGTACAGCGACCACCGCCAGGGCGTCGGGTCCAGCTACACCATCGAGACCTGGTTCAAGACGAACAGCTCGCGCGGTGGCAAGCTGATCGGCTTCGGCAACAACACCACCAACAACAGCGGCACGTACGACAAGCAGCTGTACATGACCAACACCGGCCGCCTGGTCTTCGGCGTGTACAACGGCTCGAACCGGACCATCTCCACCGGTCTGTTCGACCCCTCGTACAACGACAACAAGTGGCACCACGTGGTCGGCACGCAGGGCCCCGGTGGCATGACCCTGTACGTGGACGGTCAGAACAAGGGCACGAACAACGCCTCGACCTCCACCGCGTACCAGGGCTTCTGGCACGTCGGCGGCGACAACCTCGCCGGCTGGCCGACCCGACCGACCAGCAACTTCTTCGCCGGTCAGATCGACGAGACGGCCGTCTACCCGACGGCGCTCACCCAGGCCCAGGTCAAGTCGCACTACGACCTGGCGAAGGCCCCCACCGACACGGTCTCCAAGGTCGTCACGACCGAGGACACCTACGTCAACCAGGGCGCCCCCAACGCCGCCAACGGCGCGGCCACCTCGCTCGCGGTCCGCGGTACCTCGGCCTACCAGACGTACCTGCGCTTCACCCTCCCGGCCGCCCCGGCCGGGCAGGTCCTGAAGGCGGCCTCGCTCCAGGTCAAGACCACGACCCAGGCGGGCGCCGGCACGACCGACACCGTGTCCGTGGTCCCGGTCACCGGTTCCTGGACCGCCGCGGCCACCACGTTCAACACGAAGCCGGCGCTCGGCGGCCCCGCGCTCGGCACCCTCGCGGGCGCCGCGGACGGCTCCGCCGTCCACGGCATCGACCTGGACACCGCGGCGGTCACCGCCCTGCTGGGCGACAACACCAGCCTCGCGCTGACCAGCACGGGTACCGACCCGCTGTGGCTCTGGTCCTCGGAGTCGACGGCCGCGGACGCCGCTCCGCAGCTGATCCTCACCTTCGGCCCGAAGTAACAACCGCCTGACGGAGTACGGGGCCCGCCTCAGCAGGCGGGCCCCGTACTCCTGTCTCACCACCGGCAAGTACGGGAGCCCCTGATGTACCGACGCCCCGCGGCGGCCGCTGTTCTGCTGGCCGCCGCCCTGACGCTGACCGCCTGCAGTTCGGGCGACGGCAAGGCCGATTCCGAGGCCGCGAAGCCGAAGCCGCCCGCCTCGTCGTCGGTTCCCGACCCGGCGGACGCCCCGCCGGCCTCGGCGACCCCGTCGACCGACACGAAGCCGACGGGCCCGGTCCTCCCCGACGCGAAGCTGACCCCGAAGACGGGCAACTTCACGGACAAGCAGAAGAAGTACCTGAGCGGCCGGGTGCCGGAGAAGATGGACCCGGCGGCCGTCCTCCAGACCGGCCAGGAGTCCTGCCAGCGCGTGGAGCGCACCGCCAAGCGCGACAAGGACGCGGCGACCGGGGCCGTCATCACCGGGGAGATCCCGGGGGCGAAGGACGCGATCACCATGCTGTGCCCGGAGCAGAAGCCGATCCTCGCGGCCGCGGAGAAGGGCTTCCCCGAAGGCCCCCGGAAGTCGCCCGCCGCGGGCAACTACCGGGCGCTGACCCAGAGCACCACCTGCACCTGGGAGGCGAAGGGCAAGGACGGCGCCGTCCTCGCGTCGGGTCCGGCGGCCCCCCTCAAGGCGGGCGACAAGGTGACGGCCACCATCCCGGCCGGCGCCGCGGAGTTCAACTCCGCGGGCTGCTACGCCTGGATCCGCGCCTGACGCACCCCGGCCCGCCCCGTACCGCAACGCCGCCGCCGCCCGAACTGCCGGGCGGCGGCGGCGTTTTCGCGTCCCGTTGCCGGGTACCCGCGTGTGACACGACCAAGACTGTGAAGGCGGTAGGTATGCGCGGCATCGGCGGTTGCATCGCCCTGATCGTGGTGGGAGCCATCCTCACCTTCGCGAGCGACTGGAAGATGGAGAGCGTCAACCTCGATCTGGTCGGCCTCATCATGATGGCGGCCGGTGGCATCGGCCTCGCCGTCTACGCCAGCGTCCTCAAGCGCCGGCGCGCCGCCGGGGTCCTCCCGGTGGTCGAGGGCCGTCGCGACGGCGTCTGACCGCCCCCGGGGCCCGGCCACGCGGCCGGGCGACCCGGGGGAGCCCGGGGAGGTGTCAGCGGGTGCGCGCCGCGGCGGCCTCGTAGACCGGCAACAGGGTGTCCAGGACCGCGTCCATCGAGAAGGACTCCGTCGCCAGCTTGCGGGCGGCGACCGAGGCCGCCGCGTTGGCGGCCGGCTCCAGCAGCGCGAGGATCGCCTCGGCGACCCCCGCCGGACCCGGCTCCACGGCCCGGCCGGCCCCCGCGGCGGCGATGTCGCGGGCCAGCCCGTTGGAGTGGGTGACCACCGTCGGGACGCCCACCGAGAGGGCCTCCAGGACCGACATGGGGAACGGTTCCTCCACCGACGGCAGCACGTACACGTGAGCCCGGCGCAGCTCCGTCAGCACCTCGGCGCTGGACAGCGCCCCCGGCACGGTGAACCGGTCGCCGAGCCCCAGGGCCGCGATCCGCGCCCGGACCGCGTCCAGCTCCCCCTCGTCCGGCCCCGCCACCACGAACTCCGCGTCCGGGTGGACGGCCAGCACCGCCGGGGCCGCGTCCACGAAGTCCACCGGACGCTTGCGGGCCTGCAGACGCGCCGAGTACAGCACGCGCGGCGCCCCGCTCGGCTCGGGCCGCTCCTCCTGCGCCGGAGTGCCGTTGACGAGCCGGACCGCCGACGCGAGCGCGGGCGGCCCCACCACCGCGTCCAGGCCCTCCCGTTCGTGCGGGGTCAGGTACAGCACCGCGTCCGCGCCGCGCAGCAGTCGGCGTACCGCCACCGCGTCCAGCACCTTCGCCAGCAGCTTCCCGCTCGGGTCCACCATCCCGTGGGTCTGGAGCACCAGCGGCCTGCGGGCCCGCAGCGCCGCCAGCGCCACCGGCAGCGTGACCAGGTCACGGGCCAGGTGGACGTGGACCACGTCGGCGTCGCGGACCAGCCGACCCGCCGAGGCCAGCAGGGCCGGCGAGGTCATCCCGCTGAAGCCCAGGGGGAGCAGCCGTCGGGCGGGGAACAGCTTCGCCGGGACGCCCTCCACCGAGGTCGGCCACGGGTCGGGGAAACCCTCGCCCAGGGCCAGCAGTCGGGCTTCGTGACCGCGCGCCCGCAGCCCCTTGGCGAGGTTCAGCGCGACCCGCACCGGCCCGCCGAAGGCGTGCGAGGGGGAGTGCAGCGTAACGGCGTGCAGGACTCTCACTTGGGCTCCTCCACCGGGCGGCGACGCCCGTCCTGGGTCTGCAGGGTCAACGCCGGCAGGTCCTTGTGGACCACGGCGCCGGCGCCCGCGACCGCGCACCGGCCGATCGTCACGCCGGCCAGCACCGTCGCGCGTACGGCCACCCACGCGCCGTCCTCGACGACGATCGGGGCGTTGCGGTAGCGGAAGTCGGCGGCCCGGTGGTCGTGCGAGCCGGTGCAGAGCAGGGCCTCCTGCGAGACGCACACGTTCGCCCCGATGGTCACCGGCTCCAGGTTGAGCAGCCAGGCGCCCTCGCCGATCCAGGCGTGGTCCCCGACGGTCAGTTTCCACGGCCACAGCACGCGCACCCGGTGGCGGATCAGCACACCCTCGCCGATCTTCGCCCCGAAGGCCCGCAGCAGCGCGACGCGCAGCCGGGCCGGGCAGAACCAGGCCATGAACACCGTGTTCATCACGGCGAACCAGAGCGCCTGCGTCAGCAGTCCGCGCCCCTTCTCGTATCCGGCCAGCGTGAACGCAGGAAGATCCCGCAACTGTCGCCCCTCGTCCTCCACCCCCGAGCACCGTCGGCGGGCGTCTCCCCCAACCGCGCCTCCCCGGGCGCCGCCCGCTCAGACTAGACTGCGCGCGGACCAGGCACACCGGGTGGGGGCAGCAGTGGCAACAGACGTACACAAGCCCGCCGTCACGCGCCCGATACCCGGCGTGCCCGACCCGGACGACGAGAAGAAGTGGGGTCGGGTCACCACCCCGCGCACCCTGCTCTCTCGCGCGTTGTCCATCCCACTCATCCTCGGCTTCAGCGTCTTCCTGCCGCTCGTGGTCGCCATCCAGTCCGGCGACGGCCAGCACGACGCCGCCTTCTGGCTCCAACTCCTGCTCACCATGTACGCGGGCGCCCGACTGTCCGCGATGGTGCTGACCAGCCGCCGCAAGCTCCTGCAGGGCTCGTTCTGGCTCTTCGTCTACATGGCGATGGGGGTGGCCCCGCTCGCCCAGGCCGTCCTCGGCCGGGTCCCCACGCCCGTGGTCGGGCCCCGCTCCGACCTGACGCTCGCCATCGGGCTCGTCCTGCTCGGCTGCCTCGCGTTCGACGTCGGCGTCCTCCTCGCCCGGCACCGGCCGACGGGCCTCGCCGGTGGTTCCCGCAAGGAGGAGAAGCCGGTCATGGCGCACAAGCGGCGCCTGCAACTGCTGACCGTCCTCGCCTTCCTGGGCAGCGCGGCCTTCATCATCAAGCTGGGCGGCCCGAGCGTCTTCTTCTCCAGCCGCCAGGAGATCATCGCCGGCATCGAGGAGGCGGGCGTCTCCAACGGCGACGGACAGGCCGGCCAGGCCCTGCTGCGCGGCTTCGGCACCGTGCCGGCCCTGCTCGCCCTGCTCCTGTACACGCGCTGGCTGATCACCTCGAAGTTCGCCCGCCGCAAGGTGTCGATCATCGTCACCTGGTCGGGGCTGGCCGCGCTGAACCTCGTGGTCAACAACCCGATCTCGAACCCGCGCTACTGGTTCCTCACCGTCATGTTCGCGCTGCTGTTCACCGTCTTCCCGGTGAGCGCCGCGATGTACCGGGTGGCGCTGTCGATGGCCGTGGTGATCGCCCTGCTCGTCTTCCCGTTCGCGGACCGCTTCCGCTACGACGAGAAGAACTACAAGCCGGTCGAGACGACCTCGTTCCTGGAGCCGATGGCGCTCAAGGACTACGACCAGATCGGCATGTTCGCCAACACCATCACCTACGCGGACTCCGGCCCGGGCCACTCCTACGGGCGCCAGCTCGCCGGTTCCGTCTTCTTCGCCGTGCCCCGCTCGGTCTGGCCGAGCAAGGCACGCGACACCGGCGTGATGGTCGGCCAGTGGATGGGCACGATCAACACCAACCTCTCCTCCCCGATCTGGGCGGAGCTGTGGCTGGACTTCGGCACGCTGGGCATGGGCGCGGGGCTGCTGGGGTTGGGCTACGCGGCTGCCCGCGTCGACCGGCGGTACGCGAAGCGCGCCACCCGCCGGTCCCCACCCGGCAGCCTGATCTCGGTGGTCGTCCCGCTGGTCGCGGGCTACTCCTTCATCCTGCTGCGCGGACCGCTGCTCCAGGCCTCGGGCCGCGTCGCGATAGCGGCCCTGTGCCTGGCTCTCGTGGCGACGTACCGCACGGACAAGGACGTCACCCTGCGCTGATCCGCCGCCGGGGCGTGCGGCGCGCCCCGCGCGGGGTCAGGCGGCGCGGCTCTCGGTCACCGGGTCGGGCGTCGGGCCCGCGGTCGCCGTCGGCACGGGCAGCCGTACGACGCGCACCCAGCCGGCGGCGGCCTTGGCGGCCGAGCCGACGGCCAGCCCCCACGCGGCGCCGGCGACGCCCCAGGCCGCGTACCCGCCCAGCAGCAGCCCCACCGACAGCAGCGAGAACACCACCTGGAGCGAGAGCGTCGCCTTCGGGTTCAGCACCCGAAGGGTCAGCAGGGCGCAGGTGCCCAGTCCCATGACCGCGTACTGCGCGCCCGTCGCCGGCAGCAGCGCGGCGGCCGCCGTCCAGGTGTCGCCCAGCAGTTGGCGGCCCACGGAATCGGGCAGCGCGTACAACACCGCCCCCCAGCCGGCGCCGAGGACGGCCAGGGCGCCGCCCATCAGCAGCGTCAGCCGGACCACGCCCCGCTTGCCGGAGGCCCGGCCCACCACGGGCGGCCCGAAGGCGTTCGCGGAGTTGAACAGCACGTTCAGCGGCCCGAACAGGGTCGTCGCACCACGCAGCGCTCCCACGGCCAGGGGCGTCGCGAAGACGCCGAGGCCCAGGACGGCGAGCTGACTGGACCCGTTGCCCACCGCGAACTCGACGACGAACCGCTGCCCCAGGTGCCCGCGGCGCAGGTACGGACGCAGGTCCGTCGCCGCGCCTCGCACGGCCGGCCGCAGCAGGAGCAGCCCCAGGGCCAGGGCGGGCAGCGCGGAGATCCCCCACACCAGGACGAGGCGCCCCGCCGACGCCCCTTCGGGCTGGAGCAGCAGGGCGGGCACCACGCACACCAGACGCAGCGCGTCGGCGGCCAGGGCCCGCTCGGGCGCGCGCAGAGCGGAGAAGCAGTACCGCAGTCCGTCCTGGACGAGCACCGGCGGCAGGACCAGACCCAGCGCGAGGACCGCCCACCCGGTGGCCCCGGGCAGCAGCAGGCCCACGAGGACGAGCACCACGCCGACGGCGGTCGCGGCCGCCGCGGTGAAGGCGACGGCCGAGCGGCACACGCCCGCGAGCCGCTCGCCCTTCTCCAGCACCACGGTCTGTCCGACGTAGGCCATGTTCAGCCCGAGGAGCACGGTGAACGTCACGTACACCATCGAGAAGTCGGCGAACCCGGCTGCCGAGGACAGCCGGGCGGCCAACACCAGCACCAGGATGTTGGTGGCGCTGGAGGCCGCCTGGTCCAGGACCGAGGCGACCGCGGCGAGTCCCCGCCGACTCACCGCCGGCCCATGCGGACCGTGCGCAGCGCCACGGTGTCGGTGCCGTCACCGGGGATGTGCTGCTCCGGCTCGGCCACCTCGTAGGGGATCGGC
Organism: Streptomyces sp. NPDC002602; assembly: GCF_042889445.1. Lineage (NCBI taxonomy): Bacteria > Bacillati > Actinomycetota > Actinomycetes > Kitasatosporales > Streptomycetaceae > Streptomyces > Streptomyces sp. NPDC002602. The sequence continues at coordinate 287,975 of NZ_JBIAQX010000007.1, read as the reverse complement.
TGCGGGGCGGACGGGCCGGCCGGCCGGGGCGGCGTGTCCTGCGAGGTGGTCTCCCCCTTGCCCTTGCCGCGTCCGCGCTTCTCGGTGGGCAGCGGGGTGTGCAGCACGGCGCCGAGCACCGTGCCGCCCGCGCCGCTGATCAGTTCGCGGATGCGGGAGAGGTCGGTGCGCCGCACGGCGCGCGGGTCGCAGACGACCAGCACCCCGTCGACGCGGTCGACGAGCGCGAGGGCGTCGGCGTACGAGAGCACGGGCGGCGCGAGCACCACGACCGTGGAGTTGGGGGAGTCGGCCTCGGAGATCAGCCGGGTCGAGCGCGGGGACGTCAGGGCGCGGGCGACGTTGCGGACCCGCTCGCCCGGGATCAGGTCGAAGGCACCGGACTCACCGGCGTCCACGACGAGCTGACGTCCGTCGGGCCAGTCGGAGTCGCCGCTCTGCCCGGCGGCGGGACCGCCCGGCATCTGGCTCCAGCGCGGCCGGCCTCCCGCGTCGGTCGGCAACTGGCTGGCCAGCACCGGGGTGCGCAGGTCCGCCTCGATGAGCAGGACGTCCTTGCCGGTCTCGGCGAAGGAGGCGGCCAGGTTCACGGCCACCGCCGCGGCGGTCTCGCTGGAGCCGCGCGGGGCGACGACCAACAGGCGGCGCCGGTCGGCGAACCGGGCGTCGTAGGCGAGTCGGAACGCCACCGAGCGGAACTCCTCGGCCAGCCGCGGATCCTCCTCGCCGGCCGCGAGCAGCGGACCGCCGCCGGTCTTGTCCCGCGGCAGGGAGCCCAGTACGGGGGCGCGCAGGGCCCGGGCGACATCGCCCTCGGAGCGCGGAGCCGGGTCGAAGACGAGCCGGACCCAGGCGGCGAGCAGGCCGAGCGCGAGGCCCACGGCCGCGCCGATCGCCAGCGACATCGGGATGCCGGGGCCGTCGGGCTCGGACGGCGGGGTCGCGGGGCTGGTGACGCGCCCCGGGGTCATGTCGAGGGCTTCGAGCTTGGTGATGCTGTTGTTGTAGCGGCCGACCTCGCTCTGGAGGTCGGTCTTGCTGGAGGTGGCCGCGTCCCGGGTGGCGCCCGCCGGCATCCGGGAGATGTCCTTGGCCAGCTCGTCCAACTGCTTGGCGACCGGGTCGCGCTGGTCCTGGTAGCCCTTGACCATCTTGTCGCGGGTGACGTCGAGGGCCTCCTGCCGCTTGAGCAGGTAGGCGCCGGTCATCGCGTTGGCGCGCTTGGCGGCCTCCTGGGGGGAGGACGAGGTGTAGGTGAAGCGCAGCACCATCGTCTGCGGCGGGTTGGTGACCTGGAGACCCGAGCGCAGACCGGCGAGGCCGGACGCGTTGACGCCGAGCTTCTTCGCGGCCTCGTTGGCGATGGAGCTGGAGAGCGCGACCTGACGCTCGGAGCCGATGTTGATCGCCTTGTCGGGCGCGAGGCTCGGGTTGAACGGGTCGTCGGTGGGTGCGCGCAGCACGACGTCGGCGGTGGCGACGTACGTGTCGGCCGTGGATATGCCGAGGTAGACACCACCCAGCAGGCCGACGCCGACGCCCGCCAGGAGAAGTCGGCGGTAGCGCAGGAGCTGCTTGAACTGGTCCCGGAGGAGGTCGGGTTCGTCCTCTGCCGGAGCCGCTGCCGGGCGGTTCGTCTCGATCACGGCCGGGGACCCCCAAGTGCTTCGTCTATCAGTGCGTCGATGCGGGCGAGGCCCGCTTCCCTGCTCAGGTGGGCCGCCACGTGGGCGGGCCCGGCGGCCCCCAGCGCGTTCGCGCCTTCGGGATCCTCGGCCAGGGCCCGGACGGCCTTCAACAGGGCGTCGGGGTCCTCCGGCGGTACGAGCACCCCCGCGCCCGAGCGTTCCACTTCCTGGGCCGTTCCGCCCTGTGCCGCGACGGACGCGAGGACGGGCCGGCCCGCCTGGAAGTACGAGGTGAGCTTGGACGGCACGCTCATGTCCATCACGGCCGCGTGCTGCGTGACCGCGAGCACGTCCGCCGCCGCGAGGATATCCGGGAACTCGCCGTCAGCGGCAGGGGGGATGATGTCAAGGTTCGGCACATCGGCGGCGAGGTCGGCGAGAGTGGAGCGCTGGCTTCCGTCGCCCATGAGGACAAAGCGGACGTTCGGATCCAGCCGCGCGGCGCCGACGAGCACTTCCAGACCCTGCTTGAGGCCCATGTTCCCGGAGTGCAGAACCACCGTCTGACCAGGGGCCCAGCCCAGGTGCCGGCGGGTCTCGCCGCGCGGCTTCGTGGGGACCGACACGTGGGACCAGTTGGGCACCAGGCGGATCCTCTTCGGGTCCACGCCCATGCCGACGACCCGGTCCACGAACGTCTCGTGAATCACACCGACCAGGGTGGCGCGCTTGAGGGCGTACGCCTCGGCGCGACCGGCGACGGCGGCCGCCTTGTCGCCGCCGCTGATTCCGCTCTGCGCGGCGGCGGCGCCCATCAGGTCCTGGACCACCGGGACGTAGGGGACCTTCCACTTGGCCGCGAGTCGCGCGGCGAGGACCCCGCCGGCCAGGCTGGGCATCTGGGCCATGACCGCGTCCGGCTTCGGCATCCGCGGCGGGGCCGCGGCCCCGTGCAGCAGAATCGATCCCTCGAAGAGGGCCCGCTTGACGGCGGTCTGGCGCTGCGGAACGGTGTGCGCGCGCCGGTGCACGGTCACCCCGGCGCGCTGTTCCGTGCGCCGTAGCGCCCCCTTGTACTCCGGCTCGAGAGACCAGGCCGGGTAGTGCGGCATACCTGCCAGTACATGGGTCTCGTGGCCGAGATCCGCCCAGTGCTCGGCGATCTGGGTGGCGTACGGCCCGATCCCCGCGTGCTCAGGAGCGTAATTGGTGGAAACCAGCAGCAGGCGCCGGTGACCGGATCTGGACACTGAAGGTCCCCTTCTCCCCTGGATGATGCGCACGTCACCCTATTCGTTCACCGACGTGACGCGGTACGTGCACGCTATTGTCTGCTAATCCGCCACACCCGGGGGTGTGGCTCATGGGGGGTAACCGATGACGGAGCAGGACATGGCAGACCTTGGTGCGCCCGCGCGCAGGCCGTATCGAGTGGGCTATGCGCCGGGTGCGTACGATCTGTTCCATATCGGACATCTCAATATCCTTCGCCACGCCCGGAGTCAGTGCGACTACCTGGTCGCCGGCGTGGTGTCGGACGAGATGGCCGAACTCGCCAAGGGCCGCCGTCCGATGATCCCGCTGGTGGAGCGGCTGGAGATCGTCCGCAGCGTCAAGTACGTCGACGCCGCCTTCGTCGAGACGGTCCCGGACAAGGTGGAGACCTGGAAGCAGGTCCGCTTCGACGTCATCTTCAAGGGCGACGACTGGCGCGGCACCCCCAAGGGCGACCGGCTGGAGAAGGACTTCGCCGAGCACGGCGTCGACGTCGTCTACTTCCCCTACACGGTCCACACCTCCAGCACCCAGCTCCGTCGGGCCCTGGACGCCCTGTCGCAGCCGGCCGTTCCGCCCCAGGCCACCCACCTCGCCGGCGAGGGCATCACCGCGGAACGGCGCTGAGCTCCCGGTACCACTTCGCGAGGAACGCCAGCAGGAACAGCGCGGCGACCGCGCCCAGTCCCGCGTACGCCCAGCGGAACAGCTCCCCGCCGCCGAGCAGCAGGAACACCAGACAGAACACCCCGTAGTCCACGGGCAGCAACGCCACCGCGCGCACGGTCGACGGCGCGGCGGCGGCGCTCCCCGGCGCCGGCCTGGGCTTGAGCTTCTCGGTGAGCAGCCCGCCGAAGAAGGTGACGATCGCGGCGAACTGGAAGCCGAGCGGCACCAGCAACCAGCCGTCCCCGCCCGTCCCGTACGCGTCGGGGAAGCGGTAGAAGGCGATCAGCACACAGGTGTGCAGGGCCGTCAGCTTGGCGCAGTCCACGACGTGGTCCAGCCATTCGCCCGAGGCGCTGCCGCCCCCGCGCAGCCGCGCGAGCTGGCCGTCGGCGGAGTCGAAGGCGAAGCCGACCGCGAGCGCGGCCCACACGACGATCCCGAGCCCCCACGAGGGCGCGGCCAGCGCGACGACGGCGACGGCGGCGAAGCTGAAGGCGGCGCTGATCAGGGTGACCTGGTTCGGGGTGAGGCCGAGGGCGTACGACCCGGCGGCCAGGTACCGCCCGGCGGGACGGTTGACGTACCGGGAGTAGAGCGACACGCCCTTCGCCGACTTCTGCGCCCCGCGCAGCTCCCGCAACGCGGTCCCGAATCTCGCCATCCGGCCAAGCCCCTTTGAACGTGTGTACGTATGAAGGGCACATCATCGCAGGACCGGTGCGGCCTTCCGTCCGGGATGTGCCCGGACGTCCTGAAGCAGCAGTACGGACAGGTTCGCGGCGGCGGTGAGCACGGCCGCCACCAGCAGCGGGACCGTCGTCCCCGCGACCGCCGCGAGCGGAGCCGCCGTCGCGAGGCCCAACGGCCGGGCGCCGAAAGAGATCAGGGTGTCGAAGGAACCGACCCGCCCCAGGGTCTCCGGCGGGACACGGCGCTGGATCTCCGTCTCCCACAGGGGGCTCAGCAGCCCCACGCCGAACATGGCGACGAAGAGGGCCGCGGCCGTGACCGCGAGCGGCGACCGCAGGGCGAAGGCCGTCAACGGCAGGGCCTGGAGCGAGGACGCGACCGCCACCCAGACCAGCGGCCGTCCCACGCGCAGCCGACCGGCGAGCCAGACCCCGACGAGCATCCCGGCCGTGCCCAGTTGCGCGATGACCACCCAGGCGCCCTCGCCGCCCAGGCTCCGCACGGCGATCAGCGGGCCCAGGGTGAGCAGCAGGCCGGCCGCGAGGTGCCAGACGCCGTGGGCCACGACATTGGCCAGAAACCACGGGTGCCGCCGGGTCTCCGCCCAGCCCGCCCGCAGCTCCGTGAGGAAGTGGGCGCGCGCCTCGCTCCGGGCGGGCGGCGCGGTGCGCAGCCCGCCGAGGGTGAGCGCGGAGCAGACGAACAGGGCACTGGTGAGCAGGGAGGACCAGCCCGCGCCGACGAGCAGCACCATCGCGCCGGCGGCGGCGGGCCCGGCCATCAGGGCGAGGGCGTTGGCCACCCCCAGCCGGGCGTTGACCCGCAGTCGGCCCTCCTCGGGGACGACGGCCGCCACCAGCGTCCGGGCGGAGGGGTTGCCGAAGGCCACGGCGATCCCGGTCACGCCGGCCAGCGCCGCGAGCTCGGGGATCCGCACGGGGCCGGACAGCAGCAGCGCTCCGATGCCCAGTTGCGCGGCGGCGCGTGCGAGGTCGGCCACGAGCACCACCCGTCGGGCGGGGTGGCGGTCGGCCACCACGCCCGCGAGGGGCAGGAGGAGCAGCATCGGGAGCAGTTCGGCGGCGAGCACCAGGCCGAGGTCGCCGGCCGAACCGGTGCGCACCACCGCGAGGGTGAGGGTGGTGGGGATCAGGGCCGTGGCGAAGGCGGCGAAGGCGCGCCCGGTGAGCAGTCGCCAGATCGTCGGGGTCATGACACCGGACACTATTTCGCCAGCGAATGATTCGTCAACGAAATACTTCGTGCGGGTGCGATACTGCCGCCCATGGACACCGAGGACTCCGTCGACCGGCACATCGCCCGCTGGAGCGGCAAGGTCCCCTTCGACGTGCCCACCGAGGAGGTCATCACCCGCATCCAGCTCCTCGCCAAACACGTGAAGCACGGCAAGGAACGGGCGATGGCCGAGACCGGCCTGCAGGGGTTCGAGTTCGAGACCCTCCACCGGATCGCCTCCCGGGGCGCCCCCTGGCGGGCCCCCTCCTCCGAGCTGGCCGCCGAGATGCTGCTCTCCCCGGCCGGGATGACCGGCCGCCTGGACACCCTGGAGAAGTCCGGTCTGATCCGGCGCATCCGCGCCGCCGGGGACCGCCGCCGCGTCGACGTCGAGCTCACCGACGAGGGACACCGCCGCTGGACCGAGGCCATGCGCTGGCGCGGCATCGCCGAGGCACGGTTGATCGACCCGCTCGACGACGCCGAACGGGCCGCGCTCGCCGCCCTCCTCAAGCGGATGCTCCTCCACGCCGAAACGGGCTGACCCGGCCGCCGCCCCCGGCCACCACCACCCTCAACCCACCATCCTCAACCCACCACCCTCAGCAGCAGCACCGACCTCGCCGGAACCGACAGCGCCTCCCCGCCCCGGTGTCGGGTCGCGGGCGCCGTGCCCTGCTCCTCCCGCGAGGTGTCCAGCACCAGTTCGTACGTCGTCGCCCACGGCGCGCCCGGCAGCATCCACTCCACCGGCCGGTCCCCGGCGTGCAGCAGCGCCAGGAAACTGTCGTCCGTCACCTGGCGACCCCGCTCGTCGCGACCCGGGATGTCGCGCCCCGACAGGTACAGACCCAGCGCGGCGGCCGGCGCGTACCAGTCCCGCTCCGTCATCTCCTTGCCGCCGGGGGTGAACCAGGCCAGGTCCCGCAGCCCGTCCGCGCCCTGTGCCCGACCCGAGAAGAACGCCCGCCGGCGCAGCACGGGATGCTCGCGGCGCAGCGCCAGCACCCGTGTGGCCAGGGCGAACAGCTCCCGCCACACCGGGTCCTCCAGCAGCGACCAGTCCACCCAGCTCGTCTCGTTGTCCTGGCAGTACGCGTTGTTGTTGCCGCCCTGCGTGCGGCCGAACTCGTCGCCGGCCACCAGCATCGGCACGCCCGTCGACAGCAGCAGCGTGGTCAGCAGGTTCCGCAACTGCCGGCGCCGCAGCGCGCCGATCCGGGGGTCGTCGGACTCGCCCTCCGCCCCGCAGTTCCACGACCGGTTGTCGTTGGTGCCGTCCCGGCCGTCCTCGCCGTTGGCTCCGTTGTGCTTGCGCTCGTGGCTCACCAGGTCGCGCAGGGTGAACCCGTCGTGCGCGGTCACGAAGTTCACCGAGGCGTACGGCCGCCGCCCGCCCCACGCGTACAGGTCGCTGGACCCCGACAGCCGGTACCCGAGGTCCCGCACGTCGGGCAGCGCGCCCCGCCAGAAGTCCCGGACGGCGTCCCGGTAGCGGTCGTTCCACTCCGTCCACAGCGGCGGGAACGCGCCCACCTGGTAGCCGCCGGACCCGACGTCCCACGGTTCCGCGATCAGCTTGACCCGCCGCAGCACCGGATCCTGGGCGATCACCGCGAGGAACGGCGAGAGCATGTCCACGTCGTGCATCGAGCGGGCCAGCGCCGCCGCCAGGTCGAAGCGGAAGCCGTCCACGCCCATCTCCGTCACCCAGTACCGCAGCGAGTCGGTGATCAGCCGCAGCACGTGCGGGCGCCCGGCGTGCAGGGTGTTCCCGCAGCCCGTGTAGTCGGCGTACCGGCGCTGGTCGGACTGGAGCCGGTAGTAGCCCCGGTTGTCGATCCCGCGCAGGGACAGCGTCGGGCCCAGCTCGCCCGCCTCCGCCGTGTGGTTGTAGACCACGTCGAGGATGACCTCGATGCCGGCCGCGTGCAGCGCCTTCACCATCCGTTTGAACTCGCCGACCTGCTGTCCGGTCGTCCCGCTCGACGAGTAGCCCGCGTGCGGGGCGAAGTAGCCGATCGAGTTGTAGCCCCAGTAGTTGCGCAGGTTCCGGCGCAGCAGGTGGTCCTCGTGCGCGAACTGGTGCACCGGCAGCAGCTCCACCGCCGTCACCCCGAGCCGGGTCAGGTGCTCGATCGCGGCCGGATGGGCCAGGCCGGCGTAGGTGCCGCGCAGCTCCTCGGGAATGCCCGGATGGCGCATCGTGAAGCCGCGCACGTGCAACTCGTAGATCACCGAATCGGCCCAGGGGGTCTTGGGCCGGACGTCGTCCGCCCAGTCGTCGTCGTCGTGGACGACGACCCCCTTCGGCACGGACTGCGCCGAGTCCCGGTCGTCGCGCACGGTGTCCGCGATGTACTGCTGCGGCCAGTCCCGCACGTGGCCGTACACCTCGGGCGGCAGCCCGAAGTCGCCGTCCACGGCCCGCGCGTACGGGTCCAGGAGCAGCTTCGCCGGGTTGTACCGGGCGCCCGTCCAGGGGTCCCAGCGCCCGTGCACCCGGAATCCGTACCGCTGTCCGGGGCGCACGCCCGGCACGAAGCCGTGCCAGATCTCGTGCGTGAGCTCCGTCAGGGCGCACCGGGTCTCGGTGCCGGACCCGTCGAACAGGCACAGCTCCACCGCCTCCGCGCCCTGCGCCCACAGCGCGAAGTTGGTCCCCGCGACCCCGTCCGGCCCGGTCCGGAACCGCGCCCCCAGGGGGTGCGAGGACCCGGGCCACACCGCCGGCCCCGGGCGCGCGGACACCCGTGACGCGGGGCCGGGACGTGGTGTGACCTGGCCGTTCGTCCGGCCGTTCACCTGACCGTTCGACTGCCCGTCGAGGTGCGGTACGGGCGCGGTCCCGCCGCGCCGTACGTCACCCTCGACGGCTTCCACCGCCTCTTGCTCGGCTGCGCTCGACACTGCCCGCCTCCACGGCTCTCGGTACCTGCGGGGGTGGGGAGTGCGCGGTCCCGGCGTCCCGGCCGGATCCGCCCCCGTCTGGTCCTTCCCACTGTTCTGCCCGTACTGCCCCGCCCGGAACGTGGGCCGCCCCCACGTTTCCCCCGGAGGGGGCCGGTCGTTGGACAGTCCGTGACTCATCTGACGAGGCGGGCAGGGGCGGGCTTGGCCGCCGTGGCGGCATGGGCGGGCCTGCTGGGCGGGCTCACCGGCTGCACCAAGGACGGCGGATCCCCGGTCGAGATCCAACTGCCCGGCAAACCCCGGTCGCCGGACGAGGCCATCCGGATCAGCCCCGGGGACAACGCCAAGGGGGTCCCGGCCGACGGGCCGCTGGTCGTGAACGTCCCCGAAGGACGGCTGGAGCGGGTCGTCGTCACCAAGGTGGAGGACGCCCAACAGGAACAGGTCCCCGGCACCATCGCCGCCGACGGGCTCAGCTGGAGCCCCGACCCGGCGGCCGGACGGCTCTCGCTGGCCGCCAAGTACACCGTGGACGCGGTCGCCCTCGACGGGCACAACCGCCGCCAGGCCCGGCACACCACCTTCACCACCTACGTTCCCGAGGAGCGGTTCATCGGCTACTTCAAGCCCGAGAACCGCTCCACCGTGGGCACCGGCATGATCGTCTCCTTCAACTTCAACCGCGCCATCAAGCAGCGCGCCGAGGTGGAACGGGCCATCACCGTCACCTCCAGGCCCGCCGTGGAGGTCGTCGGCCACTGGTTCGGGGACGGCCGCCTCGACTTCCGGCCCAAGGAGTACTGGAAGCCGGGGACGGAGGTCACCGTGAAGATGAACCTGCGCGACGTCGAGGGCGCGCCCGGTTCGTACGGGATCCAGGACAAGACCGTCACCTTCACGGTCGGTCGCTCGCAGATCTCCACCGTGGACGCGGCCGCGCACACCATGGAGGTCCGCCGGGGCGGGGAGCTGGTGTCCACCGTCCCGATCACCGCGGGCGCCCCGAAGAACACCACCTACAACGGCAAGATGGTGGTGATGGAGATGTTCGACGTGACCCGGATGAACGGTCAGACCGTCGGCTTCGGCGGCGAGTACGACATCCCCGACGTGCCCCACGCCATGCGGCTCACCAACTCCGGCACCTTCCTGCACGGCAACTACTGGGCCAGCCCCGACACCTTCGGCAGCACCAACGTCAGCCACGGCTGCGTGGGCCTGCGCGACGACAAGGGCGGCGGTTCGGACACCCCGGCGGGCTGGTTCTTCGACCGGACCCTGGTCGGGGACGTGGTGGTCGTCGAGAACTCGCAGGACAAGACGGTCTCCCCCAGCAACGGGCTGGGCGGCTGGAACATGACCTGGGCCGACTGGATCGCCGGCTCGGCCGCCCGCTGAGCGGCCGCCCCCCGGTCGCACCAATCGAGTGATTGTCGGACCGGATGGCCGTAGTGGGATCGTGTCGCCGATCCGGCACACCGGAGCCTGCCGTCAGCCTGTCAGGGCCAACAGCGCAGGCAACGGACGGAGTGTCATGTCAGCAAGGAACTGGACCCTCGGCCTCGCGATCGGGGCCGTGCTCACCACCGGCGCCCCCGCGGCCCTCGCCGCGGGCCCCGGCGGCGAGCAGCCGGCACGGGTCCTGCGGGCCCCTCTGCCGGGCGGGCTCGGTCCCTGCGTCCCGGGCACCTGCCCGAACCCGTTCCCCCCGATCGGCACCGGCACCAGGCCCGTCGGCACCGACAACGCCGTGAACATCTTCGTCGGCGGCGACTTCCTCGTCCGCGAACGCGCCGCGGAGGCCGAGGGCCGGGTCGTGGTCCTCGGCACCTTCGACCAGGACAAGGTGGCCGGGGCGAGCTCCGCCTACAACATCGGGATCGTCGGCGCGGGCTCGCTGGTCCAGCCGCCGCTCGGCTCGAACTTCCTCACCACCGGCCGGAACGTGGACATCGCCGCCGGCGAACGACTGATCTCCGACGGCGGCGTGGTCCGCCACGCGGGCACCGCCCCCGGGGCCGGCACGGTCACCGGCACCCTGCGCGCCGACCCGAACGCCGTCGCCCCCTACGCCGGCCTGCGGGACGGCCTCACCGCCGCCGGCAGGTGCTACGCCCGGGTCGGCGCGGCCCCCCGCCCGGCGACCGGCACGGTGGTCGACCGGAACGGCACCTTCGTCTTCACCGGCGACGACAGCTCCCGGCTCCAGGTCTTCAACCTCGACACCGACCTGGTCGGCCGCAACGGCGGGGCCGTCGGCATCCGCTTCGCCCGGATCCCGGCGAACGCCACGGTCCTGGTCAACGTCCTCGGCACGACCCGGACGATCAACACCTACAGCGGCACCATCGTCGACGGCGCCGACACCTTCAACGCCCTGCGCACCCGACTGCTGTGGAACTTCCCGGACGCCACGACGGTCAACCTGAACGGCAGCGGCCAGTTCCAGGGCAGCGTGCTGATCGGCGAGCCACGTTCCCGGGCCACCGTCACCCTGCCCGGCATGAACGGTCGCTTCTTCACCACCGGCGACCTCACCCACACCGGCGTCCAGGGCGGAGGCGGCGGCCAGGAGTTCCACGCCTACCCCTTCGACGGTGACCTCCCCGACTGCGCCCCGCCGGTGACGACCGGCGCGGTGTCCGTGCTCAAGCGGGACGAGACGGGCCGCCCGCTCGCCGGCGCGCGCTTCGAGCTGTGGCGCGAGACCAACGACACGCCCGGCCTCCAGACCAACGGCGCGGAGGCCGACACCAGGGTCACCGAGTGCACCACGCCCGATAACGGTGTCTGCTCCCACACCACGGACCTCGGCCGGTACTACTGGCGCGAGACCGTCGCCCCCACCGGCTACCGCCCCGCCCCGAACCCGGTCTTCCCGCTGGTGCTGACCGCGGACGGCGCGAGCGCCGGCGTCCGCGTCACCGTCGACAACGAGCGGCTGCCGGTGCCCACCGTCAAGGTCGTGCTCTGGAAGTCCGACCTCGCCACCGGCGCCGCGCTGCCCGGCGGCCGCTTCGACCTGTGGCGCGAGAGCAACGGCCGCACGGGCCTGCAGACCGGCGGAACCGACCCGGACACCAGGCTCCCCGGCGAGTGCGTGACCGACGCCGACGGCAGCTGCACGGTGTACCTGCCCGCCGGCCCGACGTACTACTGGCGCGAGACCGCGGCACCCGACGGCTACAACCCGCCGGAGGACCCGGTGGTGGCCTTCACCCCGGACGCGGACGACGTGACGGAGGGAATCGTCGTCAACGTCCCCAACACCAGGGAGCCCGAGGAGGACCCCGGCACCCTGCGCCTGGTGAAGAAGGACGCCAAGACCGGGCGACCGCTGCGCGGCGCCGTGTTCGAGGTCTGGAAGGAGACCAACAACACCGAGGGGCTCCAGACCCGCGGCATCAACGCCGACCGCAGGGTCAAGCCGGGCTGCGCCACCGACCGCGAGGGGATCTGCGACTTCGACCGGCTCTCCGAGGGCTCGTACTACCTGGTCGAGACGGACGTCCCCGAGGGCTACGTCCTGCCGACGAACCGGGTCACCGGTCCGCTGAAGCTCGACGGGACGACCCCGAACCACCGACTCGTGGTCACCCTGCGCAACAAGCGGGACGACCACGGCAAGGACCCGAAGGGCCCGCGCGCCTGAACCCGGGCGACCCCGGCCCGGGTACGCCGGCGGAGTGACCTCCTCACCCCGCCGGCGCACCCGGGCGGCCGCACCGGGCGGGACCGGGTTGGCTGGGCGCCGAGTGCCCGACCGGCGGGCGCGAGGAGGTCCACATGCCCGCAGGGGACACCATCGGCGCGACGGGCCGCCCGGCCCGCGGGACGTCCGCGATACGCGGGGCGCTCGCCCTGGCCGCGGCCCTGACCCTGGGCGCCCTCGCCGCCCCGACCGCAGCCGCGGCCCCCGCGCGGCGCGCCCCGGAGCCCGAACCCGCCTGCACCGCCGGTACCGGCCCCTACCAGCGCGAGTTGGAGGCCGGACTGGGCCAAGCGGTCGACGGGGTGCAGTCCACCGCCGACTGCGTCGCCGTCCGCTCCTTCCAGCGGACCCACCGCGTCACCCCCGCCGACGGCTACGCCGGCCTCGTCACGCACCGCACGATGGTCGCCGCGAACGCGCGCCGGAACCCCAACGCCGACGGCTCCTGCCCGGTCCGTGAGCACCGGGTGACCTGTGTGGACCTGGAACGCCAACTCCTGTGGGTACAGCGCGGGGAGCGGATCGTCTTCGCGCCCGTGCCCGTCCGTACCGGCCGCGACGAGCAGGAGACCCGGCCCGGTTGGCACGAGGTGTACTGGCGCAGCGAGGACCACGAGTCCACGTTGTACGACAACGCGCCCATGCCGTACGCCCAGTTCTTCGACGGGGGTCAGGCCCTGCACGGCCGCCCCGGCGACCTCTACGCGCACGGCGGTTCGGCGGGCTGCGTCAACCTCTCGGTGCCCGACGCCGAACGCCTGTGGAACCTGCTGGCCGAGGGAGACGCGGTCTACGTCTGGGGTACCAAACCCGGTACGGACGACTGAGTACGCGACCGCCCCGTGGCTTGGGACCGAACGGTGACAAGACCGTATCTTTTCGTGTTCTTCCCGTGTGATTTCCTGTCGACAAGCGCGCGACTGTCCGTGCGCGGGGGACATGGGGAGAACACGAGTGAACCTGCAGCCGATTCGCGGTCGAGTCCGCACCGGCCTGCCGGCCCTCCTGCTGGGAGCGGCCCTGCTGCTCACCACCGCGTGCAGCGGTGGCGGCAACGGCGGGGGCAGTGGCGGAGACGACAACGCCGGGGGCGGCGCCGGGAAGACCGGCACCGAGGCGTCGAAGGCGGTCGTCAACGTCAAGCCCGACGACGGGGCCAAGGAGGTCGCCACCAGCGGCATCCTGAAGATATCCAGCACCGGTGGCAAGCTCACGACGGTGACGGTCGCCGACACCAAGGGCAACGCGGTGGCCGGCAAACTCACCGCGGACGGCGCGACCTGGGAGCCCGAGCGCCATCTGGCCTCGGCCACCGAGTACAAGGTGCACGCGGTGGCCAAGGACACGGCCGGCCGGGAGTCGGTCAAGGACACCACCTTCACCACCCTGACCCCGGAGAACACCTTCGTGGGCCACTACACCCCCGAGGACGGTTCCACGGTCGGCGTGGGCATGCCCGTCTCCATCAACTTCACCCGCGGCATCACCAACCCGGAGGCCGTCGAGAAGGCCGTCACGGTCACCGCCGAGCCCTCCGTCCCGATCGAGGGCCACTGGTTCGGCAACGACCGCCTCGACTTCCGCCCCGAGAAGTACTGGGCGGCGGGTACCAAGGTCACGGTGAAGCTCGCCCTCGACGGCGTCGAGGGCCGGGAGAACGTCTACGGCAAGCAGACCCGCACCTTCTCCTTCACCATCGGCCGCTCCCAGGTCTCCACGGTCGACGCGAGCGCGCACACCATGGAGGTCGTCCGTGACGGCCAGGTCCTGAAGAACCTCCCGATCACCGCGGGCGCCCCGTCGACGACCACCTACAACGGACAGATGGTCATCAGCGAGAAGTACAAGGTGACCCGGATGAACGGCGCCACCGTCGGCTTCGGCGGCGAGTACGACATCTCGGACGTGCCGCACGCGATGCGCCTGTCGAACTCGGGCACCTTCGTCCACGGCAACTACTGGGCCTCCTCCTCCACCTTCGGCTCGGAGAACGTCAGCCACGGTTGCGTCGGCCTGCGCGACGCGCGCGGCGCCGGCGACCCCGACCAGCCCGCCGCCTGGTTCTTCGACCAGTCGCTCATCGGTGACGTGGTCGTCGTGAAGAACTCCAAGGACAAGGAGATCGCCCCGGAGAACGGCCTCAACGGCTGGAACATGGACTGGGCGGAGTGGGTCAAGTAATCCCACCCCGTAGGTGATCGAGTGGCCCGGCGCTGTGACCCACGGCACCGGGCCACTCGCTGTTAACCGGTACTAACCTTCCCGCATGACCCTCTCTCTCGAAGTCTCCGAAGGCGTCGGCACCCTCCGCCTGGACCGGCCGCCCATGAACGCCCTGGACATCGCCACCCAGGACCGGCTGCGCGAGCTCGCGGTGGAAGCCGGCGACCGGGCCGACGTCCGCGCGGTCGTCATCTACGGCGGCGAGAAGGTGTTCGCCGCCGGCGCGGACATCAAGGAGATGCAGACCATGGACCACGCGGCGATGGTCGCCCGGTCCCGCGGTCTGCAGGACGCGTTCACGGCCGTGGCCCGGATCCCCAAGCCCGTCGTCGCGGCCATCACCGGCTACGCCCTGGGCGGCGGTTGTGAGCTCGCGCTCTGCGCCGACTACCGGATCGCCGCCGACAACGCGAAGCTCGGGCAGCCCGAGATCCTGCTGGGCCTGATCCCGGGCGCGGGCGGCACCCAGCGACTGTCCCGTCTGATCGGCCCGTCCAAGGCCAAGGACCTCATCTTCACCGGCCGGATGGTCAGGGCCGAGGAGGCGCTCACCCTCGGTCTGGTCGACCGGATCGTGCCGGCCGCCGAGGTGTACGAGCAGGCGCACGCCTGGGCCGCGAAGTTGGCGCAGGGCCCCGCGCTCGCCCTGCGGGCCGCCAAGGAGTGCGTCGACGCCGGCCTGGAGGCGGACATCGACACCGGGCTGACCATCGAACGCAACTGGTTCGCGGGCCTCTTCGCCACCGAGGACCGCGAGCGCGGCATGCGCAGCTTCGTGGAGGAGGGCCCCGGGAAGGCCAAGTTTCTCTAGCCGCAAGGGAAGTCCACGAGGGAGCCTTCGGGGAGTCCTCCCTGTGAGTGGATTAGCCAGGCCTTAAGACAGGCTTAAGGGGACCTCATGGCCCACCGAGGGTGATCGGCTCCGGGCGCTGCGTCATCGCAGGTCACCTCGGTGTCGAGGCCCCTCCCTTGCCCGTCGCATATGCCGGGACACCCCTTCGGAATCAATCATTCCGGGGGGTGTTTTCCCGCGGAACGGCCCGGAGCGGCGGTCGTGCCGTCCATGATGGGTTCATGGCGGGCCTGGAGGGTGTGGAACAGCCGCGGCAGCGCAGCAGCGCTTCCGCCGTACGGCTCACGGTGGCTCTTGAGGATGAACAGGGCCTCAAGACACCGGAGTTGTTCGAAAATCCGGCGGAGGCGGAGGTGACGTTGCCGTCCATGCCCGAGTCCGCGAGAACCGCTCGCCGGCTCACGCAGTCGGTGGTGATCCGCTACTGGGGTCTCTCGCCGCAGATCGCCGAACACGCGGTCCTGCTGGTCTCCGAACTCGTCGGCAACGCCGTGCGCCACACCGGGGCCCGCTCCTTCGGCTTACGGATGTTGCGTCGCCGCGGGTGGATCCGGATCGAGGTGCGTGACCCCTCGCGCGGACTGCCCTGTCTGATGCCGGTCCACGAGATGGACACCACGGGGCGAGGGCTCTTCCTCGTCGACAAGCTGTCCGACCGCTGGGGCGCCGATCTGCTGCCCCGCGGCAAGATCACCTGGTTCGAGATGCGGGTGGCCGACCGCTAGGACCCGCTTTCCCCACACTTCGGCCCGGAACGCCAGAAACCCCCTGTCGCCGTGATGTGGCGCTGCGGGGGCTTCATGGGTGCGCCGAGGATCGAAGGGGGTGTGATCCTCGGCGGGACTTCGCTCGGGTCAAAGGGAAGTCGTGGTTCCGACTATGGCAGACGAGCGACCGAATGCCAAAAGTCCCAACACGGGCATAAGTGTGCATATCCTAAGAGTTTCCACCTAAATCTTAGGTGAGGTGAGCCACTCACCTCGTAATCAACGAACAAGCATCGACCGCTCTGAGTGAATCCTTGATCACATAGCGGACGGAACCCCGGATGGCGTCCTGATGGCCGACGTCGCGAATTGGGTCAATCATTACCATCACGGTCATCCACCCCTTAAATGGGCAAGTGCTCTGCTATCCGGACCGTCGATCCGCCCTTCGCGCCGGTGTGGCGGGCGCCGTCGGCGCCCTCGCCACCGCCTGCGGGACCGCGTCCCCGACCCGCGCGACCGCCCCCGACAAGGCCGCCGCCTCCGCCACCGTGCCCGCCAAGGCCCCCGCCGCCGCGGTAGCGCCGGCACCCCGCCGGTTCGCCGGCATGCCCGTCGAGATCGCCCACGGCCCCCGCGACCGCCCCCGGGTCGCCCTCACCTTCCACGGCAACGGAGACCCGGCCGTCGCACGCGCCGTGCTCGCCGAGGCCGAGAAGGGCGGGGCGCGCGTCACCGTACTGGCGATCGGCGCCTGGCTCGACGAGCACCCGGACATGGCCCGCCGGATCCTCGACGGCGGCCACGAACTCGGCAACCACACCCAACGCCACCTCGCGATCAACGACATGTCCGAAGCCGACGCCCACGCCGAGATCGTCGGTTGCGCCCAGCGCCTCAAACGCCTCACCGGCTCGATCGGCACCTGGTTCCGCCCCTCGCAGACCCAGTACGCGAGCCCGCTCGTCCGGACCCTCGCCGGGCGGGCGGGCTACCCGCACGTCCTGTCGTACGACGTGGACTCCCTCGACTTCACCTCGCCCGGCGCCGCGGCCGTCATCCGCAACGTCACCGGGACGATCCACGGCGGATCGGTGGTGAGCCTGCACTTCGGCTACGCGGACACGGTCGACGCGATGCCGCCCCTCCTCGAAGAACTCGCGCGCCGCAAGCTGCGCGCGGTGACCACCACGGAGCTGCTGACCCCATGACCACGAACCGCCTTCCCCGGAAGGCCACCGCGCTGCTCGCCGGACTGGTTCTCGCTGCCCTGGCCGGCTGCGGTTCCGGCGGAGGGGGCGCGACCGAGGCGCTCGGCTCCGAAGGGCCCGCCCGGCCGGTCAAGGCCGTGCCGGCGGCGCCGCCCGGACTGCAGGGCATGCCACCGGTGCTCGATCCGAAGGACGTGTACGCGGCGGACCGCCCGAACCGGCTCTCCCCGGTGGTCAAGGACTTCCCGTCCCGGGTCTACGTGCCGAACACCAACTCCAACACGGTGTCCGTCATCGACCCGGCGACGTACAAGGTCATCGACACCATCCCCGTCGGCGCCCAACCCCAACACGTGGTGCCCTCCTGGGATATGAAGACCCTGTGGGTCAACAACAACCGGGGCCACACGCTCACCCCCATCAACCCGGCCACCGGCGAGGCCGGCGAACCGGTCGAGGTGCACGACCCGTACAACCTCTACTTCACGCCCAACGGGAAGTACGCGATCGTGATGGCGTCGATGGACCGTGAACTGGTCTTCCGCGACCCGCACACCATGAACCGGGTGAAGACGGTGCCCGTGACCTGCTTCGGCGTCAACCACGCGGACTTCTCGGCCGACGGCCGGTACTTCATCGTGAGCTGCGAGTTCTCCGGCGAACTCCTCAAGGTGGACACCGAGAGGATGGAGGTCGTCGGCCAGCAGAAGCTGCCGTTCGAGGGCGCGATGCCGCAGGACGTGAAGATCTCCCCGGACGGGAAGACCTTCTACGTCGCGGACATGATGGCGCACGGCATGTGGGTGCTCAGCGGGGACAAGTTCGACGTCCCCAAGCTGCTGCCCACCGGAAAGGGATGCCACGGCCTGTACGTCAGCCGCGACTCCAAGGAGATGTACGTCTCCAACCGAGGCGAGGGCACCATCTCCGTCTTCGACTTCCCGCAGAACAAGCTGACGAAGAAGTGGGAACTTCCGGACGGCGGCAGCCCCGACATGGGCGGGGTCTCCGCCGACGGCAAGGTGCTGTGGTTGTCGGGCCGCTACAACTCCGAGGTCTACGCCATCGACACCACCAGCGGCAAGGAACTGGCCCGGATCCCGGTCGGCGGCGGCCCGCACGGCCTCGCCGTCTACCCCCAGCCCGGCCGCTACTCGCTCGGCCACACGGGGATCTTCCGCTAGGCCGTCTCTTTCGGATCTTGCCTGACCCGCGCCGCCCGGCACCGCGCCTCGCCGCGTTGTCGAGGCACCCGAGGACGTCCGGTACTCGGGAGCCTCTCCGCCTTGCGATGCACGGCACCGGACGACGCGGGCCTGACCGGCAAGATCCGAAAGAGGCGGCCCAGGCCCTGTCGGCCGGCGTACGGGACGACGGCGCCCCGGGAGCTCGCAGGGCTCCCGGGACACCGCCGTCCACCCGGCCGGGCAGGACCCGACCGGGGCCTACCAGGCGACGGGAAGCCGTTCCGGCAGGCGCTTGATGAAGCCCGTGCGCCAGACGAGGTTCTCGGCCGGGACCGCGAGGCGCAGTTCGGGCAACCGGTCGACCAGCACCTCCAACGCGATCTCGGCGTGGGCCCGACCCAGGGCGGAGGCCGGGCAGAAGTGCCGGCCGGCGCCGAACGCCAGGTGGGGCCGGGGGCTCTCGCGCTCCAGGTCCAACACGTCCGGGTCCTCGAAAGCCTGCGGGTCGAAGTTGGCCCCCTCCAAGAGGACCAGGACCAGCTCGCCCCTCTTGACCAGCACGTCACCGACCCGCACGTCCTCCAGGGCGATCCGAGGCAGGCCGTCACCCACGGACAGGTTCCAGCGCAGGAGTTCGTCCACCGCCTTGCCCATTCGCTCGGGGTGCGCGCGCAGGTACCCGATGAGCTCCGGCTTCTGGAGCAGCGCGAGGACCGCGAGCACCAGGAACGCGGACGTGGACACCGCGCCCGCCCCGAAGAGCGAGACGGCGACCGTCGCGAACATGTCGTCGGTCAGGTGCGCCGACCCGGGGTCGGTCTCCTTCAACCCCGCGAAACTGCCGAGGAGCCCCGTTCGCTCCTCGGCGGGCAGGGCGAGCTGCGCGTCCAGGTGCTCGACGAAGTAGTCGACGTCCTTGTACCAGTTGAGCGCCGAGTCCGCGAAGGGCTCCCGCGCCGTCATGAACGCCACGTCCAAGCCCGACATCAGCCGGCGCCAGTCCTCGAAGGGCACGCCCAGCACCCGGCAGTGCAGTGCCGCCGAGAACGGGTCGGCGAACCCCGCCCGGAAGTCCGCCGGTCCGCCCTCGGCCACCATCCGGTCGACGAGCTCCTCGGCCGTGGCGCGCAGCCGACCCCGGAGTCCTTCCCGGCGCGGGTTGAGCGCCTTCATCACCGCGTCGCGCAGCCCGGCGCCGTTGATGTTGCCCATGGTGTTCACGACCTCGGGCGGGATCGTCAGCGCGTACTGGCGGGGGACACCGGCGTTCGCCGTGTCCTTGAGGCTGAAGCGCTCGTCCTCCAGCACCCGCTTGGCCAACGCGTAACCGCTCACCAGCCAGGCCGGGTCCCCGGTGAGGGTGCGGACCCTGGCGACCGGGGCCTTCTCGCGCAGCCAGGCGCACTCCCGCGGGAGCACGTCACCGCGCCGTGAGAGCGGGAAGTCGAGGAGGGCGTCCCCCGCGCCCGCGGTCTCACGACCCTCAAGCTGCTCGACGGTCATCGACGGTCCCTCCGGTCGGTACGTGGTTCGAGGTGGTGTCCGGCGTCCCGGCCGGCGCGTGGATCGAGGCCGCCGCGGCCTCGGGGCGCACGACGGCGTACGCCTGGTTGCGGGTGGCGCGCAGGCCCCCGCCCCGTGCGAAGAGGACATCGGTCAGGGGCATCCTGACGTGGTAGGCCGCCACCGAGGACGGGACGTCGAGAATGCTCGGGGTGTCCACGAAGAACGGCAGTTCGGCTGCCATGTAGTCGAAACAGACCCGCAACTGTGCGTCGGTGATCGATTCACCTTCCGGCAACTTCGAGCCGACAAAGTGAAGGGCCATTTCCTCGCAGCCCTTTCGGAATTCGTCGTCGGTCTCCAGGAAATGGAGCACGCGCCGGTGCAAGAGTTGGTAGACGGGGTTCGATTGGAACTCGGAAAGTGCCCGCACGCGAATCTCGGCGACTGGAGGTCCTGATTCCTCCACGCCTTTGAGTATGCGTCGCCGGACCGCCTTGATCTCCTTCGTCGCCCGCTTCCCCGCGTGCTCCGGGGAGTGTCCGAAGGCGGCGAACATCCGGTCGACGTGGAGGTCCGCGTAGACGAAGTCGACTTGGGCGAAGCGGGTCGTGGCCCACCGGGCGAGGTCGCCGATGCGCTCGGAGCTGAAGTAGCTGTTTCCGGGACTCACTCCGATGAGCACATGGTCGCCGTCTTCCCAGATATGGCGGCAGGTGCGGGTGAAGGGCAGAACTTCGAATGATGCGTCAGCTGTGATCGTCACCTGTGTGATCGCCCTTGTTGCCGCTTGTCCCTGGGAGCCCTGCGCTCCTGGTGTGGCGGCAATGTCGGTACGTTATGCCGCGATGCCGGAGCGTGACAAGTGTGGGCCGGAATTATTGGCCGGAATTATTGATTCCGCCTTACCGGGCGGTAATTGGCTTTCTTTCTGCCGGCCGAACGGGACCCGGGGGCGGCGCCCACCCGGGCGGGCGCTACCCTGAGCCGTCAACAAGCACCAAGAAGGGGTGGACCCAGTGGCGGACATCGAGAGCGCGCGGGCGACGTTCCGTAAGTTCGACGCGGACGGCGACGGCTTCGTCACGGCCGACGAGTACAGCGCGGCCATGAAGGCCATGGGTGACGCGTTCGTCACCGGCGCGGTCGCGGACGCCGTGGTCGCAGCCAAGGACAGCAACGGCGACGGCCTGCTGAGCTTCGACGAGTTCTGGGCCGCCCTGAACAAGTAGTCCCCGTCCGGGCCGCCTCCGTCCCCCTGCCGGGACGGAGGCGGTCAGGTCGTGCCCCCGGGCTCCTCGGGCGCCCCTGGTCCGCCCTGCGGGGGAGCCATGTCCTCGACCTCGGTCAGGGCCTCCTCCAGCCAACGCAGCCAGAACGTCTCCAGACCGATCCCGCCGCGCAGCACCAGCCGGCGCAGCCGGTCCTCGTCGGAGTCCCGTTCCGGCGGGAAGTCCCGCGCCTCGATGGCCTCGTACTCCGCCAACTGCCCCCGGTGCAGCTCCACGTGCCGGCGCAGTTCCGCCCCGAGCCCCCGCGCCCCCACCACGCCCGCCGCCCGCACCCGCAGCAGCAGGGGGTCCCGGATGGCCTTCGGGTCCTGGCTCTCGCCGACCCACCGGGCCAGTTCCGCACTGCCGGCGGGCAACACCTCGTACTCCTTGCGCTGCCCGCGCACCGGAACCTCGCCGGGCAACGCCCTGATCAACCCGGCCTCCTCCAGCCGGCCCAGCTCCCGGTAGATCTGCTGGTGCGTGGCGGACCAGAAGTATCCGATCGACCTGTCGAACCGCCGGGTCAGCTCCAGCCCCGACGAAGGCTTCTCCAGCAGGGCGGTGAGGATGGCGTGCGGCAGCGACATGCGGCCATCCTAGGTTCGGGGTCGATCCCGACGCCGCGATCCCGCCGACGCGATCCCGGCGCCGCCGGTCGCCGCGCCGGCGCGGTCGCGGCGCCCGTGCCGTCACCGCAGGGCGGCCAGGGCCTCCGGGGTCCTCGGGCCGGGAACGTCCGGAGCCAGCAGGCCGTGGGCGCGCAGGAGGGCCGTGACCGCCGGGGACCAGGCCTGACGCAGCCCGGCCGAGGCCAACAACGCGGGGTCCGAGAGGAGTTCCCCCGCCGGACCCACGCGGACTCCCGTCGGGGTGAGGACCGCCGCCTCGTCGGCCCAGCGAACCGCCAGATCGACGTCGTGCGTGGCCATCACCACCGTGGTCCCGGCCGCGCGCAGCCCCGCCAGGACGTCCAACAGCCGCTCCTGCCCGTCCGGGTCCAGCCCGGCCGTCGGTTCGTCCAGGATCAGCACGCGCGGGGCCATCGCCACCGCGCCCGCGATGGCCGCGCGCTTGCGCTGCCCGTACGAGAGCAGGTGCGTCGGCCGGTCCCGCAGCGCCGTGATGTCCAGGGCGGCGAGCGCCGAGTCCACCCGGCCCCGCACCTCGCCGGGCTCCAGACCCATGTTCATCGGGCCGAAGGAGACGTCCTGCTCCACCGAGGCGGCGAACAACTGGTCGTCCGGGTCCTGGACGACCAACTGCACCGCCCGCCGCAGCCGGGTCAGCCCGGCCCGGTCGTGCGTCACCGCCGCGCCGTCGAGCCGCAACGTGCCCGAACCCGGCCGCAGCCCCCCGCTGAGCAGCCGCATCAGGGTGGTCTTGCCGCTGCCGTTGCGGCCCAGCAGGACCAGCGCCCGGCCCTCGACGATGCCGAAGTCCACGCCGGAGAGGACCGCGGGCCCGTCCTCGTACGCGTAGCCCGCGCCGGCCAGTTCCACCAACGGGTTCACAGGTACAGCCCCTTCAGGGTGAGAGTCACGGTGATCAGGGCCGCCAGCAGCGCCCCGGACGCGGCCAGGAACCGCCACGACAGCGTGGCCGGCGGCACCAGCACCCGCAGGGCGCCGTCGTAACCACGCCCCGCCAGCCCCTCCTGGAGCCGCGCGGCGCGGTCGAAGGCCCGTACGAACGAGGTCGCCGCCAGCCCGGCCAGCGAACGCCACACCGCCGCCCGGCCCGTGTGTCCGAGCCGGGCCGCCTGGGCGCGGCGGACCTGGGCCATCGAGTCCAGCAGCAGGAAGCCGATCCGGTACATGACCAGGGCCACGTCCACCACCGGCGCCGGCACCCCGGCCCGCACGAGCCGGGGCAGCACGTCCGACACCGGGGTGGTGAAGGCGAACAGCAGCACCCCGAGGGAGGCCGCGGAGGTGCGCAACAGCAGCTCGGCCGCGTGCCGGGGCCCGTCGGGGGCCCACGACACCAGCCCCGCCGGACCGCCCACCGCGAACAGCAGCGGAAGCGCCCCGGTGAAGCAGAAACCGAGCGGGATCCGGAAGGCCCGCCACAGTTGGCGCCCGGCCACCCCGGCGGGCCCGAGCAGCACCACCAGGGTGGCCGCCGCGACGAGCGGGCCCCCGGGCCAGGGCGGCAGGGCCACGGCCGTGACCGTCAGCCCGAGCCCCAACAGGGCCTTCTCCAGCGGATGGCGGCGGCGCCAGCGACTGCCGTGCGCCGCCACGTCGATCGGCAGCACCGCCTACGACTCCGCGGGGCCGGCCGGGCCACCGGTCGCGCCCGCTTGGGCGAGGCCCTGACGCCGACCCTTGCGGACGCCGAAGTAGTACGCGAGCACGCCCGCGCCCAGCGCCGCCTGAAGGGCGAACAGGGCCGACTCGATCTCCCCGGACGGGGGCTCGTACAGCGGCGAGAACCACGGCTCGTAGTCCGGCTTCAGCTCGGTGATGGCCGCCTCCGCCTGCGCGTCGGCGCCCGCGAACGGCTCCTCCTTGCCCTCGCCCAGACCCAGCGCGAGCGGGAGCACGGCCAGCGCCGCCACCAGGAGCAGCAGCACCGTGTTGATCTTCGCGTTCCTGGTCATCGGACCGCCGCCTCCTCCTGCTTGGTCCCGGTACGGGCCGTCAGCCTCGCGACGCCCAGCCGGACCAGGTCCGACTTGCTCGACTGCATCAGCAGCCGCATGACGAGGACGGTCAGCAGGCCCTCGCTGACGGCCAGCGGGATCTGGGTGACGGCGAAGATGCCGCCGAACTTGGCGAGCGCCCCGAGGAAGCCGGTGCCCGGGTCGGGGAAGGCCAGCGCCAACTGGACACTGGTCACGCAGTAGGTGACGAGGTCGGCGAAGAACGCGCCGAAGAAGACGGTCACCATCAGCGGCAGATCGAACCTCTTGAGCAGCCGGTAGACCCCGTAGCCCGCCCAGGGCCCGGCGATGGCCATGGAGAAGACGTTCGCGCCGAGCGTGGTCAGGCCGCCGTGCGCCAGCAGCAGCGCCTGGAAGAGCAGGGTGATCGTGCCGAGCACCGCCATGATCGGCGGGCGGAACAGGATCGCCCCGAGCCCGGTGCCGGTGGGGTGGGAACAACTGCCCGTCACCGAAGGGATCTTCAGGGCGGACAGTACGAAGGTGAACGCACCGGACGCGCCGAGCAGCAGCGTGCTCTCGGGGTTGGCCTTCACCTCGCGGGTGAGGGCGCGCACACCGTGCACGACAAAGGGAGCGGACGCGGCGCCCCAGGCGACCGCGTGCAAGGGGGGCAGAAACCCCTCGGCTATATGCATGAGTAAGGAGACCTCTCCAGCACCTCGTGGATGGACGACGTGCCCTGGCCGGTCTCCTGGCTCACGGGTACTGATGCCCTGACTCCGCCTTCCCGGGGCCGTGCGGTCTCCCGCGCGGGCCCAGTGGCTTCCCGCAGGGGAGTGGAGCCGGACTTCCCGATCACAGTGGCGAGGGCCGCACCGGTTTTCCACCGGTTTCCCGAACACCAAGGCCCGCTGACCCTAGTCGGCCGCGCGGACCCGTAACAACCCGGCCCCACCCCCGAGGCCCCCGCCCACCCGCTCCGACCAGGGCCGATCCGGGCGGCCCCCCGGACGGGCGCGGCCCGCTGGCGCACCCGTCCCGGCCCGCGCAGGGTGGGGGAGTGGCCGACGAACACGACTACTCAGACCTCAGCGCCGTCTACGTCAACTGCACGCTCAAGCGCTCGCCGGAGACCAGCAACACCGAGGGGCTGATCTCCAGGAGCCGTGCGGTGATGGAGGCGGCCGGCGCCCGGACCTCACTGATCCGGGCGGTCGACCACGACATCGCCACCGGTGTCTGGCCCGACATGACCGAGCACGGCTGGGAGAGCGACCAGTGGCCCGTCCTCTACAGCCAGATCATGGACGCCGACGTCCTCGTGCTGTGCGGGCCGATCTGGCTCGGCGACAACAGCTCCGTGATGAAGCGGGTCATCGAGCGGCTCTACGCCTGCTCCTCGATCCTGAACGACCGGGGCCAGTACGCCTACTACGGCAGGGTCGGCGGCGCGCTGATCACCGGCAACGAGGACGGCGTCAAACACTGCGCCATGAACGTCCTCTACAGCCTCCAGCACCTCGGCTACGCGATCCCGCCACAGGCCGACGCGGGCTGGATCGGCGAGGCCGGGCCCGGACCCTCGTACCTCGACCCGGGTTCGGGCGGCCCGGAGAACGACTTCACCAACCGGAACACCACGTTCATGACCTGGAACCTGATGCACCTGGCCGCCCTGCTCAAGCGGGCCGGCGGCATCCCCGCACACGGGAACCAACGCTCGGAGTGGGACGCCGGCTGTCGCTTCGACTTCCCCAATCCAGAGCACCGCTAGTGCTGTGACCGGAAAGGTTCACCGTGTCACGGCGCCCGGCACGGCACCTCGCCGCGTTGTCGGACCGCTCAGGTACGTCCAGTACGAGAGGCGGTCCTCCGCCTTGCGATGCACCGCACCGGACACCGCGACCCGGCAAACCATTCCGGTCACAGCACTAGGCAGGCGGACGCGAGGGGCCCGGGGCGGCGCACGCCCCGGGCCCCTCGACCGATCGATCCGGGTGTCGGGGTTCAGCAGGTCGCCGGGTGCGGGAAGTCGACGACGAGCCGCTCCGGCGCGTGCAGCACGCTGGTCTTGTAGGTGGGCTTGGTGTCGAAGGCGGCGCCGAAGGTCACGTACCCCTCGTAGTCGCCCGTGTAGGCCACGCCCTTGAGCCTGCTCAGGTTGATCTTCTGCAGGCGGGGCCCCTGGTAGACGTTCTGGCCGGCGTCGGTGTGCCCGGCCGCCGGATGCAGCCGGATCTCCAGGAAGAACTTCCCGGGCAGCGGCACGGGCTTGCCGGACCCGTCGTAGACCAGTCGGGAAACGGGTGTGACGGTGACCGGGGGAGCGGATCCCCGGAGGTCGACGACGAGCCGGTCGAAGGTGCAGTGACCGCCGAAACGGGCATTGGTGACCAGCGTGGTGGACAGGGTGCGGGTGGCGGCCGAGGCCGGTGCGGCGAGGCCGATTCCGGCGGCGAGCAGCGTGCCCGTGACGAGTGCGGTGACCTGACGGCGACGTGGCGGACGCATGACGTCCCCCCGATTCTTCAGAGACGGGGACAGCGGTGTCACCACTGAAGACACTCCCGGGGCGCCCATGGTTGCACCGGATCGGGCACGAGCCGCGAGGGGCCGCGCGGCGTGGCCGCGAGCCGCGCCGTCAGCCGGGCAGCAGCGCGCTCAGCTCCGCGTCCAGGTCGTAGTGGCGTCGTTCCTGCCCGCGCGGCACCAGCTCCACGAGCCGGCGGCACAGGGCCCGTACGTCCTTCGCCCGGACGGACACCACACACCCCTGCTCGCCGTTGCTGAACGCCAGGAAGATCCGCGGTTCGGTGGCCTTCCAGCGCGGCCACACCTGTATGTCGCCCTCGCCCGTGGCGTGGGTCTGCCCGTCGAGCAGCAGATCGCGGGAGAACACCCAGCGAGCGATGTGCACCCCGGCCCCCTCGAAGTCGAGCGCGATCTCGTAGGGCCGGTCGGTGCGGTACACGAACGTCCCCCGCACCGGGATGAGGGTGGGCGCGGCCTCCAGGCGGAGGGGGAGGACGCGGTGCTCCGTGATCGTCATGGCGGGGTGCGCCTCTCTGTCGGCGGGGGAGTTTCCTGCCCCTCCGGCAAGCTAACCCCACGCACTCCCCGCATCCGCGGGTCCAAGGTCCCGACCCGGACGGGCCGCTCGGCCCGTCTTGCGCGGGCGCCGGGCTTCCCCCGCCCCCTCCGGACGCGCGGAAGCCCGCCCTCCGGGGAGGACGGGCTCGACGGGCCCGCCGCGCGCGCGGCGGGCGGCGGACGCTCAGGTCAGCATTCGATGACGTTGACCGCGAGACCGCCGCGAGCGGTCTCGAGCCAGTGCCTGGCCGGCCGAAGAGGGCTACCGCCCGAGGCTTTCCGCACAGCGCCCCGATCCGTGCAAGGGGTGGGTCGAGGCGAGGCCTCGAGGTCAGACCTTGACGATGCGGACGCTGGGACCGCAGAGCATCAGGAGGTCTTCGGGGTCCGATGTCAGGACGGTCACTGGGGCCGGGGAGGTGAGCGCGGTGGCGGCCACGATGGCGTCAAGGGCGTACTTGTGGCCGTGCAGTCCGGCTGCGGCCAGGAGCTTGCTCGCGTGGCGGGCGATGGCTTCGTTGGGCGGGATGATGTTCACGCGGGAGACGGCGTAGTCGAAGCGTGCCTGGCCGGCCTTGGGGTCACGTGCTTCGACGAGGGTGACGGAGCTGGTGACGACGCGGATGTCTTCGGCTTCGGCTGCCGTCAGCCACTCGGTGATCTCAGGTGTGCGTCGTACCAGCTTTGACAGGCCTTCGCAGTCCAGGACGAGCGTGCCGCTCACGCGGCGTCCGCCGAGCCGGCCGTCTCGCCGCGGAGGATCGCGCGTTTGGCGTCGACGGCCGACTGGTCGACCGGGCCATGCTCGGCTTCCGCATCCTCGATGAGTTCGCGCAGTCGGTCCCGTTCCAGTTGGCGCTGGATGAGGGACTCGACATAGGCGGACATGCCTCGTTTGCCCGTACGCGCCTTGAGGGCAGCGATGGTGCCTTCGTGGAGCGAGACCGATACGGGCCGGACGGGTCCTTCGCCGGGCAACGGGGAGGTAGGCATGGGGCCGAGTTTAACAAGATTCTTATTATTGGGTGGGGTGGTTCTTTGATCTGTGGCGCCCGAGGGACACACATCGCTGCGCGGGTGCCGCGAACCCCCAGGTCACACGCCCATCAGCGGGGAATCCACCAGGGACTTTTCAGGGACTTTCACGTCTGTCCCAGGGGGATGCCAGGGATTTCCGCCGTGCAAGCAGGGAAGGCCCTGACAGCGCCGAAAGACAGAAATGCGCTGGTCAGGGCCTACGGCCTCAGCACTCGATGACGTTGACCGCGAGACCGCCGCGAGCGGTCTCCTTGTACTTCACCTTCATGTCGGCGCCGGTCTCCTTCATGGTCTTGATGACCTTGTCGAGGGAGACCTTGTGGGTGCCGTCGCCGCGCATCGCCATCTTGGCGGCGGTGACCGCCTTGACGGCCGCCATGCCGTTGCGCTCGATGCACGGGATCTGCACCAGCCCGCCGACCGGGTCACAGGTGAGGCCGAGGTTGTGCTCCATGCCGATCTCGGCGGCGTTCTCCACCTGCTCGGGAGTGCCGCCCAGGACCTCGGCGAGGGCGCCGGCCGCCATGGAGCAGGCCGAGCCGACCTCGCCCTGGCAGCCGACCTCGGCGCCGGAGATCGAGGCGTTCTCCTTGAAGAGCATGCCGATCGCGCCCGCCGCGAGGAGGAAGCGGACCACGCCGTCCTCGTCGGCCCCCGGCACGAAGTTCATGTAGTAGTGCAGGACCGCCGGGATGATGCCCGCGGCGCCGTTGGTGGGGGCGGTGACGACCCGGCCGCCCGCCGCGTTCTCCTCGTTGACGGCCATCGCGTACAGCGTCGCCCACTCCATGGCGTGCGCCTGCGGGTCGCCCTCGGCGCGCAACTGACGGGCGGTGCCGGCGGCGCGGCGCTTGACGCGCAGACCGCCCGGCAGGATGCCCTCGCGGGACATGCCGCGCGAGACGCAGGCCTGCATGACCCGCCAGATCTCCAGGAGGCCCGCGCGGATCTCCTCCTCGGTGCGCCAGGCCTTCTCGTTCTCCAGCATCAGGGAGGAGATCGACAGGCCGTTCTCGTTCGCCAACCGCAGCATCTCGTCACCGGAGCGGAAAGAGTACTTCAGCACCGTGTCGTCGAGCTTGATCCGGTCCTCGCCGACCGCGTCCTCGTCCACCACGAAGCCGCCGCCCACCGAGTAGTACGTCTTCTCCAGCAGCGGGGTGCCGGAGGCGTCGTACGCGAAGAGCGTCATCCCGTTCGCGTGGTACGGCAGCGAGCGCCGACGGTGCAGGATCAGCTGGTTCGGCTCGTCGAAGGCGATCTCGTGCGCCTCGCCTATCTCGGCGCCGAGCAGCCGCAGCCGGCCGCTCTGGCGGATGCGCTCCACCTCGGCGTCCGCCGTCTCGACGTTCACCGTGCGCGGGGAGTGCCCCTCCAGTCCCAGCAGGACGGCCTTGGGCGTGCCGTGGCCGTGGCCGGTGGCGCCGAGGGAGCCGAAGAGTTCCGCGCGGACGGACGCGGTCTGGGCGAGGACACCGTCCTTCTTCAGGCGGGTCACGAACATGCGCGCCGCCCGCATCGGGCCGACCGTGTGGGAGGAGGAGGGACCGATGCCGATGGAGAAGAGATCGAAGACGGAGATGGCCACGGTGACGGACTCCCTTGTCTGCTCGTGGGGTGGGAGGGGGCAGGAGAGGCGGATTGGTCGGATTTTGTCCGGCAGCCGAGCTTAACGCGAGGACGTGAACAAGCCGGCGGGCGGACGGGGCGCGCGGGTGACGGTCGGGTGCGGCTCGGTTCGCGCTCCGCCGCGACGTTCCCGCCCCCGGGCCGGTCAGGGGCCGGGTCCCGGCCGAGCGGACGCGCGTGGCGGACCCCGGCGCCCGGGCGACGGGCCGGACGGACGTGAGCAAGGCCATGCCTGCCGGCGGTGCGGTGCGCTCGTGGCCGTCCCGGGCGAGGGGGCGCCGCCGCTTTCGACCTTCCCCGGTCCCTTCCTCGACGGACGGGTCGGACGGGGTCGGACACCGGCCGCGGCCGGCCGGGTCCGCGGTCATGAGAAGGGCCCGGTGCCTGCGGAAACAGCCACCGGGCCCGACCCGTGGGGTTGCAGACCCCGTCAGAGCGTGGGGTACAGCGGGAACTTCGCGGCGAGCGCCGAGACGCGCGCCTTGAGGGCCTCGGCGTCGGCCTCCGCGAAGGGAGAGGGCGCCTTCAGCGCCTCCGCGATGATCTCGGCGACCTCGGTGAAGGCCTCCGCGTCGAAACCGCGGGTGGCGAGGGCCGGCGTGCCGATCCGCAGACCCGAGGTGACCATCGGCGGCCGCGGGTCGTTCGGGATGGCGTTCCGGTTGACCGTGATGCCGACCTCGTGGAGGCGGTCCTCGGCCTGCTGACCGTCCAGCTCCGAGTCGCGCAGGTCCACCAGGACCAGGTGCACGTCGGTGCCGCCGGTGAGGACGTCCACGCCCACGGCCTTGACGTCGTCCTGGACCAGACGGGCGGCGAGGATCTTCGCGCCCTCCAGGGTGCGCTCCTGGCGCTCCTTGAACTCGGGCGAGGCGGCGACCTTGAACGAGACCGCCTTGGCCGCGATCACGTGCTCCAGCGGACCACCCTGCTGGCCGGGGAAGACCGCGGAGTTGATCTTCTTGGCCAGTTCCTGCGTCGACAGGATGACACCGCCGCGCGGACCGCCGAGGGTCTTGTGCGTGGTGGTGGTCACGACGTGGGCGTGGGGCACCGGGTTCGGGTGCAGACCCGCGGCGACCAGGCCGGCGAAGTGCGCCATGTCGACCATCAGGTACGCGCCGACCTCGTCCGCGATGCGGCGGAAGGCGGCGAAGTCCAACTGACGCGGGTAGGCGGACCAGCCCGCGACGATCAGCTGCGGCTTGGACTCCTTGGCGAGGCGCTCGACCTCGGCCATGTCGACCTCGCCCGAAGCGTCCACGTGGTACGGGACCACGTTGTAGAGCTTGCCGGAGAAGTTGATCTTCATGCCGTGGGTCAGGTGACCACCGTGGGCGAGGTTCAGGCCCATGATCGTGTCGCCCGGCTTGAGCAGCGCGAACATGGCGGCGGCGTTCGCCTGCGCACCGGAGTGCGGCTGCACGTTCGCGGCCTCGGCGCCGAACAGCGCCTTGATGCGGTCGATCGCGATCTGCTCGACCACGTCGACGTGCTCGCAGCCGCCGTAGTAGCGGCGGCCGGGGTAGCCCTCGGCGTACTTGTTGGTCAGGACCGAGCCCTGGGCCTCCATGACGGCGACCGGAGCGAAGTTCTCCGACGCGATCATTTCCAGGGTCGACTGCTGGCGTACGAGCTCGGCGTCGACGGCGGCGGCGACGTCCGGGTCGAGCTCGTGGAGCGGGGTGTTCAGTGCGGACATCAAGATCCCCTGAGGTGTCAGTTGTCGGAGTGGGTGAGCGCGGCGTACTCGTCGGCGCTGAGCAGGTCGCCCGGCTCCTCCGCGACGCGCACCTTGAACAGCCAGCCACCCTCGAACGGAGCCGAGTTCACCAGCGACGGGTCGTCCACGACGTCCTGGTTGGCCTCGACGACCTCACCGGTGACGGGGGAGTACAGGTCGCTGACCGACTTGGTCGACTCCAGCTCGCCACAGGTCTCGCCCGCGGTCACCGTGTCGCCGACCTCGGGGAGCTGGGCGTAGACGACGTCACCGAGCGCGTTGGCCGCGAACTCCGTGATGCCGACCGTCGAAACGCCGTCCACGGCGGCCGTCAGCCACTCGTGCTCCTTGCTGAAACGCAGCTGCTGGGGGTTGCTCATGGCCTGATTCTCCTGGATGCGGGGGAGTGGATGTGAACCGGTGGTCTTGAATGCCGAGACGGCGCCGCACGGACCTCCGGACGGCGACGACGCGCTTGGGAAGGGGCGGAACTACTTCTGCCGCTTGTAGAACGGCAGCGCCACGACCTCGTACGGCTCATGCGTACCGCGAATGTCCACGCCGACACCGGAGGTGCCGGGCGCGGCGTGCGCCGCGTCCACGTACGCCATCGCGATCGGCTTGCCCAGCGTCGGCGACGGGGCGCCCGAGGTGACCTCTCCGACGACCTGCCCGTCCACGACGACCGGGAACCCGGCGCGCGGGACGCGGCGACCCTCGGCGATCAGGCCGACCAGCTTGCGCGGCGGGTTGTCGGCGGCGCGCTCGGCGGCGGCCTCCAGCGCCTTGCGGCCGACGAAGTCCACCTCCTTCTCGAACTTCACGACCCGGCCCAGACCCGCGTCGAACGGGGTGAGGGAGGTGGTCAGCTCGTGCCCGTACAGCGGCATGCCCGCCTCCAGGCGCAGGGTGTCGCGGCAGGACAGACCGGCCGGGACCAGGCCGACGCCCGCGCCCGCCCCGGTCAGCGCCTGCCACAGCTCCACCGCGTGCTCCGGGGAGACGAACAGCTCGAAGCCGTCCTCGCCGGTGTAGCCCGTCCGAGCGATCAGCGCGGGCACCCCGGCGACCGTGCCCGGCAGGCCGGCGTAGTACTTCAGGCCGTCCAGGTCGGCGTCGGTCAGCGACTTCAGGATGCCGGGGGACTCCGGGCCCTGCACGGCGATCAGCGCGTAGGCGTCGCGGTCGTCACGGACCTCGGCGTCGAAGCCGGCGGCCCGCTCGGTGATCGCGTCCAGGACGACCTGGGCGTTGGAGGCGTTGGCGACGACCATGTACTCGGTCTCGCCCAGGCGGTAGACGATCAGGTCGTCCAGGATCCCGCCGTCCTCCTGACAGATGTGCGTGTAGCGGGCGCGGCCGACGCCGACGGTCGAGATGTTGCCGACCAGCGCGTAGTCGAGGACCTTCACGGCCTCGGGGCCGGTCAGGGTGATCTCGCCCATGTGGGAGAGATCGAAGAGGCCGGCCTTGGTGCGCACGGCGTTGTGCTCGTCGCGCTCACTGGCGTAACGCAGCGGCATGTCCCAGCCCGCGAAGTCGGTCATGGTCGCACCGAGCGAGCGGTGCAGCGCGTCGAGGGCGGTCAGACGGGGGGCAGTGCTCATGGGTGTGGCTCCCGGGTCCCAGGGCATGACATGACGAGGACGATCCTCCCCATCTGTCATCGGAACCTGAGAGGTTCGCCGAGAGTTCCCGCGCGAACGGGGCGCGTCGTCGACTTGCACCTTGGGTGGAGCACACGCCGATGCCGTCGGGGACGGCGGCGCGGCTCGCTTTTCAGATCTGCCTCATCCACGCGGTACGGGGCCTGAGAGATTCAAGGGAGGGACTTGCTCCTTCGGCGCCCGGGCACGGCCTCACGGCCTGCCGGGACTCTCCCGCGCGGATTCAAGCGGCCGGTATGCAGTTGGTGTCCAGATGGCGCACATCATTGCACGCGACGGCCCGCGGCGGGTGTGCGGGCTCGAAAGACCGTGCGTGACCGTGACCGGGCCCGGGTGGGCCACCGGAACCGGGCATGCCGTATTACCGTCTCTTTACACTCACTGGGCAAGGGTCCTCGCGACCCGATTCGGGGGAGGCGATCACTGTGGCGGTGCGGAGATTCGGAGTGCTGACGACGACGGGGACCGTGGCGGGAGTGCCGGCGCAGCGGGCCGCCCGGGAGCGACCCGCCCTGGCCGGGGGCACCGCCGTGCGCGACCTGCGCGGCGGGGGCGCGCACGGACCGCGCGGGCTCGACTTCGCCGACGGGGACATCGTCGTGGTGTCCGGCCTGCCGGGCGGCGGCAAGAGCACCCTGATCAAGCGGGCCGCGACCGGCGGCATCGACTCCCAGGACACCCGCGAACGCTGGGAGCGGCGGATGCCCGGCGCGTTGCCCTACGCGGCCTACCGGCCGCTGGTCCGCGTCGCGCACTACTGGGGCCTGTGGCGGGCCCTGCGCTCCGGGGCCTCGGTCGTGGTCCACGACTGCGGCACCCAGACCTGGGTGAGGGGACTGCTCGCCGGGTTCGCCCGACGCCGGAACCGGTCCCTGCACCTGCTGCTCCTCGACACCACCCCGCAGGAGGCCCTGGCCGGACAGGACGCGCGGGGCCGGCGGGTGTCGGCGTACGCCTTCTCCCGCCACCGCGGCGCGGCCGAGCGGCTCCTGCGCGCCGCCGAGTCGGGCAGCATCCCGCGCGGCTGCGCGTCGGCGGTCCTCCTGGACCGCGCCGCCGCCTCGGGCATCACCCGCATCACCTTCGCCGCCGCGCCCATCCCCGGCGCCTGACGCGCCGGCCCGGGCGAGGGGGATCCCCGTCGACCCACTAACCTCGGCACGGCAACGGTGGCGATGGCAGCGGAGGCGTGGATGCACGGCGGCGGGTGGCCCGACAACGAGCTGGAGCAGGTGCTCGGGGCGGCGCTGGGAGCGACGGACGCGGGAGCGCGGATCCTGGAAGTCCTCGGCCGCAGCCGGCTCTGGGTGCCGCTCCCGGCCGGTGGCGCGCCCGACGCCGCCGACCTGACCCTCCCGACGATGGCGATCGGCGGGCAGGTGTACGTCCCCGTCTACAGCTCCGAGGCCCAGTTCCGGTTCTGCGTCGGCCCCGGCATGGACTTCGCCGTGGCCCCCGCCGTGGAGTTCGCCCGCGGCCTGCCGCCGCAGATCGGCCTCGCCGTGAACCCCGAGGGAGCCGTCGGCGTCCCGCTGCCCCCGGCCGCCGTCGCGGAACTGTGCCGCACGGGCCGGACCCCGCTCGACGGCCCGGCGACCGGCGGTCGCGTCCGGCTCTTCGAGCCCGACTGGCAGGACGACCCGGTGGACTTCCTCACGGCGGCGGGCGAGGAGTTCCGTGCCACCGGGGTGGTGGCCTCGGCGCACCGCTGCCTGGCCAGCGTGGAGGGCGGGGCGCCCGAGTTGTACATCGGTGTCCGACTGGTGGGATGGGATCCCGAGTCGCGGAACGCGCCGATGGAGGCGCTCGGCAGGGCGCTGGCCCGGGTACCGGCGCCCTGGCCGGTGCAGTTGATCCTCCTGGACGCCGTCGAGGACCCGGTCACGGAGTGGATTCGTGAGCGTGTGCGCCCCTTCTACCTTCCGTAGGGCCGCTTAAGCTGATGACATCTCCTGGCCGCTCGCGCGGCCTGGGTGACGGGTGGACGACGGGCGGACGAAGAGGGGTACCGGGTGAGTGCGTCAGGCACGGCCGCGGCCGGGCAGGTCGAGCACATGCTGCGCCAGGTGACTCCCGGGCGCTATGAGAGCTACGAGTCGCTTCTGCACGCCCTGGCCGAGGGCCGGCTGTGGATGTTGTTGTGGCAGGGGCAGCCGGGTTCCCCGGACGCCCAGTACGGGGGGATGGAGGTCGACGGGCTCGGATACGCGCCCTGCGTGACCTCCCCGCAGGAACTGGCCGCCAGCGGTTGGAACCGCGGATACGAGGTGGTCACCGGCCGGGACATCGCCCGCGCCCTCTACCCGGACCGCTGGGGGCTGTGGCTCAACCCGCACGCCCAGGGCGGCGGCCTCGGACTGCCCTGGGCCGACCTCCGCCGGATCGCGACGGGCCTCGACCGGATGCCCGCCGGGCCGCTGCGCCTGTCGGAGCCCTCCCTGGAGCTCCCGCAGTTCTACGGTCTGCTCACCCAGCACGCGCACCGCACGCCCGCCGTGCGGTCGCTGCGCAGGGCCTGGGTGCAGCCGTCGCTCGGATCGGCGTACCTCGCCGTCGGCCTCGACCTGTACGACGCCTCCGCGCCCGCGCTGGAGTCCGTCCGGGAGATGATGCGGCAGTCGGTGGGGGCGGTCCCCGAGGGCGTTCCCGTGTGCACCGTCGCGCTGGCCGACGAGCACGACCCGGTCGCGATGTGGCTGCGTTCGCAGACGCGCCCCTTCTACGACCGCGAGGGCCAGGCGCCCTCGTACTGAGGCGTCCCCTCCCGGGCCTCCGTCGGAACTCCGGCGGGGGCCTTTCGCATGCCCCCTCCCCGTTCTCGTGCGGACGGCCCGATCGGCCCTTCCGGGCCTCCCGTCAGGCCGTCCTCGTCCGCCGGGGCCCGCGGACGGCCCGCGCGTCGCCGCCGTCCGGACGGCGGGCGGGCGCCCGGGGAACACCTCGGGCCACCGCCGGCCACCGCCCCCGGGCGGCCTTCGTCTTGTCCTGATTTCTTCGGTCTTGTGGGGTCAAAAGGCATGCGAGTCTTGCGAGTTGGGCGCCATGTCCGGTTCCGTACCGAACAGGCGGTCTTGCTCCGCTGAGACGCGAGTGAAGTCCGGATAACGGGTACCGGGACGTCAGATCACGTTTGCGCATCCATTCATCTGCGGGTCTGGCGGCTGGTCGAGCGCCCGATGAAGACTCCCCACCCAAGAGCCGATCAGTCCTTCGGGACGCGGTTCGGTTCGTTGACTGCACCTGTTGTTTCGCACGGCACTTTCGCAGCACTTCCCGCACTTCCCGCACCTCAACACGCGTTCCGCGTGTCCACGCACTCCGAGCGCCACTCCGCACCAACGCCGCCACAGCGGCGGGCATGGGCCGGCACACCCGTCGGCCGAGAGGGGTCCCCACCACGATGACGGCACCACTGCATGACACGGACGCGGAAACACCCGCACCCGTGTCCGTAGCCGACGTCCCTGCCAAGGCCATCGAAGGCCGCTCGCCCGGCCGCATCGCCTGGATGCGGCTCAAGCGCGACAAGGTCGCGCTGACCGGCGGCGTGGTCGTGATCCTCCTGATCCTGGTGGCCGTCTTCGCGCCGCTGATCGTGAGCCTGCTGGGCCATCCGCCCAACGAGTTCCACGAAGACATGCTCGACCCGGACTTCGGGACGCCGCTCGGTTCGTTCGGCGGCATGAGCTCCGACTTCCTGCTGGGCGTCGAACCCACCAACGGGCGCGACGTGTTCAGCCGGATCGTCTACGGCGCCCGCATCTCCCTGGTCGTCGCCTTCCTGGCGGCCTTCGTCTCGGTGATCCTCGGCAGCCTGCTCGGCGCGCTCGCCGGATTCCTCGGCGGCTGGGTCGACGGCGTCATCAGTCGCACCATGGACCTGCTGCTGGCCTTCCCGCAGTTGCTGTTCACCATCGCCCTCGTGTCCGTGGTCCCCAACTCCCTCTGGGGGTTCGAGGGTTCGGGCGTCCGAATGGGCGTGCTGATCGTCGTCATCGGCTTCTTCGGCTGGCCGTACATCGGCCGCATCGTCCGAGGGCAGACGATCTCCCTGCGTGAACGCGAATACGTCGAGGCCGCGCGCAGCCTCGGGGCGGGCCGCGGCTACATCCTGATCAAGGAGCTGCTGCCCAACCTGGTCGCGCCGATCCTCGTCTACTCGACGCTGATCATCCCGACCAACATCCTGACAGAGGCGGCCCTCAGCTTCCTCGGTGCCGGCGTCAAGCCGCCCACCGCCTCCTGGGGCAAGATGCTGTCCGACGCCGTCCCCATCTACCAGGACGACCCCATGTACATGGTGGTCCCGGGCCTCACGATCTTCATCACCGTCCTGGCGTTCAACCTCTTCGGGGACGGGCTGCGCGACGCACTCGACCCCAAGGGCAGCTGAACCGCTTCTTCGATTCACCACCTATGGAGGTTGGACAACCGTGATCCGCAGAAAGCAGGCACTCGCGATCACCGCCGTGGTCGCCGCCCTGTCGATGACCGCCGCGTGCGGCGGTGGCAAGGACGAGGGCAAGAAGTCCGAGGGCGCGAACGACAAGGGCTACAGCGGTGCCTCCACGGCCCTGGTGAACGCCTCGGACAAGAAGGGCGGCGAGCTGAAGCTCTGGTCGCCGCAGGACGTCGACTACCTCGACCCGGCGCGCGCCTACTACGGTTTCGTGTGGAACCTGCAGCGCCTCTACATCCGCCAGCTCTACGCGTACGACAGCAAGCCGGGCGCCGCGGGCACCAAGCTGGTCCCGGACCTCGCCGAGGCCGCGCCGGTCCTGAGCAACGACGGCAAGACGTACACCGTCAAGATCAAGGACGGCGTGAAGTTCGAGGACGGCACGCCGATCACCTCGAAGGACTTCAAGTACGGCATCGAGCGCGTCTTCGCGCAGGACGTGCTGTCCGGCGGCCCGACCTACCTGGTCGACCTGCTCGACCAGGGCCAGAAGTACCCGGGCCCGTACAAGGACACCGACGCGGACAAGATGGGTCTGAAGTCGGTCCAGACGCCGGACGACAAGACGATCGTCTTCAACCTGGCCACCGCCAACTCGGACTTCAACTACCTGCTGGCGATGCCGTCCTCCTCGCCGGTCCCGGCGGCGAAGGACCAGGGCGCGGGCTACACCAACAAGCCCGTCTCCACCGGCCCTTACAAGGTCGAGAGCTTCACCGCGGGCAAGGGCGCCACCTTCGTCCGCAACGAGAACTGGGACCCGAAGACGGACACGATCCGCAAGGGTCTGCCCGACAAGGTCAGCTTCACGGTCACGACCAACCCGGACGACATGGACCAGCGCCTGCTCTCCGGCGACATCGACCTCGCCGTCGACGGCACCGGTGTCCAGCAGGCCGCGAAGAACAAGATCCTCAAGGACGCGAACCTCAAGAAGAACGCGGACAACCCCTTCACGGGCTACATCCGCTACTTCGCCTTCCCGCAGACGGTCGCGCCGTTCGAGAACATCGAGTGCCGCAAGGCCGTCATCTACGCGGCCGACCCGAAGTCGCTGCAGAACGCCCGCGGTGGCCCGACCAGTGGTGACCTCGGCGCGAACATGCTGCCGCCCGGCATCCCCGGCTCGGACAAGTCCTTCGACCCGTGGGGCCTGACCGCCGGCAAGCCGCAGGAGCAGAAGGCCAAGGACGCGCTCAAGGCCTGTGGCAAGCCCGACGGGTTCGAGACCACGATCGCGGTCCGCAACAACCGCGCCCCCGAGGTCAAGACCGCCGAGTCCCTCCAGGCCTCGCTCGCCAAGGTCGGCATCAAGGCCACGATCGACCAGTACGACGGCAAGCTCTCCTCCTCCACGATCGGTTCGCCCGAGAACGTGAAGAAGAAGAACTACGGCATCATCGTCATGGGCTGGGGCGCCGACTACAACTCCGGTTCGGGCTTCCTCCAGCCGCTGGTCGACGGCTCGTTCATCCTGCCGAACGGCAACAACAACTACACGATGCTGGACGACCCCGAGGTCAACGGCCTGTTCGACAAGGCCGCGAGCGCCGCCACCCCGGACGCCGCCGCTCCGTTCTACACGGACATCAACAAGAAGATCATGGAGAAGGCTCTCTACCTCCCGATCAACTTCGACAAGGCGCTCATCTACCACAACCCGCGCCTGACGAACGTCTACTTCAACGACTCGATGGGCCGCATCGACCTCGCTGTCCTGGGCGTCGCCAAGTAGTCGTCCCACCGTCCGGCGGCCGCTCCACCGCGGCCGCCGGGCATCAGCAGGCCAGAGCAATTCGCAAGTAAGTGCCTTCACCGCACATGCGCTAGTCCGAAGGGCAGGTGAAGGCCGCAGGCGGCGGCTGTCGTCCCCACGAGGGGCGGCAGCCGCCCGCCCCGGGCGGCCGACTGCAGTGCTCGTCTACCTCATACGGCGGCTGTTCAACGTCGCCGCCACGCTGCTGGTGGTCTCCGTGGTCACCTTCGGCATCTTCTTCGCGGTCCCGAAGCTGACCGGCAGCGATCCCGCGCTCATGTACGCCGGTCGAGAGACCAACGAGACCGCCCTGGCGGGCATCCGCGTGAAGATGGGCTTCGACAAGCCCATCTCCGAGCAGTACTGGGTGTTCCTCAAGGGCATCTTCGTCGGCCGCGACTACGACGGCGGCACCGAGGTCACGCACTGCGCCGCTCCGTGCTTCGGCTACTCCTTCAAGAGCGAGGCCCCCGTCTGGGAGACCATGCTCGACCGCATGCCGGTCACCCTCTCGCTCGCCGTCGGCGCAGCCTTGATCTGGGTGCTCGCGGGTGTGGCCACCGGAGTGGTCTCGGCGCTGAAACGGCGTACGGCCATCGACCGGACCGTCATGATCGGAGCGCTCGCCGGCGTCTCCCTGCCGATCTTCTTCACCGGCATGGTGGCCCCCGCGGTCTTCGTCTACGGCCTCGGCTGGCTGGACGTGTCCAACTACAAACCCCTGACCGAGGATCCACTGGCCTGGCTCAACAGCCTGATCCTGCCCTGGGTCACCCTCGCCTTCCTCTTCGCGGCCACCTACGCCCGCATCACCCGCGCGACCATGCTGGAGGTCCTCGGCGAGGACTACATCCGCACCGCCCGCGCCAAGGGACTCAAGGAGGGCGTGGTCATCCGCAAGCACGCCCTGCGCTCCACCCTCACCCCGATCGTCACGATGTTCGGCCTCGACCTCGGCGGACTCCTCGGCGGCGCGGTGCTCACCGAGACGACCTTCAACTTCCAGGGTCTGGGAACGGCGGCCGTCGCCGCCATCGGCCAGGGCGACCTCCCCGTGATCATGGGTGTCACCCTCCTCGCCGCGCTCTTCGTGGTGATGGCCAACCTGATCGTGGACCTGCTGTACGCCGTCATCGACCCGCGCGTGAGGCTGACGTGACCGAGAACCCCGCCGTTTCGACCGGCACCTCCGGCGAGCCCGCGTTCGTCCCCGAGCAGGCGAAGGGGGAGACCCGCGCCAGCGACTCCTTCCTCTCCGTACGCGACCTCAAGGTCCACTTCCCGACCGACGACGGCCTCGTCAAGTCCGTCGACGGGCTCTCCTTCGACCTGGAGCGCGGCAAGACGCTCGGCATCGTCGGCGAGTCCGGCTCGGGCAAGTCGGTGACCTCGCTGGCCATCATGGGCCTGCACCGCACCGGCAACGCCCGCAGCCGTCCGCACATCTCCGGGCAGGTCGTGCTCGACGGCGAGGACCTGATCCAGGCCGACGCCGACCACGTGCGCAAGCTGCGCGGGCACAAGATGGCGATGGTCTTCCAGGACCCGCTGTCCGCGATGCACCCGTACTACTCGGTGGGCAAGCAGATCATCGAGGCCTACCGGACCCACCACGACGTCGACAAGAAGACGGCCCGCAAGCGCGCCGTCGAGATGCTCGACCGGGTCGGCATCCCCGAGCCCCACCGGCGCGTGGACGCGTACCCCCACGAGTTCTCCGGCGGCATGCGCCAGCGCGCCATGATCGCCATGTCGCTGGTCAACAACCCCGAACTGCTCATCGCGGACGAGCCCACGACCGCCCTGGACGTCACCGTCCAGGCGCAGATCCTGGACCTCATCCGCGACCTGCAGAAGGAGTTCGGCTCCGCGGTCATCATGATCACGCACGACCTCGGCGTGGTCGCCGA
Organism: Streptomyces sp. NPDC002602; assembly: GCF_042889445.1. Classification (NCBI taxonomy): domain Bacteria; kingdom Bacillati; phylum Actinomycetota; class Actinomycetes; order Kitasatosporales; family Streptomycetaceae; genus Streptomyces; species Streptomyces sp. NPDC002602. Next base: position 247,014 of record NZ_JBIAQX010000007.1, on the reverse strand, counting down.
GATGGCCGACGACATCCTCGTGATGTACGGAGGCCGGTGCGTCGAGCGCGGCACCGCCGAGAAGGTCTTCTACGGCCCCCGGCACCCCTACACCTGGGGCCTGCTCGGCTCGATGCCGCGCATCGACCGCGACCAGACCGAGCGGCTGATCCCGGTGAAGGGCTCGCCCCCCAGCCTCATCAACATCCCGAGCGGCTGCGCGTTCAACCCCCGGTGCCCCTACGCCGACGTACCCAAGGGCGGCATCACCCGCACCCAGCGCCCCGAGCTGACCGAGGACGACAGCCGGCACTGGTCCGCCTGCCACATGTCGCAGGAGGAGCGGACCCGGATCTGGACCGAAGAGATTGCGCCGAAGCTGTGACCGACATGAACGAGACGGGCGCGGCGGAGGCCTCCTCCGCGCAGGCCGCGGCGGACACCGCCGAGGAGCCGCTGCTGAAGGTGACCGGGCTGGTCAAGCACTTCCCCATCAACAAGGGGCTGTTGCGCCGCCAGGCCGGCGCCGTCAAGGCCGTGGACGGCATCGACTTCGACGTCCGGCGGGGTGAGACCCTCGGCATCGTCGGCGAGTCCGGCTGCGGCAAGTCCACCATGGGCCGGCTGATCACCCGACTGCTCGAACCGACCGGCGGCAAGGTCGAGTTCGAGGGCCGGGACATCACGCACCTGGGCGTCGCGGGCATGCGCCCGCTGCGCCGCGACGTGCAGATGATCTTCCAGGACCCGTACGGCTCGCTGAACCCCCGCCACACGGTGGGCACGATCGTCGGGGCACCCTTCAAGCTCCAGAAGGTCACCCCCGAGGGCGGTGTGAAGGCCGAGGTCCAGCGGCTGCTGTCGCTGGTGGGCCTCAACCCCGAGCACTACAACCGCTACCCGCACGAGTTCTCCGGCGGCCAGCGCCAGCGCATCGGCATCGCGCGGGCCCTGGCCCTCAAGCCGAAGCTGGTCGTCGCCGACGAGCCGGTGTCGGCGCTGGACGTCTCGATCCAGGCCCAGGTGGTGAACCTGCTGGACGACCTCCAGGAGGAACTCGGCCTGACGTACGTGATCATCGCGCACGACCTGTCGGTCATCCGGCACGTCTCGGACCGCATCGCGGTGATGTACCTCGGCAAGATCGTGGAGCTGGCCGACCGCAAGTCGCTGTACGAGGCGCCCATGCACCCCTACACGACCGCGCTCATGTCGGCGGTGCCGGTGCCGGACCCGAGGCGGCGCGGCGCGAAGAGCGGGCGCATCCTGCTCAAGGGCGACGTCCCGTCGCCGATCTCGCCGCCGAGCGGCTGCCGGTTCCACACCCGGTGCTGGAAGGCCACCGAGCTGTGCACGACGCAGGAGCCGCCGCTGGTGGCCCTGAAGACGGGGCACCAGGTCGCCTGTCACCACCCGGAGAACGCGCCGGACCAGGCGCCGGGCGACAAGGCCCTGCCGGGCGCCGCCGAAGCGGTGGACACCCCGACGGTGTAGCGGGTCGCGTCGACGGTCCGGCGGGTCGTGACGACGGCCCGGCGGGTCGTGACGACCCGGAGGTGTCCGACCCCGGAGTAGCGGCCGGGGTCGGGTGTGGTGCCGGGGTCCCCGGGCGTACGCGTCCGTGAACCCCGGCACCACTGTGCGTTCCCCGGGCCGTGTGCCCCTGGCGTTCCGCTGCCGTTCCGTTGGCCGCTGGTCGCCGCTGGTCCGCCGGCCCCCGCTGCCCGCCGCCGTCCGTCCGCCCGGCGGGCTGACGGCACAATGGGGACGTGCTCCACGATCTCTTCCCGCCCGGCATCCAGCACGCCCTGGACCTCGCGGGCATTTTTGTCTTCGCCACCGCGGGCGCGCTGCTCGCCGTGCGCAAGAACTTCGACATCTTCGGCATCGCCGTGCTCGCCCTCGTCACCGCCCTCGGCGGCGGTCTCTTCCGCGACCTCGTGATCGGCGCCGTCCCGCCCGCCGCCTTCGGGGAGCTCAGCTTTTTCGTGACTCCGCTGGTCGCCGCCGGGCTGGTCTTCTTCCTGCACCCCGAGGTCCAGCGGATCAACCGCGCCATCAACGTCTTCGACGCGGCCGGCCTCGGCCTGTTCTGTGTGACGGGCACGACCAAGGCGTACGAGTACGGCCTCGGCCTGACCGCGTCCGCCTCGCTGGGGCTGGCCACGGCGGTCGGGGGAGGCGTACTGCGCGACGTGCTGGTCAACGAGGTGCCCTCGCTGCTGCGCGACCGCGAGATGTACGCGGTGCCCGCGGTCGTCGGCGCCTCGATGGTGGCCCTCTTCATCGCCTTCGACACGCTCAACGCGCTCACCACCGCCGCCGCGATCATGACCACGTTCGTGCTGCGACTGCTCGCGATCCGCTACCACTGGCGGGCGCCGCTGGCCTGGAACCGCCGGTCCGCCGTGGCCGAAGAGCCGTAACGCGCACGTAGCAATAGAAAGCTACCGCTTAGTAGCTTGCCGGTGTACCGTCGTTTGCATGTCACATGCAGCGGCCCAGGCATCCATCGGCGACAGCGAGTTCGACCGCGACACCACCCTCTCCGCCCGCGCGGACGAGCCCGGGGTGTACGACGCTGAACTCAGCGCCGGCTGGACGATCATCACCGCCGTCAACGGCGGATATCTGTTGGCACTGGTCGGTCGGGCCCTGTCGGCGGCCCTGCCGCACCCCGACCCCTTCACCGTCTCCGCCCACTACCTGACCTCCTCCGTGCCCGGCCCCGCCGTGATCCGCACGCAGGTCGTCCGTATCGGGCGCACGCTGTCGACCGGCCAGGCGTCCCTCTTCCAGTACGACGAGAACGGCGCCGAGATCGAGCGGATCCGCGTGCTCGCCTCGTACGGGGAGCTGTCCGCCCTGCCCGACTCCGTGCACACCACCGCCCTGCCGCCGGTCATGCCCGCGTACGAGGACTGCCTCGGCGCGGAGGCCGGCCCCGCGCCGATTCCCGGCAGCTCCGCCATCGTGGACCGGCTCCGGCTGCGGCTGGACCCGGCGACGGCGGGCTGGGCGGTCGGGGCGCCGTCGGGCAAGGGCGAGATGCGGGCCTGGTTCGAGCTGGCCGACGGCCGTGACGCCGACCCGCTGTCGCTGTTGCTGGCGGTGGACGCGCTGCCGCCGACCGCCTTCGACCTCGGCCTGATCGGCTGGGCCCCGACGGTCGAGCTCACCACCCACATCCGCCACCGCCCCGCGCCGGGCCCGCTGCGGGTGGCCATCACCACGCGCAACCTGGCCGGGGGCTTCCTGGAGGAGGACGCCGAGGTCTGGGACTCGAAGGATCGGCTCGTGGCCCAGTCCCGCCAACTGGCCCGCGCCCCGCGCCAGACGTCCTGACCCGGACGTCCTGACCCGGAGGGCCGAAACCGGGTGTCGGGCGCCGGGGCCGGCGCCGGGGCCGGGCCCGGCGCCTCGGGCCCGGCGGCGGCGGTGCCCCGTCACCGCCCCGCCCCGCCGGGGATCGCGCCGGTGGGGGACCGCATGGGGTTCGGCGCGTCGGGGGGCTCGTAGAATCGGGGGATCATGGCCTACCTCGACCACGCCGCAACCACCCCGATGCTGCCGGAGGCCGCTGCGGCGATGACCGCGCAGTTCGCCGCCACGGGTAACGCGTCCTCCCTCCACGCCGCCGGCCGCCGCGCCCGCCGCACCGTCGAGGAGGCCCGCGAGGCCCTCGCCGAAGCCCTCGGCGCGCGCCCGAGCGAGGTGGTCTTCACCGCCGGCGGCACGGAGGCCGACAACCTCGCCGTCAAGGGCCTCTACTGGGCCCGCCGCGACCAGGACCCGACCCGCACCCGCGTGCTGACCAGCCCCGTCGAGCACCACGCCGTCCTCGACGCCGTCCACTGGCTCGCCGAGCACGAGGGCGCCCGGGTCGAGTACCTCCCGGTGGACCACCACGGGCGCGTGCACCCCGACGCCTTCCGGGAGGCGATCGAGCGGAACCCCTCCGACGTCGCCCTGGCCACCGTGATGTGGGCCAACAACGAGATCGGCACGGTCTTCCCCGTACGCGAGCTCGCCGACATCGCGGGGGAGTTCGGGATCCCGCTGCACTCCGACGCCGTCCAGGCCGTCGGTCAGCTCGACGTCCGCTTCGGTGACAGCGGCCTCGCCGCCATGACCGTCAGCGGCCACAAGGTGGGCGGCCCGTACGGCATCGGCGCCCTGCTGCTCGGCCGGGACCAGACCCCCGTCCCCGTCCTGCACGGAGGCGGCCAGGAGCGGCACGTGCGGTCAGGGACCCTCGACGTGCCGGCCATCGCGGCCTTCGCGGTGGCCGCCGTCCTCGCCGCCGAGCGGCGCGAACGGTTCGCCGTCGAGATCGGCGCCCTGCGCGACGAGCTGATCGCCGCCGTCCTGCGGGAGGTGCCCGACGCCGTGCTCGGCGGAGACCCCGTGAACCGGCTGCCCGCCAACGCCCACTTCAGCTTCCCCGGCTGCGAGGGCGACTCCCTGCTGTTGCTTCTCGACGCCCAGGGCATCGAGTGCTCCACCGGTTCCGCCTGCACCGCCGGCGTGGCCCAGCCCAGTCACGTGCTGCTCGCCACCGGCACCGATCCGCTGCTGGCCCGGGGCACGCTGCGGTTCTCCCTCGGCCACACCTCCACCAAGGAGGACGTCGCCGCGGTGGCCGCCGCCATCGGCCCCGCCGTCGCCCGCGCCCGCACGGCCGGACTCAGCTGAACCCTGTCGCAAGCAGCGCCCCGCCCGGCCCGCCCCGTCCGGGCCCAGGGCGGGCCGGGCGGCCCGGGGCCCGGGCCGCCCGGCTCCCCGGCTCAGCCGGTCGCGGGCTTGCGCGCCAGGGCTTCCCCGACCATGCGGACGTAGCGGTTCCAGTCCCAGTGGCGACCGGGGTCCGTGTGATCGGCTCCCGGTACCTCGGAGTGGCCCACGATGTGCTCGCGGTCGGCGGGTATGTCGTACCTCCGGCAGACATCGGCGGCCAGCTCGGCCGAGGCCGCGTACATCGCGTCCGTGAAGTCCTGCGGCCGATCCACGAAGCCCACGTGCTCGATGCCGACACTGCGCTCGTTCATGGACCGGTTCCCGGCGTGGAAGGCCACGTCCAGCTCGCGCACCATCTGCTCGACATGGCCGTCCTGGCGGACTATGTAGTGCGCCGACGCCTTGTGCCACGGGTTCTTGAACGCGTCCACCGAGGACTCGAACCCGCCCTGTGTGACATGCACGACAATCCGGTCCACGCGGTAGTCGTCGGGCCGGTCCGCCAGCCGCCAGTTCGCCGGTGAGGCCGCCGTCCAGCTCGCGGCCGCGTAGTCCAGCTCCCCCTCCTTGCGCGGCTTGGACACCCCGGGCAGCAGCCACCAGGCGCGTCTGAGCTCGTCCTGCCCGAGGACGGCGGCGGTCGCGATCACCCCGAGCCCTCCGAACAGCACGGCCCTGCGGGTCCGGCCCGACCCCTTGCCGGTCGCCTTGCCCGGAGCCGCGTCCCGCGTCTTCCCACCCTCACGCACCATGCGATCCACCCCCCGACCCCGACAACGCGCCGTGGCCGCGCGCGGTTCCCCGTACCCTGGACGGTGCCATGACTGAGAACCTGCCGCGCACCGCCCGCCCCCTCCGCGTCCTCGCCGCCATGTCCGGCGGGGTGGACTCCGCCGTCGCCGCCGCCCGCGCGGTGGAAGCCGGGCACGACGTCACGGGCGTCCACCTGGCGCTCTCCGCGAACCCCCAGTCCTTCCGGACCGGCGCCCGCGGCTGTTGCACCATCGAGGACTCCCGCGACGCCCGTCGCGCCGCCGACGTCATCGGCATCCCCTTCTACGTCTGGGACCTCGCCGAGCGCTTCCGCGAGGACGTCGTCGAGGACTTCATCTCCGAGTACGAGGCCGGGCGCACCCCGAACCCCTGCCTGCGCTGCAACGAGAAGATCAAGTTCGCGGCGCTGCTCGACAAGGCCCTCGCCCTCGGGTTCGACGCCGTCTGCACGGGCCACTACGCCACCGTCGTCCTCAACGACGACGGCACGCGCGAACTCCACCGCGCCTCCGACATGGCCAAGGACCAGTCGTACGTGCTCGGCGTCCTCGACGAGAAGCAGCTCGCCCACGCCCTCTTCCCGCTCGGCGACACCCTCACCACCAAGGAAGAGATCCGCGCCGAGGCCGAGCGGCGCGGCCTCGCCGTCGCGAAGAAGCCCGACAGCCACGACATCTGCTTCATCGCCGACGGCGACACCCAGGGCTTCCTCGCGAACCGCCTGGGCAAGGCCGAGGGCGACATCGTCGACGAGAGCGGCGAGAAGGTCGGCACCCACGAGGGCGCCTTCGGCTTCACCATCGGCCAGCGCAAGGGCCTGCGCATCGGCCACCCCGCCGCCGACGGCAAGCCGCGCTACGTCCTCGACATCTCCCCGGTGAACAACACCGTCACCGTCGGCCCCGTCGAGGCCCTCGACGTCGGCGCCCTCACCGCGATCCGCCCCCGCTGGTGCGGAGCCGTGGCCGCCGCCCCCGGCACGTACACCGCGCAGTTGCGCGCCCACGGCGGCGAGACCGAGGTCTTCGCCGAACTCGTGGACGGCGAGCTGCGCGTCTCCTTCACCGAGCCGGTCCGCGGTGTGGCCCCCGGCCAGGCGATCGTGCTGTACGACGGCACCCGCGTGGTCGGTTCCGCCACCATCGCCACCACCGAGCGGACCTCCGCCGCCGTGTGAGCCCGGCGGCCGGGGCTCAGGCCACCGTCAGGACGATCTTGCCGGTGGTGCGGCCCCGCTCGCCGATCTCGTGGGCCTTCGCGGCCTGCTCCAGCGGCAGCACCGTGTCGATCAGCGGCTTCAGCAGGCCCTGCTCGACCAGGGCGGCGATGCCCTCCAGGCCCTTGAGGTCCGGCTCCACCAGCAGCCAGGTGGCGTGCACGCCCTCCGCGTCGGCCGGCAGGCCGTCGGGGCCCGGCAGGGTCACCAGGTGGCCGCCCGGCTTGAGGACCTTCAGCGAACGCCGCCCGTGGTCCCCGCCCATCGCGTCGATCACCACGTCGATGTCGGAGACGACGTCCTCGAAGTCCGCGGTGCGGTAGTCGATCACCTCGTCGGCGCCCAGGTCGCGCAGCAGCGCGTGCTTGGCGGCGCTCGCGGTGCCGATCACGTACGCGCCGCGGGCCTTGGCGATCTGCACGGCCAGGTGGCCGACGCCGCCGGCCGCCGCGTGCACCAGCACCCGCTGTCCGGCCGAGACCCCGGCCGTGTCGACCAGCGCCTGCCAGGCGGTCAGGGCCGCCAGCGGCAGCGCGGCCGCCTCCACGTGGTCCAGCGAGGCGGGCTTGCGGGCGAGGTGCCGGGCGGGGGCGGTCACGTACTCGGCGTACGCGCCGGCCTGCTGCGGGAAGCGGGGCATCCCGTACACCTCGTCGCCCACCCGGTACAGGGTCACGCCCGGTCCGACGGCCTCCACGGTGCCCGACACGTCCCAGCCGACGGCCGGCACCGGCCCCCAGGGGATCAGGCCGCCGCTCTCGCGGGTCTTCCAGTCCACCGGGTTCACGCCGGCGGCGCGGACCCGTACGAGCACCTCGCCCATGCCGGGCTCCGGGCGCTCGATCTCCCTCTCGACGAGAACCTCGGGTCCGCCCCACTGGCTGACGACGACGGCGCGCATGGATGTCTCCTTTGGTGTTACTTCTGCGGGTATCGGCTGGTTTCCCCGGCCGACGCATCCAGCTTGGCGGCCGTCACGCCCGTATGGTGCTGGCCGTACGGCCACCATGTGACAGAATCTGGCCATGCATCGAATCGCCGTACTCGCACTCGAAGGCGTCCCCCCGTTCGAGCTCGGGATCCCCTCCCGCGTCTTCGGCAACGCCCACGACGACGACGGCGCCCCGCTCTACGAGGTGACCGTCTGCACCGCCGACGGCCTGCCCGTGACCAGCGACGCGGGCTTCACGGTCGGTGTCGCCGCCGGCCCCGAGGCGCTCGCCGCCGCCGACACCGTGGTCATCCCGCCCACCCACGCCATGGACGACCTCGCGCACGGCGCGCCCCTGTCGCCCGCGCTCGCCGCCGCCATCGCCGGGATCCGGCCCGGTACCCGGCTGGTGTCGATCTGTACCGGCTCCTACGTCCTTGCCGCCGCCGGGCTGCTCGACGGCCGGCCCGCCACCACGCACTGGCTGCACGCCCCCGAGTTCCAGCGGGCCTTCCCGCGGGTCCGGCTCGACGAGGAGGTGCTCTTCGTCGACGACGGAGACGTCCTCACCTCCGCCGGCGTGGCCGCCGGCGTCGACCTCTGCCTCTACCTGATCCGGCAGGACCACGGCACCGCCGTCGCCAACCGCGCCGCCCGCCTGTGCGTCGTCCCGCCCTGGCGCGACGGGGGACAGGCCCAGTACATCGACCGGCCCGTCCCCGAACCGACCGTCGCCACCACCACCGCCACCCGCGCGTGGGCCCTGGAGCGGCTGTCCGAACCGATCGCCCTCGCCGAACTCGCCGACCACGCCCGGATGAGCCTGCGCACCTTCACCCGACGGTTCCGCGACGAGGTGGGCATGACGCCGGTGCAGTGGCTCACCGTCCAGCGCCTCGAACTCGCCCGCCACCTGCTGGAGTCCAGCGACCTGTCGGTGGACCTGGTCGCGCACCGGGCCGGCTTCGGCTCGGGCAACTCGCTGCGCCAGCACATGAGGACCGCGCTCGGCATCTCGCCGATCGCCTACCGACGCACCTTCCGCCCCGCCCTCGCGCAGGCATGACCCCCGGGGTAATCGCGCTCCCGACCGGCGCTTGCCAGGATCGACCCCACGGAACGGTTCGACCCGCGGACCGGCCCGTACCGGACCGACACCGTGCACCGGACCGACACCCCGCACCGGTCCGACACGGCACGGCAGAGGAGAACACGATGACCGCGTACGCCCTGGCCCACCTGCGCCCCGTCCCGATGAACGACGAGATCCTGCGCTACATCGAGGAGATCCAGGCCACGATGGACCCCTTCGGCGGTCGCTTCCTCGTCCACGGCCGAGAGGTCGAGGTCAAGGAGGGCCCCTTCCCCGGGACGGTGGTCCTGATCTCCTTCCCCGACATGGACCGCGCCCGCGCCTGGTACGACTCGCCCGCCTACCAGGCGATCCTTCCGCTGCGGGCCGACCACGTCCCCTGCGAGATCATCCTGGTGGACGGAGTCGCCCCCGACTACGACGCCCGCCTGACGGCCGCCCACTGGCGCGAGGCCCTCGGCCTCTGAGAGCGGACGGGCGCGATCAGGGCGCGATCAGGATGCGAGCATGGCCACATGGCTACTCACCTGATCACCGGTGCCGGATCCGGCATCGGCGCCGCCGTCGCGAACCGCCTGCACGCGCGCGGCGACGACCTCGTCCTCCTGGCCCGCGACGCCGCGCGCGGCAAGCAGCTCGTCGAACGTTTCCCCGGCGCGGGCGTGCTCGTGGGCGATCTCGCGGACCCCGACCGGCTCTCGTGGGCCTTCTCCAAGCAGGCCATTCCCGAGCGGATCGACTCCCTGCTGCACATCGCGGGGATCGTCGACCTCGGACCGGTGGGCGAACTGCGCCCCAAGACCTGGCACCAGCAGCTCAACGTCAACCTGATCGCCCCCGCCGAGGTCACCCGGCTGCTGCTCCCCACCCTGCGCGCCTCGCACGCGACGATCGTCTTCGTGAACTCCGGCGCCGGACTGCAGGCCCACGCCGACTGGAGCGCGTACGCCGCCTCCAAGCACGGCCTGAAGGCCCTCGCCGACTCCCTGCGCGAGGAGGAGAGGCCCAACGGCATCCGCGTCACCTCGGTCTACCCGGGCCGCACCGCGAGCCCCATGCAGGCCAAGGTGCACTCCCAGGAGGGCAAGGAGTACGACGCCGCAGCCTGGATCGACCCCGAGTCCGTGGCGACGACCGTCGTCATGGCCGTCGACCTGCCCCGCGACGCCGAGGTCAAGGACCTGAGCGTCAGGCCCGGCCGATGAGCGCGAACGCCACCGGCGTCGGCTCGCTCCCGGGCGGCGACGCCCGCGAGGCCGCCAAGACCGTCACCGGCTCCTTCGAGGAGTTCCCGTACCTCGCCGAGCTGCCCGCACGCGGACCGGGCGCCGACATGATCGGCCGCTCCCTCGGGCTGCTCGTCGACATGTACGCGCACGTCGAGCCCAGCGGCTGGCGGATCAGCGACCGCCCCGGCCGCGACAGCAAGCGCGCCCGCTCCTGGCTCGGCGAGGACCTCGATGCCCTGGAGGAGTTCACCCAGGGCTACACCGGCAAGCTGAAGATCCAGGCCGTCGGGCCGTGGACCCTGGCCACCGCGCTGGAACTGCACGGCGGGGAGGCGGTCCTCCAGGACGCCGGGGCCTGTCGGGACCTGGCCGGATCGCTCGCGGAGGGGCTGCGCGAGCACGTGGCCGACGTGCGCAAGCGCATCCCCGGCGCCGAGGTGGTCCTCCAGTTCGACGAGCCCTCGCTGACCTCCGTGCTCCTGGGCCGGGTGCGTTCCGCCAGCGGGTACCGGACCTACCGCGCCGTCGACCGACAGGTCGTCGAGGGCACCCTGCGCGAGCTGTTCGCCGTCCACGACGGGGAGGTCGTCGTCCACTCCTGCGCCCCCGAAGTCCCCTTCGGACTGCTCCGGCGCGCCGGCGCCACGGGCGTGTCGTTCGATTTCTCCCTGCTCACCGAGCGCGAGGACGACGCCATCGGGGAGGCCGTCGAGGACGGTGCGAAACTCTTCGTCGGAGTGGTGCCCGGCACCGACGCCCCGTTGTCGGACCCGGGGGGTAGCGTCATGGGTGTCAGGAAGCTTTGGCGCAGGCTGGGACTGGCCCCGGGGACCCTCGCGGACTCCGTCGTGGTCACTCCGTCGTGCGGTCTGGCGGGCGCCTCGCCCGCCTACGCCCGCGCGGTGCAGGCCCACTGCGTCAGGGCGGCGAGGTCGCTCGCCGACAACCCTGAGTGACGGATCAGACGGGCCACGGGAGGACACGGCATGGCAGCCGAACAGAAGCAGGCCGGCGGCGAGTCGGCGGTGCCGGCGGCGGTGCGCGAACAGCACGCGCTGCTCGCCGAGCAGGTCGAGGAGCACCGCTTCCGGTACTACGTGAACGACCAGCCGGTCGTCAGCGACGCCGAGTTCGACACGCTGCTGCGCTCGCTGGAGGCACTCGAGGAGGAGTACGCGGAGCTGCGCACCCCCGACTCGCCGACCCAGAAGGTCGCCGGGGCGTACGAGACGGACTTCGCGTCCGTCGTCCACCGGGAACGGATGCTCTCCCTCGACAACGCCTTCGACGACGAGGAACTCGCGGCCTGGGCCGAGCGGGTGGCCCGGGACGCGAACACCTCCGACTACCACTACCTGTGCGAGTTGAAGGTGGACGGCCTCGCCGTCAACCTCACCTACGAGAACGGCCGGCTGACCCGCGCCGCCACCCGCGGCGACGGCCGCACCGGTGAGGACATCACACCCAACGTGCGCACCATCGCCGAGATCCCCGACCGGCTGAGCGGCGACCGCATCCCGGCCCTCGTGGAGATCCGCGGCGAGGTCTACTTCCCGATGGACAAGTTCGAGGAGCTCAACGCCCGGCTCGTCGAGACCGAGGGCAAGCCCTTCGCCAACCCGCGCAACGCGGCGGCCGGTTCGCTCCGCCAGAAGGACCCGAAGATCACCGCCACCCGGCCGCTGCACATGGTCGTGCACGGCATCGGCGCGCGCGAGGGCTTCGACATCGACAACCTCTCGCACGCCTACGGTCTGCTCCGCGAGTGGGGCCTGCCGACCGCCGAGCACAACAAGGTGGTCTCCACCCTGGAGGAAGTGCGGGAGTTCATCGCCCACTTCGGCGAGAACCGGCACTCCGTCGCGCACGAGATCGACGGCGTGGTCGTCAAGCTCGACGAGATCCCGCTCCAGGGCCGGCTCGGGTCCACGGCACGCGCGCCGCGCTGGGCCATCGCCTGGAAGTACGCCCCCGAAGAGGTCAACACCAAGCTCATCGACATCAAGGTCGGCGTCGGCCGCACGGGGCGCGTGACCCCGTACGCGCAGGTGGAGCCGGTGACGGTGGCCGGGTCGGAGGTCGAGTTCGCGACCCTGCACAACCAGGAGGTCGTCAAGGCCAAGGGCGTGTTCATCGGCGACACCGTGGTCCTGCGCAAGGCCGGCGACGTCATCCCCGAGATCCTCGGCCCGGTGGTCGACCTGCGGGACGGCAGCGAGCGGGAGTTCGTGATGCCGGGCGAGTGCCCCGAGTGCGGGACCCCGCTGCGGCCCATGAAGGAGGGGGACATCGACCTCCGCTGCCCCAACGGGCAGACCTGCCCGGCCCAGTTGCGCGAGCGGCTCTTCTACCTCGGCGGCCGGCAGTGCCTGGACATCGAGAACTTCGGCGCGGTGGCCGCCGCCGCGCTCACCAACCCGCTGGAGCCGGCCGAGCCGCCCGTGCGCGACGAGGGCGACCTGTTCGGCCTCACCATCGAGGACCTGCTGCCCATCAAGGCGTACGTCCTCGACCAGGACAGCGGACTGCCCAAGCGGGATCCGAAGACCGGCGAGGAGAAGATCGTCACGGTCTTCGCCAACCAGAAGGGCGAGCCGAAGAAGAACGCCCTGGCCATGCTGGAGAACATCGCCGCCGCCAAGGACCGCCCGCTGGCCCGCGTCATCAACGGCCTGTCGATCCGTCACGTCGGGCCCGTCGCCGCCGAGGCGCTGGCCCGGGAGTTCCGTTCGATCGAGCGCATCGAGCAGGCCACCGAGGAGGAGCTGGCCGCCACCGACGGGGTCGGCGCCATCATCGCGGCGTCCCTCAAGGAATGGTTCGCCGTCGACTGGCACCAGGAGATCCTGCGCAAGTGGCGCGAGGCCGGCGTCCGGATGGAGGAGGAGGGTTCCGGCGAGGAGGAGGGCCCCAGACCCCTGGAGGGCCTGACCGTCGTCGTCACCGGCACCCTGGCGAACCACACCCGGGACGGCGCCAAGGAAGCCCTGCAGAGCAGGGGAGCCAAGGTCACCGGATCCGTGTCGAAGAAGACCTCCTTCGTCGTGGTCGGCGAGAACCCCGGCTCCAAGTACGACAACGCGGTGAAATTGAAGCTCGCGATCCTCGACGACGCCGGGTTCGAGGTGCTCCTGGAGCGGGGGCCGGACGCCGCGCGCGAGGTGGCGCTCCCGGTGGACGGGGCCACGGAAACGGAGTAACGAACGAAGGGAAGTCCTTCCGGGGGACGGGCGAAGGCGAACGGATGCGTGGTGTGCGGCTGTCCGGGCGGGCGCACGCCGGGCGTGGTCGTCGGTGCCAATCGGCCGGTACGGGGCCGGCGGCAGGGCGGTGACCTGTCGGATCATCGGATCGAGGACCGGAAGAGCCTGGTCCAAACTCACCCGTTCGGCGGATACCGTACTGATGAGGATGGCTGGGTCGCATTCGGGCAACCACCGCCGACCGCTGCCCCTGGGGGCCTCCGGCGTCCTACTGTTGTGGGGTGCGCCAGTCGTGCACGGCCACGTGACGTGCTGCCGGCCGTGACGGCACGACTTCGGGGCCACCGCGTGACATCGGCATCGCCGGCTGTGAGAGGGACGGGCATGAAACCCACCGAAAGCGCCGATCCGTCACCTGAATTCGGCGGGGAACTCCCGCCCGAGCGGACGGGACGGTTCGGACTCCTGGGTGCCAGGACGCCGGACACCCGCCCGCTCGACACCGGGGCGGGCGGCAAAGGGCAGGACGGCAAGGGGCGACCCGTCCGCACGACCCTGCCGCTCTTCCTCGTGGGCCTGTCCGTCGTGGTCCTCGCCGCCGGCATCACCTCCGCCCTGATCGACCGTCAGGCGCTGTTCCCCGGCGGCACGGTGGGCTGGGCGCTCGCCCTGCTCACCGGCATCATCGTCGGCCACCTCGTCGCACTGGGCCGCGACCGCTGGTGGGGCGGCACCGGCTCGGGCGCCGCGCTCACCCTCGGCGTCCTCGTCCTCTACGGATGGGTGCCCGCCGGCCTCGTCTCCCTGGCCGTGGTCTCGCTGGTCGGGGCCGCGCGCCGGCACCGCTGGCGGCAGGGCCTGCTCCACGGCTCCGTCGACATCCTCGGCATCGGCGCCGGAGCCCTCGTCCTCGGCGCCTTCGGTGACCATCCGACGGTCGAGATCCCCTGGCAGCCCACCACCTGGGGACCCGGGGCCATCCCGGAGGTCATCCTGGTCGCCCTCGCCTACCTGGCGGTCACCCGTCTCCTGCTGTGGGCCTCCCTCTCCCCGCGCGGCGGGGGACTGCCCACCGTCGCCCGCACCGCCCTGCTCCGGCAGGCGCTCGTCGTCGCCGCCCTGCTGGGGATCGCCCCGCTGATCTGCGTCGTCGCCGTCTCCCAGCCGGTGCTGCTGCCGTTGTTCGCCGTACCGCTCATCGCACTGGACTCCACGCTATGGATCGCCCGCGCCCGCGCCGAGGAGCAACTGCGCGACCCGCTGACGGGGCTGCCCAACCGGCAGTGGCTGCTGGAGCGCGCCTGGTCGGCGCTGGACGAGGCCGAACGGCTGGGCACCCGGGCCGCCCTCGTGCTGATCGACCTCGACCGTTTCCGGGCCGTCAACGACACCCTCGGCCACCTCGCCGGCGACCGGCTGCTCCTCCAGATCGCCGACCGACTGCGCCAGGCCCTGCCCCAGGACGCCGAGGTCGCCCGACTCGGAGGGGACGAGTTCGCCGTACTGCTGCCCGTCGCCGACTCCACCACCAGCGCCCAGCGGGTCGCCCGGCACCTGGTCGCCGAGCTCGGCTCCCCCCTCGACCTGGACGGGCTCACGCTCGTCCTGGAGGCCAGCGCCGGCCTCGCCGTCTTCCCCGACCACGCGCTGGACGCGGAAGGACTGCTGCGCCGCGCCGACGTCGCCATGTACCAGGCCAAGCGGGACCGCACGGGCGTCGAGGTCTACGAGTCCAAGCGCGACAGCAACACGCCCGACCGGCTCGGCCTCCTCGGCGACCTTCGGCGCGCCCTCGACGCGGGCGAGGTGGAGCTGCACTACCAGCCGAAGGTCCGCTTCGACGGACAGGTGGCCGGGCTGGAGGCACTCGTGCGCTGGGTGCACCCGGAACGCGGTCGGGTCTCGCCCGACGAGTTCATCGCCATCGCCGAGACCTCCGGGCTGATGCCGCACCTCACCGAGTACGTCCTGGAGACCGCCCTCGCGCAGGTGGCGCGGTGGCGGGCGCAGGGCCTGAAGGTGCCGGTCGCCGTCAACGTCTCGCCCCGCGACGTCCACACGCCCGGCTTCGCGGGAGCGGTGGCCGCCCGGCTGGCGCGGCACGGGGTCCCGGCGAGCGGTCTCCAGTTGGAGATAACGGAACACGTGCTGCTGGAGGACCCCCAGCGGGCCGCGGACACCATGGCCGGCCTGACCGGGCACGGGGTGAAGATGTCGCTGGACGACTTCGGCACCGGGTACTCCTCGCTCGTGCACCTGAGACGACTGCCGGTCAGCGAGCTGAAGATCGACCGTTCGTTCGTGGCCCGGCTCGCCGTCGACGCGCAGGACGCGGAGATCGTCCGGTGCACCGTCGACCTGGCCCACTCGCTGGGGCTGCTCGTCGTCGCCGAGGGCGTGGAGGACGACGAGACCTGGGAGCGGCTGCGGGACCTCGGCTGCGACGCGGTCCAGGGGTGGCTGGTCGCGGCCGCGATGCCGCCACAGGAAGCCACCGCCTGGCTGCTGGCCCGCGGCGAGCGCGGCTGGCGACGCCCGGCGGACATCACCGCCGAACTCGCGGCCGCCGCGGCGGCGGAGACCCAGGCCTCCTGAGGCCGGCCGGGCGGGCCCCCGGCAGGGGCCCGGGCGACCGGCGGGGCAAACCGTTTAGTGGGTCAGGGGGCGGGCCCCATAGGATTGGGCCTGAAAACCCACACGCTCACCACCCCCAGAGGATCGCCGCATGCCTGGCATCACGCGCGAGGAGGTCGCCCACCTCGCTCGGCTGGCACGTCTGGAGCTGAAAAGCGAAGAGCTCGACCACTTCGCCGGACAGCTCGACGACATCATCGGCGCGGTCGCCCGCGTCTCCGAGGTCGCCGACCAAGACGTCCCGCCGACCTCCCACCCGCTGCCGCTGACGAACGTCATGCGCGCGGACGAGGTCCGTCCGTCGCTCACCCCCGAGCAGGCGCTTTCCGGCGCTCCCGCCCAGGAGCAGCAGCGTTTCAAGGTGCCGCAGATCCTGGGGGAGGACTAACAACCATGACTGAGATCATCAAGCTCACGGCCGCCGAGACCGCCGAGAAGATCGCCTCCGGCGAACTCACGGCCGTCGAGGTCACCGAGGCCCACCTGGCCCGCATCGAGGCCGTCGACGAGAAGGTCCACGCCTTCCTGCACGTCGACCGCGACGGGGCCCTGGCCCAGGCGCGCGCCGTCGACGCGAAGCGCGCCGCGGGCGAGAAGCTCGGCCCGCTGGCCGGCGTTCCGCTCGCCCTCAAGGACATCTTCACCACCATCGGGGTCCCGACCACCGTCGGTTCGAAGATCCTCGAAGGGTGGATCCCGCCGTACGACGCCACCCTGACGCGCAAGCTGAAGGAAGCCGACGTCGTCATCCTCGGCAAGACCAACATGGACGAGTTCGCCATGGGGTCCTCCACCGAGAACAGCGCCTACGGCCCCACCGGCAACCCGTGGGACCTCACCCGCATCCCCGGCGGCTCCGGCGGCGGTTCCTCCGCGGCCCTCGCCTCCTACCAGGCGCCCCTGGCCATCGGCACGGACACCGGCGGTTCCATCCGCCAGCCCGCCGCCGTCACCGCCACCGTCGGCGTGAAGCCCACGTACGGCTCGGTGTCCCGCTACGGCATGGTCGCGTTCTCGTCCTCCCTGGACCAGGGCGGGCCCTGCGCCCGCACCGTCCTGGACGCCGCGCTCCTGCACGAGGTCATCGCTGGCCACGACCCGATGGACTCGACCTCCATCGACGCGCCGGTCCCGCCGGTCGTCGAGGCGGCCCGCAACGGCTCCGTCGCAGGCCTGCGCGTCGGCGTGGTCAAGCAGTTCGCCGGCGAGGGCTACCAGGCCGGCGTCGTCCAGCGCTTCAACGAGTCGGTGGAGCTCCTCAAGGAGCTCGGCGCCGAGATCGTCGAGCTGGACTGCCCGTCCTTCGACCTGGCCATGGCCGCGTACTACCTGATCGCCCCGTCCGAGGCCTCCTCGAACCTGGCGCGCTTCGACGGCCTGCGCTACGGCCTGCGCGTCGGCGACGACGGCACCCTGTCCGCCGAGGACGTCACCGCCCTGACCCGCGAGGCCGGCTTCGGCGACGAGGTCAAGCGCCGCATCATCCTCGGCACGTACGCGCTCAGCTCCGGCTACTACGACGCGTACTACGGCTCCGCGCAGAAGGTCCGCACGCTCATCACGAAGGACTTCGAGAAGTCCTTCGAGCAGGTCGACGTGATCGTCTCCCCGACGACCCCGACCACCGCCTTCCCGATCGGCGAGCGCACCGACGACCCCCTCGCGATGTACCTCGCGGACCTGTGCACCATCCCGACCAACCTGGCCGGCAACTCCGCCATGTCGCTGCCCTGCGGCCTGGCACCGGAGGACGGCCTCCCGGTCGGACTGCAAATCATCGCCCCCGCGATGAAGGACGACCGGCTGTACAAGGTCGGCGCCGCCGTCGAGGCGGCCTTCGTCGCGCGCTGGGGTCACCCGCTGCTTGAGGAGGCACCGTCGCTGTGAGCACCAGTGCACTGTCCAAGGCCAAGGGCTTCAAGAAGTCCAAGACCGGCACCTACCTGTCGATCGGCACCACCGCCTTCGGCGCCCTCGGCGTGATCAAGCAGGTCAAGAAGGCCCGCACCGAACACGACGTGCTGAAGTTGATCGACGCCGCCGTGTCCGCCGCCGCCATCGTGACCGGCCTCGCGATCCTGTACCGCGAGCTGAAGCGCCTCGGCGACGACGACGTCCTGCTGGGCTGAGAGGGAACATCCACCGTGAGCTTCACTGAACTGCTGTCGTACGAGGACGCCCTCGCGTCGTACGACCCCGTCATGGGCCTCGAGGTCCATGTCGAGCTCGGCACCAGGACCAAGATGTTCTGCGGCTGCTCGACCGAGCTGGGCGCACAGCCCAACTCGCAGACCTGCCCGGTCTGCCTCGGTCTGCCGGGCGCGCTGCCGGTCGTCAACGCGATCGGCATCGAGTCCGCGATCAAGATCGGCCTCGCGCTGAACTGCGACATCGCCGAGTGGTGCCGCTTCGCCCGGAAGAACTACTTCTATCCGGACATGCCGAAGAACTTCCAGACCTCCCAGTACGACGAGCCCATCGCCTTCAACGGCTTCCTGGACGTCCAACTGGAGGACGGCGAGATCTTCCGCGTGGAGATCGAGCGCGCCCACATGGAGGAGGACACCGGCAAGTCGCTGCACGTCGGCGGCGCCACCGGTCGCATCCACGGCGCGTCCCACTCCCTGCTGGACTACAACCGCGCCGGCATCCCGCTCATCGAGATCGTCACCAAGCCGATCGAGGGCGCCGGCGAGCGGGCCCCCGAGGTCGCCAAGGCGTACGTCGCGGAGCTGCGCGAGGTCATCAAGGCGCTCGACGTGTCCGAGGCGCGGATGGACAAGGGCCAGATGCGCTGCGACGTGAACCTGTCGCTGCGCCCGAACGGCACCGAGAAGTTCGGCACCCGCTCGGAGACGAAGAACGTCAACTCGCTCCGCTCCGTGGAGCGCGCGGCGCGCTACGAGATCCAGCGGCACGCGGCCGTGCTGTCCTCCGGCGGCACGATCGTGCAGGAGACCCGGCACTTCCACGAGGAGGACGGCTCCACCACCGCCGGCCGCATCAAGGACAACGCCGAGGACTACCGGTACTTCCCGGAGCCCGACCTGGTGCCCGTCGCCCCGGCCCGCGCCTGGGTCGAGGAACTGCGCACCGGCCTGCCCGAGATGCCGCGCGTGCGGCGCAACCGGCTCCGCGAGGAGTGGGGCGTCAACGAGCACGACATGCAGTCGATCCTCAACGCGGGCGCGGTGGACTCCATCGTCGCCACCATCGAGGAGGGCGCCGACTCGACGGCCGCGCGCAAGTGGTGGATGGGCGAGTTGGCCCGCAACGCCAACGAGCAGGGCGTCGTCGTCGACGAGCTGCCGATCACCCCGGCCCAGGTGGCCCGGGTGGCGGCGCTGGTCGCCGCGGGCGACCTGAACGACAAGCTGGCCCGCCAGGTCATCGAGGGCGTCCTCGCCGGCGAGGGCACCCCGGACGAGGTCGTCGACAAGCGCGGCCTGAAGGTCGTCTCGGACGAGGGCGCGCTGGGCGCGGCCGTGGACGAGGCCATCGCGGGCAACGCGGCCATCGCCGACAAGATCCGCGGCGGCAAGGTCGCCGCCGTCGGCGCCCTGGTCGGGGCGGTCATGAAGACCACCCGCGGTCAGGCCGACGCGGCGCGCGTCAAGGAACTCATCCTGGAGCGCCTGGGCGTCTCCGAGGGCTAGATCCCGTACGAGGAACGGCCCGCACGGTGAACACCGGTGCGGGCCGTTCTCGTCGGTCGGCTCCGACCGCCGCGGGACGCCGCGACCACCGCGGCCGCCGCGAGGCCTACAGCGGAACCGGCGCCGCCAGGAAGGCCAGCCGCGCCGGCTTCGCGGGCAGATACACCTCGGGCAGGTCGATCTCCGGGAGCACGACCTCCGGGCCCAGCACGAAGCCGGTGCGCTCCAGGCGACTGATGGCCTTGAGGTTGCGGGCGTCGGGCTCGGCGACCACGCGGCGGGTGCGGCCGTCGGCGAAGACGTACGCCATGAACGCGGTCAGCAGGGCCGCGGTGAATCCGCGCACGGCGCCACCGCCCGCGTCCGGGGCGATCAGCAGGTGCACACCCGTGTCGCCGGGCCGCGCCTCGTAGCACTCGCTGACCCGGTCCGCCGAGCAGTCGTACGTCTGGAACAGCGCGACCGGCGTGCCGTCGCGGCTGACGATGAAGGCGTGGTGCGTCGTGCGCCGGTCCACGTCCTCGTAGATCTCCCGCACCAGTTCGCGGCTCGCGTCGCCCATGCCCCAGAAGCGGGCGCGCTCCTGGCTGACCCAGCCGTGGATCAGCGTCGCGTCGGCGGCGGGGTCGACGGGGGTGATGGTGACGGTGCCGAAGCCCGCCAAGGGGTGGGTGTGCACGGGCTCGCGGGTGGACGTGCTGGATGCGCCGGTCATGCGGGGGTTTCCTTGGTGAGTCGGGCCCAGTCGGTGACGACCGGTACGAGTTCGCACCGCGCCCACAGGGCGAGCTGGTCACGGTGGTGGGGTGAGCCGGTGACGCCGTCCGCGCCCAGCGGGACCGCCCAGAGGCTGTCCTCCCGCCGGGCCAGGTCCCAGGCGTAACGGGCGGCCGAGGCGCGGGCGGTGAGATCGGTGAAGCCGGGTACGGAGGAGGTGGCGTTCACGCAGTCGTGGTCGCCGCCGAGGCCGGGCCACAGCGCGTCGGGATCCGGGAGCGCCGACCAGGGCACGAGCCGGTGGACCTGCGACCAGGGGGTGTCGGCGCCCTGCGCGGCGGCGGTCTCCTCCAGGGCGGCCCGAACGTGCGCGACCCGGTCCAGGGCGGGCAGGAGCGGGGTGGTCAACAGCCCTTCGAGGGCGTAGCCCACCCTCGGGAGCAGGTACAGCCAGGGGTGGAAGACCTCCGGGCCGGTGGGGGCGTCGGCCAGTCCCGCGAGCGCGGGGTCGGCGGCGATGCCGCGTACCGTCGCGGTCCGGAAGGCGGCGAAGACGGTGGCGTCGGTGCTGTCGGCCGCCATGTGCCGGTCCCAGGCGAGCAGTCGGGCGCGCAGCGCCTCGGCGGCGGGGGAGAGGTCCGCGAGATCCGGCAGCAGGTCGAGCAGGGGCGCGGCGGAGGCCAGCCGGGTGTCCGCGTGTACGTCGGCCATCGCCTTCGCCGACCAGTCCGTGGAGCCGGAGAGCAGCTCGCGGATGCGGTCGGCCCGGTGCGGGGGAGCGAACTCCACGCCGAGGGGGGCGGCGATGCCGCGCGCGTTCGCCATCACGGCGAAGTCCCGCACCGGCTCGGCGGGCGTCTCGGCCCAGCCCCGCCACGCGTACCGCGCGTCCCAGGCGGGCACGGGGCGCAGCCGGTTGGCGGGGTCGCGCACCGGGACGGCGCCGGCGACGCGGTGCAGCAGACCGCCCTCGGTGTCGGCGGCGTGCACGACGTTGACCGGCTCGGCCCAGCCGTCGAGCGCGCGGTCGACGTCGGCCACGGTGCGGGCCCGCAGCAGCGCCGGCAGGACGGCGAAACCGAGGTCGCGACGGACCCGGGGCGGGTAGCGCAGCGACAGGGTCTGGTCCGCCGACTCCTCGCGGGTGATCACCGGGCCGCGCGCGGTCTCCAGGACCTCGATCTCCACCGGGTCGCCGCCGGCGACGGAGATGGTCTCGGTGTGCCGGTGGACGGGCTCCCAGGCGCCGTCCGGTCCCAGGGCCTCGACGCCGTCGCCGCCGGGCGCGGGGCGCAGCCGCTCGACGTACAGGTCCTGGTAGTCGGCCATGGCGTTGGTGATGGCCCAGGCCGCGCCGCCGGTGTGCCCGAAGTGGCCGAGGCCGGGGATGCCGGGGACGGCCAGGCCGAGCACGTCGAACTCGGGGCAGGAGAGACGTATCTGCTGGTAGACGCCCGGGTCCTCGATGAACCGGTGGGGATCGCCCGCGATGATCGCCGCGCCGGTGGCGGTCCGGTCGCCGGGGATCAGCCAGCCGTTGCTGCCGGCCGTGCCGGGGCCGTCGGTGGCGAACAGGGTGACCGCCCCGTCGCCCAGGGCCCGGCCGACGCGCTCGCGCCAGAGCTTGGTCGCGAACCCCGCGAACAGGATGTGGGTGGCGATCCAGATGGAGAGCGGGACCCACGGCTCCCACGGGGTCGGAACGTGCCCGGTGCGCGCGAACCGCTCGTCGCGCAGGGCGCCTTCGGCCAGCCCCTCGTTGACCCCGTCCACGTACGCCCGCACCCAGGCCGCGGTCTGCGGGTCGAGCGCCTCGTGGCAGCGGCGGGCGGTGTCGTCGAGACGGGACTGGCGGGCGAACCGGTCCCAGGCGACGGCGTCCGCACCGAGGAAGGCGGCGCTGGAGCCCTGGGCGCGATGGCGCTCCACCTCCAACTGCCAGGCGCGGTCCAGGGCGGTGACGCGCCCTTGGGCGTGGGAGAGTCGGAGCGCGTCGGATGCGCGAAGATGGGGGACGCCCCAGTCGTCGCGGTAGACCGCGTAGTCGTCCGACGGGTTTGCGCTGCTCACACTGCTCACTCTTCCCCAAAGCGTTAGGTTAGGCTGGCCTAACTATAAGCTGAAAGCGCGTGCCGATGCCTAGGGCAGGGGCAGCTCAGGGGAAGGGGTGGCCACACATGGCCGTTGGCAAGGGCTGGGAGGGCGTCGTCCTCAAGCTCATGGGGGCGAAGGACTTCACCTTCACCGTCACCGGGGCGGAGGACGTCACGGCGAACTACCGCCGCGTGCACCTGTCGGACGGAGGACTCCTCGCGTCGGCCGGAGAATCGATTCACCCGACGATGTGGGTCCGCCTGTGGTTCCAGAGCGAGGGCAAGCCGCACCAGCGTGCCTACACGCTCGTCGACCCCGACCCCGCCACGGGCACCTTCACCCTCGAATTCGCCCTCCACGACGGAGTGGCCAGCGCCTGGGCGCGGGCCGCCCGACCCGGCGACACCATCGAGGCCAGCATCCAGGGCACCGGATTCACCGCCCCCGCGCCCGAGCCCGAACGCCTCCTGGTGATCGGCGACCCGGCCTCCCTCCCGGCCATCAACTCCCTCCTCGACGCCTACCCGAGGACCCCCGCCACGATCTGGTTCGAGACCCAGCACGCCTCCGACACCGCCCTCCCCGTCCGGCTGGACCCCGACCGGCACGACATCCGCCGCGTCGAGCGCGGCGCGGGCGCCGGGGCGAACCTGGTGGAGCAGGTCAAGGCGCAGCTCCCCGAGCTGGTCGCCGACCCCGCCTCGGCGTACGTGTGGCTGGCCTGCGACGCCGCGACCACCCGCGCGTTGACCGCGTACCTCCGCAAGGACCTCGCCCTGCCGAAGCAGCGGGTCAACGGCCTCGGCTACTGGCGCGCCGCCTGACCCGGACGCCCGGTCGCGGCCCCCGCACCCACCCCTGAGGCGCAGACCCCGGGGTGGGTGGTGCGACGGCGTTTCCACCCGCCCGCGCCTCTCGCGCGCCGACGATGCGCCTCTCGCGTTCCCCCGCCGCGCCTCTCATGCGCCGACGGTGCGCCTCTCACGTGCCCCCGCCGCGTCCCTCACGCGCCGACGGTGCCGTCCACGGCCTCGCGGAGGAAGTCGGCGTGCCCGTTGTGGCGGGCGTACTCGTGGATCATGTGCAGCATCACCAGGCGCACCGAGACGTCCTCCTTCCACTTCGGGACGTGCACCGTCACCTCCAGGGACGCGGCGGCGGCCTCCACCTCCCGGGAGTGCTCGATCTCGGCGTGCCAGGCGGCGAAGGCCTCGGCCCCGCTCGCGTCCGTGGCGTCGTAGGCCGCCTGGAAGTCGTGGCGATCGGACCACAGGTGCGGGGCCTCGGCCCCGCCGATCGTGCGGCGGAACCACTGGCGCTCGACCTCGGCCATGTGTCGGACCAGGCCCATCAGGGACAAGGTGGACGGCGGGGACGCCCTGCGGCGCAGTTGCCCGTCGTCCAGGCCCTCGCACTTCATCGCGAGGGTGGCGCGGTGGAAGTCGAGGTAGGCGCGGAGCGTTTCGCGTTCGTTCCCGGTGCCGGGTGGTGAGATGCGTTCCATGTGCGTGATCCTGCCCGCCCGACCTGGCGGCCGGAAGGGCTCGACGAGCCCCCGTTTCAGGACTCCCACAGGTACGGCACCGTTACTCCCAGCACCTTGAACCCCAGCCGTTCCAGGATCGGTCGGCTGTCCTCCGTCGCGTCCACCTGGAGGTACTCGATGCCACGGGCCGCCGCCAGCCGGGCGCGGTGGGCGACCAGGAGACGGTAGATGCCCCGCCCTCGCCACTCGGGATCGGTGCCACCGCCCCACAGGCCCGCGAACGAGACCCCCGGGGGCATCTCCATCCGGGCCGCGCAGACCGGGGTGTCGCCCGCCATCGCGACGACGGCCTCGACGGTGTCCGGTGCGTCCCGCAGCATGCCGAGCACCAGCTCCCGGATCCGGGGGCTCTCGGAGGCGAACGCCCTTCTGTGGGCCTCCATCATCAGATCCACCCCCGCCTCGTCCGTCACCACCCGCAGGGTGATCCCCTCGGGAGGACGGACCGGCAGCGCCGCGAGGTCGGCCGTGCGCGCCACGAGCAGCGTCTCGGCCGGCTCCGGCACGAACCCGGCCGCGCGCAGCCGCTCCCCGAGGTCCGCCGGTCGGTCGTGGCCGTACAGCTTCCACTCGAAGTCCGTCGCCTCGCCGGCCTTCGCCCGCCCCGCGTAGTGGGCGATCTGCGCGGCGATCTCCGCGTCCGCCGTCCCGGCGTCGAGGTCCGACCAGACCACGCCGTTCCAGCCGGGACCGGACACGGTCTGTCGGACGACCGCGCCCACCCGTTCCACGCGGGCCGACGCAGAGTCGGGCTGCGCGCCCCGGCGCATCTGCGAGTCGTACAGGGCCCGTACCTTCACCAGTTCCGCGTCATCCATGGTCATCCGGCCAGCTCACCAGCCGAGTCCGCGCGCCACAACTGCATTAACCTCGCTCCGTGAACGTCGACTCCTCCGTCTACACCGGCAAAGCCGCTCCCGACGCCGCCGCCGACCGGGGCTGGCTCCTCGGTCACTTCAAGGCGCCCGGCGATCCCCGCCACAGCGAGGACGTCGAGATCAAATGGGGCGTCCACCCCAAGGGCGACGAGCGGGCGACGTGGGTGACCGGCGAGGAGCGCACCGCGCTCCAGGTGTTGATCAGCGGGCGCTTCCGGCTGGAGTTCCCCGGCCGCACCGTGGTCCTCGCCGAGCAGGGCGACTACGTGGTCTGGGGGCGCGGCGTCGACCACTCCTGGCACGCGGAGGAGGACACGGTGGTGCTCACCGTCCGATGGCCGTCCGTTCCCGGCTACCGGGCCGACGAGCGGCCCGGCAGCCCGCGATCCTGAAACTGCTCCGCGACCCTGCCCCTGGCGCTCGCCCCGCCGCTCCGCACCGGGCATTCCCCACGTTCCTGTGACGATGCACACGAATGGGGCCAACGATCATCAATCGCTGAGATCGTTGCAGGTGAAGCAGGTAGAGGTGTGGACCGACCGGTCGGCCGGGGAGACCCCCTGGACACCGCCCCGGACCGCACGCGTTCACGTGTTCTTTGCGGCGGGCCCTCCCTCGGTAAAGATCCGAACCACCAGGGAGCACGTCCGTTGGCAGCAATCGCACGCTGGTGCATGCGACACCGACTGGTCACCGTCCTGATCTGGCTGCTCGCTCTCGGCGGCACCGCCGCGGCCGCGGGGAGCGCCGGATCGGCCTTCACCAACGACTACGAGGTCCCCGGGACCGAGTCCGCCAGGGCCAACACCCTGCTGCGCGAAGGCTTCCACGGCCAGGGCGGCGACACGAACACCGTCGTGTGGCGGGCCCCGGACCACCAGAGCGCCCGCACCCCCGCCGTCGAAGAGCGCATGACCCGGGCACTGGACGCGATCGCCGCACTCCCCGGCGTCGGCTCGGTCGCCGGCCCCTACGGGCCCGGCCCCGAACAGGCCGACCGGATCAGCCCCGACGGGCGCACCGCCTACGCCGTCGTCACCTTCGACCGGCCCGCCGACGCCGTGCCCAAGGACCAGGCCAGAGCCGTCGTCGCGACGGCCAAGAACCCCACCACCGAGTCCGACGGCCTCCAAGTGGAGCTGGGCGGCCGGGCGATCGGCCTGACCGAGGCACCCGGCGCCCACCTGGCCGAGGCCATCGGCGTGGCCATCGCCGCCGTGGTCCTCTTCCTCGCCTTCGGCTCGCTCGCCGCGAGCCTGCTGCCCCTCGCGACCGCCCTGGTCAGCGTGGGCACCGCCTACTTCGGCATCACCCTGCTCGGACACGCCATACCGGTCGCGGACTTCGCCCCGATGCTCGGCACCCTCGTCGGCCTCGGCGTCGGCATCGACTACGCGCTGTTCATCGTCACCCGGCACCGCAAGGCCCTCACCCGCGGCCTCCCGGTCGAGCAGGCCGCAGCGGAGGCCGTCGCGACCACCGGCCGGGCCGTCGTCTTCGCCGGCGCGACCGTCTGCATCGCCCTGCTCGGCATGCTGGTGCTGAGGCTGAACTTCCTCGACGGCGTCGCGATGGCGGCCTCCCTGACCGTGGTCCTCACCGTCGCCGCCTCCGTGACCCTGCTCCCCGCCCTCCTCTCGTACATCGGCACCCGCGCCCTCTCGCGCCGCGAACGCCGCACGCTCGAGCGGGAAGGACCACGCCCCGAGCTCCCCACCGGCTTCGCCGTCCGCTGGTCCGCCTTCGTCGAACGACACCCCAAGCTCCTGGGCGCGGTCGCCACCACCGTGATGGTGGTCCTGGCGCTGCCGACCCTCGGCCTCCACCTCGGTACCTCCGACCAGGGCAACAACCCGGCCACCGCCACGACCCGCAAGGCCTACGACCTGCTGGCCCAAGGCTTCGGACCCGGAACGAACGGACCGCTCGCGGTCGTCGCCCGCCTCGACGGCGCCGCCGGCCGGGTCGCCGTCGACCGCCTGACCGAAGCCCTGCACACCACCGAGGGCGTGGCCTCCGCGGGCCCGGCGGTCTTCAACGGCAGCGGGGACACCGCCGTCCTGACCGTCGTACCGGACACCTCCCCGCAGTCCCGGGCCACCAGCGATCTCGTCGACACGCTCCGCCGGGACGTCATCCCGCGCGTCGCGAACGACGGCTCGACCGAGGTCCACGTGGGCGGCGTGACCGCCGGCTACGACGACTTCGCAGAGGTCATCATCGGGAAGCTGCCGCTCTTCGTCGGCGTGGTCATCGCCCTCGGCTGCGTGCTCCTGCTGCTGGCCTTCCGGTCCATCGGCATACCGGTCAAGGCCGCCGTCATGAACGTCGCGGCTGTCGCCTCCTCCTTCGGCGTGGTCGTCGCGATCTTCCAATGGGGCTGGGGCAGCGAGGCGATGGGCCTGGGCAGCGCCGGCCCCATCGAGCCCTTCCTGCCCGTCATCATGGTCTCCGTCCTCTTCGGGCTGTCCATGGACTACCAGGTCTTCCTGGTCAGCCGGATGTACGAGGAATGGCTGGAGACGGGGGACAACAAGCGGGCCGTCCGCGTCGGCCTCGCCGAGACCAGCCGGGTGATCAACTCCGCCGCCGTCATCATGATCTCCGTGTTCCTGGCCTTCGTGCTCAGCGGCGACCGCATCATCGCGATGTTCGGCATCGGCCTCGCCGTCGCCGTCGCACTCGACGCCTTCGTCCTGCGCACCCTGCTGGTCCCCGCGCTCATGCACATGCTCGGGGGCGCCAACTGGTGGCTGCCCGCCTGGCTCGACAGCAGGCTCCCGCGCATCAGCATCGAACCCCCGCCCTCCCACACCCGCGCGACACTCCCGTCGCAGCGGCCCGACGAGGACAGCGCCCCGGACAAGGACAAGGACGAGGACAAGGACACGGACACGGACACGGACGAGGACGAGGCCGCGCACGCCACGGCATCCCGGTGACGCGAGCCCGCCGCCCGTGACCCGAGGGGGCACGGCAGGTTCTCGATCCACCTCGCCGAAGACGCCCGGCCGTTCCCGCTGGAGATCAGCCCCGCCGAGGAGTTCCCGGCCCACATGGACCGCGGCCGGGAGTGCGCCGGCGAGCACACCGCGCTTCCCGACCTCGCCACCGACCTCGACTCCGCGCGCGCCTTCCTCGCCGACCACGCACGCAAGACGGCCACCACACCGGCCGTGAAGGAGTCCCGCGGCAGAGCGATCCGCACCGGGGAGTCCGCCAGGACACCGAGGTCCGGGCGGTCCTCGCCCACGCGTGGACCGCGACCGCGAAGCCGGCAGGGACCGCGAACCCGGCAGGGACAGCGAACCCGCAGGGACCGCGGACCGGACCGCGAACGCGCAGGCCGCCTCTTCTCTGAGCTGATCCGGCTCCCGCCGCGTGGGGACAACGGCTTCTCATCGGGAGCGTCGATCCCTACCATGATCCATCATGTCTTCCAATCAACAGATAGTCGAAGCAGCCCTGGAGCGAATCGGCGCGGGCTATGTCTTCCCCGGGAAGACCGCCTCCATCGAAGCCGCGATCAGGGGCCGTCTGGCGACCGGCGCCTACGAGGGCCTGGACGGCCCGGCTCTCTGCGACGCGGTGACCACACACCTCCAAGAGGCGTGCCCGGACAAACACCTGCGACTGCTCTGGACGCACGAGCCGCAATCGCTGGCGCCGGCGGACGACGACGGGGGCCAGGCCGCGTTCCTCGCGCGCCTCCGGGCGGAGGGCCAGGGGATCCACCGCGTCGAGCAGCTGAAAGGCAACGTCGGGCTCATCGAGCTCCGGCTCGTCACCACCGCCGCCGAGGGCGCCGGCGCGATCGGTGCGGCCATGCGGTTGGTCGCGGACAGCTCCGCCCTCGTACTGGACCTGCGGGCGTGCCTCGGCGGATCCCCGGAGGGCGCGGCGATGTGGTGCAGCTACTTCTTCCCCGACGACCAGGTGCACCTGAACGACCTCTACGACCGGCGCACCGACACGACCCGCCAGTTCTGGACGGTCGGGCACCTCCCCGCGCCGCGCTATGTGGACCGCCCGGTCCACGTGCTCACCAGCGGGACCACGTTCTCCGCGGGCGAGAACATCGCGTACACCCTGCAGGCGCACGGCCGGGCCGTCGTCGTCGGCGCGACCACGCGCGGCGGTGCCCATCCCACGGACCGCCACGCGGTCACCGAGCACATCCTGGTGACGGTCCCCACGGCACGGACCATCAACACCGTCACGGGGACCAACTGGGAGGGTGTGGGAGTCGTCCCCGACGTTCCGGTTCCGGCGGACCAGGCGCTCGAAGAGGCACTCGAGCCCACGTCGCGGCAGGTCGCGGCGCAGCCCGGATAGGCGTCTCGTGGCCGGAAGGCCGGCGTCCGCCGCCGGGACCGCCGGGCCGCTCGCGATCGGCGGCCCGGTCCCCGGGGCGGGGCCACCGCCCGGATTCCCGCCCCCGGGCCCACCTGCGGCGATGGCCCCCGGGCGGTCGCGGGACCTTCTCAGAAACCTCTCAGAAACGCCGCCTACGGTGCCCGGCATGGACACCAAGAAGACCTCCGACCCGACGGCCCCCGCAACGGACCCCACCGAAGACAAGGCGACAGCGACCACCCCGGCCGAGGCCCGGACCGAGAACACGGGGTCCGACACGGTCGAACCGGCCGACAAGGCCGTGGCGGAGCCGCTCGACGGGTCCACCGCGGCCGAGGCGTCCGACGAAGACCTCGACGAGGAGTTCGCCGCCGAGGACGAGGAAGCCGAGCAGGTCGGCGGCGTCGCCTCCGCTGCCTCCGCGATCGTCGCCGCAGGGCTGAGCGTCGTCGCCCTCAGCGGGAGCTGGGTCTCCCGCGTCGTCGCCGAGCGACAGAACCTCGTGAACCAGCTCGACCTGAGCCAGACCGCCGACAACAACGCGAAGATCGCGGCCCTGTACAGCGCTCCCTGGCACGCGACCGCCCTCGTCAACGGCGTCCTGTCCGCCATCGCGCTGCTCCTCGCCCTCTTCGTCCTGGCCCGCCCCGCCTTCGGGGTCCCCGGCCGCACCCTCCCGACGTGGATCCGCTCCGTGGCCTGGGCCGCCATCGCGCTCGGCGCACTGGGTGTGCTCCTGTTCACCCTCATGTACTTCGACCTCCTCCTCCCCGCGCCGACGAGCGCCGCCTGACGCCCGTCGTCCACAGGGACGCCGGGAGACCCGGGCACCGCCTTGGGGACAACCCTTAGGGCGGTCCGGGGGCCGGTAAGCGGGACTAAGGCTTCCGGCGCGCGGAGATGCGGCAAGCGCCCCATGCGCCCGGGCCCTCTGGGAAGCGAATCTTGGATCACACCGAACGAGGTGCCCGAGAGAGCAACCAGGGAGTACGACATGTTCGAGTACGAGATGGCCAACGCCCGCCGCGCCGAACTCCTCCGCGAGGCCGATGCGTACCGACTGGCCCGGGCGGCCAAGAAGGCGCGCCGCTCCTCACGCGGCCAGGAACCCGAAGGGTCGGTGAGTGGAAACCGGAGCCGCTTCACCCGCGCCGCGTAAGCCGCGGCGCGAGCAGCGGGAACCGACGCGTGATGAGAAGCGCGGAGATACCCGGTGACGCCGAACAGCCGCCCTGTGCGATGCTCGGCGACGTGGAGACCAGATCCGTGAGCCCGGTGTTCGTCGGCCGAGCCGACGAACTGGCCATACTCGTCGATGCCCTGACACGCGCCGGGGACCAGGAGCCGCAGGCCCTGGTCATCGGCGGCGAGGCCGGCGTCGGCAAGACCCGCCTCACGGAGGAGTTCCTGGCCGAGGCCGCCCGCCGCGGCGCGGTGGTGGCCGTCGGAGGCTGTGTGGAGATCGGGGCGGAGGGGCTTCCCTTCGCCCCGTTCTCGACGGCGCTGCGCAGCCTGAGCCGCCGGCTCCCCGAGGAGCTGGCCGCCGCGACCGCCGGCCAGGAGGACGAACTCGCCCGCATCCTCCCCGAACTCGGCGACACCCCCAGGGGCCCGCACGACGAGGAGAGCACCGCGCGCCTCTTCGAGCTGACGGCCCGCATGCTCGAACGGCTCGCCGCCGACCGCACCATCGTGCTCGTCCTGGAAGACCTGCACTGGGCCGACACCTCCACCCGGCACCTCCTCGCCTACCTCTTCCGCACCCTCGGCAACGGCCGTCTCGTCGTCGTCGCCACCTACCGTGCCGACGACATCCACCGCCGCCACCCGCTGCGCCCGCTCCTCGCCGAACTCGACCGGCTCCGCACCGTCCAGCGCATCGAACTGCCCCGCTTCAACCGGGCCGAGGTACGCCGACAGCTCACCGGCATCCTCGCCTCGCGGCCCGACGAGGCCTTCGTGGACTCGGTGTTCGACCGCTCCGACGGCAATGCCTTCTTCGTCGAGGAACTCGTCGCCTCCCGGGCGAACGGCTGCCGTACGGGACTCACCGAATCCCTGCGCGATCTGCTGCTCGTCCGGGTCGAGGTCCTGCCGGAGTCCGCGCAGCGCGTGGTCCGGATCGTCGCCGAGGGCGGTTCCACCGTCGAGTACCCGCTGCTGCGCGCCGTCACCGGGCTCGGCGAGGACGAGCTGATCGAGGCCCTGCGGGCCGCCGTCGGCGCCAACATCCTCCTCCCCACCTCCGACGGCGACGGCTACCGCTTCC
Source organism: Streptomyces sp. NPDC002602 (assembly GCF_042889445.1). Classification (NCBI taxonomy): domain Bacteria; kingdom Bacillati; phylum Actinomycetota; class Actinomycetes; order Kitasatosporales; family Streptomycetaceae; genus Streptomyces; species Streptomyces sp. NPDC002602. The sequence continues at coordinate 215,702 of NZ_JBIAQX010000007.1, read as the reverse complement.
GTCACTCCCTGGTCCGCGAGGCCGTCAGCGACGACCTGCTGCCCGGCGAGCGCGCCCGCGTCAACCGACGGTTCGCCGAGGCCATGGAAGCCGACGAGACCCTGGTCCGCGCCGGTGAACGGATCATCAGGCTGGCCAGCTACTGGTACTACGCCAACGACGCGGTCAAGGCGCTGCCCGCCGTCCTCGCCGCCTCCGTGACCGCCCGCCGCCGACACGCCTACTCCGAGCAGCTGAGCCTGCTGGAACGGGCCATCGACCTCTGGGACAGCGTCCCGGAGGAGACGCGCGAAGGACTCCGCCCGGCGGACTACACCGACGTCTACCCGCCCTGTGGATGCGACCCGGAGAACAACGGGCTCCGGCGACTCGACCTGCTGGCCGAGGCCACCGTCGCGGCCCGCTACGGAGGTGAACGCGAGCGCGCCCTCAAGCTGACCAAGACCGCGCTGCGCGTGCTGGAGGAGGACGAGGACCCGCTCAGGGCCGCCTGGTTCTGGACCGAGCGCTCCCGGCTGGTCGCGAGCCTCGCCCGCGGCGACGGCTGGGCGGAGATAGCCAGGGCGCAGGAACTCGTCCGGGGGCTGCCCCCGTCCCAGGTGCACGCCGAGGTACTGGTCCGGGCCGCGGGCTGGGGCATGCTCCACAAGCCGGGCCCCGACAACCTCGCCGCCGCCGAACGCGCCGTGGAGTACGCGCGGATGGTCGGCGCGGAGGACGTCGAACTCAACGCGCGGATCACGGTCGCCTCCCTGTGCGTCGACGCCGGCGACAGCGAGACGGGCCTCGCCGAACTGCACGCGGTCAAGGACCGCGCCACGGAACTCGGGCTGACCGCATTGGCCGGTCGTGCTCATATCAATCTCACCTCTCAGTTGGAATCGCTGGGCCGTTCCGCGGAAGCCGTGGAAGTGGCCAAGCGGGGTACTGAACTCGTCGGGAAATCAAGGCTGTTGGACTCCGAGGCCTGGGTCCGGGGCAACATGGCGGAAAGCCTCTACAGCCTCGGCCGCTGGGACGAGGCCGCCGAGGAGGCCCGGGAGACCCTCCGCGTCGGCCAGAGCGCCGCCCCGCGCGCCGCCGCCGCCGCACGCCTCTCCTACCTGGCCTTGGCCCGCGGCGAACTCTCCGAGGCCGCCACCCAACTCGCGACCGCTCACGCGTACTTCGGTACGCACGATGCCCAGCCCCAACACCGACTGCCGCTCTACCGGCTGGAGATCGGCGTGGCCGCGGGCAAGGGCCGGATCGCCGAGGTCCGCAACCACGCCACCGAGGCCATCGCCCACGGATTCGCCCTCGGGCAACACCGCTACGCCTGGCCCCTGCTGCTGGCCGCGGCCACCGCGGAGGCCGACACCCGGGGACTCCCGACCGCCGACTCCGGCCGGGAAGCCGCTCTGAAGGCGCTGCGCGCCGCCGCCCGCACCCTGGTGACCCCGGTGCCGGTGTGGGTCGCGCACGCCGAATACGTCCGGGCCGAGCTGCTCCGCGCCGAGGGCCGGGACACCACCGAGGACTGGACCGCCGTCGTGGCCAAGATCCGCCCCCTGGCCCGCCCCTACCTGCTCGCCCGGGCCGTGTACCGACTCGGCGAGGCGCTGCTCGTGGCCGGCCACGACCGGGAGAAGGCCGCCGAACTGCTCCGCGAGGCCCACACCACCGCCGAGCGACTCGGCTCCCGACGGCTGTGCGAGGACCTGGCCCTGCTGGCGCAGCGTGCCCGGGTCCCGCTCGACGCCCCCGACCCGCACGGGGCGCCGCCGACACCGGAGGTGGACCCGGTCGAGGCCCTGGGGCTGACCAGCCGCGAGCGGGACGTACTACGACTGGTCGCGACGGGCAGTACCAACCGTCGGATCGCGGAGGAACTCTTCATCTCCCCGAAGACGGCCAGCGTGCACGTCTCGAACATCCTGGCCAAGCTGGGCGTGGCAGGTCGCGGCGAGGCCGCGGCCCTCGCCCACCGGCTCAGACTGTTCGGCCCCGACCTCCAGGACCGCCCGGACCACCGCCCGGACAGCGGGGGCCGCCAAGACCACGGGGGCGGCCGGACCGGTCAGGATGATGCCCAGGCGTCCGGACCCGCCCCGGTGCGCGGGGCCCGGGTCAGGCCGGAGGCCGCTCGGCAGGGCGTATGAACACCTTGCCGGATTCGAGATCTATCGGGCCCCGTCCCGGATCGCCGTCATTGACGTCGGTCCGGGACAGCTCCAGCCGCTTCTTCTCCTCGTTCGCGTGCTTGCGTCCCGGTGCGAAGAGGTCCTCGATCATATTGAACACGGTGTTCACCACGCCTTTCGTCCCCGGCCGGGGCCTCGTCGGTCATCGCACCGTCAGCGTCAGGATCCTGTCGTCGCCGGTCTCCGGCGACCCGCGCCTGTCCGTCTCGCTCGTGACCAGCAGCAACGCGTCTCCGCCCAGGGGCACCACGGTCCGCAGCCGGCCGTACCGGCCCTGGAGGAAAGCCTCCGGTTCGGCCACCGGCGTCGCGCCGGCGAGCGGGATCCGCCACAACCGTTCGCCCTTCAGCCCCGCCATCCAGATCGAGCCCTGCGCCCAGGCGATGCCGCTCGGCGACGCCTCGTCGGTCTTCCACACGGCCACCGGGTCGCGGAAGCCGGGTCTGCCCACCTTCCCCTCGGCCTCCGGCCAGCCGTAGTTCACACCGGGCTCGATCAGATTCAGCTCGTCCCACGTGTTCTGGCCGAACTCGGCGGCCCAGAGCCGCTTGTCCTTGTCCCAGGTGAGACCCTGCACATTGCGGTGACCGTACGAATAGACGACCGAGTCCGCCTCCGGATTGCCGTGCACCGGCTCCCCGTCCGGGGTCATCCGCAGGATCTTGCCGCCGAGGGACTTCCTGTCCTGCGCGAGCCCGGTCTCGCCGGTCTCCCCGGTGCCGACGTACAGCATCTTGTCCGGACCGAAGGCGATCCGGCCCCCGTTGTGGACGAGGCCCTTGGGGATGCCCCGGAACACCGTGTCGGGTGCCCCCAACTGCTGCCCGGTCGACCGCTGGTCGTCATAGCGAAGCCGGGCGATCCTGTTGTCGGACTCCGTCGTGAAGTAGACGTACACGAGCCGGTCCGAGGCGAAGGCGGGGGAGAGCGCCAGACCCAGCAACCCGCCCTCGCCGCCCGGGGCCACCCCGGGGACCTCGCCGATCGGCGTCACCACGCCCGTGTCCGCCCGCACCCGACTGATGGTCCCCTTGTCCCGCGAGGCGACCAGCAGATCCCCGCCCGGCAGCGCCGCCACACCCCACGGGGACTCCAGCCCCTTGGCGACCTCGCCCGTCACCGTCACGGCGCCCTTGGCGGGCGGACCGCTGGGGGAGGGGGAACCGGAGGGACCCGGCGATCCGCCCCCCGGTGACGCCGTACCCGGTGGGGAGCCGCCCGGCCGGGCCGCCTCCCCACCCGGCGGCGAACAGCCCGCCGCCAGCAGGGCCCCACAGCCGGCCAGTGCCAGCGCCGTCAGGACCGATCGGGGCCGGCCGCGCACGACGTCATACGCGGCCGGGGGAGCGGTGCGCCCGTCCCCCCGACCGTCCCGCCGCGAGTCGAGCCGCGCAGAGCCGACCGCCGCCCGCACCCCCGAGTGCCCGTCGCCCCGCCCGTCGCCCTGTCCGTACCGCGGTTCGTATCGCATCGCGCTGTCCCTTCCGGTGCTCCGATCGTGCCTTCCCACCGACTCAACATCGGCGGCACCGCCCGAAGTTCCACCACTCGTACACTCGATCGAGTGGATGTGCCGGTGGTCGCCGACCGCGCGGGGCACGACCCCCGGCCGGGGTCAGTCCCAGGCTCCCACCGCCGCCGGCAACTCCGCCATCTCGGCCAGGTCCCCGGCCGTGAGCCGGACCTCGGCCGCCCGGGCGTTCTCCGCCGCCCAGTGCGCCCGATCGGCCCCCGGCACGGGCACCACGTGCGGTCCCTGCGCCAGCACCCACGCCAGCGCCACCTGCGCCGCGGTGACCTCCGGCCCGTGCCGCCGGGCCACCCGCCGCAGCCCCGCCACCAGCACCTGGTTCGAAGCCATCGCGTCCGCCGTGAACCTCGGGTGCCGGGCCCGCACGTCCGCCGACTCGAAGCCGGCGCCCGGCCGCAGCGTCCCGGTCAGAAACCCGCTGCCCAGCGGCATCGCCGCCAGCACCCCCACCCCCCGCGCCGCGCACCACGGCAGCAACTGCCACGCCGCCTCCGGCGACCACAGGGACAGTTCGGCCTGCACCGCGCTCACCGGGAACACCTGCTGCGCCCGCTCCAACAGCCTCACCGTGGACCGGTACGCCCGGTCACCGCGCCGTCCCGCGCCCGGCCCGGCGCCCGCGCCCAACGCGCAGAAGCCGAGCGCCCGCACCTTCCCCGCGGCCACCAGCTCCGCCATGGCGCCCCAGGTCTCCTCCACGGGCACGTCCGGGTCCACCCGGTGCAGCTGGTACAGGTCTATGACGTCGGTCCGCAGCCGCCGCAGCGAGGCGTCGCAGGCCCGCCGCACATATCCGGGCCGACCGTCCGCCACCACGTGCTGCTCCCCGGCCCGCAGGCCCACCTTGGCCGACACGAAGGCCTCGGACCGCCGCTCCCGCAGCACCCGGCCCAGGACCAGCTCGTTGGTGAACGGCCCGTACACATCGGCCGTGTCCAGCAGGTTCGCGCCGAGGTCGAGCGCCGTGTGCAGGGTCCGCATCGACTCCTCGCCCCGGCGGTGCGAGGGCGCGTACGCCCAGCTCATCGGCATGCAGCCGAGTCCGATGGCGCCCACCCGCAGCGGCCCCGACCCGATCGACCTGCGCTCCACCTGTGCGTCCCCCTCCCGGTCCGGCCATCAAACTAACGGCTTGATCCGAATCCCTTGGCATAGCCTCGTGATCATGACTGCAACGACCCCGGACGTCTGGCTCCCCTTCGCCGCCGACGAGATCGAAGGCCTTCCCGACTGCTTCCGGTACCGACGGTGGGACGGCGAGGACGCGTTCCCCGCGGATCCGGGGGACTGCGCCTTCTACGTCACCCCGTACATGAAGTCCCCGGCGGTCACCCTGCGACCGCTGCCGGCGATGCCCGTCCTCCAGGTCGTCCAGACCCTCACCGCGGGCATCGACCACGTGCTCGGAGGCCTCGACGGACTGCGGCCCGGCGTGCGCCTGTGCAACGCCCGCGGCGTGCACGAGGCCAGTACCGCCGAACTGACCCTCACCCTGATCCTCGCCTCGCTCCGCGGCATTCCCGGCATGGTCCGCGGCCAGGACCGCGAGGAGTGGCGCTCCGGGTTCTACCCGGCGCTCGCCGACAAGTCGGTCCTGATCGTCGGCCACGGGTCGGTCGGCGCGGCCATCGAGGACCGGTTGATCCCCTTCGAGTGCGCGCGCGTCACACGGGTCGCACGCTCCGCGCGCACCACCGCGCACGGGCCGGTGCACGCTCTCGCCGACCTTCCCCGACTCCTCCCGGACGCCGACGTGGTGATCCTCTCCACCCCGCTGACCGATGCCACCCGGGGCCTGGTCGACGCCGATTTCCTGAGCCGGATGAAGGACGGCGCCCTGCTCGTGAACGTGGCGCGCGGCCCGGTCGTCGACACGGCGGCCCTGCTGGCGGAGCTGGAATCCGGCCGGTTGCGGGCGGCGCTCGACGTGACCGAGCCGGAACCGCTGCCCTCGGGCCACCCGCTGTGGCACGCCCCGAACGTCCTGATCACGCCCCATGTGGGCGGCAGCACTTCGGCGTTCGAGCCGCGGGCCAAGCGGCTCCTGGCCCGGCAGCTCTCCCGGTTCGCCGCCGGCGACCCCCTGGAGAACACGGTGTTGACCACAGGGTGACCCGATGTGAGCACGCTCCGCATTCACCCGAGTGCGCGCGGTGTCGACAACCTCCCGGGCGGTGACGGAGAGTAGAGGAGCTATGTCGCTGAGTGACGAAAGTGGTGTATCGTCCGGAACAAGGGGCTGCGCCGGGAACGTCCGGCGCCGGGGAGTGATCGGACACTTTGGGGGGCGACGGGCGATGCACGGCCAATGGACGAAGGATCCGACGCGGCAGAGCCGCCGGAGGCGACGATGGGGTGCGCCGAAGCCGGCGGACGAGGGGGACCGGTGAGTCCCCCGAGGGCGGCGCTCCTGACCCGGCCCCCGACGGCGGGCGCCGGCAGGGGCCTGGCGGCGCAGCTCCTCCTCGCGGTGGTCAGCGGTGGTTACGCCGTCGGAGCCGCCCTCGGCTGGGGATCGACCGAACTCGCCAAGATCATGGGCGACTTCGGACTCAGCACGGCGGGACTGCTCGCCGCCGTCTCCTGTTTCCACTACGCGCGCACCATCGACCGGCGCGAACGTCCCGCCTGGCTGATGTTCGCCTTCTCCTCCCTGATGGGAGCCCTCGGGAACGCCGTCTGGGGCTGGTACGAGGTCGTTCTCGGCCAGGACGTCCCGGAGCCCTCGCTCGCCGACTTCGCCTTCCTCTGCTTCGCACCACCCGCCATCGTGGGCCTCCTGGTCCTCGCGAAGCGCCCCGTCACCCGAGCCGGCTGGGTCTGCCTCGGCCTCGACTCCTGGCTCATCGGCGGATCGCTGCTGACGCTGTCGTGGAGCCTGGCCCTCGCCAACGCCGCGCGCACCGTCCAGTCGGGCGCCCCCGGCAGCGTCCCCCGAGCCGCACTGTCCCTCGCGTACCCGCTGCTCGACATCGCGCTCGTCTCGATGGTGCTGGTCCTGCACTTCCGCCGCTCGGCGAACAACCGCTCCGCCGTCAACACGGCCATCGCGGCCCTCGCCCTGACCGTCCTGAGCGACGCGCTCTTCACGTCCCCGCTGCTGAACACCACCTACCGCTCCGGTGAGATCCTCGACGCCGGCTGGTTCGCGGGCTCGCTGCTGCTCGCCTACGCCCCCTGGGGTGCCCGCCGGGCCGAGTCCGCCGAGCAGGCGGTGCGGCCCCCGCGCGCGGAGCGCCCGCACAGCCGTCCGATCTCCGGCTCGCTGCCCGCGCTGACCCCGTACCTCGCGGCCGCCGTCTGCACCCTCGGCATCCTGTACAACGTCGTGGACGGCCGGAAGGTCGACCGGATGGTCGTCTTCACCGGCTGTACGGTCGTCCTCGCCCTCGTCATCCGGCAGGGCATCATGCTCGTCGACAACATCGCGCTGACCCAGGAACTGGCCCAGAAGGAGAACCACTTCCGCTCCCTGGTCCAGGGCTCCAGCGACGTCATCATGATCGCCGCGCCCACCGGCACCCTGCGCTACGTGAGTCCCGCCGCCGCAGGCGTCTACGGCCGCGAGGCGGAGGAACTGGTCGGCACCGAGCTCGCCACCCTGATCCACCCCGACGACCTCGGCCGCGTGGTCCACGAGGTGCGCCGTTTCCTGGCGGCGCCCCCCTCGGAGGAGCCCACCACCCGCATCGAGTGCCGGTTCGAGTCGGGCGAGGGCGATTGGCTCAATGTCGAGTCCACCGTCAACCGACACCAGGGCGGGCTCATCCTCAACAGCCGTGACGTCACCGAACGCGTCCGGCTCCAGGCCCAGCTCCAGCACAGCGCCGAGCACGACCCCCTCACCGACCTCCCCAACCGGGCCCTGTTCACCCGCAGGGTCCGCCATGCGCTGACCGGCCGCCGGGCCGGGGACCACAGCACCGCCGTGCTCTTCATCGACCTCGACGGCTTCAAGGCGGTCAACGACACCATCGGTCACCAGGCCGGCGACGAGCTGCTCGTCGAGGCCGCCCGCAGACTCCAGGACTCGGTACGGGCCGGGGACACCGCGGCCCGGCTCGGCGGCGACGAGTTCGCCGCGCTGATCATGGGCGACGGCAGCCGCGACCGCGGCGCCCGCGAGTACCAGGCGCACGAGATCGCCGACCGGCTGCGCACCACGCTCTCCCAGCCGTACCGGATCGGGGGCAGCGAGGTCAGGGTCGCCGCGAGCATCGGCGTGGCCTTCGCGGACCCCGGCATCACCCCTTCGGACCTGATGCGCAACGCGGACCTCGCGATGTACCGGGCCAAGGCGGGCGGCAAGAACCGCGTCGAGCTGTACGCGCCGCAGATGCAGGCCGAGGTCGTGCGCAAGGCCGAGCTCGCGGGGCGGCTGCGCACCGCGCTCCACGAGGGCGAGTTCGCCCTGCTGCACCAGCCCGTGGTCTCGCTGGCGACCGGGGAGGTCACGGCCGTCGCCGCGCAGGCCCGTTGGCGCTCGGCGCAGGGGATCCTCTTCACGCCGGCCGAGTTCCTGCGGGTGGCCGAGTACAGCGAGGGCGCCCACGGCATCGCTCCGGACGCCTCGCGCACCGCCGAGCTGGGGCGCTGGTTGCTGGAGGAGGCCGTGGAGCAGGCCGCCGAGCGGCACCGGGCCGGCCATCACGTGCCGGTGGCGGTCCGGATCACCGCCCAGCGGCTGCTGGACCGCTCCGTGCCGCTCGCCTCCCTGGACGCCCTGCTGACCCGACACGGGCTGCCCTCCGGCGCGCTGGTGATCGAGTTGGCGGACAGCGACCCCAGAGTGCCCTTCGACGAGCTGGAGCGGCGCCTGACGGCCTTGCGGAGGCTGGGCGTCCTGATCGCCCTCGATGGCTTCGGCAGCGGTTACGCGGCCATCAGCGCCCTCCGGCGCCTCCCCGTGGACATGCTGAAACTGGATCGGGGCCTGGTCGAGGGCCTGGCGGAATCCGCGCGCCTGCACAAGATCACCGCAGGTTTGTTGCGGATCGCAAACGACCTGGGAATGCAGTCGGTGGCCGACGGCGTGGACCTGCCCGAGCAGGTGTCGGCCCTTCGGGCGATGGGGTGCACCCATGGTCAAGGAATGGCCTTCTCCGGACCACTCGACGAATACAGGCTGCGACGCGCCCTCGTGCGCGGTACGTTCCCAGTACCGGGCGGTGTGGCCCAGCCGGCCTTGGCCGGAGGCTCGTCCAGTGGCTTGATGGTCATCCGTAGAGGCTCAAATAATGAGACGCCCGTCCCACCCGCTTGACATCCACCTCCCGCCGGAGGGAGGGTCAGTGCCATGCGCACCCGAATTCTCGTACTTGGAAAGCGCGTCGGCTGAAGTTGGGACCTGCATGTCCCCGCTCCACACACCCGACGCGCTCCCCTCGCTTGCCTCCCGGCACGAGGGGTTTTTTGTTGCACTGGCACACGCCTTCGGACCTTGCTCCGAAGGATCCCCGCTCCTCGTAAAACCCTCAGCTTCGAGAAGAGAATGCCGATGACCGAGCAGGCCACCGGGGCCCACCATCCGCAGCCGCGGCCCCGTACGGGTGGACACCAGTCCGCCGCAGTTGAGCACGTCACGGGTGCGCAGTCCCTCATCCGCTCTCTCGAAGAGGTGGGGTGCGACACCGTGTTCGGGATCCCGGGCGGCGCCATCCTTCCGGCCTACGACCCGATGATGGACAGCAAGAGCGTCCGTCACATCCTGGTCCGCCACGAGCAGGGCGCCGGCCACGCCGCGACCGGCTACGCGCAGGCCACCGGGAAGGTCGGCGTCTGCATGGCCACCTCGGGCCCGGGCGCCACCAACCTGGTCACCCCGATCGCCGACGCGCACATGGACTCCGTGCCGCTCGTCGCGATCACCGGCCAGGTCTCCTCCAAGGCGATCGGCACCGACGCCTTCCAGGAGGCGGACATCGTCGGCATCACCATGCCGATCACGAAGCACAACTTCCTGGTCACGCGGGCCGAGGACATCCCGCGGACGATCGCCGAGGCGTTCCACATCGCCTCCACCGGCCGCCCCGGTCCGGTCCTGGTCGACATCGCCAAGGACGCCCTCCAGTCGAAGACCACCTTCTCGTGGCCGCCGACCCACGACCTGCCGGGCTACCGACCCGTCACCAAGCCGCACGCCAAGCAGATCCGGGAAGCCGCCAAGCTCATCTGCGCGGCCAAGCGCCCGGTCCTGTACGTCGGTGGCGGTGTCATGAAGTCCGGCGCCACCGCCGAACTGAAGGTCCTCGCGGAACTGACCGGCGTCCCCGTCTGTACCACCCTGATGGCGCTCGGCTCCTTCCCCGACAGCCACCCGCTGCACGTCGGCATGCCCGGCATGCACGGTTCGGTCACCGGTGTCACCTCGCTGCAGAAGTCGGACCTGCTGATCGCGCTCGGCACCCGCTTCGACGACCGCGTCACCGGCAAGCTGGACAGCTTCGCCCCGTTCGCCAAGATCATCCACGCGGACATCGACCCGGCCGAGATCGGCAAGAACCGCGAGGTCGACGTCCCGATCGTCGGTGACGCCCGCGAGGTCATCGCCGACCTGATCCAGGCGGTCCAGGCCGAGCACACCGAGGGCAACGCGGGCGACTACACCGCCTGGTGGAAGGACCTCAGCCGCTGGCGCGAGACGTACCCGCTGGGCTACGACCTGCCCGCGGACGGCAGCCTCTCGCCGCAGCAGGTCATCCAGCGGATCGGCGCGCTCGCCCCGGAGCACACCATCTACGCGGCCGGCGTCGGCCAACACCAGATGTGGGCCTCGCACTTCGTCGACTACGAGGAGCCCCGCACCTGGCTGAACTCCGGCGGCGCCGGAACCATGGGCTACGCGGTCCCGGCCGCCATGGGCGCCAAGGTCGGCATGCCGGACCGCACGGTCTGGGCGATCGACGGCGACGGCTGCTTCCAGATGACCAATCAGGAACTGGTCACCTGCGCGCTGAACAACATCCCGATCAAGGTCGCGATCATCAACAACGGTGCGCTGGGCATGGTCCGCCAGTGGCAGACCCTGTTCTACAACCAGCGGTACTCCAACACGGTCCTGCACGCCGACGAGACCGGCCACGCCACCGTGGGCTCCCAGCTCGGCGAGTCCAACGCCCCCCGCAAGGGCACCCGCGTCCCGGACTTCGTGAAACTGTCCGAGGCCATGGGCTGCGTCGCACTGCGCTGCGAGGACCCCGCCGACCTGGACCGGGTCATCGCCGAGGCCAACGCGATCAACGACCGTCCGGTGGTCGTCGACTTCATCGTCCACGAGGACGCCATGGTGTGGCCGATGGTCGCCGCCGGCACCTCCAACGACGAGGTCATGGCCGCCAGGGGCGTCCGTCCCGACTTCGGCGACAACGAAGACGACTGAGCCGAGAGAGCCTGAGAGAGAGAACGACTCACATGTCCAAGCACACGCTCTCCGTCCTGGTCGAGAACACGCCCGGCATCCTCGCCCGGATCGCCGCCCTGTTCTCCCGCCGCGGCTTCAACATCGACTCCCTCGCGGTCGGTGTCACCGAGCACCCCGACATCTCGCGCATCACCATCGTCGTGAACGTCGAGGACCTCCCGCTGGAGCAGGTGACCAAGCAGCTCAACAAGCTGGTCAACGTGCTCAAGATCGTCGAGCTGGAGCAGCACAGCGCCATCGAGCGTGAACTCGTTCTGGTGAAGGTCCGCGCCGACAACGAGACCCGCTCGCAGATCGTCGAGATCGTCCAACTGTTCCGCGCCAAGACGGTCGACGTCTCCCCGGAGGCCGTCACCATCGAGGCCACCGGCGGCACCGACAAGCTCGGCGCGATGCTGAAGATGCTGGAGCCCTTCGGCATCAAGGAACTCGTCCAGTCCGGCACGATCGCCATAGGGCGTGGCGGACGGTCCATCACGGACCGCAGCCTGCGCGCGCTCGACCGCAGCGCCTGAGCGACCGCTCCACCGGTCGTTCGACCGTTCGCCCCCGTGGGCGGCCCGCCGCGCGTCTGCGGACCGCCCGCATGGCGAGACCGAGAAACTCACATTCCGTTCCCCGCCGTACGGTGGGAGCAACACACGCGCACCAAGGAGATATCCCAGTGGCCGAGCTGTTCTACGAGAACGACGCCGACCTGTCCATCATCGCGGGCCGCAAGGTCGCGGTCATCGGCTACGGCAGCCAGGGCCACGCCCACGCGCTGTCGCTCCGTGACTCCGGCGTCGACGTCGTCGTCGGCCTGAAGGAGGGCTCCAAGTCCAAGGCCAAGGCCGAGGAGCAGGGCCTGAAGGTCGTCTCGGTGTCCGAGGCCGCCGAGTGGGCCAACGTCATCATGATCCTGACCCCGGACCCGCTCCAGGCCGAGATCTACGAGGAGTCCATCAAGGACCACCTCCAGGACGGCGACGCGCTCTTCTTCGGTCACGGCTTCAACGTCCGCTACGGCTTCATCAAGCCCCCGGCCAACGTGGACGTCGCCCTGGTCGCCCCGAAGGGCCCGGGCCACCTGGTCCGCCGCCAGTACGAGGAAGGCCGCGGCGTGCCCTGCATCGCCGCCGTCGAGCAGGACCACAGCGGCAACGCCTTCGCCCTCGCGCTCTCCTACGCGGCCGGCATCGGCGGCACCCGCGCCGGCGTCATCAAGACCACCTTCACCGAGGAGACCGAGACCGACCTGTTCGGTGAGCAGGCCGTCCTCTGCGGTGGCGCCTCCGCGCTGGTCAAGGCCGGTTTCGAGACCCTGACCGAGGCCGGCTACCAGCCGGAGATCGCGTACTTCGAGTGCCTGCACGAGCTGAAGCTCATCGTGGACCTCATGTACGAGGGTGGCCTGGAGAAGATGCGCTGGTCGGTCTCCGAGACCGCCGAGTGGGGCGACTACATCACCGGCCCCCGCATCATCACGGACGCCACCAAGGCCGAGATGAAGAAGGTCCTCGCGGAGATCCAGAGCGGCGAGTTCGCCAACACCTGGATGGCCGAGTACAAGGCCGGTCTGCCGAAGTACAACGAGTACAAGAAGGCCGACGAGGCCCACCTGCTGGAGACCACCGGCAAGAAGCTGCGCAAGCTGATGAGCTGGGTCGACAACGACGAGAGCTGATCTCGCCGCGGCGGGGCCGGGACGACGCGTCCCGGCCCCGCCGCGCACGCGCCCCTGGAGGCCGTCCGGCCCGCCGGAACAGTGGCCTTCGACCGCGCGGATTGGCCACCCCGGCCAATCACGGAAGAGTGATCCTTCCGTACAGGCGGAAACCCGCCGCGGATACGCCACTACACTGCTCAACACAACGCGTCAGGCCCACAGTGTCGTGCGTCTTCCACGCGGCTACCCCCTCCACCGCCTGCGGCCGTCGGGACGGCCGTCCGCACTGGACTTGTGAGGATGACCCACGTGAGCTCGAAACCTGTCGTACTCATCGCCGAAGAGCTGTCGCCCGCCACGGTGGACGCGCTCGGTCCGGACTTCGAGATCCGGCACGTCAACGGAGCCGACCGCGCGGAGCTGCTGCCCGCGATCGTCGACGTCGACGCGATCCTGGTCCGCTCCGCCACCAAGGTGGACGCCGAGGCCATCGCCGCCGCCAAGAAGCTCAGGGTGGTCGCCCGCGCGGGTGTCGGCCTCGACAACGTCGACGTCTCCGCCGCCACCAAGGCCGGCGTGATGGTCGTCAACGCGCCGACCTCCAACATCGTCACCGCCGCCGAGCTGGCCTGTGGCCTGCTCGTCGCCACGGCCCGCAACATCCCGCAGGCCAACACCGCCCTGAAGAACGGCGAGTGGAAGCGGAACAAGTACACGGGTGTCGAGCTCAGCGAGAAGACCCTCGGTGTCGTGGGCCTCGGCCGCATCGGCGTCCTGGTGGCCCAGCGCATGTCGGCCTTCGGCATGAAGGTCGTCGCGTACGACCCCTACGTCCAGCCGGCGCGCGCCGCCCAGATGGGCGTCAAGATGCTGACGCTGGACGAGCTGCTGGAGGTCGCGGACTTCATCACCGTGCACCTGCCGAAGACCCCCGAGACCCTCGGTCTCATCGGGGACGAGGCACTGCACAAGGTGAAGCCGTCCGTCCGCATCGTCAACGCCGCGCGCGGCGGGATCGTGGACGAGGCCGCGCTGTACACGGCTATCAAGGAGGGCCGGGTCGCCGGCGCCGGCCTCGACGTGTACGCGAAGGAGCCCTGCACGGACTCCCCGCTCTTCGAGCTCGACCAGGTCGTCTGCACGCCGCACCTCGGCGCGTCCACGGACGAGGCCCAGGAGAAGGCCGGTGTCTCGGTCGCCAAGTCGGTGCGCCTCGCGCTCGCCGGTGAACTGGTGCCGGACGCGGTCAACGTCCAGGGCGGCGTCATCGCCGAGGACGTGCGTCCGGGCCTGCCGCTCGCCGAGAAGCTCGGTCGCATCTTCACCGCCCTCGCGGGCGAGGTCGCGGTCCGTCTCGACGTCGAGGTCTGCGGCGAGATCACCCAGCACGACGTCAAGGTGCTGGAGCTCTCCGCGCTCAAGGGTGTCTTCGAGGACGTCGTCGACGAGACGGTCTCCTACGTCAACGCCCCGCTGTTCGCGCAGGAACGCGGTGTCGAGGTCCGTCTGACCACCAGCTCGGAGTCCCCGGACCACCGCAACGTGGTCACCGTCCGCGGCACCCTCTCGGACGGTCAGGAGGTCTCGGTCTCCGGCACGCTCGCGGGCCCGAAGCACCTTCAGAAGATCGTCGGAATCGGCGCGTACGACCTGGACCTGGCACTCGCCGAGCAGATGGTCGTCCTGCGCTACGCCGACCGCCCGGGCGTCGTCGGCACCGTCGGCCGCATCCTGGGCGAGGCCGGTCTGAACATCGCGGGCATGCAGGTCGCCCGCGCCGAGGAGGGTGGCGAGGCGCTCGGCGTCCTCACCGTCGACGCCGAGGTCCCGGTGAACGTTCTCGCGGACATCGCCGCCGAGATCGGCGCCGTCTCGGCGCGCACGGTCAGCCTCGGCTGACCCTTCGGCACGCACGGGAAGGGCCCGGGGGGATCCCCGGGCCCTTTCGCGTTCCGTGTCGTACGGGTCGTTCAGCGTGCGACGGGGGCGGGGGCCGCGGTCGCCCCCGGCGCCGGTTCCGCCTCGGCGGGGGCGGTGGTGCCGATGCCGCGCAGCAGAACCGGCGTGAGGGCCGCGGCCGCGAGCAGCAGGGCCATTCCGCCCCAGGCCGCGTACTGCATGCCGTGCACGAACGCCTCCCGCGCCAGGTCCAGTACCCGCTGCCCGGCCTCGCCGCCGAGCGAACCGGCGGTGGCGACCGCGCCGCCCAGGGTCTCCCGGACTGCGGGCTCGGCGCCCACCAGGTCGGAGCGGTAGACCGCGGTGCCGAGGCTGCCCAGAACGGCCATGCCCAGGGCGCCTCCGAACTCGGCGCCCGTCTCCAGCAGCGAGGCGGCCGAGCCGGCCTTCTCGGCGGGGGCGGCGCCGAGCGCGATGTCGGAGACCAGGGACATGACGACGACGATCCCACTGGCCAGCACCCCGGCGCCGACGAGGAGCAGCCACAGGGAGTCCGTGCCGACCCGGCCGATGAGGGCGAACCCGGCGGCGCCGAGGACGAAGCCGCCCGCGATGACGAGGGACCGGTCCACCGTGCGGGCGAGGGCCGCGGCCACGGGGGCGGCGGCGCCGATGGCGACCGACGGGGCCAGGGTCCACAGCGCGGCCTCCAAGGTGCCCATGCCGAGCACCGATTGGAGGTACTGGGTGGTGAAGTAGGCCGAACCCGTCATGGCGAAGGCGGAGACGGTCTGGAGGCCGATGCCCGCGCCGAAGCCCCGGTTGCGGAAGAGGGCTCGGCCGACCATGGCGTCGTCGCGG
The DNA here is from genome assembly GCF_042889445.1 of Streptomyces sp. NPDC002602. Classification (NCBI taxonomy): domain Bacteria; kingdom Bacillati; phylum Actinomycetota; class Actinomycetes; order Kitasatosporales; family Streptomycetaceae; genus Streptomyces; species Streptomyces sp. NPDC002602. Next base: position 200,160 of record NZ_JBIAQX010000007.1, on the reverse strand, counting down.
CCCCGCTGGCGGCGCACGAACACGTACCCGAAGGCCAGGCCGACGGCGACGCAGGCGGCGTGGAGCGGAGCGAGGCCCTCCGCGGCGATCTCCTTGAGGCCGTACACCAGGGGCAGTACGGCGGCCATCGACAGCGGGACGCTCGGCAGGTCGAAGCGGCCCGGGGCGGGGTCCTTGAACTCCGGGACCAGCACCGGGACCAGGACCAGCAGGAGCAGCATCGCGGGGACGTTGATCAGGAAGACCGAACCCCAGTGGAAGTGGTTCAGCATCACACCGCTCATCACGGAGCCGAGGGCGATGCCACCGGTCATGGCGCCGGACCAGATGGCGATGGCCCGGGCGCGCTGCCCGGCGTCCTGGAAGAGGTTTCGTACGAGGGCCAGGGTGGACGGCATCAGCGTCGCACCGCCGACGCCGAGCAGTACCCGGCAGGCGATCAGCATCTCGGCGCTGGTCGCGTAGGCGGCGCCGACGGAGGCGAGGCCGAAGGCGCTCGCGCCGATCAGCAGCAGTTTGCGGCGACCGATGCGGTCTCCGAGCGAACCCATCGTGATCAGCAGCCCGGAGAGGGCGAAGGCGTAGCTGTCGAAGATCCAGAGCTGCTGGGTGGCGCTCGGGTCCAGCTCCCGGGTGATGGCGGGGATGGCGAAGTAGAGGACGGAGACGTCCATCGAGACCAGGAGCAGCGGCAGCAACAGGACGGTGAAGGCGGTCCATTCGCGGCGGCCGGCGAGGCGCGCTGAGGCAGCGGGGTTCGTCATGAGCAGGAATGTACAAGCGTCATAAACGCTTGTCTAGTACGGATGTATGGAACTTCCGTCTAGGACAGTTGTCTTGCTACCGTGTCGGCATGGGACATCGCGAAGATCTGCTCCGGGGCGCCAAGGAATGCCTGGTCGAGAAGGGGTTCGTGCGCACCACCGCGCGTGACATCGTCAAGGCCTCCGGCGCCAACCTGGCCTCCATCGGCTACCACTACGGCTCGAAGGACGCCCTGCTCACCCAGGCGTTCATCGAGCTGATCTCCGACTGGGGCGACGCGTTCACCGGCGGCCTCACGGGGGAGGGCGGCTCGCTCGAACGCTTCCGTGCGGTGTGGGAGGGCGTGCACGCCGGCCACGAGGAGTCGGGCCCGATCTGGTCCGCGAGCCTGGAGGTCGCACTGACCCGTGACGGGCTCCCGGAGCTGCGCCGACTGCTCGCCGCCTCGCAGGACGAGGGGCGCCGGGGACTGGTCTCGATGTTCACCGGCGTACCGGAGGACCGGCTGGAGGAGGGGGACCTGCGCACGCTGGGCACCTTCTACCAGGCGCTGCTCAACGGGTTCATGATCCAGTGGCTCTTCGACGCAGGGAGCGCCGGCACCCCGGCCGAGTTGACCGAGGGGATGCGGCGGGCGGCGGAGCTCATGGCGAAGGGGGCGGGGGCGGGAGCGCCCGGGAAGGCGGCCGACGGGACGCCGGGGGAGGGCTCGGTCCACGCCTCGGTCGCAGAGCCCACCGCCTGAGTCGCGCCCCCCGCCCCGCGCGGGGATCAGTCGAGGCGGGCGGCCTTGAGGGACATGTGCAGCAAGAGCCGGTCCTCGCCCTCGTCCAGGTCGAGGCCGGTCAGTTGCTCCACCCGGCCCAACCGGTAGTACAGCGTCTGGCGGTGGATCCCCAGGGCCGCCGCCGCCCGGCCCGCCTGCCCGGCGCAGTCCAGGAACACCTCGGCGGTACGGGCCAGTTCCCGGTGCGTCGCCTCCAACAGCACCCGGGTGGAGGGGTCTTGCGCCCGTCCCGCGGCCAACGAGGCCAACAGTCGGTACGGTCCGATGGCCGACCACCGTGCGACCTGCCCGAGCCGGGGCTGCGCGGACGCCGCCCGGGCGGCCGCCGCGGCCTCGGCCCACGCGTCGCCGAGCGTGGTCAGCCCGCGCCGGGGCTCGGCGATGCCCGCGGTCGCGGCGACGGGTCCCGCCGGCGTCGCGGGGCGGGGGAGCAGCCGTGAGGCCAGCGCCTCCACCGGGGCGACGGAGTCCGCCGAGCGGAGCCTGACCAGCACCGCCAGGGCCGCCTGACCGGGACCCGGGTCACCGTCGACCCCGTCCGACCCGCGGGGCCCGGTGGCGGAGCGCTCACCCGGTCGGGTGTCGGGGCGGCCCACCGGATGATCGGCGGCCCGCCCCGACACGGTGCGCCCGGCCGACACGGCGCGTCCCGCCGGCGTGGCCCGCCCCGACGCGCCCCGACCCGACGCGGCCCGCTCGGACCCGGCGCGGATCACCCCGGCGCGGTCCGACCCGCCCGCCCCGTTCGCGCCGCCCGGCCACGGCCACGGCACCACGCACACCGCCGCCGCGCCCGGTACCGAACCCGGCACCTCCCCGGCCCACGGGGTCACGCACACCACCGCGTGGAGCCCGTCGCCGTCGGCCCCCAGAGCCGTGCGCAGCGCGGTCAGCGCCATGTCCCGCTGCCAGCCGCGCTCGGCCGTGAGCGCCGCGCGGAACTCCCGCGACAGGTCCGCCCCGGCCTTGGCCTCCTCGGCGAGCAGCACCCCCATGCGCTCGGCGACCTCCATGGCGGCGGTGAGCGCCGCCGGACCGGGCCCCGCGTCGGGTCCGGACTCCGGGTCGAGGAGCCACACGTACCCCTGCACGATCCCCCGGTAGCGCACCGGCAGGCAGAGCCGACCCCGGACGACCCCGGCTTCCGGAGCGGCCGGGATGCGTACCGGACCGGTGGCGCGGGCGATGCCGAAGCCCTCGAACCAGGACCGGACGGCGGCCGTGGACTGCCTGGTCAGGATCGAGCGGGTGCGGACCGGGTCCATGGCCGCGTCGTCGTCGCCGTCGTGCGCGCCGAACGCGATGAGGCGGAAGTCCCGGTTCTCCAGGGTCGCCGGGGCACCGAGCAGCGCCGAGATCTCGTCCACCAGGTCCTGGTAATCGCCCTTCACCCGGCCATTCTCCCACCCGCGGAACGGTTCTTCAGACAGATGTATGAGATGGCGGCAACGGATGCGTGACAGCTGTCGATGGCAGAGGATCGTGGAGATCCTTAGGTTTCACGGTGGTTTTACATGCGTTTCTCTTACGTCCACGCCATGCCGGCGCGAGATCGTGAATCTGCTTCTGCCACCCGTTGGAGGTGCCCCGTGCTGGGTCCCGCGATCCTCGCCGCTTCCCGCAGCGACAAACTGCGCCGAATCGTCTCCGCCGCCCCGGTGACCAAGCCCGTGGTGAACCGGTTCATCCCCGGTGAGACGGTCGGCCAGGTCATCCCGATCGTCGAGGACCTCACGCGCAAGGGTCTCGAAGTCACCCTCGACGTGGTCGGCGAGGACATCACCGCCGTGGAGCAGTCCCACGCCGCGCGCGACGCCTACCTCGAACTGATCGAGCGGCTGGCCGAGCTGGGCATGGGCGAGACCGTCGAGATGTCGGTCAAGCTCTCGATGTTCGGCCAGGCCCTCGAAGGCGGCCACGAGCTGGCCCTCGCCAACGTGCGCCCGGTCGTCGAGGCCGCCGCGGCCATCGGCACCACCGTCACCCTGGACGCCGAGGACCACACCACCCTCGACTCGATGTTCGCGATCCACGAGGAACTGCGCCGGGACTTCCCGCAGACCGGCTGCGTGATCCAGGCCTACCTCTTCCGCACCGAGGCCGACGCCCGCCGGCTCGCCGACGCCGGCAGCCGCGTCCGGATCGTGAAGGGCGCCTACAAGGAGCCCGCCGAGGTCGCGTACCAGGACAAGGCCGAGATCGACAAGGCGTACGTCCGCGTCATGCGCATCCTGATGGAGGGCGAGGGGTACCCGATGATCGGGTCCCACGACCCGCGCCTGATCGCCATCGCCCAGGAAATGGCCCGCAAGGCCGGCCGCAAGCCCGACGAGTACGAGTTCCAGATGCTGTACGGGATCCGCAGCGACGAGCACCTGCGGCTCGCGGCCGAGGGACACCGGATGCGCGTCTACACCGCGTACGGGACCGACTGGTACGGCTACTTCATGCGCCGCCTCGCGGAGAAGCCGGCCAACCTGCTCTTCTTCCTCCGCTCGATGATCACCAAGAACTAGGTCCAGAACCAGGTTCAGAACTAGCTCAAGGAGTTGCCAGACCCATGGATGCTGTGACCCAGGTCCCCGCGCCGGTCAACGAGCCGGTCCACTCGTACGCCCCCGGCAGCCCGGAGCGCGCACGTCTCGAAATCCAGCTCAAGCAGCTGTCCGAGAACCCGATCGACCTCCCCATGACGATCGACGGCGTCAAGCGGATGGGTGGCGGCGAGCGCTTCGACGTCGTCCAGCCGCACGACCACAAGTCGGTCATCGGCACCTACGCGAACGCCACCGAGGCCGACGCCCAGGCCGCCGTCGATGCCGCTCTGGCCGCCGCCCCGGCCTGGCGCGCGATGGACTTCGACGACCGCGCCGCGATCATCCTGCGCGCCGCCGAGCTGCTCGCCGGCCCGTGGCGCGAGAAGCTGGCCGCCTCGACCATGCTGGGCCAGTCGAAGACCGCCCAGCAGGCGGAGATCGACACCCCCTGCGAGCTCGTCGACTTCTGGCGCTTCAACGTCCACTTCGCCCGCCAGATCCTGGCCGAGCAGCCCGCCGCGAACAGCGCCGGCGTGTGGAACCGCAGCGACCACCGCCCGCTGGAGGGCTTCGTCTACGCGATCACGCCGTTCAACTTCACGGCCATCGCCGGCAACCTGCCGACCGCCCCGGCCCTGATGGGCAACGTGGTCGTGTGGAAGCCGTCCCCGACGCAGACCCACTCCGCGGTCCTGCTGATGGAGGTCCTGGAGGCGGCCGGTCTGCCCAAGGGCGTCATCAACCTGGTGACCGGCGACGGCATCGCCGTCTCCGAGGTGGCCCTGAACCACCCCGAGCTGGCCGGCATCCACTTCACCGGCTCGACCAAGACCTTCCAGCACCTGTGGAAGACCGTCGGCAACAACATCGAGAAGTACAAGTCCTACCCGCGCCTGGTCGGCGAGACCGGTGGCAAGGACTTCGTCGTCGCCCACCCGTCCGCGGACCGCGACATCCTGAAGACCGCCCTGACCCGCGGCTCCTTCGAGTTTCAGGGCCAGAAGTGCTCGGCCTCCTCGCGCGCCTACGTCCCGGCGTCGATCTGGAACGACGGCTTCAAGGAGGCCTTCGCGGCCGAGGTCGACGGCATCACCATGGGTGACGTCCGCGACCTGACGAACTTCATCGGCGCCGTCATCGACGAGCGCTCGTTCGCGAAGAACAAGGCCGCGATCGACCGCGCCAAGGCCGACCCGACCTGCACGATCGTCGCCGGTGGCAGCTACGACGACTCGGAGGGCTACTTCGTCCGCCCGACCGTCATCGCCTGCACCGACCCGGAGAACGAGGTCTTCACGACCGAGTACTTCGGCCCGATCCTCGCCGTGCACGTCTACGAGGACGCGAACTTCGACGCGATGCTGGAGCAGATGGAGTCGGTGTCCGCGTACGCGCTGACCGGCGCCGTCATCGCCCAGGACCGCTACGCGGCGGCCGACGCGATGGAGAAGCTCCGCTTCGCCGCGGGCAACTTCTACATCAACGACAAGTCCACCGGCGCCGTCGTCGGCCAGCAGCCCTTCGGTGGCGGCCGCGCGTCCGGTACGAACGACAAGGCGGGCGCGGCCTCCAACCTGCTGCGCTGGACCTCGACCCGCTCCATCAAGGAGACCCTGGTCCCGCCGACCGACTACGCGTACCCGCACATGGGCTGACCACCCCGCCCTGCCGAACCCCGCCCCCGCTCCGGTACCCCCAAGTCCGGAGCGGGGGCGGTCCAGGTTCCGGGACGGGTCTCAGACCTCGACGATGACCTGGTCCAGGGACTTGCGCCGCAGGTCGGGAACCTCGCAGTCGTCGGCGGGGTAGCCGACGGGGATGACCGCGAAGGCCTTCTCGTTCTCCGGGCGGTTCAGGACGTGGCTCAGGAACCGCATCGGGCTCGGCGTGTGGATCAGCGCGGCGAGCCCGCTCAGGTGGAGGGCGGACAGCAGCATGCCGACGGCGATCCCGACCGACTCGTCCACGTAGTAGTGCTTGCGCTTCGTACCGTCGGGCCCCAGCCAGTACCGCTGCTGGAAGACCACGATCAGGGCCGGAGCGTCGGTCAGGTGGGTCTTGACCGCGTCGGTGCCGAGGGGACGCAGCGCGGCGAGCCATTCGTCGCCGAGCCGGCCGTCGTAGGAGATCTGTTCCTCCTGCTCGGCGGCGGCGCGGATCTGCTGACGGATCCCGGGGTCCTTGACCAGGACGAACGTCCAGGGTTGCTGGTGCGCCCCGGACGGGGCCGTCGCGGCGCAGGCGACGGCGTCCCGGACGACCTGCTCGGGCACCGGGTCGGGGGAGAAGTGACGGACGGTGCGCCGCTCGTCCATCCGCGCCCGCAACTCGGCCGCGCGCACGAGGGATTCGGGGCCAGGCATGCGCGCGGGTCGGTACGGGACGGGCCGGTAGGGACGGCCATGGGTGGGGGTCCACTGCTGGGTCTCAGGCGACATGGGCAGATCTTCACGCGCGGAACCGCCGGCCGCCAGGGTCGCGTCATCAGCATCTGTCCGATGTGTACTGACAGGGGAGCTATGAACATGGCACGGGCCGGACGATTTCTCGAGTGGGACGGGTGTTTCAACGCGCGTGACCTGGGGGGCGTGGGGCAGGTCGCGCCGGGAGCGGTCGTGCGCGCGGACCGGCTCGACCGGCTCACCGAGCGGGGCTGGACCACCCTGGTCGCACACGGCGTGCGGACCGTCGTCGACCTGCGCAATGACGACGAGGTGGAGGTGGACCGCGCGCCCCGCCCGGACCTCCTGAGCACGGTGCGGATACCCCTGGACGGGCTGGAGCACCGGGACTTCTGGGACGTGTGGTGGGGAACCCCGGGATTCGGCACCCCCGCGTATTTCCAGCCTTTCCTGGAGCGTTTCCCCGACCGCGTCGCCGCCGTGGCGCGCGTGATCGCCGACGCCCCGCCCGGCGGGGTCGCCTTCCACTGCGGTCTGGGCCGGGACCGCACCGGGATCATCGCCCTCGTCCTGCTCCGGCTCGCCGGGGCGAGCCCGCGGGAGATCGCCACCGACCACGGGCTGAGCGAGTCCCGGGTGAAGGCCGGGTACGCCGCGCAGGGCCGACCGTACGACGGTGCGGAGATCGAGACGTACGTCGCCGGGCTCGGCACGACCGTCCACGCTCTGGCCCGGCAGACCGCCGAACGGCTGGACGCACGGGCCTACCTGCTCGACGCCGGCCTCGACACGGGCACGCTGGAAAGGCTCGCCGGCCGGCTCCGGGGCGTTGGTACCGTCGCCGGATGACGGCGAACACGAGCGGCGACATCCTGCTGCGGCACACCTGCGAGCTGGGCACGGCGGAGTTCGGCGAGATCCGCGCCCTGCTGGACGACGCGTTCGACGGGGACTTCGCCGACGAGGACTTCGAGCACGCGCTCGGCGGCATGCACGCCCTGGTGCGGGAGGACGGCGTGCTGATCGCACACGGCAGCGTGGTGCAACGCCGGGTCGTGCACGCCGGTCGGGCCCTGCGGACCGGGTACGTCGAGGCGGTGGCCGTACGCTCCGACCGGCGCCGGCGCGGTCTCGCCGGACGGGTCATGGCCGAACTGGAGGGTGTGATCGGGCGGGCCTACGAGCTGGGCGCGCTGTCCGCCTCCGAGGACGGCGCCGCCCTGTACGCGGGGCGCGGCTGGCGGGTCTGGGGCGGACGGATCGGGGTGCTCGGCCCGGCCGGGCCGGAACGACTCGCGGAGGAGGAGGGCTCCACGTACCTCTGGACACCGCCCGGTGGGGTCTTGTCGGACCCCACCGGGCGGCTCGACTTCGACTGGCGCGACGGGGACGTGCTCTAGGGATGTCGGCGTCGGTGTCGGCGTCGGTGTGGGCGCGGGCCGCTCAGCCCGAGACGCTCGGCGCCCCGTACTCGACGTGGCCCGTGTAGCGGCGCGACCAGGTGCCGTCGGAGTCGGCCAGGATCGTGAAGTCGTACCAACCGCCGTTGTAGGCGACGGCGTTGAAGAAGTCCTCGCGCGAGGACCTCGCCGGGACCTTGTACGTCCACGGGCCGTCCGTGCGGTACGCGTCGGAACGGATCGTGAAGGTGACCGCCGCCGCGGAGGTGTTGGTCATCTTGAAGTACACGGCGGTCCTGCCCGTGCCCGGCTCCACCGCGAAGCGCGCCGCGACCTCGATCGCCGCGCCCGCCTTGGACGCGTCGCCGATGAAACGGCGCAGGAAGCGGTTCGGCCCGTGCATCGAGATGTCGTACTTGCCGGAGCCGCTGCCGAGGCCGACGCTGAACCAGTCCGTGGAGGTGGTGCCCGGGTCCACCGTGTACTGCCAGGGCGTCGTGTCCCGGTGCTGGTGCGGGTGGATCGAGAAGTGCGCGGGCCGCTTCGCGTGCGCGCCCTGGTTGGACATCGAGAACCAGGCCAGGATCTTCCCGGCGGCCCCGAACTCGAAGCGGTCCAGGTTGCCGTTCACCTGGTACGGCAGGGCCCGCGCCGGGCGGGTGCCGGGCTCCTGCGCCGGGAGCGCGTTGTTCTGCGGGGCGGGGTTGGGCAGCGGGGCGCAGGTGGCCTGGCCGATGACCTTCGCGGTCGAGGGCAGGCCGGCGGGAACGCCGTGGACGGGGTGCGCGAAGTCGAAGACGCCGGTCAGGTCGCCGACCACCCTGCGGCGCCAGGCGCTGATGTTCGGACAGGTCGCGGGGGTGCCGAGGGCCGTCGTCCAGGTCTCCATGAACCGCAGGACCGAGGTGTGGTCGAAGACCTCGGAGCTGACCCAGCCACCACGGGTCCACGGGGACATCACGAGCATCGGGACGCGGAAGCCCAGTCCGATCGGGAGGCCGTCGAGGTACTCGTCGGGCGTGCCGGGCGGAGCGACGGGCGGCGGCACGTGGTCGAAGAACCCGTCGTTCTCGTCGTAGTTGAGGAAGAGGACGGTGGAGTCGAAGACCTCCGGGTTCGCGGCCAGCGCCCGGTAGACCAGGTCCACGAAGTGCGCGCCGTCACCGGGCGGCGCGTACGGGTGCTCGGAGAAGGCCTCGCTCGCCACGACCCAGGACACCTGAGGGAGGGTGCCGGCGACGACGTCGGCGCGGATCGCGGCCGCGATGTCGTCCGGGGTGGAGCCGGTGACCCTGGGGACGGAGCCCATGCCGCGGTCCCACAGCGGGTCGCCGGGGGCCGCGTCGGTGAACTTCCTGAAGTAGGCCAGGCCGTTGTCCCCGTAGTTGTCCTGGGCGTTCTGGTAGACCTTCCAGCTCATCCCGGCCCGCTGGAGCGCCTCCGCGTACGTCTCCCAGGTCAGCCCGGACTCGTCGCCGCCGTCCTTGCTGCTCGCGTCGACCTTGCCGCTCCACAGGAACGTGCGGTTGGGGCCGGTGGCGCTGAGGGCGGAGCAGAAGTACGCGTCGCAGATCGTGTAGTGGTCGGCGAGCCCGTAGTGGAAGGGGATGTCGCCCCGGTCGAGGTGGCCGAGGGTGCGGGTGTTGCCGACACCGATGACGAAGTTGTCCATCCGGCCCTTGTTCCAGGCCGCGTGCTGCGAGGTCCAACTGTGCGGGAGGTCGCCGGTGCACTGGGCGAGGGTCGCGCCGTCCACCCCGCCCGCCGGCGGGGTGGCGCTGAGTTTCCACGGGTACTGGCGACCGCCCCAGTTCGGCTGGTTGAACATGCCCCAGCCGCCCGGGAGGTTGCCGGCGGCGCGGTCGCCGAAGCCGCGGACGCCCTTCAGCCTGCCGAAGTAGTGGTCGAAGCTGCGGTTCTCCTGCATGAGGATCACCACGTGCCGGACGTCGGTGATCGTGCCCGTCGCGTTGGCCGCGGCCGCCGAGGTCGGGGTGACCGCGGGCAGGCCGGCGCCCGCCATCAGTCCGGCGCCGATTCCCACGAAACCCCTGCGGCTGATCGGTGTCACTGACTGCTCGCCTCCAACCCACGTGCCCCGTCGGCACATTGAGCGCAAGGGTGGCCGGACCCGCGCCAAAGGTCTACATCCGTGCGGTAAGAGTTCGGTGAACTTCCGGGTGGCCGGAATCAAGCACCCAACCGGACCAACATCTTGCCCAGATTGTCCCCGCGCAGCATCCCCAGGAAGGCGTCCACCGTCCGGTCGATCCCCTGCACAACGGTGGTGTCGGTGCTCACCCGACCGCTGCGCAGATGCGGGACCAGGAAGTCCTCCAACTCCTCCTGCAAATTGGTGTGATTGCGAACCAATACCCCTTCCAGGCGCAGCGACTTGTGTACGACCTCGAAGAGATTGCGGGGAGCGGCGGGCGACCGGTCGCCGTTGTACATCGAGATCGCCCCGACCCACGCGATCCGCCCGTACTCGCGCAGCGCGCCGATCGCGCCCTCCAGATGGTCGCCGCCCACGTTGTCCACGTACACGTCGATCCCGTCCGGGGCCGCCTTCGCCAACTGCTCGCCGACCGGGCCGTCGTGGTGGTCGAAGGCCGCGTCGAAACCCAGCACCTCGGTGAGCCGGCGCACCTTGGCGGGCGAGCCCGCGCTGCCCACGATCCGGCGGGCGCCGAGCAGCCGGGCGATGTGCCCGGTCGCGGTGCCGACCCCGCCCGCCGCGGCGGACACGAACAGGTCCTCCCCCTCGCGCAGGGCCGCGGTGCGGGTGAGCGCGGCGTACGCGGTCAGTCCCGTGCCGCCGAGGATGCCCAGGTACGCCTCCAGCGGGACGCCCTCGTGACCGCGCAGCGTACGGGTGCCGTCCACGCCGAGCCGGACGAGGGCGTGCGTGCGCCAGCCCGCCCGGTGGAAGACCAGGTCGCCCTCGGCCAGCCCGGGATCCCGCGAGGCGATCACCCGGCCCACCGCACGACCCTCCAACGGGGCGTTCAACTCGAAGCCGCCCTCGCCGCCGTCCATCAGGCCCCGGTGGTACGGATCCACCGAGAGCAGCAGGTTCTCCACCAGGGCGGTGCCGGGGACGGGGGCGGGGACGGGACCCTCCGCGAGGGTGAACGCGGCGGCCGTGGGGAAGCCGGAGGGGCGGGCGATCTGATGGACGGCGAAGGCCGTGTCGGTGGTCATGACGATCACGCTAGGAAGGAATCCCGGGCCCGGGCAGGGGGTTGCGCTCATGGAAGGCGCACATCCATGAATGGCGCTCATACGACGAGGTGGGAGCACCCATGGCCGCCGGTCCGACCGAACTCGCCCCCCAGGAACTGCGGGTCCTGGTCGCCGTCGCCGACACCGGCGGTTTCTCCGCCGCGGCCACCGCCCTCGGGGTCGGTCAGTCCGCCGTCTCGCACTCGGTGCGCGGCAGCGAGACCAAGGTCGGCGCGGTGCTGTTCGAGCGAGGCCGCGCGGGAGCCACGCCCACCCCGGCGGGGGAGCGGGCCGTCGCCCTCGCCCGGCGCATCCTGCGGCTGTACGAGGTGCTGGGCGCGGAGGCCCGGGGCGCCGGCCGGGGCGCGGTGGAGGGGACGCTGCGCATCGCCGCCTTCCGCAGCGCGGCCCTGCACCTGCTGCCGCCCGCGCTGGAGCGACTGGCGGCCCTGCACCCCGGCATCCGGCCCGAGGTGCGGGTGGTGCGCGAGATCGGCGCGGGCACGGCGGGGGAGGTGCTGGCCGGGCGCGCCGACCTCGGCATCGCCACCCTGGGCGCGGGGGCCGACACCCGGCCCGAGCTGCTGACCGGTGAACTCGTGCGGGAGGCGTACGCGCTGGTCCACCCCGCCGGACACCCCGACCCGCGGTCGCTGCCCCTGCTGGACTGGGACGAGAACTGCGGCTCGTACACCCGCTCGTGGTGGCGGGCCCAGGACTGGATCCCGCGGGCCACCGTCAAGGCGGAGGACGACGCGATGGTGCTGACGATGGTCGGCAGGGGACTGGGAATGGCGATCCTGCCCGAACTGTCGTTGAGCGAGGCCACGGACGCCGTCGAGATCACCGATCTGGGCCCCGAACGGCCCATGAGGCGCGTGGGATACGTCACGACGGCGGAATCCGCCTCGACCCTCGCCGTCAGAGCCCTGATCAGGGAACTCCGCGCGAACAAGGGCTGAAACGGACCCTCGGGGCGGCCCGTCCGAGGGGCCTTCCCGGGCGATCCGCGTCTCAGATAGTAGGAAGTCCGAGTAATTGCGGAGACATACAGCGGGACCTGGCCTAGCTTTGTAGGAGCCGAACGTATCGCCGATCCGGCGAATGGCGGTCGAGAGCGCGCGCCCCCGGCAGGCAACCCCTGCGGCGCACCGCTCCCCGCCTCTTCCGGCGCCTTGAAGGAACCCCTCATCCGTGGCCCCGCCACGCCGTGATCTCAAGGAGTCGATCACCATGACCCGTCACACCCCCGCAGTCCGTCGCGTCCGCCACTCCTCCCAGGCCGAGGCCGACCGCAAGAACGCCGCCGCCGCCCTCCAGCGCGCCCTGGACCGCCGCGACAACGGCGGCTCGACCGGCCACTGAGCACACCGGCCACTGAGCACACCGGCCGCCCCGCGCGGGCGGCCGTCCGAACACACCCGGGCCCGGGACATGTTGCGTTCATCCACGTCCACATGGTGGACGCAATATGTCTGAGGGCTGGGACAGGGAGTACGGTTTTCCCATGTCGACCAGCATCAATCTCGCAGTGATCCCCGGTGATGGCATCGGCCAGGAAGTCGTGGCTCAGGGCCTCAAGGTCCTTACCGCGGTCCTGCCCCAGGATGTGAAGCTGGAGACCAAGGAGTACGACCTCGGCGCCCGGCGCTGGCACCGCACCGGTGAGACCCTCCCGGACGCGGAACTCGAAGCGCTCAAGCACCACGACGCGATCCTGCTGGGCGCCATCGGCGACCCCTCGGTCCCGTCGGGCGTCCTGGAACGCGGTCTGCTGCTGAAGCTTCGCTTCGCCTTCGACCACTTCGTCAACCTGCGCCCGTCGAAGCTCTTCCCCAACACGGCCACCCCGCTCGCCGGCCGCCCGGAGATCGACTTCGTCGTGGTCCGCGAGGGCACCGAGGGCCCTTACACCGGCAACGGCGGCTCGCTGCGCACCGGCACCCCCGCCGAGGTGGCGACCGAGGTCAGCCTCAACACCGCGTACGGCGTCGAGCGCGTGGTCCGGGACGCCTACGCGCGGGCCGACGCCCGCCCCCGCAAGAAGCTGACGCTGGTCCACAAGAACAACGTCCTCGTGTACGCGGGTCACCTGTGGAAGAACATCTTCGACAAGGTCGGCCAGGAGTACCCCGAGGTCACCACCGACTACCTGCACGTCGACGCCGCGACGATCTTCTTCGTCACGCAGCCCGAGCGGTTCGACGTCATCGTCACGGACAACCTCTTCGGTGACATCCTCACCGACCTGGCCGCCGCCGTCACCGGCGGAATCGGCCTGGCCGCCTCCGGGAACATCAACCCGACCGGCGCCTTCCCGTCCATGTTCGAGCCCGTTCACGGCTCCGCCCCGGACATCGCCGGCACCGGCAAGGCGGACCCGACCGCGACGATCCTCTCGGTCGCCCTCCTGCTGCGCCACCTCGGCCACGAGACCGAGGCCGCCCGCATCGAGGACGCCGTCTCCGCCGACCTGGCCGAGCGCGACGGCACCTTCCGCTCCACCGACGCGATCGGCGACGCCCTCGCCGCGCGAGTAGCCGGCTGACCCGGCAACCCCGTCTCAGGAAGCCGCCGGGTCGCGACACCGCACCCGGCGGCTTTTCCTGTGCGGCCCCGGGTGCCACCATCTCCCCTGGGCCGCAAACTCCCTGTTTCACCGAAGCCTCCCTGCGCGCGATAATCGAACGCGAGGCCGCGGAATGCGGGGATGCTCGGACGTCCTAGTACGCCGTGAGCGCGGTCCGCCCTACAAAACCGGTGAAGGACAAGCACTCATGACGACGCCCACGATCGAGCTCAAGCCCTCCTCGAACCCGCTGTCCGACGCGGAGCGCGAGGCGATCCTGGCCAGCCCCGGCTTCGGCCGCCACTTCACCGACCACATGGTGACGATCAAGTGGACCGAGGGTCGCGGCTGGCACGACGCAGAGCTGGTCCCGTACGCGCCGCTGTCGATGGACCCGGCGAACATGACCCTGCACTACGCGCAGACCATCTTCGAGGGCCTCAAGGCCTACAAGCAGCCCGACGGCACCGTCGCCACCTTCCGCCCCGAGGCCAACGCGGACCGCTTCCAGGCCTCGGCCCGCCGCATGGCCATGCCCGAGTTGCCCTCGGAGCTGTTCATCGCCGCCTGCGACGCGCTCATCAAGCAGGACCGCGCCTGGGTTCCGGACTCCGGCGAGGCCTCGTTGTACCTGCGCCCGTTCATGTTCGCGTCCGAGGTCGGTCTGGGCGTCCGTCCGGCCAACGAGTTCCTCTTCATGGTCATCGCCTCGCCCGCCGGCGCCTACTTCCCCGGTGGCGTCAAGCCCGTCTCCGTCTGGCTCTCCGAGGACTACGTCCGCGCGGTCAAGGGCGGCACCGGCGCGGCGAAGACCGGCGGCAACTACGCGGCCTCCCTCGTCGCCCAGGCCGAGGCCGCCTCGCACGGCTGTGACCAGGTCGTCTGGCTGGACGCCGTCGAGCACCGCTGGATCGAGGAGATGGGCGGGATGAACCTGTACTTCGTGTACGGCGACCGCATCGTCACCCCCGAGCTCACCGGTTCGCTCCTCCCCGGCATCACCCGCGACTCCCTCCTCACGATCGCCCGCGACCTCGGCTACACCGCCGAGGAGGGCCGCATCACCACCGAGGACTGGAAGCGCGACAACGAGAACGGCACCCTCACCGAGGTGTTCGCCTGCGGCACCGCGGCCGTCATCACCCCCGTCGGCTCGGTCAAGTCCGGGCGCGCGAACTGGACGCAGGGCACCGGCGAGCCCGGCGAGGTCACCATGAAGCTCCGCAAGGCGCTCCTCGACCTCCAGACCGGCCACACCGCCGACCGCCACGGCTGGATGCACCCGCTCGGCTAGGCCGTCTCTTTCGGATCTTGCCGGTCAAGCCCGCGTTGTCCGGTGCCGTGCATCGCAAGGCGGAGAGGCTCCCGAGTACTGGACGTACTCGGGTGCCTCGACAACGTGGCGAGGTGCGGTGCCGGGCGGCGCGGGTCAGGCAAGATCCGGAAGAGACGGCCTGGTACCGCGCGCTCGACGAAGCACGGCGAGAGGCCCGCACCCCCGATCCGGGGTGCGGGCCTCTCGTCGTACGGGGCTACACGGCGACCGGCTCCTCGGCGGCGTCGGGGGCGGCCGGTGCGGGGACGGCCGCCTTCCGTCGGGTGAGGGCCGTGTAGGCGAGGCCGCCGGCCAGGCCGGACAGGACGAAGGAACAGTCCACCCCGCCCGTCAGGGCCAACAGCGGACCCTCGTAGAAGGGGGTGGTGACGGCGAGCAGGCCGACGCCCGCGCCGATCGCCCACGAGGCGGTGGCGGCCGGGTTCCAACCGCCCCGGTACCAGTAGATCCCGCCCACCGAGCGACGGTTGAACACCTGGAGGGCGTCGGCGTCGTACGTGCCGCGACAGCGCGCGTGGCCGATCAGGGTGATCACCGCCCACGGGGTGCCGAGCGCGGTGAGCAGCAGCACGAACGAGGTCATCGCGGACTGGACGTCCCACTCGAAGGAGCCGACGAACACGAAGGCGGTGGCCACGCCGGCCGCGACCAGGGTGGCGGTCGTACGGGTGGCCCGGGGCGCGATCGCGTCCAGGTCGAGGCCCATGGAGTAGAGCATCAGCCCGGCGTTGCCCACGGAACCCGCGGCGGCGGCCACCAACAGCGGGACCAGGTACCAGAACGGGGAGGCGTCGACCAGCGGCCCGGCGTACTCGGCGCCGGCCCGCGCGGCGAGGGCGGTGTACGTGCCGAAGAGCTGCGGGATCAGCAGGCCGACCAGCAGGCCGAGCGCCGTGGACCGGAGCACCGTGCGGGAGTCGTGCCGGGCGGGGGAGATGTAGCGGGTGTAGTCGCCGAGCAGGGTGATGAAGGCGACGGGACCGCTGAGGCCGGCGGCGACGGCGGCGAGCAGCCAGGTCGGCCAGAAGGAGCCGAGGAGGTAGGTGGTCTCCGGCGGCGCGGCGGCGGTGAAATCGGGGGCGTACGCGAAGACGCCGAGGGCCAGCAGGACCAGCATGGCGACGGACAGGATCTTGCTCATCCGCAACAGGAGCCGGTAGCCGAACACGGCCGCGACGACGGTGCAGGCGGCCAGCACGCCGTACATCACGGCCCGCGAGACCCCGGTGTCCGGCAGCCCGCTCAGCCGGGACAGGGCGCCGACCATCACGTCGCCGCCGATCCACAGGGTCAGCGCCGTGTAGCCGAGGGAGAGCAGCAGCCCCACCACGGACCCGACCAGCCGACCGCGCACGCCGAACAGGGCCCCGCTGGAGGTGGACAGGTTGGTGCCGGTGCGCAGGGAGACCAGCGCCAGCGGGGCGGTGAAGGCGATCCCGACGACGGTGCCGGTCACGATCGCGGTCACCGAGGGCCACAGCCCCAGGCCGAAGGACGGGGGCAGCCAGCCGAAGACGATCACACCGAGGCAGAGGTTGGAGCCGAGGAGGATCGAGATCAGGTCGCGGGGACCACTCGTCCGCTCCTCCTCCGGGATGGTGTCGACTCCGCGCTGTTCGATGGGCATGGGGGAACTCCCTTGGCAGGGCGGGGGGTGGTTCGCAAAGGTTTGAGCGACATTCAATGTGGCGCAGTCCCTGCTCTGCGGTCAATGCTTCACTGCCGGGAAACGAAGAGTTAGAGTGATGCTCTAACCCATCGACCCCGAAGGTGGTGGATCGGCGTGCGGCTGACCCCAACCGAGCGCGACCGGCTGCTGCTCCGCGGCGCCGCTGAACTGGCCAGGGCCCGACGGGCCCGGGGCCTGCGCCTCAACGTCCCCGAGGCCACGGCGCTGATCGCGGACACGGTCTGCGAGGCCGCCCGCGACGGCAGGCGGCTGGCGGAGGCCATCGAGGAGGCCCGTACCGTACTGGGCCCCGACGACGTGCTGCCCGGCGTCGCCGACGTGGTCACCGAGGTGCACGTGGAGGCCGTCTTCGACGACGGCTCCCGCCTCGCGGTGGTCTCGGCTCCCATCCGCGGCGCCGTCCCGCTCGGCGACGACGCCCCCGGCGCGATCGTGCCCGGCCCCGGCGCCCCCCAGCCGGAGCCCGTGGTCCACCTGCGCGTGCGCAACACCGCCGCCGTGCCGATCAGCGTGACCTCGCACTTCCACTTCTTCGAGGCCAACCCGCGCCTCGACTTCGACCGCGCCGAGGCCTACGGCATGCGGCTGTGCGTGCCGGCCGGCTCCTCCGTACGGTTCGACCCGCACGGCGAGGGCGAGGTCGGCCTGGTCCCCATCGGCGGCGCCCGCGTCGCCGTCGGTTTCGCCGGGCTGGTCGACGGCCCCCTCGACGCCCCCGGAGCCAAGGACGAGGCCCTGCGCCGAGCCGTCGCCTGCGGCTACCTCGGCGCCGGCGGCGAGAGCGCCGCCCCGGTCGCCGCACCCGGGCCCGACGCCCCCGAGACCGGTGACGACCACCCGGAAGGTGACCCCGCATGAGCCGCCAGACCCCGCACAGCGACCACTGCGCGCCGGGCAGCCGCCACATCGACCCGCACGAGTACGCCTCCGTCTTCGGCCCCCGGGCCGGCGACCGGGTACGCCTCGGCGACTCCGGGCTGACCGTCCGCGTCGAGCACGACGCCCAGAAGCCCGGCGACGAGTTCCTGGCCGGCTTCGGCAAGACCGCCCGCGACGGCCTGCACCTCAAGGCCGCCGCCGTCCGCGACACCTGCGACGTCGTCATCAGCAACGTGCTGGTCATCGACGCCGTCCTCGGCATCCGCAAGGTCTCCATCGGCATCCGCGAGGGCCGCATCCACGCCATCGGGCGTGCCGGCAACCCCGACACCCTCGACGGGGTCGACGTGGTCGTCGGCACCGGCACCTCGATCGTGTCCGGCGAGGGGATGATCGCCACCGCCGGGGCCGTGGACACCCACGTCCACCTGCTCTCCCCGCGCATCATGGAGGCCTCGCTCGCCGCGGGTGTCACCACGATCATCGGCCAGGAGTTCGGCCCGGTCTGGGGCGTGGGCGTCAACTCCCCCTGGGCGCTCAAGCATGCCTTCAACGCCTTCGACGCCTGGCCCGTCAACATCGGCTTCCTCGCCCGCGGCTCCTCCTCGGACGCCGCCCCGCTGGTCGAGGCCCTCGCCGAGGGCGGAGCCAGTGGCTTCAAGGTCCACGAGGACATGGGCGCCCACACCCGCGCCCTGGACACCGCCCTGCGGGTCGCCGAGGAGTACGACGTCCAGGTCGCCCTGCACAGCGACGGCCTCAACGAGTGCCTCTCCGTCGAGGACACCCTGCGCGTCCTGGACGGCCGCACCATCCACGCCTTCCACATCGAGGGCTGCGGCGGCGGACACGTGCCCAACGTGCTCAAGATGGCCGGCGTGCCGAACGTCATCGGCTCCTCCACCAACCCGACCCTGCCCTTCGGCCGGGACGCCGTCGCCGAGCACTACGGCATGATCGTCTCCGTCCACGACCTCAAGCCCGACCTCCCCGGCGACGCGGCCATGGCCCGCGACCGGATCCGCGCGGGCACCATGGGCGCCGAGGACGTGCTGCACGACCTGGGCGCGATCGGCATCACCTCCTCCGACGCGCAGGGCATGGGTCGCGCGGGCGAGACCATCCGGCGCACCTTCGCCATGGCCGCGAAGATGAAGGGCGAACTGGGACCGCTCGACGGCGACGGCGAGGGCGACGACAACGCCCGCGTCCTGCGCTACATGGCCAAGCTGACCATCAACCCGGCCATCGCCCACGGACTGGCCCACGAGATCGGCTCCATCGAGGTCGGCAAACTCGCCGACATCGTCCTGTGGCGCCCCCAGTTCTTCGGCGCCAAACCGCAACTCGTCCTCAAGTCCGGCTTCCCCGCGTACGGCGTCACCGGCGACCCCAACGCCGCCACCGACACCTGCGAACCGCTCGTCCTCGGACCGCAGTTCGGCTCGTACGGAGCCACCGCGGCCGACATCTCCGTCGCCTTCGTGTCGGCGGCGGCCGCCGCGCTCGGCTCCGACGAGATGCCGACCCGGCGCCGCCGGGTGGCCGTTCGCGCAACCCGCGGCATCGGCCCCCGGGACCTCCTGCTCAACTCCCGGGTGGGCGCGGTCGATGTGGACGCGCGCAGCGGCCTCGTCTCCCTCGACGGAGAACCCCTGCGCTCCGAAGCGGCCGATTCGGTCTCCCTCAACCGCCTGTACTTCCTGTAAGCCAGTAAGGACCCCGCCATGACTGACGCCGCAGACAAGCCCGCCGCCCACGGGTACCGCATGCCCGCGGAGTGGACCCCGCACGAGCGCACCTGGATGGCCTGGCCCAGCCCCAACCCGACCTTCACCGACGAGAGGGAACTCGCCGAGGCGCGCGAGGCCTGGGGAGCCGTCGCCCGCGCCGTGCGCGCGTACGAGCCGGTGACCCTCGTCGTCTCCCCGGGCGACGCGCAGGGCGCCCGCGCGATCGTCGGCGACGACGTCGAGCTGGTCGAGCGCGAGCTGGACGACGCCTGGATGCGGGACATCGGCCCGACCTTCGTCACCGACGGCGCCGGCGGCCTCGCCGCCGTCGACTGGACCTTCAACGGCTGGGGCGCCCAGGAGTGGGCCCGCTGGGGCCACGACGAGAAGATCGCCCGCCACGTCTCCGACCTGGCCGGCACCCGCACCTACAGCACCCGCCTGGTCAACGAGGGCGGCGCCATCCACGTGGACGGCGAGGGCACCGTACTGCTCACCGACACCGTGCAGCTCGGCGCCGGGCGCAACCCCGACTGGACCCGCCGACAGGTGGAGGAGGAGATCCACGCCCACCTCGGCACGACCAAGGCGATCTGGCTGCCCTACGGCCTGGCCGGCGACTACGGCACCTACGGCACCCAGGGCCACGTGGACATCGTCGCCGCCTTCGCCCGCCCCGGCGTGGTCATGGTCCACAGCCAGCCCGACCCGGCCCACCCCGACCACGAGCGCTGCAAGACCATCGCCGCGCTCCTGCGCGCGTCCACCGACGCGCGGGGCCGGCTGCTGGAGGTCGTGGAGATCCCGGCGCCGACCGTGTTGGAGGAGGACGGCGAGTGGGTCGACTACTCGTACATCAACCACTACCTCTGCAACGACGGCGTGGTGCTCTGCGCCTTCGACGACCCGCGCGACGAGGAAGCCGCGGAGATCTTCCGGGGTCTGTTCCCCGAGCGGACCGTGACACTGGTTGACGCACGTACGATTTTCGCCGGGGGTGGCGGTATCCACTGCATCACCCAGCAACAGCCGAAGGTCTGACCCGCGGCGAACGGTTTCGAGGAGTGGTCCATGGTGGCGGGTGGAGTACGGGCGGCGCGGAAGAACGCGCCGCCGCGCGAGGACGTACTCGTCGCCGCCATGGCCACGATCGCCGAGCGCGGCCTCGAAGGCCTCACCATGGCCGGCCTCGGCCGTCAGGTGGGCATGAGCAGCGGCCATCTCCTCTACTACTTCGGCAGCAAGGACGAGCTCCTGCTGCAGACCCTGGAGTGGAGCGAGGCCTCGCTCGGCGCCGAACGACGGGCCCTGCTGTCCCGCCGCGGCCCGGTGCGCGAGCGGGTGCAGGCGTACGTCGACCTGTACGTGCCCGAGGCCGCGCGTGACCCGCACTGGACCCTGTGGCTGGAGGTCTGGAACCGCTCGCAGAACGCCGGCCCGCGGGAACGCGAGCGCCAGGCCGCCATCGAGGGAGCCTGGCACCGGGACCTGGTCGCACTGCTCGCCGAGGGGATCTCGCGCGGAGAGTTCCGCGCGGTGGACGCCGACCGGTTCGCCGCCCGCGTCAGGGCCCTGCTCGACGGGTTCAGCATCCAGGTCGCCGTCGGCCTGCCCGGCATGGGGCGGGGCGACATCCTGGAACACGTCACCGAGTTCCTGGACGATGCGCTCGTATCGTGAGACGTCGGTCCGCGGGCGCGGGCCCTTGTGACACACTGCGGACGTGCCTGCTCAGCTCATGATTATGGACAGCAGCGCGCCGGTCCGCAGTGACCGTTGAGCCGTGGAGAACCCATGGGGCAGCGGCCACAGTGCCTCAGACCCGCGCGCAGACCTCTCGCACCCGCGAGGGGTCTTTTCGTTTCCCGGCTCCATTCCTGCCGGGAGCGGGCGGCGCGCGATGATGGGGGCAGTGGATCCCCGGTCTCCGGAACCACTCATCCGACAGGAGTCAGACCAGCATGACGACGACAGAGGCGACCGAGCCGACTGCGCCGGCGGGCCCCGACGACAGCTTCCACGTCTTCGACACGACCCTGCGCGACGGCGCCCAGCGTGAGGGCATCAACCTCACGGTCGCGGACAAGCTGACCATCGCGCGGCACCTGGACGACTTCGGAGTGGGCTTCATCGAGGGCGGCTGGCCCGGCGCCAACCCCCGCGACACCGAGTTCTTCGCCCGCGCACGTGCCGAGATCGACTTCAGACACGCCCGCCTCGTGGCCTTCGGCGCCACCCGCCGGGCCGGCGGCTCCGCCGCCGCGGACCCCCAGGTGCGGGCCCTGCTGGAGTCCGGCGCCCCCGTGATCACCCTGGTCGCCAAGTCCCACGACCGGCACGTCGAGCTCGCGCTGCGCACCACCCTCGACGAGAACCTGGAGATGGTCCGGGACACGGTCTCCCACCTCGTCGAGCAGGGGCGCCGGGTCTTCGTCGACTGCGAGCACTTCTTCGACGGCTACCGCGCCAACCCCGAGTACGCCAAGGCGGTCGTCCGCACCGCCCACGAGGCCGGCGCGGACGTCGTCATCCTCTGCGACACCAACGGAGGCATGCTGCCCGCGCAGGTGTCCGCCACCGTCGCGACCGTCCTCGCCGACACCGGGGCCCGCCTGGGCATCCACGCCCAGGACGACACCGGCTGCGCCGTCGCCAACACCCTGGCCGCCGTCGACGCGGGCGCCACCCACGTCCAGTGCACCGCCAACGGCTACGGCGAGCGCGTCGGCAACGCCAACCTCTTCCCGGTCGTCGGCGCCCTGGAGATCAAGTACGGGCGCACGGTGCTCCCCGCGGGCGCGCTCGCCGAGATGACCCGGATCTCCCACGCCATCGCCGAGGTCGTCAACCTCACCCCGTCCACGCACCAGCCGTACGTCGGCGTCTCGGCCTTCGCGCACAAGGCCGGCCTGCACGCCTCGGCCATCAAGGTCGACCCCGACCTCTACCAGCACATCGACCCTGAGCGGGTCGGCAACACCATGCGGATGCTGGTCTCCGACATGGCCGGCCGCGCCTCCAT
Source organism: Streptomyces sp. NPDC002602 (assembly GCF_042889445.1). Taxonomy (NCBI): domain Bacteria; kingdom Bacillati; phylum Actinomycetota; class Actinomycetes; order Kitasatosporales; family Streptomycetaceae; genus Streptomyces; species Streptomyces sp. NPDC002602. The sequence goes on along the minus strand of NZ_JBIAQX010000007.1, from coordinate 177,815 downwards.
CGAGCTCAAGGGCAAGGAACTCGGCGTCGACCTCGGCGGCGACCGCGCGCTGATCTCCCGGGTCGTGGAGCGGGTCAAGGAACGGGAGCTCCAGGGCTACACCTACGAGGCCGCCGACGCCTCCTTCGAGCTGCTGCTGCGGGCCGAGGCCGAGGGCCGGGCGCGCAGGTACTTCCGGATCGAGTCCTGGCGGGCGATCGTCGAGGACCGCCCCGACGGCACCCACGCCAACGAGGCCACGGTCAAACTGTGGGCCAAGGGCGAGCGGATCGTCGCGACGGCGGAGGGCAACGGCCCCGTCAACGCGCTGGACCGGGCCCTTCGGGTGGCGCTGGAGCCGTTCTACCCGCAGCTCGCCAAGTTCGAGCTGATCGACTACAAGGTCCGCATCCTGGAGGGCAAGCACGGCACCGACTCCACCACGCGCGTGCTGATCGCCACGACGGACGGCGCCGGCGAGTGGTCCACGGTCGGCGTCGGCACGAACGTCATCGCCGCGTCCTGGCAGGCCCTGGAGGACGCCTTCACGTACGGCCTGCTGCGCGCGGGCATCGAACCGGCCGAGTAGCACCCGCCCGCCGCTCGGCGTCCGGACCGGCCGGACCCCGAGCGGCGATGGCACGCACGGCCTGCGCTTATGCCGCGCTTACACGGAAAAGGGGCGATTCGGGTAGCGTCGTGACCATGAGGACCAGGCTCGTTTCCGTGTTTTCCGGTCTGCTGCTGGCCCTGTCCGCGACGGCCCTCGTGGTCGCCCCGCAGGCGTCGGCCGCCACCGGGGTCAGTGCCGTCGGGGAGGCCCTCAAGAAGGGCCCGGTCTACGTCGATCCCGGCGCGCGGGCCCAGCTCTCGCAGGCGCAGGCGGACGCCCTCACGAAGAAGATCGAGGACGCCGGCAAACCGGTCTTCGTCGCCGTCCTCCCCGCCGGCGAGACGTTCCCCGAGCGGGGTCTGCTCGCCGCCGTCCGTGCCCAGACGGGGATCACGGGGCTCTACGCGGTCCGGCTCGGCGAGGGCTTCGACGCCGGCGCCGACCCCAGGGTGATGCCGAGGAACGCCGTCCAGAACCTCACCTCGTCCGTGAAGGTCGGCGGCCCGGTGGACGCGAACACCCAGCTGAACGACTTCGTCGACCAGGCCCTCACCCAGGTCAAGGGGAACGCCCCCGCCTCCTGGGGCGGCGCGGCCGCGGACGACGGCGCACCCGTCGGCGGGCTGATCACCCTCGGTGTGGTGGCCGTGGTCGGCGGTGGCGGCGCCTACGCGCTGGTCCGACGCAACCGGAAGCGGAAGGAAGAGGAGCGGCGCGAGGCCATCGCCCGCCTCGGCGTGGTCGTCGACGAGGACATCACGGCCTTCGGCGAGGAGCTGGAGCGGCTCGACTTCCACCCCGGCGAGCCCGGTGCGGACGACGCGATGCGCAAGGACTACGAACAGGGCCTGGACTCCTACGAGAAGGCCAAGCAGATCATGGCCTCGGTCCAGCGCCCCGACGAGGTGCAGGGAGTGACCCAGGCGCTGGAGGACGGGCGGTACGCGCTCGCCTGCCTGGACGCGCGCCGGCAGGGCGGGCCGGTGCCCGAGCGCCGCTCGCCCTGTTTCTTCGACCCGCGCCACGGGCCGAGCACGCAGGACGCGAACTGGGCCCCGGCGGGCGGGACGGCCCGTACCGTGCCGGTCTGCGAGGCGGACGCCGTCCGGCTGCGCGACGGTCTGGACCCGGCGGTCCGCACCGTCGACACGGAGCGCGGGCCGCGCCCCTACTACGACGCGGGCCCGGCGTACGGTCCCTGGGCCGGCGGGTACTTCGGCGGCGGCATGCTGCCGGGCCTGCTGATGGGCACGATGCTCGGCTCGATGATGTCGACCCCGGCCTACGCCGCCGACTTCGGCGGCGGTGGCGGCGGCTACGACGGGGGAGACGTCTCCGGCGCCGACTTCAACCCGTCCGACTTCGGGGGCGGGGACTTCGGCGGCGGTGGCGGATTCGACGGAGGCGGAGGCTTCGACGGCGGGGGCGGCTTCTAGTCGCCCCCGGACCCGCGCGTCCGTTCCCTTGCGGGGGCGGGGTCAGGCCTGCTTGATGGCGGAGATGTCGAAGGTCAGCTTGACCTTGTCGCTGACCATCACGCCGCCGGTCTCCAGGGCGGCGTTCCAGGTCAGGCCCCAGTCGGAGCGCAGGATCTCGGCGGAGCCCTCGAAGCCGACGCGCTCGTTGCCGTAGACGTCGGTGGCGGAACCGTTGAACTCCAGGTCGATGGAGAGCGGACGCGTGACGTCCTTGATCGTCAGGTCGCCGGTGATCCGGTACGTGTCCCCGCCCAACTGGGCCGCGCCGGTGGACCGGAACGTCATCAGCGGGAAGGTGTCGGCGTCGAAGAAGTCGCCGCCGCGCAGGTGGCCGTCGCGGTCGGCGCTGCCGGTGTCGACGGAGGCGATCTTCACGTCGATGGAGGCGGTGGAGCGGGAGGGGTCGGCGCCGTCCAGGTGCAGGCCGCCCTCGTGGTCGGCGAAGGAGCCGCGGACGTTGGTGACCATCGCGTGCCGGACGGTGAAGCCGATGCTGCTGTGCGCGGGGTCGATGACGTAGTCACCGGTGAGGGCGGCGAGCGCGGGGTCCACCGGGAGGGTGGCGACCGAGGATGCGGTGGTGGTGTCCTGGCTGCGGCGGGTGAAGAGACCCATGACTTCCTCCTTGGCGGGGGTGCGGACCTCCGCACCCAGTCGTTTAACTTTCAACGAGATTGACGCTAAGCCCATTCCGTTCAAATTTCAACTTCCCGGAGCCTTGTCATCCGATTTTGTGGAATCCCCACAAAGGCTCGCCGCCCCGGCTGGTGGAGTCCTTGCATCGTTCACCGGTTCTGTCCGGGCCTCACAGCGGATGACGCCGGAGACTGTGCGGAACCAACGGAGGGTTTTCACCCCGTCACTTCGTAAGGTCGGTACATGACCGTTGTGGACCAGACCCCGAGCGAGCCGACGGACGCCCGCGGGCGCGTGGCCGAGCTGCACTCCCTGCGCGACGAGGCCCGCCGCGGCCCGAGCGACCGCGCCACCGAGGCGCAGCACGCCAAGGGCAAGCTGACCGCCCGTGAGCGCATCGCTCTGCTGCTCGACGAGGGTTCCTTCAAGGAGGTCGAACAGCTCCGCCGGCACCGCGCCACCGGCTTCGGCCTGGAGGCGAAGAAGCCCTACACCGACGGTGTGATCACCGGTTGGGGCACGGTCGAGGGCCGTACGGTCTTCGTCTACGCGCACGACTTCCGGATCTTCGGCGGCGCGCTGGGCGAGGCCCACGCCACGAAGATCCACAAGATCATGGACATGGCCATCGCGGCCGGTGCGCCGCTGGTCTCCCTCAACGACGGCGCGGGTGCCCGTATCCAGGAGGGCGTCTCCGCGCTCGCCGGCTACGGCGGCATCTTCCAGCGCAACACCAAGGCCTCGGGCGTCATCCCGCAGATCTCGGTCATGCTCGGCCCCTGCGCCGGCGGCGCCGCGTACTCCCCGGCCCTCACCGACTTCGTGTTCATGGTCCGGGACACCTCGCAGATGTTCATCACCGGCCCGGACGTGGTCCGCGCGGTGACCGGCGAGGAGATCACCCAGAACGGCCTCGGCGGCGCCGACGTCCACGCCGAGACCTCGGGCGTCGCGCACTTCGCGTACGACGACGAGGAGACCTGCATCTCCGAGGTCCGCTACCTCATCACGATGCTCCCCTCCAACAACCGCGAGAACCCGCCGGTCCACCAGACCGACGACCCCCGCGACCGCCGCTCCGACGTGCTCCTGGACCTGGTCCCCGCCGACGGCAACCGCCCGTACGACATGCTCAAGGTCATCGAGGAACTCGTCGACGACGGCGACGTCCTGGAGATCCACGAGCGCTGGGCCCGCAACATCATCTGCGCCCTCGCCCGGCTGGACGGCCAGGTCGTCGGCATCGTCGCCAACCAGCCCGGTCACCTCGCCGGCGTCCTGGACATCCACGCGTCCGAGAAGGCCGCGCGCTTCGTCCAGCTCTGCGACGCCTTCAACATCCCGATCGTCACGCTGCTGGACGTCCCCGGCTTCCTGCCGGGCGTCGACCAGGAGCACGGCGGCATCATCCGCCACGGCGCCAAGCTGCTCTACGCGTACTGCAACGCCACCGTGCCGCGCATCTCGCTGATCCTGCGCAAGGCCTACGGCGGCGCCTACATCGTCATGGACTCCCAGTCCATCGGCGCCGACCTCACCTACGCCTGGCCCACCAACGAGATCGCCGTCATGGGCGCGGAGGGCGCGGCCAACGTCATCTTCCGCAAGCAGATCTCCGATGCCGAGGACCCCGAGGCCATGCGTGCCCGGATGGTCAAGGAGTACAAGGCCGAGCTGATGCACCCGTACTACGCGGCCGAACGCGGCCTCGTGGACGACGTCATCGACCCCGCCGAGACCCGCGAGGTGCTGGTGAGCGCCCTCGCGATGCTCCGCACCAAGCACGCCGACCTGCCGTCGCGCAAGCACGGCAACCCGCCTCAGTAAGACGAAGGAGACCTGCCACCGATGAGCATCACCGCCGACACCCTGCTGAAGGTCGAGAAGGGCAACGCCGCGCCCGAGGAGCTGGCCGCGATCACCGCGATCCTGCTCGCCCGCGCCGCCGCCACCCCCGCCGAGGCCTCCGCCCGCACCGGCCGGTCCCAGGCCGGCTGGCGCCGTCTGGAGCGCAGCCCGGGCTTCCGCGCCCCGCACAGCTGGCGCGGCTAGTCAGCACCGCACACCACACGGTTCACCGAGAGCGCCGGGGCCCCGCCCCGGCGCTCTCGCGTATCCGGGAAGCCCGCGGGGAGTTCGCGTACGGCTCCTGTGGGGATCGCGGACGGCGACGACAAGGAAAAGGGCCCCTGACGCTCCGACGGAGCGTGAGGGGCCCTTCTCGTGCGTTCTGCGGAACCGCTAGCGCAGGCGTGCCATCAGCGCGTGCTCGACGAGCGTGATGAGTGCGCTCTTGGCGTCCGCGCGGTGGCGGGCGTCCGTGGTGATGATCGGGGCGTCCGGGCCGATCTGCAGGGCCTCGCGGACTTCCTCCGGGGTGTAAGGCTGGTGTCCGTCGAAGCCGTTCAGGGCGATGACGAACGGCAGGCCGCTGTTCTCGAAGTAGTCGACGGCGGGGAAACAGTCCGCGAGCCGGCGAGTGTCCACGAGCACCACGGCGCCGATCGCGCCGCGTACCAGGTCGTCCCACATGAACCAGAAGCGGTCCTGGCCCGGTGTACCGAAGAGGTACAGGATCAGGTCCTGGTCCAGGGTGATGCGGCCGAAGTCCATGGCGACCGTGGTCGTCGTCTTGTCACCTGTGTGGGTGAGGTCGTCGATTCCGGCGGAGGCGCTGGTCATGACGGCCTCGGTGCGCAGCGGGTTGATCTCGGAGACCGCGCCGACGAACGTGGTCTTGCCCACGCCGAAGCCGCCCGCCACCACGATCTTCGCGGAGGTGGTGGAGCGAGCCGCTCCGCCGTTAGAGCTTGCGAAGTCCACTGAGCACCCTTTCGAGCAGTGTCACGTCTGGCTGGCCGCCGGCAGACTCGTCGCCGCCGGGCTGGTGAATGGCGACAAGGCCCGCCTCCGCCAGGTCGGCGACGAGGATGCGGGCGACACCAAGAGGAATGGAGAGGAGTGCCGAGATCTCCGCGACGGATTTGATCTCCTGGCACAGACGGCAGATGCGCTGATGCTCGGGCAACTGCCCTTGCAGCCGCGCGGGATCGGCCGTGGTGCTGACCAGCGCCTCGATGGCGAGCTGGTAGCGCGGCCGGGTACGGCCGCCGGTCATGGCGTACGGACGCACCAGCGGGTTGTGCGCCTTCGGGGCCTGCGGCTGCGAGGAGCGCGAGGGCCGCTGCGAAGGCCGGTAAGGCTGCTGGGGCTGCTGGGGCTGGCCGTACGAAGGCTGCTGCTGGTACGGGTTGTGCTCCGGCGCGGGCCGGCTGGGAGCAGAGGGGAAGTTGAAGCGGTTCTGGTCGTGCCCACCCTGCGGCTGCTGCGCGCCGCCATAAGGATGTCCTCCGGGTGTTGTCACGTTTCCTCCTCCGACTCCAAGAACGCAGTACTCCCTGTGGAACCGCGCCACCGCACCCTATGGTGCGATGACGCGAAACGCACTGCCTGTCTGCTAGTTGAGCAGACTTCCCTGCAGCTCCGCACGCAGGTCCGGGGTGAGGACACTGCCTGCTCGGTCCACAAGAAGGGCCATTTCGTAGCCCACCAGGCCGATGTCGCACTCGGGGTGCGCGAGCACCGCGAGCGAGGATCCGTCGGACACGGACATGAGGAAAAGGAATCCCCTGTCCATCTCCACGACCGTCTGGTTGACCGCGCCACCCTCGAAGATGCGGGAGGCTCCGGCGGTCAGCGACGTCAGACCGGAGGCCACGGCCGCCAGCTGATCGGCGCGGTCGCGCGGGAATCCGTCGGACATCGCCAGAAGGAGTCCGTCGGCGGAGACCACCACGGTGTGGGACACCCCAGGGGTGTTGTCCACGAAGTTGGTGATCAACCAGTTCAGGTTCTGTGCCGCCTGGCTCATCGGGCTCACACTAACGCTCCTGGTCATAGCTGTTACTTGACTGCTCGGAACCCGCGCTGCGTCCCTGTTGGACACCGCGTCGCAGGTTGCTCAACCTGCCACGGACGTCCTCCGGTGCGCGGGAGACCTGGGGGCCGCCCTGCGGGGTCGTCTCCGCAGCACCCTCGACCAGGTTGGCCTTGGGTACCCGCCGAGGGAGACCGGACGGGGTGACCCCGCCCGCCTTCGGCTCACGAAGCTTGGCGGCCTGCTGCCAGCGCTCGTCGTTGTTCGAGCGCCAGGCCTCAGGGCCTTCCTCGTCCGCCTTCGGGGCGGCGGCGGGCTGCTGACGCTGCGGCCGCTGCTCGAAGAGGGATCCGGTGGACTCCGCTTCCTGCTGTGCCGGCTGCCACTGCTGCTGGCTGCCGCGGCGCGGCAGGCCCGCTCCGGTCATCTTGTGACCGGTGTCGGCGGCGGCGCCCGGACGGTCGAAGCCTACGCGTTCCGGGGCCGGTTCGGGAGCGGGCGTGGATTCCGATTCGGTCCCGTAGTCCTGCTGGTAGCCACCCGAGTACGTGTTCTGCTCGGGCCACTCCGCCTGCTGGGACTGGGGTTCGAAGCCGCCGCCGTACGACGGGGCGTCCTGCCGCTGGTCCTGGTACTCGGCTTCCGGATAGGCATATCCCTGTTGCGGGTAGGCCTCGTAGGACTGCTGGGGCTGCTGGGACGGCCCGCCCTCGTACCCCGGGGCGTAGCCCGGCTCGGGCTGCTGCTCGTAGCCCTGGTACGGCTGGTACCCGTGTTCAGGCTGGGGTTCCGGATAGTCCTGGGAGGACTGCTCGGCCTGATCGGGGTACTGCTGGTCCTGCGGGTAGCCCACCTGGGCGGCCAACGCCGCCCGGCGCTCCTGCTGGCCCAGGGACCGGCCCACGGGGTCGGCACCCTGTCCGTCGGCCCCCTGGCCGCCCTGGGCGTCGTAGCGGGAGTCGTCGAAGCCGAGCTCGGCCGCCGTGCGCATCTTCGGCGCCTGCAGGGCCTGCTGCTCCGGGATGATCTGCGAGACCGTGAAGTCGTCGTCCGGTACGCCCTCGCCACCGCCACCGTGGGTGATGGCGTCGGGGAGCATGACCAGCGAGGTGGTGCCGGCCGCCTCGCCCGAGGGGCGCAACTGGACGCGGATGCTGTGGCGGTCCGCCAGCCGGCCGACCACGAACAGACCCATGCGCTGCGAGATCGCGGCGTCCACGGTCGGCGGGTTGGCCAGCTTGTGGTTGATGTCCGCGAAGTCCTCGGCGGTGAGGCCGATGCCCTTGTCGTGGATCTCGATCATGACGCGGCCGTCGGGCAGACGCGTGGCGTTGACACGGACCTTGGTCTGCGGGGAGGAGAACGTGGTGGCGTTCTCCAGCAGCTCGGCGAGCAGGTGCACGAGGTCGGTCACGGCCTGGCCGTGGATCTCGGCCTCCGAGACGCCCGACAGCTCGATGCGCTCGTACTGCTCCACCTCGGAGGAGGCGGCGCGCAGCACGTCGACCAGCGGGACCGGCTGGTCCCAGCGGCGGCCCGGTTCCTCGCCCGCGAGGATGAGGAGGTTCTCGCCGTTGCGGCGCATGCGGGTGGCCAGGTGGTCCAGGCGGAAGAGGTTCTCCAACTGGTCCGGGTCGGCCTCGTTGTTCTCCAGGTCGGTGATGAGGGTCAACTGGCCCTCGATCAACGACTGGTTGCGCATGGAGAGGTTCGTGAAGATCGCGTTGACGTTCCCTCGCAGGAGCGCCTGCTCCGCGGCGAGCCGGACCGCTTCCCGGTGGACCTGGTCGAAGGCGCGGGCGACCTCGCCGATCTCGTCCTGGGAGTCGATCGGGATCGGCAGCACCCGGGTGTCGACCTTGCCCGGATCGGTGCGCGACAACTGGTCGACGAGCATCGGCAGGCGCTGCTCGGCGACGTCGAAGGCGGCGGTGCGCAGCTGGCGCATGGCCCGGCCCATCTGGCGGGCCATCATGCCGGCCAGGATGAAGGCGGCGAGCAGGGCCACGACCACGATGGCGCCGGTGAGGATCGCGTCGTTGCGGGACTCGTCGGAGACCGCGACCGCGTCCTGCACGGCCTTGTCGAGGAGTTCCTTCTCGATCTCGGCGTAGCCGTCGAACTTGGCGGTGGCGGCGGCCTGCCAGGCCTGGGCCGTGGTGCCGTTCTGGGCGAGACGCGTGTTCTTCTCGCCCGAGGCTATCGCCTCGGTCATTCCGGTGAGCACGGAGCCGTTGACCACGGGCGGGGTCTTGAAGGTGGTGCCCGCCTGCTCGGCGGCCTGCTTGGCCGCGGCGAGCTTCTGCGCGCCCTCCTGGGACTTCTGACCCATGACGTCGCGCAGGCGGTTGGTGTCCGCGTCGGTGCCGGCCGCGACGTACTCGCCGATGGCGATCTCTTCGAGGTAGGCGTACGAGGAGAAGGCGACGAGCTGGGACTTGCGGATGTCCTCGCTCTCGCTCGGCCGGACCAGCAGGTGGGTGCCGACGGAGCGCTGGAGCGAGTTCGCGGCCTTGGCCAGCTCGATCGCGTAGACCATGCGGCCGTAGCTGGTCACGTTGCCGGTGCCCAGGCCGAGCTCGTTGGAGAACTGCATCAGGTAGTGCTGGACCAGCACGTACCCCTCTTCGGTGGGGATGGGGCCCAGCGCGTTGGGGAGGTTCTTCTTCGCCGACTCGGGAGCCGCCAGGTAGGCCGTCTTGCGGACCTGGTCCAGCTTGGGCTCCTCCTGGCGGAAGAGTTCCAGGCGTCGTTCCATGCCCTGGTTCTTCGGGAGGTCCTTCGCCGCGTCCGCGAACTTGGCCTTCGCCGCGTCCGTGGCCGCGTACGCCTTCGTGACGATCTCGCTGCCGCGGTCGCCGCGCAGCAGCGGCTGGGCGGTCAGGTCACGCTCGTCGAGGAGCGCCTCGCCGTATTCGGAGGCCGCCTGGACGATGCGGGCGGTCTTCTCCGCGTCCTTGGCCTCGTTCCAACTGTCGACCGAACCCTTCACCTGGAAGCCGCCCATGACCAGTCCGACGAGGACGGGCACGAGGAGGATGGCGTTCAGACGGGTCGGCACGCGCCAGTTGCGGGGCGAGAACCTGCTGGTGCTGCCGCTGCTCGCGGGTGGGTCAACGGGCACGTCGACGGGCGACGCGGCCGCTCGCGGCGGCGGGGTGAAGTTGCCGCGCGCGGGTTCATCCGCGGGGCTCGAGTTGCTTCGCCTCACTCGACCAACAACCTCTCGGCGGTGCTACTAGCTAGTTCGTTGAATTCCAGCACGGTTAACGGCCGTGTTCCAAACAGTTGAAATCAGCCATTCCCAGAGCCTTATGTCCCACATAAATCGGACATAAAGAGCGAGGGGCGGCAAAAGATGGGCCGGTTGTGAGCACAGCGGCACCGAGCGACCGCACCCTGTGCCCGGCCGGCCTCAATTCTCTGTCGAAACGTTATGAACGAGAAGGGCGGGCCGTGTCGTATGACACAACCCGCCCTCACACGCGGCCATGATTTCCGTGCTACTTGAGCCGTGCCATCAGCGCGTGCTCGACGAGCGTGATGAGCGCGCTCTTGGCGTCCGCGCGGTGGCGGGCGTCGGTGGTGATGATGGGCGCGTCCGGACCGATCTGGAGGGCCTCGCGGACCTCCTCCGGGGTGTACGGCTGGTGCCCCTCGAAGCCGTTGAGCGCCACGACGAACGGCAGACCGCTGTTCTCGAAGTAGTCGACGGCGGGGAAACAGTCCGCGAGCCGGCGGGTGTCGACCAGGACGATCGCGCCGATGGCGCCCCGCACGAGGTCGTCCCACATGAACCAGAAGCGGTCCTGGCCCGGCGTACCGAAGAGGTACAGGATCAGGTCCTGGTCCAGGGTGATGCGGCCGAAGTCCATGGCGACCGTGGTGGTCGTCTTGTCCCCGGTGTGGGTCAGATCGTCGATGCCCGCGCTCGCGGACGTCATGACGGCCTCGGTGCGCAGCGGGTTGATCTCGGAGACCGCGCCGACGAACGTGGTCTTGCCCACGCCGAAGCCGCCGGCCACCACGATCTTCGCGGAGGTGGTGGAGCGAGGAGCCGCTCCACCGTCAGAGCTTGCGAAGTCCACTGAGAACCCTCTCGAGCAGCGTTACATCCGGCGTTCCGCCGGCCTCTCCATTGCCTGGCTGGTGGATGGCCACCATTCCGGCCTCCGCCAGGTCGGCGACGAGGATCCGGGCGACACCGAGCGGCATCGACAGAAGTGCGGAGACCTCCGCGACCGACTTCACCTCGCGGCACAGCGTGCAGATGCGCTGGTGCTCCGGCAGCAGGCCGGAAAGGTGCATCGGGTCGGCCGTGGTGCTGACCAGCGCCTCGATGGCGAGCTGGTAGCGCGGCCGGGTCCGGCCACCGGTCATCGCGTACGGACGTACCAGCGGCTGGTCGCCTTCCGAGTACGAATCTCCGTACGCATCGGGGTAGGCGGGGGGCGGGGTCATTGATCCTCCGGGCTGGACAGCAGTGGTCAGCGTGCCGTCTGACAGGGCGGCCGGTGGGGGGACGTGATGACGGCCTGTCGGGGGTACTGGATTTCCGGGGCGCGAGCCCCGGGCTCCCGGCCGGAAGTACCGTCCGACCGGGAGTCTGGCAGTCAGATGAGCAGGCTTCCCTGCAGCTCCGCGCGCAGGTCCGGGGTGAGGACACTTCCGGCGCGGTCCACGAGGAGGGCCATTTCGTAGCCCACGAGGCCGATGTCGCACTCGGGGTGCGCGAGAACGGCCAGCGAGGATCCGTCGGACACGGACATGAGGAAGAGGAATCCCCTGTCCATCTCCACGACCGTCTGGTTGACGGCGCCACCCTCGAAGATGCGGGAGGCACCGGCGGTCAGCGACGTCAGACCGGAGGCCACGGCCGCCAACTGATCGGCGCGGTCACGCGGGAAACCTTCCGACATCGCCAGAAGGAGTCCGTCGGCGGAGACCACCACGGTGTGGGACACCCCAGGGGTGTTGTCCACGAAGTTGGTGATCAACCAGTTCAGGTTCTGTGCCGCCTGGCTCATCGAACTCAACTATCGCTCCTGCTGGTAAGTGGGGTCGACGTGGTAACTGCCGGTCGCGGGGCCGGTGGTGCCGGCCTGACGCCCCTGCTGGATACCGCGGCGGAGGTTGGTGAGACGGCCTCGGACATCGTCCGGGGCACGCGATACCTGCGGGCCTGCCTGTGCTTCGGCCTGCTGCTGCGCCGTGCCGGCCACGAGGTTCGCTCGCGGTACGCGACGGGGCAGCCCCGAGGTGGTGATGCCGCCCGCGGCGGGCTGGCGCACGCGCTCGGCCTGTCGCATCAGCTCGTCGTTCGGCGACGAACGCCAGCTGACGGTCGGCATGGCGCCGGTCGCGGCGGCGTCGGCCGCCGGCTCCTGGCCCCGCTGCGGCAGCTGGGGCTGCGTGCGCTGCGGAGCCGGCGCGGACGAGGCGCTCTGCTGCGGCTGCCGGGGTACGGCCGGTCCCTGCTCGGCGGGCTGCTCGCCCTCCTGACGGAACCAGTTCGACTCCAGCGTGTCGAAGATCGGGCTGCGGCCCTCACCCTGGTTCCGGGCCGGCGGCAGGGCCTCCGGCTGCGGAGCCTGCGGCAGGCTCGGCGCCTCCGGACGCGGAGCGGGTACCGGCGAGGGGGCGGCCGGGTAACCGGCGTCCTGCTGCGGGGCCTGGTGCCGGCGGCTGTAGCCGCCCACCCCGGGGCCGCCGCCGCGCGGCGCCTGGAAGTCCGGGCGGTCGAACTGGCCCGTGGTCGAGGCCGGACCGGCGAGGTCGGCGGGCCCGCGCGGCTCCGGACGCTCGAACTGCCCGGTGGTGGAGGGGTCCAGGGGACCGCGCACGTCGGGACGCTCGAACTGGCCGGTGGTGCTGTTGGCGGGGTTGGCGCCGGTGGCCTGCGGGAGGGGGGCGTTGTAGTCCGGGCGGGCGAACTCGGCCGTCGCGCCGGGGCCCGAGAGCTCGTCGTGACCGCGCGGGACGTCCTGGCCACCCTGACCGGCACCCCAACTGGTGCCCTGCGGGATCCCGGTGGGAGACGTGCCGGCGCCGGCGCCCGGGAGCTCCGGACGCGGCGCGCCCCCGCGCGGCGGCAACTGCGGCCGCTTGCGCTGGGCCGGCGCCGGGGCGGCGGACTGTTGGCGCTCCTGCTGCTGCGGAGCCTGCTGGGGCTGCGGCGGCTGCGGACGCTCGAACCCGTTGCCCTGCGGGAAGGCGGAGGGGGTCTGACCCGGACGACCCTGAAGGCCACCGGTCGTGGCGCCGGGCGTACGCCCGGGCAGCGGGGCGGGGCCGCCGAAGGCACCGGCCTGGCCGTTCGGCGCGCCGGGGCCGGCCTGCGGACGGGCCGACGGCCCGCCCTGCTGCGGACGGGTACCGGGGCCGCCCTGCGGCGCCTGACCCGGACCCTGCGCACGCTGTTGCTGGGGACCCTGACCGGCGGAGCCGTCACGCCCCGGCAGGGCGGGACGCTGCCCGCTGCCGGAGACCTGGCCGCGCTGCTGGCCGGCGCCCACCGGGGGACGGGCGTTCCCACCGGGAACGGAACCCTGGCCGCCGGGGCCGCCCTGCGGACCACCCTGGGCGCCGGAGCCCCCGGGGCCGCCCTGACCGGGCATCGGGGTCGGCTTCTTGCCGCCCTGGGCGACGTCGACCGGCAGCATGACGAGGGCCGTCGTACCACCCGAGTCGGAGGGACGCAGCTGGATGCGGATGCCGTGTCGCAGGGACAGGCGGCCGACCACGAACAGACCCATGCGGCGGGAGACGGAGACGTCCACGGTCGGCGGCGACGCGAGCCGCTCGTTGATCGCGGCGAGGTCCTCGGGGGAGAGGCCGATGCCGGTGTCGTGGATCTCGACCAGCACCCGGCCGTCGGGCAGCGCGTGACCGGTGACCTTGACCTTCGTCTGCGGGGAGGAGAACGACGTGGCGTTCTCCAGCAGCTCGGCGAGGAGGTGCACGAGGTCGTTGACGACGCGGCCCGCGACGTCGGTGCCGGGCACCGACGAGAGTTCGATGCGCTCGTACTGCTCCACCTCGGACGCCGCGGCGCGGAGCACGTCGACGAGCGGGACGGGGCGGGTCCACCGACGGCCCGGCTCCTCGCCCGCGAGGACGAGGAGGTTTTCGCCGTTACGGCGCATGCGGGTCGCGAGGTGGTCGAGCTTGAAGAGCGAGGAGAGCTGGTCCGGGTCGGCCTCGCGGGACTCCAGCTCGGAGATGAGCGAGAGCTGACGCTGGATGAGGCCCTGCGAGCGGCGCGAGAGGTTGGTGAACATCGCGTTGACGTTGCCCCGGAGGAGGGCCTGCTCGGCGGCGAGGCGGACGGCCTCGCGGTGCACGTCGTCGAAGGCCGCGGCCACCTGGCCGATCTCGTCGCGGGTGTGCAGACCGACCGACTCCACGGACGTGTCCACGTCCTGCGGGTCGGACTCGGAGAGCTGCTTGACGAGCTCGGGCAGTCGGTCCTGGGCGACCCTGGTGGCGGTGTCCTGCAGACGCCGCAGCGACCGGATCATGGACCGGGCCATGACGAAGGCGCCGACGAGGGAGACACCGAGGACGAGGAGGATCAGGGCACCGTTGATGATGGCGTCCTGCTGCGACTCGTTCCTGAGCTCGCGGGCCTTCTGCTCCATGTCCTCCAGGAGCGACAGCTCGATGGTCTTCATGGCCTGGAGCTTGATGCCGTCGGTGTCGTACCAGTCCATCCAGGACCGGAACTGCTGCTCCTTGGCGAACTGCCCCTCGGCGGACAGCACACGGCGGGTGTAGTGGTCCGCCTTGCTGATCTCCGAGTTGCCGTCGCCGAGGGACGCGGTGAGATCCTCGGACCGGCCCTGGTAGACGAGTTCGAAGGTCTTCTTCGACTGGCTCTCGCCGCGGAGCGCGGAGAGCGCGTACAGGCGGTCGTTCTCCTTGAGCGTGCCGGTCGTGGCCCCGCTCTCGGGGAGCGACGCGGCGATGATCGCGCGCTGGATCGAGGCGTACTCCTTGGCCGAGGAGAAGGAGGCCAGGGCGCGCGTGCGCTTGATCATCTCGGGGTTGGACGTGGCCTGGGCCATGTCCTGCGAGAGGGACAGGAGCGAGACGATCAGCGCGTTGTACTCGGTGACGGTCTGCTGGGCGCCGTTGTCGTACGCCTTCTTGCGGATGTCCTCGATGCCGGTGAGCTGGCGGCCGATCTGCAGGATGTTGTTGCGGATCGACTTGAGGGTCTCGTCCTTGTCCTCCGTGAGGCTGACCTTGTCGGTCGCCGCGGCGAAGGCCTCGGCGGCGGCGTCGGTCTGGTCACGGACACCCTGGACGAGCGAGTTGGGCTTGGCGGTGCCGACCTTGGCGGGGTCCTTGGCGGCGACCGACAGCGGACCCGCCGACTTGTCCCGCTCCTCCTGGAGCATGGCGGCCAGGTTGGTGGCCTGCCGGGTCATGGTCGTCAGCAGCTGCATGTGGTCGAGCTGCGCGATGTCGTTCAGCGAGTCGTTGATGCGGAAGCCACCGAGCGTGGTGGCGGCGACGACCGGCAGGGTCAGCAGCGACACGAGTCGCGTGCTGATGCGCCAGTTCTGCATGGCGAGGCGGGAAACGGACCCCGTGGGGGTCTTCGGTATCGCCACGTCCTGCCCGGCGGCGGACTCGCTCTTGCCCTTCGCCTTGGCCAAGCCCTTGGGCTTCGCACGACCCTTCGCCTTCACCGTGGCGGAGGCGTCGGAGCTCGCACCCTCGACAGCCGGCCCGCGGTTCTGGGCGTGCTGGGGCGAGGAGCCACGGTCGGTCCCGCCGCGCGGCTCCTGCTCCGCCGCAGCGCTGCCATCCCTCTTGAATCGTCCCTGCACTAGCGTCGCAACCTCTGGACCAGGCGTCCCGCCGGGTGACCGGTGGGACGGTGTCGAGTCGTGGGGCACAGACGGCCCCATGGTGGTCGTCGGTGACCGGCGCGTCTCCCTCTCCTTGCCGCCGCGCTCGGCGCTGAGTCGCGCCACCTGCGCGCCGGCTGATTCCCGCGGCGGTCCCGCGAATTCCAGCACAGTGGAGGATCTCCAACAAGGTGCGCGCGTCGGGTCGGCGAGCCGGTCACGGCACGTGAGGGGAGCGCTACTCCATGTGGTACCGGTACCGGGAAAAACCGGACTTACGCCGACCAAACACCGTGGCCGGCAAGGTGTCCCAGTCCTCATGATCAGGAGCGGAATGCCGCATTCAGTGGCGCAATGTCCGTTTCGCGAAGTGGAATTGACTGCCCGTTATGCCCGTAATGCCGGGTCATGGGTGAGCAAACTCACATAGCTGTGGCCATTACTTCCCGGTTCAGCCGGGGATTCAGATGTTTAGCCTTTCCCTTTGCAGGGTTGGCGCCAGGGTTGGCGCATCCGACAACCATCACCCGACGAGCGAGCCGAGGCCCCGAACTCCGATGAAGACGACGATGCTGATCCGCAACATAGCCAACCCCCGCCGCACCACCCTCGCGCACCTCAAGGACGCCGAGGAGCTCCAGGTGCCGCCGGTCGCGGAGCACGCCGTCGAGCTTCCGGCCCAGACCGCGAACCCGCGGCGCACGATCCTGATGGACGCGCCGGTCGCCGCCGCGCAGTAGTCGCCGCGCGGTGGTCGTGGACAAGGAAGCGGAGCCCCGCTGCCTGCCGCGTTAGCCTGGAGTCCGCAGACTCCAGCAGGCCGGCAGACAGAGGGGCAGACGCAGCACGTGCGCATCGCCAGGTTCTCGATCGATGGAAACGTCGCGTTCGGCGCGGTCGAGGGCAGCACCGCCCCCGGCGACGAAGCGACGCTCGTCCTCGACATCATCAAGGGCATCCCGTTCGCGGACTTCGAGCTCTCCGGGGTCAAGGTCCCGCTCGCCAAGGTCCGCTTGCTGCCGCCCGTGCTCCCCAACAAGGTCGTGGCCATCGGCCGCAACTACGCGGAGCACGCGGCGGAGCTCGGCCACTCCCTCGTGGACGCCGACGGCCGCCCGGAAGCCCCCATCACCTTCTTCAAGCCCTCCACCTCGGTGGTCGGCTCGGGGGACCCCATCACGTACCCCTCCTTCTCCGAGGAACTCCACCACGAGGCCGAGCTCGCCGTGGTGATCGGCCGCATGTGCCGCGAGGTCCCCAAGGAGCGCGTCAAGGACGTGATCCTCGGCTACACCTGCGCCAACGACGTCACCGCGCGCGACGTCCAACGGCGCGAGAAGCAGTGGGCCCGGGCCAAGGGCTTCGACAGCTCCTGCCCGCTCGGCCCCTGGATCGAGACCGATCTGGACCCGACCGACCTGACCATCCAGTGCACCGTGAACGGCGAACAACGCCAGCTCGGCCGCACCGGCGACATGATCCGCTCCATCGAGGACCTGGTCGTGCACATCACCGAGGCCATGACGCTGCTCCCGGGCGACGTCATCCTCACGGGGACCCCGGCCGGAGTCGGCCCCCTCAACGTCGGCGACGAGGTCGCCGTCACCATCGAAGGCATCGGCACTCTCACCAACAAGGTGATCAAGCGTGGCTAACGCGAACGTCCGCGTACGTTTCTGTCCCTCCCCGACCGGCAACCCCCACGTGGGCCTGGTCCGGACCGCTCTCTTCAACTGGGCGTTCGCCCGCCACCACGGCGGCACGTTCGTCTTCCGCATCGAGGACACCGACGCGGCCCGCGACTCCGAGGAGTCCTACGGCCAACTGCTCGACTCGCTGCGCTGGCTCGGCTTCACCTGGGACGAGGGCCCCGAGGTCGGCGGCCCGCACGCCCCGTACCGCCAGTCCCAGCGCATGGACATCTACGCGGACGTCGCGCGCAAGCTCCTGGACGGCGGCCACGCCTACCACTGCTACTGCACCACCGAGGAGCTCGACGCGCGCCGCGACGCCGCCCGCGCGGCCGGCAAGCCGTCCGGCTACGACGGCCACTGCCGCGAGCTGACCGCCGAGCAGGTGGCCGCGTACGAGGCCGAGGGCCGTACCTCGATCGTGCGCTTCCGGATGCCCGACGAGACGATCACCTTCACCGACCTGGTCCGCGGCGAGATCTCCGTCGCCCCCGAGAACGTGCCGGACTTCGGCATCGTCCGGGCCAACGGCGCCCCGCTGTACACCCTGGTCAACCCGGTCGACGACGCGTTGATGGAGATCACGCACGTGCTCCGCGGCGAGGACCTGCTGTCCTCCACCCCGCGCCAGATCGCGCTCTACCGGGCGCTGATCGAGCTGGGCGTCGCGCAGCGCGTCCCCGAGTTCGGCCACCTGCCGTACGTCATGGGCGAGGGCAACAAGAAGCTCTCCAAGCGCGACCCGGAGTCCTCGCTCAACCTGTACCGCGAGCGCGGCTTCCTCCCCGAGGGCCTGCTGAACTACCTCTCGCTCCTGGGCTGGTCCTTCTCCAAGGACCAGGACATCTTCTCGATCGAGGAGATGGTCGCGAAGTTCGACATCCCGGACGTCAACGCCAACCCGGCGCGCTTCGACCTCAAGAAGGCCGAGTCGATCAACGCCGACCACATCCGGCTGCTCGACCCGAAGGCCTTCGCGGCCGCCTGCGCCCCGTGGCTGGAGGCCCCGCACGCCAACTGGGCCCCCGAGGACTTCGACGCCGAGGCCTGGGAGCGCATCGCGCCGTACGCCCAGACCCGGGTGACCGTGCTGTCCGACATCACCGCCAACGTCGACTTCCTGTTCCGCAAGGAGCCGGTCGAGGACCAGGCGTCGTGGGACAAGGCGATGAAGGGCGAGCCCGCGGCCCTGCTGACGACCGCCCGCGCCAACCTGGAGACGGCCGACTGGAGCGACCCCGAGTCCCTCAAGCAGGCCGTGCTGACCGCCGGCGAGACCCACGGTCTCAAGCTCGGCAAGGCCCAGGCCCCGGTCCGTGTCGCCGTCACCGGCCGCACGGTGGGCCTGCCGCTCTTCGAGTCGCTGGAGATCCTGGGCAAGGAGCGTTCGCTGGCCCGCATCGACGCGACCCTGGCCCGGCTCACGGCCTAGACGGCCTGGGCACCACCCGTACGTCCCCCGGGGGCGGCAGCCGCGAAGGCCGCCGCCCCCGGGGCGTTTCGGCGTAGCCTCGGCCGTATGCCGATCAGTGCAGTGCTGTGGGACATCGACGACACCCTCTTCGACTACACCGGCGCGGACACGGCCGGTCTCGCGGCGCATCTCGCCGACGAGGGGCTGGAGGCGCGCCACGGCTCGCCGGCCGAGGCGCTCGCGCTGTGGCGCCGCCTCACCGAACGGCACTGGGACCGCTTCGCCGCGGGCCGGGTGACCTTCCGGGAGCAGCGCCGGGACCGGGTGCGGGACTTCCTGGAACGGCCCGACATGAGCGGGGCCGAGACCGACGACTGGTTCGACCGGTACGTCGCCCACTACCAGGCCGCCTGGACCCTGTTCCCCGACGCGGTGCCCGCGCTGGACGCCCTCGCCGACGGCTACCGGCACGGCGTGCTCTCCAACTCCTCGCTCGCCAACCAGGATCCCAAGCTGCGCCGGCTCGGCCTGCGCGAACGCTTCGAGGTACTGGTCTGCGCCGCCGAACTGGGCGTCAGCAAGCCCGCCGCGGAGGCCTTCCTGAAGGCCTGCGAGGCGCTCGGACTGCCGCCGGGCGAGGTCGCGTACGTGGGGGACCAGCCCGAGATCGACGCCCGCGGCGCCCGTGACGCGGGCCTCACGGCGGTGTGGCTCGACCGTCGCGGCGACGCGGGCGCGGGGCCCGAGGGCGTGCACAGGATCGACGGACTCGGGCGACTGCCCGCGCTGCTGGCTGCGGATACCCGTTTTGGAGCACGGTCAGGCATCCGGTAATGTTCTTTCTGCGCCGCCCGAGCGGGCCGAAAGGCCGGGACGGGGGCGCTAACCAAACGAAAGTCCCGCAAGGGCTTGAGTTTTGGTGGGCTATAGTGTAATTGGCAACACGAGGGTTTCTGGTTCCCTTATTCTAGGTTCGAGTCCTGGTAGCCCAGCGCAGTGCAGAAGTAACGCAGTGCTTGCCCCCGTTGTGTAGCGGCCTAGCACGCCGCCCTCTCAAGGCGGTAGCGCCGGTTCGAATCCGGTCGGGGGTACAGATCCTTCCCGCGAGATCTCCAGGGTCGCACCCGGATGTTTTGATGCAGGATCGCTAGGGCCCCCGTTGTGTAGCGGCCTAGCACGCCGCCCTCTCAAGGCGGTAGCGCCGGTTCGAATCCGGTCGGGGGTACTGTGTCTAGCTGGTCTAGACCTTTGGGCTATAGTGTAATTGGCAACACGAGAGTTTCTGGTTCTCTTATTCTAGGTTCGAGTCCTGGTAGCCCAGCGCATCACCGCAGTAACAGCTAGCCCCCGTTGTGTAGCGGCCTAGCACGCCGCCCTCTCAAGGCGGTAGCGCCGGTTCGAATCCGGTCGGGGGTACGCATCGAAGAGGCCCTCCGCGTTCATCGCGGAGGGCCTCTTTCGTATGTCCAGCGGTCGGATCGCGCAGCGGTACGGTCGCGGACCCGCCCGCGTACCCGCCTCATGAGTGCGGGCCCGGAGGCGCGTGTACAGGACGTGTGCGGCGTCGTACGCGCCCCCGGACCCGGGGGGAGTGGGGGAGTTCGGAAGAGGGTCAGCCGGTTCGGCGCAGGGCCTCCGACAGGCGGGCGGCCGCGTCGATGACGGCCTGGGCGTGCATCCGCCCCGGGTGCCGGGTCAGGCGCTCGATCGGCCCGGAGACCGACACCGACGCGACCACCCGGTTCGAGGGTCCGCGCACCGGCGCCGACACGGAGGCCACACCGGGCTCCCGCTCGCCGATCGACTGCGCCCAGCCGCGGCGCCGTACGCCCGAGAGCGCCGTCGCCGTGAAACGCGCGCCCTGCAGCCCGCGGTGGAGCCGCTCGGGCTCCTCCCAGGCCATCAGGATCTGCGCGGCCGAACCGGCCTTCATCGGGAGCGTGGAGCCCACCGGGACGGTGTCCCGCAGGCCCGACAGCCGCTCGGCCGCCGCCACACAGATGCGCATGTCGCCCTGACGCCGGTAGAGCTGCGCGCTCTCCCCGGTCACGTCACGGAGGTGGGTGAGCACCGGTCCGGCCGTCGCGAGCAGGCGGTCCTCGCCGGCCGCGGCGGCAAGCTCTGCCAACCGCGGACCGAGGATGAAACGTCCCTGCATGTCCCTCGCCACCATCCGGTGGTGTTCCAGTGCCACGGCAAGGCGATGTGCCGTGGGTCGTGCGAGCCCTGTCGCCGCGACCAGCCCGGCGAGGGTGGCCGGACCGGACTCCAGTGCGCTCAGTACCAGAGCTGCCTTGTCGAGAACGCCGACGCCGCTAGAGTTGTCCATGAAACGATATTCGCGTCTCACACTGTGAAACGCAAGTTCAATTTTTCCAAGAAACAGCGAGTCTGTATGTGCGGGTCCACGAACCACTGGGTCCGAGCCTCGGTCCGGCACGTGGGGTACGGACGATCAGGCGCACCGGATCTCTAATAAGCGCCGGCACGACCGGCCGGCCGGAGGGAAAGCGATGGGTAGGACACTCGCGGAGAAGGTCTGGGACGACCATGTCGTCCGGCGCGCGGAGGGCGAGCCCGATCTGCTCTTCATCGATCTGCACCTCCTGCACGAGGTGACCAGCCCGCAGGCGTTCGAGGGCCTGCGGCAGGCCGGCCGCAAGGTGCGCCGCCTCGACCTCACCATCGCGACCGAGGACCACAACACCCCCACCATCGACATCGACAAGCCGATCGCGGACCCGGTCTCCCGGGCCCAGCTGGAGACGCTGCGCAGGAACTGCGCCGAGTTCGGTGTGCGCCTGCACTCGCTGGGCGACGTCGAGCAGGGCGTCGTCCACGTCGTGGGACCGCAACTGGGCCTGACCCAGCCGGGCACCACCGTGGTCTGCGGCGACTCCCACACCTCCACCCACGGCGCCTTCGGCGCCCTGGCCTTCGGCATCGGCACCAGCCAGGTCGAGCACGTCCTCGCCACCCAGACGCTGCCGCTGGCCCGCCCGAAGACGATGGCGATCACCGTCACCGGCGCGCTGGCCGAGGGCGTCACCGCGAAGGACCTGATCCTGGCGATCATCGCCCGGATCGGCACCGGTGGCGGCCAGGGCTACATCCTGGAATATCGCGGCGAGGCCATCGAGAAGCTGTCGATGGAAGCCCGGATGACCATCTGCAACATGTCGATCGAGGCCGGCGCCCGCGCGGGAATGATCGCCCCGGACCGGACCACCTTCGACTACCTCCAGGGTCGCGACCACGCGCCCCGGGGCGAGGAGTGGGACGCGGCCGTCGCGTACTGGCAGACCCTGCGCACCGACGACGACGCGGTCTTCGACGCGGAGGTCGTCATCGACGGCACCGCGCTGTCCCCGTTCGTCACCTGGGGCACCAACCCGGGCCAGGGCGCGCCGCTCTCCGCGAACGTCCCCGACCCTGCTTCGTACGAGGACGCTTCGGAGCGGAACGCCGCCGAAAAGGCCCTGGAATACATGGGGTTGACCGCCGGACAGCCGCTGCGCGACATCAACGTCGACACCGTCTTCGTAGGTTCCTGCACCAACGGCCGCATCGAGGACCTGCGGGCCGTCGCAGGCATCATCGAGGGCCGCAAAGTCGCCGAGGGCGTACGGATGCTGGTCGTTCCGGGCTCGGTCCGGGTCGCCCTCCAGGCCGTCGAGGAGGGCCTGGACAAGGTCTTCAAGGAGGCCGGCGCCGAATGGCGGCACGCGGGCTGCTCGATGTGTCTGGGCATGAACCCCGACCAACTGGCGCCGGGTGAGCGCTCCGCGTCCACCTCCAACCGCAACTTCGAGGGCCGGCAGGGCAAGGGCGGACGCACCCACCTGGTCTCCCCGCAGGTGGCCGCGGCCACCGCCGTGCTGGGCCATCTGGCCTCGCCCGCCGACCTGTCCGCCGCCGACGCGACCGCCGGAGTCTGAACCATGGAAGCCTTCACCACCCACACCGGCCGGGCCGTCCCGCTGCGCCGCAGCAACGTCGACACCGACCAGATCATCCCGGCCCACTGGCTGAAGAAGATCACCCGCGACGGGTTCGAGGACGGGCTCTTCGAGGCCTGGCGCAAGGACCCGGAGTTCGTCACGAACCGCCCGGAGCGCGCCGGCGCGACCGTCCTGGTCGCCGGCCCCGACTTCGGCACCGGTTCCTCCCGCGAGCACGCCGTCTGGGCCCTGCAGAACTTCGGCTTCAAAACGGTCATCTCCTCCCGATTCGCCGACATCTTCCGCGGCAACTCGCTGAAGAACGGCCTGCTGACCGTGGTCCTGCCGCAGGAGACCGTCGAACGGCTCTGGAAGCTCACCGAGGCCGACCCCGACGCCGAGATCACGGTCGACCTGGTCGATCGCCAGGTCCGAGCGGAAGGCGTCGAGGCCGAGTTCGAACTCGACGACAACGCCCGCTGGAGGCTGCTGGAGGGGCTGGACGACATCTCGCTCACCCTTCAGAACGAAGCCGACATCGCCACGTACGAAAGCACCCGGCCGGGCCACAAGCCCCGCACGATTCGGGCCTGATTCCAGCCTGATCAGCGCTTATTCGCCTTCGGGTGATCACATCGACCACACTGTGCCCCTCGCCCTCCGGCGGGGGGCACAGCCGTGTGTTGAGGCCCCGTGAGGCGACAACTCGCCCCAGATGGCACAATCTGTGCATGGAACGCGACAGTCAACTTGAGCTCTACGAACTCGTCGCGGACCGATTGAAAGAAGCACACACAAGGGTGCGCTCACTGCAAGTCCCGGAGGGCGTAAGGATGGCGCTGTCCCGGAAGCTGTTGGTCGTCACGGCCGCGTCGAAGCACGATCTCGCCGATGCGGCAAGGCGCCTGGACAGGATGATGAAGGACCTCGACGAGGGTCGATTCCCTGAAGGCGACTGATGCGAAGGAACTCCGTAACGGCCTACAACGTTGCGGCACTAGGGTGATTAGCCCGTTTCGTGTTTGATTTGCGGTATATATCCGCCTAACGTGCGAAATAAGCTTGAACACATTCGTTCTGGCGAAGTCTCCGAAGGGGAAGACGTGAACAAGGCGCAGCTCGTAGAAGCGATTGCCGACAAGCTGGGCGGCCGTCAGCAGGCCGCGGACGCTGTCGACGCGGTACTGGACGCGATGGTCCGCGCCGTGGTCGCGGGCGACCGGGTCTCGGTCACGGGCTTCGGCTCGTTCGAGAAGGTCGACCGCCCCGCCCGTTACGCCCGCAACCCGCAGACGGGTGAGCGCGTCCGGGTCAAGAAGACCTCGGTTCCCCGATTCCGAGCCGGCCAGGGCTTCAAGGACCTGGTCAGCGGCACCAAGAAGCTCCCCAAGGGCGATGAGGTGGCCGTGAAGAAGGCCCCCAAGGGCAGCCTGTCCGGCGGCGCTTCCGCCACGGTCAAGAAGGCCGCGGCCAAGAGGGCGACCACCGCCAAGAAGGCCGCCGCGAAGACCACGGTCGCGAAGAAGGCGACCGCGAAGAAGACCACGGCCAAGAAGGCCACGGCGACCGTCAAGAAGACGGCCGCGAAGACCGCCGTCGCGAAGAAGGCCGCCACGGCCAAGAAGGCGACCACGGTCAAGAAGGCCACCCCGGCGGCCAAGAAGACCACCGCCACCGCCAAGAAGACCGCTCCGGCGGCCAAGAAGGCCACCGCGAAGACGACCGCGCCCGCCAAGAAGACGGCGACGCGCAAGGCCACCGCGAAGAAGACGACCGCCCGCAAGAAGTAGGGGCGTCGGTCACACACGCCGGGCCGGCTTCCCCCGCGGGGGGAAGCCGGCCCGCGGTGCTGTCCGGAGGGGAAACCCCCGTCGGGGACGGGTCGGGAGAGAAGGCGCGGACCTCAGAAGGTCTGGAGCGTGATCAGGGTGATCCGCAGGGTCCCGCCCTCGCCGTCCGTCTCGATGCGCACCCGCTGTCCGGGGCGCAGCAGCCGCAGGCCGCCCGCGTCGAAGGCCGGGGCCTCGAAGGACACCGGGGTGCCGTCGTCCAGCAGCACGCTGCCACTGCGGGTCTGGGAGTCGTACGTGTACGCGGTCGCCTGCATACCGGCACTGTATCGGGCGGTGTGGCGCCCCACACCGAGCGTGAGGGCCGTCCGCAGATCCGCCGCGGTGTCCACGTCCCGGCGCACGCTGTCGACGTCCGCCAGGGCGATTTCCACCGCCCCCGAGGCGAAATGGCGGGCCCGCGACGGGCCGCCGAACGAGGGTGCCAATTCCACGTCCGGAGCAGCCGAAAGCAACGTCGTCCCGATTCTCGCCGCATCCGCCAGGAATGCCCGGGGAAATTTCGAGGCGTCGTCGAGCACGCGTAGCAATTCGGGCGGTCGCAAGGCGGGCAGATCGGCGTTCATCGCGGCCACCGCCGCCCGGGGCCGCCGCCGGCGCACGGCGCGCTCCCCGTGGGCCAGGGCGGCGTTCAAGCCGGCGCCCGGGGCGTCCGACACGATCCGCGCGCCCAGCCGGGCCAGTTCCCGACCCGCCACGGAGTCGTCCGTGACGACCACCACATCCGCGACGGCCGCGCAGGCCAGCGCCCCCACCACGGTGTCCTGCGCGAAAGCCAGCGCCAGCCCCGGACGAGAGCCCCCGACGGCCGCCGCGAGGCGACTCTTGGCCAGCGCCAGCGGCTTCAACGGGACGACCAGACTCCAGACGGCGTTCGTGGCGGCCCCCTCCCCTCCGGTGCGCTCCCGCGCGCGCTCGAGCCATCGTCAGGTCATGGCCGGGTCATCAGTGGGCCCATTGTCGCCCCCACCCGGGCAGAGGGGAGGCAGGGCGGCGTGAGCGGGGCGTACGGTGTTCTCGACAGAGACCGGGCCTGGGGCCACACTTGTCCGGCCGACGAGGTGCCCAAGCCGCGCACCGGTCCTAGAGGAAGGTGTTCGAGTGTCCCGCCGCAGAATCGGCTTCTGGTACCGCCTGGCGGCGGTCATCGCGAAACCGCCGCTGGTAGTGCTCTTCAAGCGGGACTGGCGGGGAATGGAGCACATTCCGGCCGACGGGGGATTTATCACCGCCGTCAATCACAACTCGTATCTGGACCCGCTCTCGTACGCGCACTTCCAGTACAACACCGGCCGGGTGCCCCGATTGCTCGCGAAGGCCGGCCTCTTCAAGGTGCCTTTTGTCGGCATGATCCTCCGTGGTTCCGGTCAGATCCCCGTGTACCGGGAGACCACCAACGCCCTCGACGCATTCAGGGCGGCCGTGGCGGCCATCGAGAGCGGTGAATGCGTGGCCTTTTACCCGGAAGGCACCCTCACCCGCGATCCCGACATGTGGCCGATGGCCGGCAAGACCGGCGCCGCCCGCGTGGCACTGATCACCAAGGCCCCCGTCATTCCGGTGGCCCAATGGGGCGCGAATCTCGCGATGCCGCCCTACGCGAAGACCGACAAGCTCCGGCTGTTCCCGCGCAAGACCCTCCAGGTGCTCGCCGGACCGCCCGTCGACCTCTCCGCCTTCCACGGCCGGGAACCCACCCCGGACGTGCTCAAGGAGGTCACCGAGGTCATCATGGCGGCCATCACCGAGCTGCTGGAGGAGTTGCGGGGCGAAAGCGCGCCCGCGCAGCCGTACGACCATCGCCAAGCCAGGGCGCAGCAGCGGCGCAACGCCGCGGGGGAGGGCAAGAAGTGACAGGTCCCGTGAAGGCAACCGTGTTCGGAACCGGCTCATGGGGCACGGCCTTCGCCGTCGTGCTCGCCGACGCCGGCTGCGAGGTGACGATGTGGGGGCGCCGCCAGGAGCTGGTGGACGCCGTCAACACCGACCGGACCAACCCGGACTACTTCCCCGGAGTCGAACTCCCCGCCAACATCCGGGCCACCACCGACCCGGCCGAGGCGGCGCGCGGCGCCGACTTCACCGTTCTCGCCGTCCCGTCCCAGACCCTGCGCGGCAACCTCGCCGAGTGGGCGCCCCTGCTGGCCCCCGACACCGTGCTCGTCTCCTTGATGAAGGGCATCGAACTCGGCACCGCGAAGCGGATGAGCGAGGTCATCGAGGAGGTGGCCAAGGTCCCCGCCGAGCGCGTCGCCGTGGTCACCGGCCCCAACCTGGCCCGCGAGATCGTCGCCCGTCAACCCGCCGCGTCCGTGGTGGCCTGCGTGGACGACGCCGTGGCCCGGCGCCTCCAGGCCGCCTGCCACACCCCGTACTTCCGCCCGTACACGAGCACCGACGTCATCGGCTGTGAACTCGGCGGCGCCGTGAAGAACGTCATCGGCCTCGCCGTCGGCATCGCGGACGGCATGGGTCTCGGCGACAACACCAAGGGCTCGCTCATCACCCGCGGCCTCGCCGAAGCCACCCGCCTGGGCCTCGCGATGGGCGCCGACCCGCTCACCTTCTCCGGTCTCGCGGGTCTCGGCGACCTCGTCGCCACCTGTTCCTCGCCGCTCTCCCGGAACCACACCTTCGGCATCAACCTGGGCCGCGGGATGACCCTGGAGGAGACCATCGCGGTCACCCGGCAGACCGCGGAAGGGGTCAAGTCCTGCCAGTCCGTGGCGGATCTGGCACGTCGGTACGGAGTGGACATGCCGATCACCGACACGGTGGTCGACATCGTGCACCACGGGAAGCCCACGCTGGTCGCGCTCAAGGAACTCATGGGACGCAGCGCCAAACCGGAACGGCGCTGACTCCATTCCGGACGTCTGAGCGGGTACTCTCGTGGCGATATGAGCAGCGAGAACCTCCCCCAGACCCCTGAGCAGCAGGGCCGCAAGCCCCGCGTGGCCGTCGTGTTCGGCGGCCGCAGCTCGGAACACGCCATCTCGGTCGTCACGGCGGGCGCCGTGCTGCGGTCCATCGACCGGTCCAAGTACGAGGTGCTGCCCATCGGCATCACCACGGACGGCCGGTGGGCGCTGACCGCCGACGAGCCCTCCCGCATGGCCATCGCCGAGCGGGTGCTCCCGAGCGTCGAGGACCTGGCCGACTCCGCGGACGGCAGCGTCGTCCTCTCCGTCGACCCGGCCAAGCGCGAGATCGTCTACACCGAGCCGGGCGCCGTTCCCAAGGCCCTCGGCGAGGTGGACGTCGTCTTCCCCGTGCTGCACGGCCCGTACGGCGAGGACGGCACCCTCCAGGGCCTGCTGGAGCTCTCCGGCATCCCCTACGTCGGCTCGGGCGTCCTCGCCTCGGCCGTCGGCCAGGACAAGGACTACATGAAGCGGGTGTTCACGTCCTTCGGGCTGAACGTCGGCCCGTACGTGACCGTCCGCCCGCGCGAGTGGGAGGCCGACCGCTCCGCCGCCACCGCCAAGGTCCTGGACTTCGCCGCCGAACACGGCTGGCCGCTGTTCGTGAAGCCCGCCCGCGCGGGTTCCTCCATCGGCATCACCAAGGTGGACGACGCGTCCGGCCTGGACGCCGCCATCGAGGAGGCCCGCCGCCACGACCCGAAGATCATCGTGGAGGCGCTGCTGCGCGGCCGCGAGATCGAGTGCGGGGTCCTGGAGTTCGAGGACGGGCCGCGCGCGAGCGTCCCCGCCGAGATCCCGCCGGTCTCCAGCCACGACTTCTACGACTTCGAGGCGAAGTACATCGACTCCGCCTCCGGGATCGTTCCCGCGCCGCTCACCGACGAGCAGACCGCCGAGGTGCGCCGGCTCGCCGTCGAGGCGTTCGACGCCGCGTCCTGCGAGGGCCTGGTGCGTGCCGACTTCTTCCTCACGGAGGACGGCACCTTCGTCATCAACGAGATCAACACCATGCCGGGCTTCACGCCGATCTCCATGTACCCGCGCATGTGGCAGGAGTCGGGCATCGAGTACCCGGAGCTGGTGGACCGCCTGATCCAGGCAGCCCTGCGCCGCTCCACCGGGCTGCGCTAGCGCCGGCCCGACCGCACACACACGACGACCGCCCGCCGGGGATCCCCGGCGGGCGGTCATCGTGAGTGGGGGAGACCGCACGGCGGCCCCGGACGGTCCGGACGACTCAGTACGAGGAGATGCCCACGGGCACGGTCTTGGCGATGGCCGCGGAGAGATCGACCAGCATCCCCGCATCCGTGGCATGCTCCTTGTCGACCCGGACCTCCGTGTACGCCAGCCGCGCCCCGGTGGTGAACCGGAAACCGCCGTCCTCGTCGGCGGGAAGCTTCTCCAGCAACCAGCCGACTCCGTTGACCTCGACGCCGTCCTGCTTCGGATCCGACATCTTGGGCGGCTTGGGGATACCGCACCGCAGTACGATCGCCGAGCCGCCCCACGCGGCGGTCAGATCCGACTCGGGACGGGTGGTGGTCCGCGCCAGGCCGGCCACCTTCTCCGGGAGCTCCTCGTGCAGTGCCGCACAGAGCCCCGCGACATCGGCGGGCGGCGTGGGCGGCGGATCCACCCGGGCCTCGGCATCGCCGGAGGAACAGCCGGCGAGGGCCAGCAGGACCGCGCAGGCGGGAAGGGCCAGTAGACGCAGGGGCCGGTGGTGGAGGGACATCACCGGCCAAGAGTAGACGGGGGCTACAGATGGACCACCGGGCAGGTCAAGGTGCGGGTGATCCCCTCCACCTGCTGGACCTTGGCGACCACCATGCGGCCGAGATCGTCGACGGTGTCCGCCTGGGCGCGCACGATCACGTCGTACGGGCCCGTCACGTCCTCGGCCTGGATCACCCCCGGGATCTGGCCGATGGACTCGGCGACGAACGACGCCTTGCCCACCTCGGTCTGAATGAGGATGTACGCCTGTACCACGGAACCTCCAGGGCGGCCACGAGGATCATTTCCCCTAACCTTCGGGTGGGCCCGGGGACATCGGGTGGGCCCGAGGAAGAAGGGACGCCACGGTACCGCGTCGCCGAGCGTCACGGGGAGACCCGCGAGCCCGGCTCCACGCACGGCGAGGCGCACGGAGAGCAGAAGTTGACGTATCTGTTGACGGTACCCAGAGCTGTGACGGCTCGCGACCGCAAGCGGACTGGGCAAGAAGGGGCACAGCGATGAAGGGCACTGTGGGCGAGCTGGGGGAGTTCGGGCTCATTCGAGAGCTCACCTCACGGCTCACCACCACCCCGGCGGTCCGGCTCGGACCCGGCGACGACGCCGCGGTGGTGTCGGCCCCCGACCGGCGGGTCGTGGCGAGCACGGACATCCTGCTGGAAGGCCGGCACTTCCGGCGCGACTGGTCCACGGCCTACGACGTCGGCCGCAAGGCCGCCGCGCAGAACCTCGCCGACATCGCGGCGATGGGCGCGGTGCCGACCGCACTGCTCCTCGGCCTCGTCGTCCCGGCGGAACTGCCGGTCACCTGGCCCACCGAGCTGATGGACGGCATCCGCGACGAATGCCAGGTCGCGGGCGCGGCCGTGGTCGGCGGCGACGTCGTGCGGGGCGACACCATCACCGTGGCCATCACCGCCCTCGGGGACCTGCGCAACCACGAGCCCGTGCTGCGCTCCGGCGCCCAGCCCGGCGACGTGGTGGCCGTCACCGGCTGGCTGGGCTGGTCCGCGGCCGGGTTCGCGGTCCTCTCGCGCGGCTTCCGCTCCCCGCGGGCCTTCGTCGAGGCGCACCGGCGCCCGGAACCGCCGTACCACGCGGGCCCCGCCGCCGCCGGACTCGGCGCCACCGCCATGACCGACGTCAGCGACGGCCTGGTCGCGGACCTCGGGCACATCGCCGAGGCCAGCAAGGTACGCATCGACCTGCGCTCGGCGGCCGTCGACATCCCCAGCCAGATGCACGACATCGGCCAGGCCGTCGGCGTGGACCCGCTCCAGTGGGTGCTGACCGGGGGAGAGGACCACGCCATCGTGGCCACCTTCCCGCCCGACGTGAAACTGCCCGCCCGCTGGAAGGTCATCGGAGAGGTACAGAACCGCTCCGCCGCCCCCCAGGTGACCGTGGACGGCGCGCCCTGGACCAGCACCGGCGGCTGGGACCACTTCGGCGCCGACCCGGCCGCCGAGGAGCCCGCGCGATGAACCGTCCGCCGCTGTGCCTGACCGTCGCCGGATCGGACTCCGGCGGCGGCGCGGGCATCCAGGCCGACCTCAAGACGATGCTGGCGCTCGGCGTGCACGGAATGAGCGTGCTGACCGCCGTGACGGCCCAGAACTCGCTCGGCGTGCACGGGGCCTGGGAACTGCCCGCGGAGGCCGTCACGGCCCAGTACCGGGCCGTGGTGGACGACATCGGAGTCCAGGCCGTCAAGACCGGGATGCTGTCCTCCGCCTCACTCGTGGAGACGGTCGCCGAACTGCTGGCCGGGACCCCGGCCCCGGCGGTCGTGGACCCCGTCGGCGTCTCCAAGCACGGGGACGCGCTGCTCGCCGACTCGGCGCTGGACGCCGTACGCGAGGAACTCCTGCCGCGGGCCACCGTGGCCACCCCCAACCTCGACGAGGTGACCCGACTCACCGGCCTGGTGGTGGAGACGGAGGACGACATGCGGCGGGCGGCCGACGCGATCCTCGGTCACGGTCCCCGGTGGGCGCTGATCAAGGGCGGACACCTGCGGGCGCACGGCGACCAGGCCGTGGACCTGCTCACCGACGGCGCCGACGAGCGGTGGCTGCGCGCACCCCGGCACGACAACCGGCACACCCACGGCACGGGCTGCACCCTCGCGAGCGCGATCGCGGCGGGCCTCGCCAAGGGGCTCGACGTCCCCGAGGCCGTCACCGCGGCCAAGGAGTACGTCACCGGGGCCATCGCCGCCGGCTTCGCGCTCGGCGGCGGCATCGGCCCCGTGGACCACGCCTGGCGTTGGCGTGCCTGAACGCGCGAAGAGCTCCCGGGAAACCCGTCGAGGGTTCCCGGGAGCTCTCCGCGCTCGCTCGGGCCGTGCGCGGGCAGGCCCGCGCACGCTTCAGGCAAGGCAAAAGGCCGGTCCACCAGGTGGACCGGCCTTCTTGGCAACCGGAAAGGGCTGCGCTACGACGTGAGGCGTCAGCGCGAGACCTTGCCGGCCTTGATGCACGAGGTGCAGGCGTTGAGGCGCTTCGGCGTCCCATTGACCACGGCACGAACGCGCTGGATGTTCGGGTTCCAGCGACGCGAGGTGCGGCGGTGCGAGTGGGAGATGTTGTTGCCGAAGCTCGGCCCCTTGGCGCAAACGTCGCAGTTGGCAGCCACAGGTCACTCCAAAGACTTCAGATGCACTTACAGTGAATCCGGCGCACCGGAATCAGAGATCCGAAGTGGTTTGCCGGGGGAATGGCCCGACTCTCATCGGGCAACCGGAGCAGCATACAACGTCTGTGCCGGTCCAAGAAAACTACCATGGCGCCCGCCGACCACGCCCCGCGGTCCCGAGGCGCCGGCCACCCTTGGTTACCCTGCGGTGAACCCCGGCCCGCACAAGGAGGAACGCCCGGTGCCTTACGAGCCTCAGCCGCACACCCTCGACGCCGAAGCGGTGCGCACCTGGAGCTCGCTCGCCCTGGCCGCGCTGGGCCGGGCCCGCGAGGACATCGACGCGATCAACGTCTACCCCGTGGCCGACGCGGACACCGGCACCAACCTCTACCTGACCGCCGAATCGGCCGCCCGCGAGCTGGCGGCCGCCTTCGCGTCGGCCTCCCCCGACGTGACCGACACCACGCCGCCCGAGCCCGCTCCCGCCCCCCTGTCCCTGCCCGAGGCCGTACGGGCCTACGCGCACGGCGCCCTGACAGGCGCCCGGGGCAACTCCGGGACGATCCTCGCCCAACTCCTCCGAGGCGTGGCCGACGTGCTCGGCGCCGAACCCGAGGGACGCGACCCCGGCCCGCTCCTGGCGCGGGCGCTCACCCGGGCCGCCGAGGAGGCCTACCAGGCCGTCGCGCACCCCGTCGAGGGGACCATGCTCACCGTCGCCGCCGCCGCGGCCCGCGCCGGCCACGCGGCCGAGGCCGCCGCCGGCACCGCCGCCGACGTGGCCCGCGCCGCCTACGACGGAGCCCGCGCCGCCCTCGCCGAGACCCCGGGGCAACTCGCCGCGCTGGGCCGGGCCGGGGTGGTCGACGCCGGGGGGTGCGGACTGGTCGCCGTGCTCGGCGCCCTCTGGCAGGCGTTGTCGGGCCGGGAACCCGCCGCCGAACCGATCCGCGGCCGGGCCGTGCCCGTACCCCGACCGCCGGAGCCGTGCGCCGAGGAACACGGTGGGCCCGCGTACGAGGTGATCTACCTGCTGGAGGCCGGCGAGCCGGCCGTCGGGGAGCTGCGCGCCCGCCTCGACGGGCTCGGCGACTCCCTCGTGGTGGTCGGCGGCGACGGGCTCTGGAACGTCCACGTCCACGTCGACGACCCCGGCGCCGCCGTCGAGGCCGGCGTCGTCGCCGGACGCCCCTACCGGATCCGGATCACCCACTTCGGCGACGAACGACGCCGGGCCGGCGCCCCGCGCGCCCAGCGGGCCGCGGTCGCCGTCGTACCGGGCGAGGGACTGGCCGGACTGTGCGGGGAGGCGGGCGCGACCACCGTGCTCGCCCGCCCCGACGCGTCCCCGGCCCCCGCCGACCTGGTCGACGCCATCCGCCGGGCCCACGCCCGCGAGGTGGTGCTGCTGCCCAACGACTCCGAGTGGCGGGCCGCCGCCTCGGCCGCGGCGGATCAGGCCCGCGCCGACGGTGTGCGGGTCGCCGTGATCCCCACCCGCTCGGCGGTCCAGGGCCTGGCCGCACTCGCCGTGCACGACCCGGACGCCAGCTTCGACGAGGACGTCGTCGCCATGACCGCGGCGGCCGGAGCCACCCGGTACGGGGAACTCGCCGTCGCGGAACGGCAGTCCTTCACCTCCGCCGGCATCTGCCAGGCCGGGGACGTCCTCGGGCTCATCGACGGGGACGTGGCCGTCATCGGTCCCGGCCTGCCGGAGACCGCCGAGGCCGTCCTGGACCGCATGCTCGGCTCCGGCGGCGAACTCGTCACCCTGGTGCTCGGGGAGGACGTCCCGGACGCCCTCGCCGCCCGCCTGGAGGCCTACGTACAACACGGCCACCTGGCCGTCGACACGGTCACCTACCGCGGCGGACGGTACTCGGCGCCGCTCCTCATCGGGGTCGAATAGGGGTCGAAGGACCGGCTTGTCGGCGCCATGGTGTGCAATGGAACACGTGCCCGCGCTCGACGAAGACCTCAAGAAGACCCTCGGCCCCGCCACCGCCAAGGTGCTGGCCGAGCACCTCGGGCTGCACACGGCCCTGGACCTGCTGCACCACTACCCCCGGCGGTACGCCGAGCGCGGCGAGCTGACCTCCCTCGCGGACCTCGCCGACCAGCTCGACGAGCACGTCACGGTCGTCGCGCAGGTCGCCGACGCGCGACTGCTGACCTACCAGGGCGGTCGTGGCGGCGGGAAGCGCCTCGAAGTCACCATCACGGACGGCAGCGGCCGGCTCCAGTTGGTCTTCTTCGGCTCCGGCGTCCACAAGCCGCACAAGGACCTGCTGCCCGGCAGCCGCGCGATGTTCGCGGGCAAGGTCTCCCGGTTCAACCACAAACTCCAGCTCGCCCACCCCGCCTACGAGCCGCTCGGCAAGGACACGGACGACACCGGCGGCGCGGACGCCGCGGCCGCCTTCGCCGGCCGACTCATCCCGATCTACCCGGCGTGCAAGCAGATGGAGTCCTGGAAGATCGCCAAATGCGTGGACGCGGTGCTGCCCGGCGTAAGGGAGGCAGTGGACCCGCTCCCCGCCGCCCTGCGCGAGGGCCGCGGCCTGGTCCCGCTCACCGAGGCCCTGCTGAAGGTCCACCGCCCCACCACCAAGGCCGACGTGGAGGACGCCCGCCAACGCCTCAAATGGGACGAGGCGTTCGTCCTCCAGGTGGCCCTCGCCCGCCGCCGGCACGCCGACTCCCAACTCCCGGCCGTCCCGCGCCGGCCCCGCCCGGGCGGACTCCTCGACGCCTTCGACGCGAAGCTGCCCTTCACCCTCACCGAGGGCCAGCGGACCGTCTCCAAGGAGATCTTCGACGACCTCGCCACCGACCACCCCATGCACCGCCTGCTCCAGGGCGAGGTCGGCAGCGGCAAGACGATGGTCGCCCTTCGGGCCATGCTCGCCGTCGTCGACGCGGGCGGACAGGCCGCGATGCTCGCGCCCACCGAGGTACTCGCCCAACAGCACCACCGCTCCATCACCGAGATGATGGGCGAACTCGCCGAGGGCGGCCTGCTGGGCGGATCCGACGAGGGCACCAAGGTCTCGCTGCTCACCGGCTCGATGGGGGTGCCGGCCAGGCGCCGGGCGCTGCTGGACCTGGTGACCGGCGAGGCCGGCATCGTCATCGGCACCCACGCCCTGATCGAGGACAAGGTGCAGTTCCACGACCTCGGACTGGTCGTCGTCGACGAACAGCACCGCTTCGGCGTCGAACAGCGCGACGCGCTGCGCTCGAAGGGCAAACAGCCCCCGCACCTGCTGGTGATGACCGCGACCCCGATCCCGCGCACGGTCGCGATGACGGTCTTCGGCGACCTGGAGACCTCCGTACTGGACCAGCTGCCCGCCGGCCGCTCTCCCATCGCCACCCACGTGGTGCCCGCCAAGGACAAGCCGCACTTCCTCGCGCGCGCCTGGGAACGCGTGCGGGAGGAAGTCGAGAACGGGCACCAGGCCTACGTGGTCTGTCCGCGCATCGGCGACGGCGAGGACGAGCCCAAGAAGAAGAAGGCCGCCGAGGAGGACGGCGACAAGCGACCCCCGCTGGCCGTCCTGGAGATCGCCGACCAGCTCGCCCGGGGCCCGCTCGCCGGGCTGAGCGTCGAGGTGCTCCACGGACGGATGGACCCCGCGGACAAGGACGCCGTCATGCGCCGCTTCACCGCCGGCGAGGTCAAGGTGCTGGTCGCCACCACCGTCATCGAGGTCGGGGTGAACGTCCCCAACTCCACGGTCATGGTGATCATGGACGCGGACCGGTTCGGGGTGTCCCAACTCCACCAGTTGCGCGGCCGCGTCGGCCGCGGCTCCGCGCCCGGGCTGTGTCTGCTGGTCAGCGAGATGCACGAGGCGAGCCCCGCCCGCGCCCGGCTCGCGGCCGTCGCCGCCACCCTCGACGGCTTCGAACTCTCCCGGATCGACCTGGAGCAGCGGCGCGAGGGCGACGTGCTGGGGCAGGCCCAGTCGGGAGTCCGCTCCTCGCTGCGCATGCTCGCCGTCATCGAGGACGAGGAGGTCATCGCCCAGGCCCGCGAGGAGGCCACCCGCGTGGTCGCCGAGGACCCCGAGCTGGAGCACCTGCCCGGCCTGCGGACCGCCCTGGACGCGCTGCTGGACACCGAGCGCGAGCAGTACCTGGAGAAGGGCTGAGGACGACGACCTATCGTTGAACCGCTGAACGTTTCTCCGTCTCCCCACCGAAGGACCCCAGATGACCCGCGTGATCGCCGGCAGCGCCGGCGGGCGACGGCTGTCCGTGCCGCCCGGCACCGGCACCCGCCCGACCTCGGACCGGATGCGCGAAGGGCTCTTCTCCACCTGGGAGTCCCTGCACGGCGTCGAGGGCGCCCGCGTGCTCGACCTCTACGCGGGATCCGGCGCGGTGGGGCTGGAGGCCCTCTCCCGCGGCGCCGAACGGGCCCTGCTCGTCGAGCCCGACGCGAAGGCCGCCAAGGCGATCAAGGACAACATCACGTCGGTGGGCCTGCCCGGCGCCGAATTCCGGTCGGGCAAGGCCGAACAGATCGTGGCGGTCCCGCTCCACGAGGAGCCGTACGACATCGTCTTCCTGGACCCGCCGTACGTCGTGGACCACGAGGAACTCCAAGAGATCCTCCTCACACTCCGGTCCAATGGCTGGCTCACGGAGGACGCACTGGTCACCGTGGAACGCAGCACCAGGAGCGGTGCCTTCCCGTGGCCCGACGGCTTCGAACCGCTCCGGTCACGGAAGTACGGCGAAGGTACCCTCTGGTACGGTCGCGCCGCCTTCACCAGCGAAAACTCATGATGCCCGCATCGGGGAGCGAGGGAATTCAGTTGCGCCGCGCCGTCTGTCCGGGGTCGTTCGACCCCATCACCAACGGACACCTCGACATCATCGGCCGAGCCTCCCGGCTCTACGACGTGGTCCACGTCGCCGTGATGATCAACCAGTCCAAGCAGGGGTTGTTCACCGTCGAGGAGCGGATCGAACTGATCCGGGAGGCGACGGCCGACTACGGGAACGTGGAGGTCGAGTCCTTCCACGGACTGCTGGTCGACTTCTGCAAGCAGCGGGACATCCCGGCCATCGTCAAGGGCCTGCGCGCCGTCAGCGACTTCGACTACGAGCTGCAGATGGCCCAGATGAACATGGGACTGTCGGGCGTCGAAACGCTGTTCGTGCCGACCAACCCCACCTACAGCTTCCTGTCGTCCTCCCTGGTCAAGGAGGTCGCCACCTGGGGCGGCGACGTCGCCCACCTGCTGCCGGCGCACGTGCACGCGGCCCTGCTGGAGCGACTGCGCGACCGCTGACGGGTCGATGTCACCCCGGTCCAGCCCGGGCCCGCACCCCGGGGCCTTACAGTCGTCGGGTCCTACTCGGGAACCGCCCGAGGCCGAGAGAGTGCGAGCCCCCATGGACGTGCAGAAGAAGCTCGACGAGATCGTCGCGGCCGTCGGCGGCGCCCGGTCCATGCCCATGTCCTCCTCGTGCGTGATCAATCGCGCGGAGCTGCTCGCGCAGCTCGAAGAGGTGCGAGAGGCCCTGCCCGGGTCGCTCGCACAGGCGCGGGAGCTCATCGGCGGCCGGGAGCAGATGGTCGAGGAGGCCCGCCGGGAGGCGGACCGGATCATCGAGTCGGCGCACGCCCAACGTGGCTCCCTCATCTCCGACACGGAGGTCGCGCGCCGCTCGCAGGCCGAGGCGGACCGGATCCTCGCGGACGCCCGCCGGGAGGCGGAGGAGATCCGGGCGGAGGCGGACGACTACGTCGACAGCAAGCTCGCCAACTTCGAGGTCGTGCTGAGCAAGACCATCGGCTCGGTGGACCGCGGCCGGGAGAAGCTGCTGGGACGGGGTCCGGGCACGGGCGGCAGCGGATACGAGGACCCGACGGACCACGACGCCCCCGAGCCCAGCCCGGATCCGCAGATCCGGCGCGAGCAGGCCGACGCGTACGTGGACACCAAGCTGGCGACCTTCGAGGCGGTGCTGTCCAAGACCCTGGAGGCGGTCGGCCGCGGCCGCCAGAAGCTGCTGGGGCGCGCGCCCGTGGACGATCTCGGCGCGCACATGGCGGCCCAGGACGCGGCGGGCCTCCAGCAGGGCCGCTCGTCGAGCGACGCGGACTTCCTGGCCGGTCTGGCCGAGCCGGCGGCCCCGGTGATCCCCGCCCAGGTCCAGGCGCCCGCGCACCAGGAGCCCGTGTACGACGGCTACTCCTACCAGCAGCCGGCGGCCCACCAGCAGGACGCGTACGCCGCGTACCAGGATCCGTACGGCTACCAGCAGCAGCCCGACCCCTACGCCGCCTCCTACCAGCAGCAGCCGGACCCGTACGGGGCCTACCAGCAGCAGGTCCCGTACGACCAGGACCAGCAGCACCAGCAGCACCAGAGCGGGCAACAGCACGAACAGCAGGTTCCCCCGCAGCCCGCGCTCGACGAGACCAGCTTCTTCGACACGAGCATGATCGACCTGAACCAACTGCGGCAGTACGAGCAGGGACGCTAGAGGGGCCTCGGGTCGCTCTCGGGGCCGGATTGGGCTCAGAGCGGAGCGGCGGGTATCCTGGCTGTTCGGTCGCGCGTATGCACCGCGATCCATGCTGCCCGTGAGCGGCAGAAACTTTGATCTTCAGCGATCTGTGAAAGCAGGAACGGCCCTGAATACCCGCCTCGACCACCACAACCCCCTCGTGTTCGACACGCACGAGTTGGGTCGGCGTCCTGGTGCCATGCAGCGGCTGTCCCGTGAGATCGCGGCACCGGCGGACCTCGGTCTCGCCGGCGTCATCGGGGTACCGGAAGGCGCCCCGTTGAAGCTCAGCCTCCGCCTGGAGTCGGTCATGGAAGGGGTGCTTGTCACAGGCACCGCCCGTGCATCGGCCGTGGGGGAGTGCGTAAGGTGTCTGGAGTCTGTCGGGCGCGAGCTCAAGGCGGACTTCCAGGAGATGTTCTCGTACCCTGACGCCGACGACCGGAGCCGCTCCAAGGCGGAACCGGCCGACGACGCCGAGGACGACGAGGACACGCTCTTCCTCGAGGACGGCTTGTTCGACCTCGAACCCCTGCTGCGGGACGTGGTGGTGCTCGCACTGCCGCTGCAGCCGGTGTGCCGAGAAGACTGTCTCGGACTGTGCCCCGATTGCGGGCTCAGCCTGAACGACGACCCGGACCACCACCATGAGGCCGTCGATATCCGTTGGGCGGCCTTGCAGGAACTCGTCGTGACCGATCAGGACGACGAGAAGGACAACATGAGCGGCACTGCATCTGACGGAGTTCAGAGCGCCGCCGAGAAGCAGGAGAAGTAGCCGTGGCTGTTCCGAAGCGGAAGATGTCGCGCAGCAACACGCGCCACCGCCGGTCGCAGTGGAAGGCTGCGGTCCCCAACCTGGTTTCGTGCGAGCGCTGCCAGGAGCCGAAGCTCCAGCACATTGCGTGCCCGAGCTGCGGCACCTACAACAAGCGCCAGGTTCTCGAGGTCTGAGCGGCTGGTGAGAGGCGCAATGTCTGAGCTGTCCAACGCTGAGAAGCAGGCAGACAGTAACAACGCGGCCTCGTCCCACGTGCTTCTGGAAGGGCGGCTCGGGTACCAACTCGAGACCGCCCTTCTGGTGCGTGCACTGACCCACCGCTCGTACGCGTACGAGAACGGCGGTCTGCCCACCAACGAGCGGCTGGAGTTCCTCGGGGACTCCGTGCTCGGCCTGGTGGTCACGGACACGCTGTACACGACCCACCCGGACCTGCCGGAAGGCCAACTGGCCAAACTGCGGGCCGCTGTGGTCAACTCGCGCGCACTTGCGGAGGTCGGGCGTGGCCTCGAACTCGGCTCCTTCATCCGGCTCGGCCGGGGCGAAGAGGGCACGGGTGGCCGGGACAAGGCCTCCATCCTCGCCGACACCCTTGAAGCGGTGATCGGCGCGGTCTACCTCGATCAGGGCCTCGACGCGGCCTCGGAGCTGGTCCACCGGCTCTTCGACCCGCTCATCGAGAAGTCCTCCAACCTCGGGGCCGGCCTGGACTGGAAGACCAGTCTCCAGGAGCTCACGGCGGCCGAAGGCCTTGGTGTACCGGAATACCTGGTCACCGAGACCGGTCCGGACCACGAGAAGACCTTCACAGCTGCCGCTCGCGTCGGTGGTGTCTCGTACGGCACCGGCACCGGCCGCAGCAAGAAGGAAGCGGAACAGCAGGCGGCCGAGTCCGCGTGGCGCGGGATCCGCGCCGCGGCGGACGAGCGGATCGCGGCGGCAGCCGCTGCCGCAGCCGCTCCGGCAGAGGTCGTGGCTCCGGCCGCGGCCGAGGACGGCGGGGCGCCGACGCCCGTCGAACCGTCGCCGGGCGTCTGACCCTTCCTTCGGGATGTTCCCCGCCCCCGCCCCTCTCCGGAGGGGCGGGGGCGGTCCCGTTCCCGGGCACCCGAAGGGCGGCCGGTAGGCTCGGCGGAGCGTCCATACCCGTCGCCCTCCCGGAGGAACACCGTGCCCGAGCTGCCCGAAGTCGAAGTGGTGCGGCGCGGCTTGGAGCGTTGGGTGGCCGGGCGGACCATCGAGTCCGTCGAGGTCCTGCACCCCCGAGCCGTACGGCGGCACCCGGGCGGCGGCGCCGATTTCGCCGCCCGCCTCACCGGGGAGACCGTCGGGGTCCCGCGGCGGCGCGGGAAGTACCTGTGGCTGCCGCTCGTGGAACGGGACCTGTCGGTGCTGGGCCACCTCGGCATGAGCGGGCAACTGCTGGTACAGCCGGCCGGTGCTCCCGACGAGAAGCACCTGCGGATCCGCGTGCGCTTCGACGACGCGACCGGCACCGAGCTGCGTTTCGTGGACCAGCGCACCTTCGGCGGGCTGTCCCTGCACGAGAACACCCCCGACGGGCTTCCCGACGTCATCGCGCACATCGCCCGCGACCCGCTGGACCCGCTCTTCCCCGAAGCCGCCTACCATCTCGCGCTGCGGGCCAAGCGGACCACGGTCAAGCGGGCCCTGCTGGACCAGTCGCTCATCAGCGGGGTCGGCAACATCTACGCGGACGAGGCCCTGTGGCGCGCCCGGCTGCACTACGAGCGCCCGACCGCCACGCTCACGCGCCCCCGGAGCGCGGAACTCCTCTCGCACGTCCGCGACGTCATGAACGCCGCGCTCGCCGTCGGCGGGACCAGCTTCGACAGCCTGTACGTGAACGTGAACGGGGAGTCCGGATACTTCGACCGCTCGCTCGACGCGTACGGGCGAGAGGACGAGCCCTGTCGGCGCTGCGGGACCCCGATGCGCCGTCGGCCGTGGATGAACCGGTCGAGCTACTTCTGCCCGCGCTGTCAGCGACCGCCGCGCGCCTCGTCGTAGGACGCCCGGGCGGCGAGCACCTGCCGCATGTTGTCCTCCACGGAGTGGATCAGGGCGAGCAGCCGGTCGGCGACCTCGTGGCCCAGGGGAGTGAGTTCGTAGTCGACGCGGGGCGGGTTCGTGGGCTGCGCCTCGCGGTGGACTATGCCGTCGCGCTCCAGCGCGTGCAGGGTCTGGGAGAGCATCTTCTCGCTGACGCCGTCCACACGGCGACGCAGTTCGTTGAAACGACAGGCGCCGTCACGCAGGGCGCCCACGGTCAGACTGCCCCAGCGTCCGGTGACGTGCTCCAGGGTTTCCCGAGAGGGGCAGGTGCGGGCGAAGACGTCGAAAGGCAGTTCCGATGCGGGCGCGTCCGTGCGAACAGGGGTCTCCATAGCGCAAGCGTACCCTCGGGTAGCGCTAACTGTCTGCTTGCGCTTTCGAAAAGTTAGTGGTTCTCTTTCCCTCGTCGCCGTCGTGCTCCGACGCGATGCATCGAGCACATCCTTGAGGGAGAACCACATGTCCGACATCACGCCCACCCCCGTCGTCTCGGTCGCCTACCACTCGGGATACGGCCACACCGCGGTCGTCGCCGAGGCCGTCCGGGCGGGAGCCGCCGACGCCGGCGCGACCGTCCACCTCGTCAAGGTCGACGAGATCGACGACGCGCAGTGGGCGCTGCTGGACGCGTCGGACGCGATCGTCTTCGGCTCCCCGACGTACATGGGCACCGCCTCGGGCGCCTTCCACGTCTTCGCCGAGGCCACCTCGAAGCGCTGGTTCGGGGACGTGTGGCAGGACAAGATCGCCGCGGGCTTCACCAACTCCGGCTCGAAGAGCGGCGACAAGATGCACACCCTGCAGTTCTTCCAGACGCTGGCCGCGCAGCACGCGATGAGCTGGGTCAACCTGGGCCTCAAGCCGGGCTGGAACTCCACCACCGGCTCCGAGTACGACCTGAACCGGCTCGGCTTCTTCTCCGGCGCGGCCGCGCAGACCAACTCCGACCAGGGCCCCGAAGCGGTCCACAAGGCGGACATCGCCACCGCCGAGCACCTCGGCCGGCGTGTCGCCGAGCACACCCGCGTGGTCCTGGCGGGCCGCGCCGCCCTCGCCGTCACGCGGTAGTCGCCGTCGCCCGTCGCCCGTTGGTCGCCGGGGTGACGGCCGTCCGGGAGCCGGGCTTCTAGAAGCCGAAGTCCTGGGTCCACCACGGGCCGCCGTCGGCGAAGTAGGCGCCGACGCCCAAGGTGCGGAACTCGCAGTTGAGGATGTTCGCCTTGTGGCCCGGGCTGTTCATCCAGGCCTTCATCACCGCGTCGGCGTCGCCCTGACCGCGGGCTATGTTCTCGCCGCCGAGGCCGGAGAGGCCCGCGTTGTCGGCCCGCTTCCACGGGGTGTTCCCGTCCGGGTCGGTGTGGTCGAAGAAGCCCCGTACGGCCATGTCCTTGCTGAAGGCGCCCGCCAGCGTCGCGAGCGGCGGGTTCGCCCGGACCGGGCCACAGCCCGCCTGGGCACGCTCCTGGTTCACCAGGGTCAGGACGGCCGCCTCCTCGGCGGAGTGCCCGCCGGAGGGCGCGGGCGCGGTGGGCTTCGGCGCGGGGGCCGAAGGCTCACTGGTCGGCGCCGGCTTGGGGTCCGGCTTGGGCTCGGGCTTCGGGGCGGGGGCGGCGGGCTTCTCCGGCTCCGGCTCCGGCTTCACGGGCTGGGGCTTGACGGGCTGGGGCTTGACCGGCTGGGGTTTCACGGGCTGGGGCTTGACCGGTTCCGGCGCCTTCGTCGAGGCGGAGGGCCTCGGCGTCGGGGACTGCGTCGTCGGCGTGGGCGTGGGTGTCGGCGTAGGTGTGGGAGACGCCGAGCCCGAGGGGGACGGCGACGACGGCCGGGTCGGCGTGGCGCTGTCCGGGGCGGCGGGCGTGGAGGCGCGGCCCTGCAGACCGGCGAGACCGCCCTGCCCCTGTACCGCGTTCTCGTCTCGGGCGGACGGCGAGGCCTTGGCCTCCGTCTTCGCGCCGGCGTCCGTCCCGACGTACGGGAACGAGCCGCCGACCGGGACGATGCCGGTCGTGACGACCGCCGTCGTACCGAGGACCAGCGCCACCGGGACGCCCACGATGCCGATGCGCACGGCGGTGCCGCGCTTGCCGCCGCCGCGGCGCGGCGGAGCGGGGAGTTTGTGGCGTCCCATCGGCGTCGTGCCTTCCTTGCGATCCTTCAACGATCAATCTTTGCTCGCCCAAACGGATGAGCTCATTGGAGCGGGACTGTACGCCATGGGGCCCGGGGGGCGATGTGCCGCGAATCGGACGCCCCGGTTAGCGTTCGGGCATGAATGAAGAAGTCCGGCTGACCGCATGGGTGCGCGGCCGTGTACAGGGAGTGGGCTTCCGCTGGTTCACCAGGGCCAATGCTCTGGAGATCGGCGAGGTGGTCGGCTTCGCGCTCAACCTGGACGACGGTCGAGTACAGGTCGTGGCCGAAGGTCAACGTGAGAATTGCCACCGGCTGCTGGACTGGTTGCGCTCGGCCGACACGCCCGGCCGGGTGGACGGGGTGACAGAGATCTGGGGCACACCGCGCGGTGGCTACGAGGGATTCGCGATCCGATGACGGATCGGCTGATCATGCACTGATCAGATCTCTGGATGGTCGACACACGGTCGGAACTGCGCATTCGTCGCGGAGCCGTTGCCGTCGGTCGCGATTCGTGGAAGGCTCGGAGACGAGGATGATCTCCGCGCCGCAGGCGAGCGCCGGGCCGCCCGCCGATACGGGGCGTGATCGTGT
The DNA here is from genome assembly GCF_042889445.1 of Streptomyces sp. NPDC002602. Classification (NCBI taxonomy): domain Bacteria; kingdom Bacillati; phylum Actinomycetota; class Actinomycetes; order Kitasatosporales; family Streptomycetaceae; genus Streptomyces; species Streptomyces sp. NPDC002602. The sequence goes on along the minus strand of NZ_JBIAQX010000007.1, from coordinate 134,053 downwards.
TGACCGTCAAACTTTTTGGTGAGACGCTGGAAGCCCCGCGCACCTGAGCTGTTTGGCAGTGTTGGCAGTAGTAAGCGCAGTGACTGTCAGTCGCTGCCGGACATCCGCGGGTGCGATTCCCTCACGACCCACACCGCTCTCGGTCGGTCACTCAGTGTGGAGGACCATCCATCATGGCAAAGGCGCTTCTCGGTTACGTCGGCGGTTCCGACCCGCGACTCCTCGCCGAGATGCGACGGCTTCAGCAGCGCGTCCAGGACCTCGAGTCCGAGCTCGGACGAATCCAGTCCGAGAACGACGCACTGAACGCGGCCGCCGCTCAGCACGGAGACTCGCTGCTCGACAGCATCGACCTCGACGTACCCCAGGCGGAGCCTGCGCTCACCTGATCCGCGCTTCACTCGTCGCTCGATTCCAGCCCCGTTTGATCTGCAAGGGACGCTCCGGCGTCCCTTCTTTCTTGTACGGCCGGCTCCTCTTCGCACCGCCGGCCCTTCACCCGCCGGCCGTCCCGCCCGGGCCCCACCATTGGGCCAGGTGGGGGGGTTGATTCCTTTGACGTCTGATCTGCCCTGCACCTTCATGGGTGAAACCGAACGTGAAAGGTAGAGTCCGGCGGCGTGCACCTCAAGTCCCTGACCCTGCGCGGCTTCAAATCATTTGCTTCCGCGACCACCCTGCGCTTCGAGCCGGGGATCACCTGTGTCGTCGGCCCGAACGGATCGGGCAAGTCCAATGTGGTGGACGCGCTGTCCTGGGTCATGGGCGAACAAGGGGCCAAGTCCCTGCGCGGCGGGAAGATGGAAGACGTCATCTTCGCCGGCACGACGGGCCGCCCGCCCCTGGGGCGCGCCGAGGTCTCGCTGACCATCGACAACTCCGACGGCGCGCTGCCGATCGAGTACGCCGAGGTCACCATCACGCGGATCATGTTCCGCGGCGGGAGCAGCGAGTACCAGATCAACGGCGACACCTGCCGGTTGCTCGACATCCAGGAGCTGCTCTCCGACTCCGGCATCGGTCGCGAGATGCACGTCATCGTCGGGCAGGGCCAACTGGACTCCGTACTGCACGCCGATCCGATGGGCCGCCGCGCCTTCATCGAGGAGGCGGCCGGCGTACTGAAGCACCGCAAGCGGAAAGAGAAGGCGCTGCGCAAGCTCGACGCGATGCGGGCCAACCTCGCGCGCGTGCAGGACCTCAACGACGAACTGCGGCGACAGCTCAAGCCGCTCGGGCGCCAGGCGGCGGTGGCCCGCCGGGCCGCCGTGATCCAGGCCGACCTGCGGGACGCGCGACTGCGGCTGCTCGCCGACGACCTGGTCACCCTGAAGGGCGCGCTGAACGCGGAGATCGCGGACGAGGCGGCGCTGAAGGAACGCAAGGAGGCGGCCGAGCGGGAGCTGGCGGGCGCGCTGCGACGCGAGGCCGAGCTGGAGGAGGCGGTACGGGAACTCGCGCCCCGGCTGCAACGGGCCCAGCAGACCTGGCACGAACTCTCCCAGTCGGCCGAACGGGTGCGCGGAACCGTTTCCCTGGCGCAGGCCCGGGTCAAGAGCGCTTCGGCGCCGCCGGAGGACGAGCGGCGCGGCCGCGATCCCGAGGAGATGGAGCGCGAGGCGGCGCGGATCCGTGAGCAGGAGGCCGAACTGACGGCCGCTCTGGAGGCGGCCTCACGGGCGCTGGAGGACACCGTCGAGCACCGGGCGGAGCTGGAACGTTCCCTCGCCGACGAGGAACGGCGGCTGCGGGACGCGGCGCGGGCCATCGCCGACCGGCGCGAGGGGCTGGCCCGACTGACCGGCCGGCTCGGCGCGGCCCGGTCCAGGGCGGGCGCGGCGCAGGCGGAGATCGAACGGCTGGAGGCGGCGCGGGACGACGCCGAAACCCGTGCGGCGCGGGCGCAGGCGGAGTACGAGGCGTTGGCCGAGGAGGTCGGAGCCCTCGACGACCCGGCCGTCGACGGGGAGCACGAGGCGGCGCGGACCCGTCTGGCGGAATCCGAGGCAGCCCTGTCGGCGGCGCGCGAGGCGTTGACCTCGGCGGAACGCTCCCGGGCGGCCGTGGCGGCCCGCCGGGACGCCTTGGCGCCGGCGCTGCGACGCAAGGACGGCACGGGCACCTTGCTCGGCGCGCGCGAACGGCTGGACGGGCTGCTCGGCCCGGCGGCCGAACGGGTGACGGTGGCGCCGGGGTACGAGGTGGCGGTCGCGGCGGCGTTGGGGGCGGCGGCCGACGCGCTCGCCGTGACCTCGACGGCGGCGGCGGCGCACGCCATCCGGCACCTGCGGGACACGGACGCGGGGCGGGTCACCTTCCTGATCGCCCCGGCGTCCGCGGCCGTCCTGCCAGGGCAGGCCGCGGATCCGGAAGGGCGGCCGTCGGGCGAGGGGGGTGTGCCGGGGCAGAGCGCCGGCCCGGGCGCGCGCGCCGTCCAGGCCTCGACACCCGCTTCCGTCCATGCCCCGGCTCCGGCTTCGACACCCGCTTCCGCCCCGGCCCCGGCCGAGGCCCCGGCCTCGCCCTCGGCTTCCGCCCCGGCCCCGGCTTCCGCCCCGGCCCCGGCTTCCGCTCCGGTGGCGGATCGCCCCGCCCCGGTCGCCGCTCACGTGCCCGCGCCGGCCGCTCCGCAGTCCGTGCCCGCCCCGACGACGGTCGGATCGCGCACGCTCGGGGTGCCCGCCGGGAGCCTGGTGACGGGGGACCCCGGCGTGGTCCGGGCCGTGGCGTGGGCCCTGCGGGAGTACGTCGTCGTCGCGACCCTGGGCGAGGCCGAGGCGCTGATGGCCGAGCGGGCCGACCTGGTGGCGGTCACCGCCGGCGGGGACGTCCTGGGGACACATCTCGCGCACGGGGGTTCCGCCGGGGCGCCGAGCCTCATCGAGGTACGGGCCGCCGTGGACGAGGCCGCGGCCGAGCTGGCGCGGTTGGAGGAGGAGTGCGCCGAGCTGGCCGAGGCCAAGGAAGGCGCCCACTGCGACCGGCAGGACGCGGTCCGGTTCGTCGAGGAGCTGGCCGAGCGGCGCCGGGAGGGCGAGCGGGCCAGGGCCGGGGTCGCGCAGCAGTTGGGTCGGCTCGCCGGACAGGCGAAGGGCGCGGCGGGCGAGGCCGAACGGGGCGCTCTGGCCGCGGCCAGAGCGCAGGACGCGCTGGAGCAGGCGCGCATCGAGGTGGAGGAGTGCGCGGAACGGCTGGCCGTCGCCGAGGAGATGCCGGTGGACGAGGAGCCGGACACCTCGGCGAGGGACCGGCTCGCCGCCGACGGGGCCAACGCGCGACAGACCGAGATGGAGGCGCGGCTCCAGCTCAGGACCCACGAGGAGCGGGTCAAGGGGCTGGCCGGGCGGGCGGAGGCGCTCGACCGCGGCGCCAGGGCCGAGCGCGAGGCCAGGGGCCGTGCCGAACGGCGCCGGCAGCGGCTGGCGCACGAGGCCGAGGTGGGTCGGGCGGTGGCCGACGGGGCGCGACAGCTCCTGGCCCATCTGGAGGTGTCGATCGGTCGTGCCGAGGCGGAGCGCGCCGCCGCCGAACAGGCCAAGGGGGTGCGTGAACGGGAGCTCGCCGAGGCCCGCGGCCGGGGTCGCGACCTCAAGGGAGAGCTCGACAAGCTGACCGACTCCGTGCACCGGGGCGAGGTGCTCGGAGCCGAGAAGCGGTTGCGGATCGAGCAGGTCGAGGGCCGTGCCCTGGAGGAGTTCGGGGTGGAGGCCGCCGGGCTGGTGGCCGAGTACGGCCCCGACCAGCCGGTGCCGCCGTCACCGGCCGCCGAGGGCGAGGAGCTGCCGCAGGACCCGGAGCACCCGCGGAACCGGCCGGGACCGTACGTCCGGGGGCAGCAGGAGAAGCGCCTCAAGGCGGCCGAACGCGCCTACCAGCAGTTGGGGAAGGTCAATCCGCTGGCGTTGGAGGAGTTCGCGGCGCTGGAGGAGCGGCACAGGTTCCTCAGCGAGCAACTGGAGGACCTGCGCAAGACGAGGGCCGATCTGCTCCAGGTCGTGAAGGAAGTCGACCAGCGGGTCGAGGAGGTGTTCACCGAGGCCTACCGGGACACGGCACGTCAGTTCGAGGGGGTGTTCTCGCGGCTGTTCCCCGGCGGCGAGGGCCGGTTGATCCTCACCGACCCCGACAACATGTTGACCACCGGCGTGGACGTCGAGGCGCGCCCGCCGGGCAAGAAGGTCAAGAGGCTGTCGCTGCTGTCGGGCGGCGAGCGCTCGCTGACCGCGGTCGCGTTGCTGGTGTCCATCTTCAAGGCCCGACCCAGCCCGTTCTACGTCATGGACGAGGTCGAGGCGGCCCTGGACGACACCAATCTGCAGCGGCTGATCCGGATCATGGAGGAGCTCCAGGAGAGCTCGCAGCTGATCGTGATCACGCATCAGAAGCGCACGATGGAGGTCGCCGATGCCCTGTACGGCGTCTCCATGCAGGGAGATGGAGTGTCCAAAGTGATCAGTCAGAAGCTCCGCTAGAGACCTTCATCGTTCAATAGATGAACACAAAGCCTCTCCTGTTCGCTCGTTCGCTGGCATTCACCTGAGTGAAACGAGTTCTTCATCCTCTATTGACTTCAGGAAGTGAACTCATAAGCTCTCCTCTGTCGCCTGGATGTTCAGGTGGTGGTGCACTGTTTGATGTGTCCCACTGTGAGGAACACGATCAGGCGACGACACGAGTACCAACTTTCCCCACGCTGCCCGCCGTCGGCGCCGGGCCCAGGAGCGCACCTTGACCAGCACAGCGAACGCACCCGCGGCAGGCGGGGGAGGCGCGGGCCACCCCGACCACCTCGGGCACGTCATCTTCATCACCGCGGCCGCCGCCATGGGCGGTTTCCTCTTCGGCTACGACAGCTCCGTCATCAACGGCGCCGTCGAGGCGATCCGGGACCGCTTCGACGTCGGCTCCGCCGCCCTCGCCCAGGTGATCGCCGCCGCGCTGATCGGCTGCGCCTTCGGCGCCGCCACCGCCGGCCGCATCGCCGACCGCATCGGTCGCATCCGCTGTATGCAGATCGCCGCCGTCCTCTTCACCGCGAGCGCCCTCGGTTCGGCCCTGCCCTTCGCCCTCTGGGACCTCGCCACCTGGCGCGTCATCGGAGGCTTCGGCATCGGCATGGCCTCCGTGATCGGCCCCGCCTACATCGCCGAGGTCTCCCCGCCCGCGTACCGCGGCCGGCTCGCCTCGTTCCAGCAGGCCGCGATCGTCATCGGCATCGCCGTCTCACAGCTGGTCAACTGGGGCATCCTCAACCTCGCCGACGGCGACCAGCGCGGCGAGATCGGCGGCCTGGAGGCCTGGCAGTGGATGCTGGGCGTCATGGTCATCCCGGCCGTGCTCTACGGTCTGCTGTCCTTCGTCATCCCGGAGTCCCCGCGCTTCCTCGTCTCGGTCGGCCGCATGGAGAAGGCCAAGACGGTCCTGCGCGAGGTCGAGGGCGACCGCATCGACGCCGACGCCCGGGTCCGCGAGATCGACAACGCCATCCACTCGGAGCACAAGTCGACCTTCAAGGACCTGCTCGGCGGCCGCTTCGGCTTCCTGCCGATCGTCTGGATCGGCATCGGCCTCTCCGTCTTCCAGCAGCTCGTCGGCATCAACGTGATCTTCTACTACAGCTCCTCGCTGTGGCAGTCGGTCGGCATCGACGCGAGCTCCTCGTTCCTGTACTCCTTCGAGACGTCCGTCGTGAACATCATCGGTACGGTGATCGCGATGCTGCTGGTCGACCGGATCGGCCGCAAGCCGCTCGCCCTCATCGGCTCCGTGGGCATGACGATCTCCCTCTCGCTCGCCGCCTGGGCCTTCTCCTTCCGGTCCGGCAGCGGAGACGACATCACCCTGCCGCACACCCAGGGTCTGGTGGCCCTCTTCGCCGCCAACTTCTTCGTGCTCTTCTTCGCCCTCTCCTGGGGCGTGGTGGTCTGGGTGCTGCTCGGCGAGATGTTCCCGGGCCGCATCCGCGCCGCCGCCCTCGGTGTGGCGGCCGCCGCCCAGTGGATCGCCAACTGGGTCATCACGGTCACGTTCCCGTCGCTGTCGGACTGGAACCTGTCCGGCGCCTACATCATCTACGCGTGCTTCGCCCTGCTCTCGATCCCGTTCATCCTCAAGTGGGTGCCGGAGACCAAGGGCAAGGCGTTGGAGGAGATGGGGTAACCACCCCCGCCAACACCCCCTCTCCTCTTCGACAGGTACTGCCCCCGCTCAGCTCGTGAGCCGGGGCAGTACCTGTTCGCACAGCAACTGCAGGCTGCGCCACCCCTCGTCGACGGGCATCCCGCCGCACAACGGATGCAGCACCAGGTTGCCCGCCTCGCCGGCGGCCCGGGCGTGGGCGACCGCCTCGTCCGGAGTGAGGATCCGGTACACACCCTCCGCGCGCAGCTCGGACACCGAGTGGGCGCCCGACCGCACGGCGCTGACGATGTCCTTGGACTGCCAGGACGCGTACATCCCGGCCTCGTGCAGGAAGTGCTCGCCGTACTCGGCCCAGGCCCGGTCGGGATCCTCCGAGATGTGCAGCAGCGGCGTCTGCGCGGCGGGCATCATGCAGAAGCCCTCCGTGCCGTGCTCCGCGAGCTGTTCCCGGTAGTACGCCTCCAACTCCGGCAGGTGGGCGCTCGGGAAGAAGGGCAGCCCCAGCCGGGCCGCACGCCGCGCCGCCGCCCGTGAACTGCCTCCGACCAGCAGCAGCGGGTGTGGCCGGGTGAACGGTCGCGGGGTGACCCGTACGGTTCGGCCGCGGAAGGAGAACGGCTCGCCGGTCCACGCCTTCAACAGGGTTTCCAGCAGCTCGTCCTGGAGCCTGCCGCGCCGGCCCCAGTCCACTCCGTGCTGCTCGTACTCCTCGGGCCGGTACCCGATGCCGGCGACCGTGACCAGGCGGCCGCCGCCCAGCAGGTCGAGCACGGCGATGTCCTCGGCCACCTTCAAGGGGTCGTGGAGCGGGCCGATGATCGCGGAGACGGTGACCGCGATACGACGGGTGGCGCCGAAGACCGCGCCCGCGAAGATGAAGGGCGAGGGCATCCAGTTGTTCCCGGTGCCGTGGTGTTCCTCGGTCTGGACGGTGTCGATCCCGCGGTCGTCCGCGTACCTCGCCATCTCCAGCGCGGCCTTGTACCGGGCGGAGAGGGATTCCGGGGTGCCGTTCGGGTCGACGAGGTTGAAGCGGGCCACGGTGATGGTCATGGAGAAGTCCCCCTTCGCCGGATGTGGGTGGGTGGGCGAAGGGGGACGTTAGCTGACGTGGCGTCAGTTGCCCAGGGTTCCGGCGGGCACCGGCTCCTCGGCCTCGACCGGGGCGCTCCCCGCGACCGCGGTGCGGGGCAGGACGGCGTACAGCACGCCCGACGTGAGGATGCCCGCGACCCAGCCCAGGCCGTTCTGCCCGATCCAGGTCGAGGCGAGCGGGCCGGCGAACCAGTCCACCTTCGTGAACAGCAGCCCCACCACCAGGGCCACGCCCCAGGCCGTCATCGCCTGCCAGGCATAACCGCCCTTGTACCAGTAGGCACTGCCGGCCGTGGTGTCCAGCAGCGCCCGCCCGTCGTAGGACTCGCGTCGCAGCATGTCCACGCCGAAGACGCCGATCCACGCGGAGAAGGCCACGGCCAGCAGCGTCAGGAAGGAGATGAAGGAGCCGAAGAAGCTCGTCGCGACGACCATCAGCAGGAACCCGAAGACCAGGCTGATGACCGCGTTGACGCTGACGGCCCAGGCGCGCGGCACCTTGATGCCGAGGGTCTGCGCCGTGAACCCCGCCGAGTACATCGACATCGAGTTGATCAGCAGCATGCCGACCACCGCGATGAGCAGGTACGGGACCGCGATCCAGGTCGGCAGCAACTCGCCGATGAAGGAGACCGGGTCCTGGGCGGAGGCCAGGTCGGGGGTGCCGACGGCCATCACCGCGCCCATCAGCACCATGGGCAGGACCACGATCCCCGCGCCGCCGATCGTCGCGCCGACCATGGCCTTGGAGGACGCGGTCCGCGGCAGGTAGCGGGTGAAGTCCGGGCCCGACGGGACCCAGCTGATGCCGCCGGCGGCGATCGTGCCGATGCCCGCGATCATCATCGCGGTGGACCCGGCGGGCTTGTCGAGGACCGCCGCCCAGTCGGTGTCGACCACCAGGTAGCCGAGGACGAGCACGCTGAACGCGCCGAACAGGTACGTCGACCACTTCGAGCACACGCGCAGCGCGTTGATGCCGAGCCCGGAGACCACGAAGGTGCAGCCCACGAAGAAGAGCAGGGTGACGACGATCAGCGCGGTGTTGCTCTTGATCCCGAAGACCAGGTCGAGGACGGTCAGCACGGCGTAGGCGCCACTGACCGCGTTGATGGTCTCCCAGCCCCAGCGGGCCACCCAGATCAGCGCGCCGGGGAAGAGGTTGCCGCGCTGCCCGAAGACGGCCCGGGAGAGCGCCATGCCCGGCGCCCCGCCGCGCTTGCCGGCGATGGATATCAGGCCGACGATCCCGTACGAGAGGACGGGCGCGGCGATGGCGACGACGAGCACCTGCCAGATGTTGAGCTTGTTGAAGATCACGAGCCCCGCGCCCATGGTCAACAGCAGCACGCTGATGTTGGCGGCGACCCAGGTCGGGACGAGTTCGCGGACTCGGCCGCCGCGTTCGTCGTCGGGTACGGGTTCCAGTCCGCGGGTCTCGACCGCCGTCTCCTGGGCGGTCTCCGTCGCACCGGCAGTGGGCTTGGCAGGCATGCACTACTCCGTGGGGATGTGGGGGGAGTGGTACATCATCGTAGTTTCGCCGCGAAAATCACAAATAGCGGAGTAATGCCCGGTGGGGAGTGCCGAAGGGCTCGCCGGCGAAGGCCGCACCGCATCCGGCCATGCTCCGCGGCGCCGCCCGCGCGGGTCCGCCCGCGCCGCGCGCCGTGGCCGATACTGGTGGGGTTATGGACATCCTCATTCTCGCTGTAGTCATCGCCCTGGTCGCGGTCGGCGTGGTCGGCGGGCTCGTGGTCGGCAGCCGCAAGAAGAAGCAGCTGCCCCCCACGGCACCGCCCGGCCCGCCGACCATCACTGCCCCGCCCGCCGAACCGCAGGTGGGGGAGGACGCCGCCCCCACCGCGGAAGAGCCGCGCCGCACGATCGAGGAGGTGACCCTTCCCGAGGCGGAGGCGGCCACCGATTCCCCGGTCGCCGTCGAGGACCCCGTGGTCGCGGCACCCGAGATCGAGGTGCCCGAGCCCACCGCCGGCCGCCTGGTCCGGCTGCGCGCACGGCTCTCCCGTTCGCAGAACTCGCTCGGCAAGGGGCTGCTCACGCTGCTCTCCCGCGAGCACCTCGACGAGGACACCTGGGAGGAGATCGAAGAGACCCTCCTCATCGCCGACGTCGGCGTCGTGCCGACCCAGGAACTGGTGGACCGGCTCCGCGAGCGGGTCAAGGTGCTCGGCACCCGCACCCCCGCCGACCTGCGCACCCTCCTGAAGGAAGAGCTGCTGACCCTGGTCGGCACCGACTTCGACCGCGCCGTCAAGACCGAGAGCGGCGTCGACACCCCGGCCGTCGTGATGGTCGTCGGCGTCAACGGCACCGGCAAGACCACCACCACCGGCAAACTGGCCCGTGTCCTCGTCGCCGACGGCCGCAGCGTCGTGCTCGGCGCGGCGGACACCTTCCGTGCCGCCGCCGCCGACCAGCTCCAGACCTGGGGGGACCGGGTCGGCGCCCGGACCGTGCGCGGCCCCGAGGGCGGCGACCCGGCGTCGATCGCCTACGACGCCGTCAAGGAGGGAATCGCCGAGGGCGCGGACGTCGTACTGATCGACACCGCCGGTCGGCTGCACACCAAGACCGGGCTCATGGACGAGCTCGGCAAGGTCAAGCGCGTCGTGGAGAAGCACGGTCCGCTGGACGAGGTCCTGCTCGTGCTGGACGCCACCACCGGCCAGAACGGCCTGACCCAGGCGCGCGTCTTCGCCGAGGTCGTGGACATCACCGGCATCGTGCTGACCAAGCTCGACGGCACCGCCAAGGGCGGCATCGTCGTCGCCGTCCAGCGCGAGCTGGGCGTCCCGGTCAAGCTCATCGGTCTCGGCGAGGGACCCGACGACCTGGCTCCCTTCGAGCCGGAGGCGTTCGTGGACGCCCTGATCGGCGACTGAACGACCCGCTCCGCGGCCCCGCCGCCGTACGCGTGACGGTGCCCCCGCATCCGACCGGATGCGGGGGCACCGTCACGCGTACGGCCTTCAGCGCCGCAGGCGGTGGCAGATGTACGCGAGCGTCCCGAGCAGCAGCCGGGCCTGTGGCGGTCCGTCCACGCAGTCGAGCGCGGGCGGCCGCAGCCAGCCGGCCGGGCCGAGCCCCGCGCGGTCGGAGGGCGGGGCGGTGAGGAAGGCTCCGTGGCCCAGGGCCCGCAGGTCGAGATCGGCGTCGTCCCAGCCCATCCGGTACAGCAACTGCGGCAGCTCGGTCGCGGCCCCGGGGGCCACGAAGAACTGGGCCCGGCCGTCCGGGGTGACGGTGACCGGGCCCAGCGGGAGCCCCATCCGCTCCAGTCGGACCAGCGCGCGCCGGCCGGCCTCCGCCGAGACCTCGATGACGTCGAAGGACCGTCCGACGGGGAGCATGATCGCGGCGCCGGGGTACTCGCCCCAGATCTCGGTGACCTCACCGAGGGTGGCGCCCGCCGGGACCGTGGGTGCGAAGTCCAGCGGATGCGCCCCGGGCGCACCGCAATTCGTATGACCGCAGGAACACTCGGCGCCAGGCGCCGCCGCCCGGGCGCCCGGGACCGTCTCCCAGCCCCACAGGCCGGTGTATTCCGCCACCGTCGTGCACTCCGAGGTCCGGCCGCGGCGCCGAGCGCCGGAAAGGAACTCCTTGGTGCCGCGGCTGCCGCCGATCGTGAAGCCCATGCCCATGCCCCCTCCAACGGGTCGAACGCGTCGGTGGTTACGACGTCGGCGAGACCTCCTGTCGGCCGGCCCCGGGAGCCACTCCGGGAGGGGGTTGCCCGGCGCACTCCTCGCCGCGCGCGCCCCCGGTGCACTCCCGTCCAACCATTGCGTTTCGCCTGCCTGTCAAGTGAATCGCGCCTGGCTGGTGGCGAGTTCATTCGAAGGGGTGGCGAATGGTGGCGTTTCCGGGATCGACCTCGCGGAGCGGGTGATCGTAGGATTACTTTCGGTACACGAGCCCGGAGGGCAGACCCGTTCGTGGGTATGCCGGAGGCAAAGCGTGAAGGACCTGTGAAGGTCCCCGGTCGCGCCTGCGCTCCGAGCCAGGGTCTCGTGATGAGGATGCTGAACGGATGGGGGCGTTCCTGTGAGCGGCAACGGCGCAAGCGGAACGAGCGAGTCGACGGAGGCTGCCGATCGCAATGAGCAGCTGACCTCCTGGTTCGTCCGCAGTGGCTGGTCCAAGGGCGAGCTGGCCCGCCAGGTCAACCGCCGGGCCCGCCAGATGGGCGCCCACCACATCAGCACCGACACCTCGCGCGTCCGCCGATGGCTCGACGGCGAGCAACCCCGCGAACCCGTCCCGCGCATCCTCTCGGAGCTGTTCTCCGAGCGCTTCGGCTCCGTCGTCGCCATCGAGCAGCTCGGCCTGCGCACCGCCCACCAGACCCCCTCCGTGTCCGGCGTGGACCTGCCCTGGGCCGGCTCGCAGACCGTCGAGCTGCTCAGCGAGTTCTCCCGCAGCGACCTGATGCTGGCGCGCCGGGGCTTCCTCGGGACCTCGCTCGCCCTCTCCGCGGGCCCCGCGCTCATCGAGCCCATGCAGCGCTGGCTCGTCCCGACCCCGGCCGCAGACCCCGGATCGCGTACCGAGGGCGGCTCGGCGGGCGGCCACCGGCCGCCCCGGCTGTCCGAACCGGAACTCGACCTGCTCGAGGCCACCACCGTGATGTTCCGCCAGTGGGACGCCCAGTGCGGTGGCGGGCTGCGCCGCAAGGCCGTCGTGGGTCAGCTGCACGAGGTCACCGACCTGCTCCAGGAGAACCACCCCGCCCCGATCATGAAGCGGCTCTTCAAGGTCGCGGCCGAGCTCGCCGAGCTCGCCGGCTGGATGAGCTACGACATCGGCCTGCACCCGACCGCGCAGAAGTACTTCGTCCTCGCCCTGCACGCGGCCAAGGAGGGCGGGGACAAGCCGCTCGGCTCGTACATCCTCTCCGGCATGAGCCGTCAGATGATCCACCTCGGGCGCCCCGAGGACGCCCTGGAACTCATCCACCTCGCGCAGTACGGCAGCCGCGACTGCGCGGGCCCCCGGACCCAGGCCATGCTGTATGCGATGGAGGCTCGCGCCTACGCCAACATGGGCCAGCCCAGCCGTTGCAAGCGCGCCGTCCGGATGGCCGAGGACACCTTCTCCGACGTGGCCTTCGGCGGCGAGCCCGAGCCCGACTGGATCCGCTTCTTCTCCGAGGCCGAGCTGAACGGCGAGAACTCCCACTCGTTCCGGGACCTGGCCTATGTCGCCGGCCGCAGCCCCACCTACGCCTCCCTCGCCGAACCCGTCATGGCGCGGGCCGTGGAGCTGTTCGCCAAGGACGACGAGCACCAGCGCTCGTACGCGCTGAACCTCGTAGGGATGGCCACCGTCCACCTCCTCCGGCGCGAACCCGAGCAGGCCGCCGGCCTCGTCGACCAGGCCCTGGACGTGGCGCGAAAGGTGCGGTCCGAACGGGTGAACACCCGGCTCCGCAAGACCGTCGACCAGGCCGCGCGTGAGTACGGCGACGTCGCCGAGGTGGTCCGGCTGACGGACGTCCTCGCCGCACGGCTCCCCGAGGCCGCGGAGGCCGTCTGACGGCCCTGACGGCCGTCCCCCAGGCACCGGCCGCGGCAACGGACCCCGTGAAGCCCGATCAGGCTCCCCCAGCCAGGTCTCCCGGGTCACCGCCGCGGCCGGTCTCGCGCTTCCGCTCGTTCATGGAGGCGTAACACGCACGACCTCTTCGTCATCGGCGTGAAACACGCAGCTGCGCCGCCGGAAACCCCCCTGCGCGAATCTCAGGGCCAATAACCGGCCAGCCCCTTAACGCCGCTCAGGTTTTCACGATCGCCCGCACGCGAACGTACCGACGACGAGGAGACGCCGATGGCATCAGCCATCACGACCCTCGCGGCAGACGCCCCGACGCTGTCTGCCGCGAACACCGGGTTCATGCTCATCTGCTCCGCCCTGGTCATGCTGATGACCCCGGGACTCGCCTTCTTCTACGGAGGCATGGTCCGCGTCAAGAGCAGTCTCAACATGCTGATGATGAGCTTCATCAGCCTCGGGATCGTCACGATCCTCTGGGTCCTCTACGGATTCAGCCTCGCCTTCGGCACCGACGCCGGCTCCCTCATCGGCTGGAACTCCGACTACATCGGCCTCAGCGGCATCGGCATCACCGAACTGTGGGACGGCTACACCATCCCGGTGTACGTCTTCGCCGTCTTCCAACTGATGTTCGCCGTCATCACCCCCGCCCTGATCAGCGGCGCCCTCGCCGACCGCGTCAAGTTCAGCGCCTGGGCCCTGTTCAGCGCCCTGTGGGTCACCGTCGTCTACTTCCCCGTCGCCCACTGGGTGTGGGGCGCGGGCGGCTGGCTCTTCGAACTCGGCGTCATCGACTTCGCGGGCGGCACCGCCGTCCACATCAACGCCGGCGCCGCGGCCCTCGGCGTCATCCTGGTCATCGGCAAGCGCGTCGGCTTCAAGAAGGACCCGATGCGCCCGCACAGCCTCCCCCTCGTGATGCTCGGCGCCGGCCTCCTGTGGTTCGGCTGGTTCGGCTTCAACGCGGGCTCCTGGCTCGGCAACGACGACGGCGTCGGCGCGGTCATGTTCGTCAACACGCAGGTCGCCACCGCCGCCGCCATGCTCGCCTGGCTCGCCTACGAGAAGCTGCGCCACGGCTCCTTCACCACCCTCGGCGCCGCCTCCGGCGCCGTCGCGGGCCTCGTCGCCATCACCCCGTCCGGCGGCGCCGTCTCCCCGCTCGGCGCCATCGCGGTCGGCGCCATCGCCGGTGTGCTGTGCGCCATGGCCGTGGGCCTGAAGTACAAGTTCGGCTACGACGACTCCCTCGACGTGGTCGGCGTCCACCTCGTCGGCGGCATCGTCGGCTCCCTGCTCGTCGGATTCTTCGCCACCGGCGGGGTCCAGTCCGATGTGGCCGGCCTCTTCTACGGCGGCGGCCTGGAACAGCTCGGCAAGCAGGCCATCGGAGTCTTCTCCGTCCTGGCCTACTCTCTCGTGGCGTCCGCGATCCTCGCCTTCCTCCTCGACAAGACGATCGGAATGCGGGTCACCGAGGACGTCGAGGTCTCCGGCATCGACCAGGTCGAGCACGCCGAGACCGCATACGACTTCAGCGGAGCCGGCGGCGGAGCCTCGCGCGGAACCGCCACCCCCGCTGCCGCCGCGACCAAGAAGGTTGACGCATGAAGCTGATCACCGCGATCGTCAAGCCCCACCGGCTCGACGAGATCAAGGAAGCCCTCCAGCGCTTCGGGGTACAGGGACTCACGGTCTCCGAGGCCAGCGGCTACGGCCGCCAGCGCGGCCACACGGAGGTCTACCGCGGCGCCGAGTACACCGTGGACCTCGTACCGAAGATCCGCATCGAGGTGGTCGTCGAGGACGACGCCGCCGACGACGTGATGAATGTGCTCGTCACGGCGGCCCACACCGGCAAGATCGGTGACGGCAAGGTGTGGAGCGTCCCCGTGGACTCGATCATCCGGGTCCGCACCGGCGAGCGCGGCGCTGACGCGCTCTAGGCGACGGGAGACCCTGGGTGACGAGTGTGGACGCGACCACGACCGAACCGGCCGACTCGGGACCCAGCGGTTACGCCGCGGCCCGGCTGCGACTCCTCCAGGAGGAGTCGCGGTCCGGGCCTTCCCGGCGTTCCGCCCTGGCCGCACTGACCGACGACTGGCTGCGGGCGCTCTTCGCCCGGGCCGTGCGGGAGACCGGCGTACGAGGCGCCTCGCTGGTCGCCGTCGGCGGCTACGGCCGCGGCGAACTCTCCCCGCGCAGCGACCTCGACCTGCTGCTCCTGCACGACGGCAAGGCCGACCCCCGCGCGCTCGGCGCGCTGGCCGACCGCCTCTGGTACCCCGTGTGGGACCTCGGCGTGGCCCTCGACCACTCCGTACGGACCCCCGCGGAGGCCCGCAAGACCGCCGCCGAGGACCTCAAGGTCCACCTCGGACTGCTCGACTCCCGGCCCGTCGCCGGTGACGCCGGACTCCTCGCCGGCCTGCGAACCTCCGTCCTGGCCGACTGGCGCAACCAGGCCGTCAAACGACTCCCGCAACTGCACGCCCTGAGCCGCGAGCGCGCCGACCGGGCCGGCGAACTGCGCTTCCTGCTCGAACCCGACCTCAAGGAGGCCCGCGGTGGCCTGCGCGACATCACCGCGCTGCGGGCCGTCGCCGCGTCCTGGCTCGCCGACGCCCCCCGCGAGGGACTCGCCGAGGCCCGACGCAAGCTGCTGGACACGCGCGACGCCCTGCACCTGGTGACCGGCCGGGCCACCGACCGGCTCTCCCTCCAGGAACAGGACCAGGTCGCCGAGCGGCTCGGACTGCTCGACGCCGACGCCCTGCTGCGCGAGGTGTACGAGGCCGCGCGGGTCGTCGCGTACGCCGGAGACGTCACCTGGCGCGAGGTCGGACGCGTGCTGCGCGCCCGCTCCGCCCGCCCCCGCCTGCGCGGGCTGCTGGGGAGCCGGGGCCCGGCCGAGTCGGCGCGCGCCCCGCTGGCCGAAGGCGTCGTGGAGTCCGACGGCGAGGCCGTGCTGGCGCTGGCCGCGCGCCCCGAACGGGACCCGGTGCTCGCGCTGCGGCTCGGCGCCGCCGCCGCGCAGGCCGGCCTGCCCGTGTCCCCGCACTCCGTGCGCCGACTCGCGGCGCAGGCGAAGTCCCTGCCCGTGCCCTGGCCCGCCGAGGCCCGCGAACAGCTCCTGACACTGCTCGGGGCCGGGGAGCCCACCATCGGCGTGTGGGAGGCCCTCGAAGCGGAAGGGCTCATCACACGGCTGCTGCCCGACTGGGAACGGGTCCGGTGCCGGCCGCAGCGCAATCCCGTGCACACCTGGACCGTGGACCGGCACCTGGTCGAGACCGCCGTCCGCGCCTCGGAGATGACCCGCCGGGTGAGCCGCCCCGACCTGCTGCTGATGGCCGCGCTGCTGCACGACATCGGCAAGGGATGGCCCGGCGACCACTCCGTCGCCGGCGAGACCATCGCCCGCGACGTGGCCACCCGGGTGGGCTTCGACGCCCCGGACACCGCCGTCCTCGGCGTCCTCGTCCGCCACCACCTCCTGCTGATCGACACCGCGACCCGGCGCGACCTCGACGACCCGGCCACCGTGCGCTCCGTCGCGGAGGCCGTCGGTTCCACGGGCACCCTGGAACTGCTGCACGCGCTCACCGAAGCCGACGCCCTCGCCACCGGGCCGGCCGCCTGGAGCGCCTGGCGCGGCTCCCTCGTGGCCGACCTCGTCGCCCGCGTCGCGGCCGTCCTGCGCGGCGCGCCGCCCGCCGTCACCGAACCGGAGATCCCCTCCACCGAAGCGGAGCGCCTCGCGGTCGAGGCGCTGCGCACCGGCGAACCGGTGCTCGCGCTGCACGCCCGTCAGGAAGAGGACGCCGTCGGCGTCGAACTCGTCGTCGCCGTCCCCGACCAACCCGGGGTCCTCCCCGCGGCGGCCGGCGTACTGGCCCTGCACCGGCTGACCGTACGGGCCGCCGACCTGCGCCACCTGGAACTGTCCGACCTGCCGGGGGAGGTACTGGTACTGCGCTGGCGGGTCGCCGCCGAATACGGGGCCCTGCCCGAGACGGCACGGCTGCGCACCGACCTGATCCGGGCGCTGGACGGCTCCCTGGACGTGCCGGCGAAACTGGCCGAGCGCGAGTCGGCCTACCCCCGGCGGCGCGGAGTGGTCCCGCCCCCGCCCCGGGTCACCGTGGTCCCGGACGTCTCCTCGCTGGCCACGGTGCTGGAGGTGCGCGCACCCGACGCGGTCGGGCTGCTGCACCGCATCGGGCGGGCGCTGGAGTCCGCGGGGGTCCGGGTCCGCAGCGCCCACGTCTCCACGCTCGGCGCCAACGCGGTGGACTCCCTGTACGTGGTCGACGCGGACGGCAAGCCGCTGCCGCCGGCCCCGGCCGCCGCGCTGGCCGCCGAGGTGGAGGCGGCGCTGCGCTGACGCCGCCGGCCACTCTCGCCCGAGCCCTCGCCCGAGCCCTCCGCGGGCCCCGGCGGGGGCCGCGCGGCGCCGTCGATCGAGCCCAGCGCCCCCTGCTCGCCACCCGTGCGCCGGCGGGCCCCCGGCCGCTTGGGACGGCCGGGGGTACATCCGCCTCGCGGCCCGATACCCTGGGGGGCGACCACACGCCCCCGACCTGAGGAATCGCGACCACCGTGTTCGATACGCTTTCCGACCGCCTTGCCTCGACTTTCAAGTCCCTCAGGGGCAAAGGCCGCCTCTCCGAGCAGGACATCGACGCTGCGGCGCGGGAAATCCGTATCGCCCTCCTCGAGGCCGACGTCGCCCTCCCGGTCGTCCGCTCCTTCATCGCGAACGTCAAGGAGCGCGCCCGCGGCGAAGAGGTCTCCAAGGCCCTGAACCCGGGCCAGCAGGTCCTCAAGATCGTCAACGACGAGCTGGTCTCCATCCTCGGTGGCGAGACCCGGCGGCTGCGCTTCGCCAAGACCGCCCCGACGGTGATCATGCTCGCCGGTCTCCAGGGTGCCGGTAAGACCACCCTCGCCGGAAAGCTCGGCCTGTGGCTGAAGGGGCAGGGCCACGCCCCGCTCCTCGTGGCGTGTGACCTCCAGCGCCCCAACGCCGTCAACCAGCTCTCCGTGGTGGCCGACCGAGCGGGCGTCGCCGTCTACGCGCCGCAGCCCGGCAACGGCGTCGGTGACCCGGTCCAGGTCGCCAAGGACTCGATCGAGTACGCCCGTACCAAGCAGTACGACGTGGTCGTCGTCGACACCGCCGGTCGCCTCGGCATCGACCAGGAGCTGATGCGGCAGGCCGCGGACATCCGCGACGCCGTCAGCCCCGACGAGATCCTCTTCGTCGTCGACGCCATGATCGGCCAGGACGCGGTCAACACCGCGGAGGCCTTCCGTGACGGCGTCGGCTTCGACGGCGTCGTGCTCTCCAAGCTCGACGGCGACGCCCGAGGCGGTGCCGCGCTCTCCATCGCGCACGTCACCGGCAAGCAGATCATGTTCGCCTCGAACGGCGAGAAGCTCGACGAGTTCGACGCGTTCCACCCCGACCGCATGGCGGGCCGGATCCTCGACATGGGTGACATGCTCACCCTGATCGAGCAGGCCGAGAAGACCTTCAGCCAGGCCGAGGCCGAGAAGATGGCGGCCAAGCTGGCGAAGGGGCCGAAGGAGTTCACGCTCGACGACTTCCTGGCCCAGATGG
Organism: Streptomyces sp. NPDC002602; assembly: GCF_042889445.1. Taxonomy (NCBI): domain Bacteria; kingdom Bacillati; phylum Actinomycetota; class Actinomycetes; order Kitasatosporales; family Streptomycetaceae; genus Streptomyces; species Streptomyces sp. NPDC002602. The sequence continues at coordinate 115,608 of NZ_JBIAQX010000007.1, read as the reverse complement.
AGCAGGTCCGCAAGATGGGCTCCATTTCCAAGCTCCTCGGCATGCTGCCGGGCATGGGCCAGATCAAGGACCAGATCAACAACATCGACGAGCGCGACGTCGACCGCATGGCCGCGATCATCAAGTCGATGACCCCGGCCGAGCGCCATGACCCGCACCTCATCAACGGCTCGCGCCGCGCCCGTATCGCCAAGGGCTCCGGCGCCGAGGTCAGCGCCGTGAAGTCGCTGGTCGAGCGCTTCTTCGAGGCCCGCAAGATGATGTCCCGCATGGCCCAGGGCGGCGGGATGCCCGGCATGCCCGGCATCCCCGGGATGGGTGGCGGCCCCGGCCGCCAGAAGAAGCAGGTCAAGCAGGCCAAGGGCAAGCGCAAGAGCGGCAACCCGATGAAGCGCAAGGAAGAGGAGGCCGCGGCCGCGGCCCGGCGCGAGCAGGGTCCGCAGGCGGGCGAGCCCGCCGCCGCAGGCAACCCGTTCGGTCTGCCGGCCGGCGGTGCGCAGCCCGGCCAGGACTTCGACCTCCCGGACGAGTTCAAGAAGTTCATGAAGTGACCGCCTGACGGCACCGCGCGACGCGTACGAGGAGGGCCCCGGCCGGGGATGCGGCCGGGGCCCTTCCGTGTGCCAGGTCCCCGGCCGTCGGGGCGCAATGATCAGGTATGTCGCTTATCGTCGGGCGGGAGGACGGCAGAAGGAGGCCCCGTGCCCAGCCCCACCCCCGCACCGCCGCGCGACCGGGCCGACACCCCCTGGCGCTCCGAGGGCGCCCCGCCCACCCCGCCGCCGGCCAAGAAGGGGATGCCGGGCGGTTGGCGCGGGCTGATCCTCACCGCGCTGATCCTCTTCCTGCTGACCAACCTCGTGCTGTCGTTCTTCAACGAGGGCGACGAGCCGACGATCTCGTACACGGAGTTCAGCAAGCAGGTCGCCGACGGCAACGTCTCGAAGATCTACTCCAAGGGCGACGCCATCCAGGGGCAGCTCAAGAACAAGCAGCCCGCCCCCGACGGGGACGGCGACTACACGAAGTTCGTCACCCAGCGGCCCTCCTTCGCCGACGACCGGCTGTGGTCGAACCTCACCGCCAAGGGCGTCACCGTCACCGCCTCCCCGGTCGTCGAACAGCGCAGCTTCCTCGCCAACCTGCTGATCTCCCTCGCGCCCATCCTCCTGCTCGTCGTCCTGTGGATGTTCATCGCCCGACGGATGGGCTCCGCCATGGGCGGCATGGGCGGGCTCGGCCGCAAGGCGCCGCCCAAGCCCGTGGAACCGGAGACCGGCGCCAAACGCACCACCTTCGACGACGTGGCCGGCATCGACGAGGTCGAGGGCGAACTGAACGACGTCGTCGACTTCCTGAAGAACCCGCAGGAGTACCGCAAGCTGGGCGCCCGCATGCCCGGCGGGGTCCTGCTCGCCGGCCTCCCCGGCACCGGCAAGACCCTGCTGGCTCGCGCCGTCGCCGGCGAGGCCGGGGTGCCCTTCTTCTCCGCCTCCGCCTCCGAGTTCATCGAGATGATCGTCGGCGTCGGCGCCTCCCGGGTACGGGAACTCTTCTCCGAGGCCCGCAAGGTGGCCCCCGCGATCATCTTCATCGACGAGATCGACACCATCGGCCGCGCGCGCGGCGGCGGCGCCGCCATGGGCGGCCACGACGAGCGCGAACAGACCCTCAACCAGATCCTCACCGAGATGGACGGCTTCTCCGGCTCCGAGGGGGTCGTCGTCCTCGCCGCCACCAACCGCGCCGACGTCCTCGACCCCGCCCTGACCCGCCCCGGCCGGTTCGACCGCACCGTCGTCGTCTCCCCGCCCGACAAGGCCGGCCGCGAGGCGATCCTGCGCATCCACACCCGCGACATCCCGCTCGCGCCCGGCGTGGACCTCGCCCGGGTGGCCCGCACGACCCCGGGCATGACCGGCGCCGAACTGGCCAACCTCGCCAACGAGGCCGCCCTGCTGGCGGTCAAGCGCCGACAGGGCGCGGTCACCCAGGCCGACCTGTCCGACGCACTGGAGAAGGTCCAACTCGGTGCCGAACGCCCCCTGGTCATGCCCGACGAGGAGCGCCGCCGCACCGCCTACCACGAGAGCGGCCACGCCCTCCTGGGCATGCTCCAGCCGGGCGCCGACCCCGTCCGCAAGATCACCATCGTGCCGCGCGGCCGGGCGCTCGGCGTCACCCTCTCGACCCCGGACGCCGACCGGTACGCCTACACCGAGGAGTACCTCCGGGGCCGCGTCATCGGCGCGCTCGGCGGAATGGCCGCCGAGCAGGTGGTGTACGCGGTCATCACCACGGGCGCGGAGAACGACCTCGAACAGGTCACCAACATCGTCCGCGGCATGGTGGGCCGCTGGGGCATGAGCGAGCGGATCGGCCGGCTCACCGCGATCCCGGCGGACGCGCAGAGCCCGTACGGCCTCCTCGCGGCGCCCGCCACCCTCGACGCCGTCGACCACGAGATGCGACGGATCGTCGACGAGTGCTACGAGGACGCATGCCGGCTGCTGCGCGAGAACCGCGACAAGCTGGACGCGCTCGCCGAGGCGCTGCTCGCGAACGAGACCCTGGACGAGCCCGCCGCCTACGCCGCGGCGGGCATCGCGCGCCTCCACGAATAGCCGGACACGCGACCCGGCCCGTTAGGCCGTCCGGGCGACCACGTACCGGAAGATGTTCGGCAACCAGACCGACCCGTCGGCTCGTTCGTACGGGTGAAGCGCCTCGGCAAGTTCCTTCTCGACCTGGGCCGTGTCCGCGTGCTCGTACATCCCGGTCGACAGCAGCCCGCGCACCGCGCTGTCCACGTCCGCGTAACCGAACGGGCAGAACACCCGCCCCGACCCGTCCGGCACCAGCCCGGCCGACGCCACCATCGCGTCCAGGTCCCGCGGGGCCGGCCCGCCGCCGAGCACCGCCGGCACCGTGCACCGCTCCGCCGGACCCCAGTCGGCCAGCACCACCACGCCGCCCCGCCGGACCGCCGACAGGGCCGCCGTCAGGTCCCGAGGGCGGGGCGTGAAGGCCAGCACGACGTCGTACGGACGCGCCGGCGACGCCGGGGGAGCGGCGACCACCTCCAACAGCCGCTCACGGGCCAGCGCCCGGCGTGCCGGGTCCGCCTCCACGCCCGTGGCCAGGGCTCCCCGCCCTGCGGCCAACAGCAGGGCCAGCCCGGCCCCGCAATCGAGGCCCAGCAGCCGGTCGCCCGGCCCGACCTCCAGCCGTTCGTAGACGGCCTCGTACAGCGGTACCAGCATCCGTTCCTGGATCTCCGCCCAGTCCCGGGCGACGAGCGTCGCCGTCGGCGTCGGTGTCATCGAAAGAGCGCTCCTGATTCCTTTGTCGCCCCCTGGCCCCCGTTGCCAGGGAACTCCCCATTCGCCCCCGCGTCCAGAGGAACGCGCCACCCGATTCACGCATCGCGTGCGCGGCGCCGTACCATTCGCGCCATGGCAAAGGCACCCGTTCTCACCCCCCAGGCGGAGGATTTCCCCCGCTGGTACCAGGATCTGATCAACAAGGCCGAGCTGGCCGACAACGGTCCGGTACGCGGCACCATGGTCATCCGACCGTACGGCTACGGGCTGTGGGAGCGGATGCAGCAGGAGATGGACGCGCGCATCAAGGACGCGGGCGCCCAGAACGCGTACTTCCCGCTGTTCATCCCGCAGTCCTACCTGACCCGGGAAGCCGAGCACGTGGAGGGCTTCGCCCCCGAGCTCGCGGTCGTCACGCACGGCGGTGGCAAGGAACTCGACGAGCCGGTCGTCGTCCGCCCCACCTCCGAGACGATCATCAACGACTACTTCTCGAAGTGGGTCCAGAGCTACCGCGACCTGCCCCTGCTGATCAACCAGTGGGCCAACGTGGTCCGCTGGGAGATGCGCCCGCGCGTGTTCCTCCGTACGAGCGAGTTCCTCTGGCAGGAGGGCCACACCGCCCACGCCACCTACGAGGACGCCCGCGACTACGCGGCCCGCATCCACACGGACGTCTACGGCGACTTCATGACGAACGTGCTCGGCATCGACGTCGTGCTCGGCCGCAAGACCGCCAAGGAGCGCTTCGCCGGCGCCATCAACACCCTCACCCTCGAGGGCATGATGGGCGACGGCAAGGCCCTCCAGCTGGGCACCAGCCACGAGCTGGGCACCAACTTCGCCAAGGCCTTCAACACGCAGTACCTGTCGAAGGAAGGCAAGCAGGAGCTGGTCTGGCAGACCTCGTGGGGCGTCTCGACCCGCATGGTCGGCGGCTTGATCATGTCGCACGGCGACGACAACGGCCTGCGCGTCCCGCCGCGCCTCGCGCACGTCCAGGTCGTCGTCATGGCGATCAAGGGCGACGAGGCCGTGACCAAGGTCCGCGAGCTGGGCGCCCAGCTCAAGGCCGCGGGCATCCGCGTGCAGGTCGACGACCGCGTCGACACCCCCTTCGGCCGCCGCGCCGTGGACTGGGAGCTCAAGGGCGTACCGGTCCGCATCGAGATCGGCCCCCGAGACCTGGAGGCCGGCACCGCGATGCTCGCCCGCCGGATCCCGGGCGGCAAGGAGGCCGTGCAGATCTCCGCGCTGCTCGACCTGCTGCCCAAGGTGCTGGAGGAGGACCAGGCGCAACTGCTGCGCGAGTCCCGCGAGCGCCGCGAGGCCCGCACCTCCGACGTCGCGACCATCGAGGAGGCCGCCGAGGCCGCCATCGCCGGTGGCTGGGCGCGCATCCCGTGGGCCGACCTGGGCCCCGAGGGCGAGGCCAAGCTGGCCGAACAGGCCGTCTCCGTACGCTGCCTGATCGCACCCGACGGGTCGGTTCCGCAGGCGGACGACGCCCCGGGAACCCTCGCGATCGTCGCGCGCTCGTACTGATCCACCGACCCGCCCCCGGGCGTGCGGCCCCGTGCCGCGCACCGGGGGCGGCTGTCGTTGGGCCTCGTTACGTACCGACTCCTCCGGGGATATGCGCACCCGTCCTCGTCAGGACGCATGAGACTGAACTGACTGGTACGTGCAAAAAATTTGGAATGGCCCGGAATCGGAACACCGGGGCACCCCGGCTCGTTGTCACGACGTGAGCACGACACCACCTGTTCTCGCCGCAGAGCTGGCGCAGGCGTGGGCCGATATTCAGCGGTACCACCCCGAGCTGCCTGACCTTGCCGCGCCCGAGTCCCTGATCGGAGAGTCCTCGTCCGCCTGCGGCGCCGAGCTCTCCTTCGAGCGACTGCTGCACGAGGCAGTCCACGGCATCGCAGCCGCCCGTGGAGTCCGCGACACCTCGCGGGCCGGCCGCTACCACAACCGCAGATTCCTCGCGATCGCCGAGGAGATGGGGCTGGACCACTCCGAGGAACCGCACGCCAGCAGCGGCTTCTCCCTGGTCTCGCTCAACCCCGAGGCGAAGCGGCGCTACCGCCCGACCATCGAGCGGCTGCACCGCGCGCTGAAGGCGCACACGGTCGCCACCGCCGCCGACACCAAGCGCAGTTTCCGAGGGCCGGCCGCCCGCCACGGTTCGTCCGGTGGCGGTGTGCGGGTCAAGGCGGTCTGCGACTGCGGCCGGAACGTACGGGTCGTCCCGTCCGTCCTGGCCCAGGCGCCCATCGTCTGCGGGGGCTGCATGAAACCGTTCCGGATTCCCGAGGTGGCCGTCTCGGCCGCCGCCTCCTGAAGGCACCTCCCGGGCCCGCACGGGCCCGGTGCGGCCCGCACCCGGTGGCGGCGGCATCGGTGGCGCGCCTCCGCGTGCCGCCGATCACCGCTCCCCGAGAGGAAGCGCCGCAGGCATGTGGCACAATGGCTAGCTGTACTCGACAGTCGCATAGGACCCCTCTCTCCTCCGGCTGACGCGTCCATCGGGCACCCGAGTACCGCAACCCCACGTGGCATCTCATGTGCCCAACCACGTCAAGTTCAGGAGACACCACTCCAGTGGCAGTCAAGATCAAGCTCAAGCGCCTCGGCAAGATTCGCCAGCCGCACTACCGCATCGTCGTCGCCGACTCGCGCACCCGCCGCGATGGTCGTGCGATCGAAGAGATCGGTCTGTACCACCCGACGTACAACCCGTCGCGCATCGAGGTCAACGCCGAGCGTGCGCAGTACTGGCTCTCGGTCGGCGCCCAGCCCACCGAGGCCGTGCTCGCCATCCTGAAGCTGACCGGTGACTGGCAGGCGCACAAGGGCCTCCCGGCCCCCGCGCCGCTGCTGCAGCCGGAGACCAAGGAGAGCAAGCGCCGCACGTTCGACGAGTTCGCCAAGGCCCTCGAGGGCATCGGCGAGACCAAGGGCGAGGCCATCACGCAGAAGGCGAAGAAGGCCGACAAGAAGGCGGACGAGGCTGAGGCCACCGCCGAGTCGACCGAGGCCTGAGCATGCTCGAGGAGGCTCTTGAGCACCTCGTGAAGGGCATTGTGGACAACCCCGACGAAGTGCAGGTCGCCTCGCGCAACCTGCGCCGCGGGCAGGTGCTGGAAGTCCGGGTCCACCCGGACGACCTGGGCAAGGTGATCGGTCGCAACGGCCGCACCGCACGTGCTCTGCGTACGGTCGTGGGCGCCATCGGCGGCCGGGGGATCCGCGTCGACCTCGTCGACGTGGACCAGGTCCGCTGAGACCTGTCCGTTGAAAGCGTGAATCACCGGCACGGGCCGGGGAGGGCATACGTGCCCGCCCCGGCCCGTCGTCGTCTGAACAGGAGAGACACACAGTGCAGCTGGTAGTCGCGCGGATCGGCCGCGCCCACGGGATCAAGGGTGAGGTCACCGTCGAGGTACGGACCGACGAGCCCGAACTGCGGCTCGGACCCGGCGCCGTGCTCCAGACCGAACCGGCGTCCGCGGGCCCGCTGACCATCGAGACGGGCCGGGTGCACAGCGGCAGGCTGCTGCTGCGCTTCGCCGGGGTGAAGGACCGCACGGGCGCCGAGGCGCTGCGGAACACCCTGCTCATCGCGGACGTGGACCCGGCGGAACTGCCGGAAGAGCCCGACGAGTATTACGACCACCAGCTGATGGACCTGGACGTGGTGCTGGAGGACGGCACCGAGATCGGTCGGATCACCGAGATCTCCCACCTGCTCTCGCAGGACCTGTTCATCGTCGAACGGCCCGACGGGACCGAGGTGATGATCCCCTTCGTCGAGGAGATCGTCGCCGAGATCGACCTGGAAGAGCAGCGCTGTGTCATCACCCCGCCGCCCGGGCTGATCGACGACCGCGCGGTGATCGCATCCGCGCGCGACGACGCGGGCGACAAGGACGACGAGGGCGACAAGGACGACGAGGCCACCGCTCCCGGGGCAGACGTCTGATGCGTCTCGACGTCGTCACGATCTTCCCCGAGTACCTGGAGCCGTTGAACGTCTCCCTCGTCGGGAAGGCCCGGGCCCGCGGGCAGCTCGACGTTCACGTACACGACCTGCGGGAGTGGACGTACGACCGCCACAACACGGTCGACGACACCCCCTACGGTGGCGGCCCGGGCATGGTCATGAAGACCGACCCGTGGGGCGAGGCCCTGGACGCGGCGCTCGCCGACGGCTACGAGGCCGGCGCGCACGGCCCGGTCATCGTCGTCCCGACGCCCAGCGGCAGGCCCTTCACCCAGGAACTCGCCGTCGAGCTCTCCGAGCGCCCCTGGCTGATCTTCACCCCGGCCCGGTACGAGGGCATCGACCGGCGCGTGATGGACGAGTACGCGACGCGCCTGCCGGTGTACGAGGTCTCCATCGGCGACTACGTCCTGGCGGGCGGCGAGGCGGCCGTCCTGGTCGTCACCGAGGCCGTGGCACGGCTGCTTCCCGGAGTCCTCGGCAACGCCGAGTCGCACCGCGACGACTCCTTCGCCCCCGGCGACATGGCCAACCTGCTGGAGGGGCCCGTCTACACCAAGCCCCCGCAGTGGCGCGGCCGGGGAATCCCGGACGTGTTGCTGAGCGGCCACCACGGGAAGATCGCGCGCTGGCGCCGCGACGAGGCGTTCCGTCGCACCGCCGCGAACCGCCCCGACCTGATCGAGCGCTGTGAGGCGTCCGCCTTCGACAAGAAGGACAGGGCGATGCTCGACGCCCTCGGCTGGAAGCCCTCCGCCGACGGCCGATTTTGGCTCCGGCCCCAGGCCGTGGAAGAATAGGCGGCTGCTGTGTGCTCGCGGGCGCCCCTGCCACAGGGGGATCGTCGTCCGTCGAGTGACGCGGCTCCCGAATTCTCTCCGGAAACCCGCTTCGGCGACCTGTGGCGCCGTGCGAAGAAAGCAGACGAAGCACATGTCTCACCTGCTCGATGGCGTCAACGCCGCCTCGATCCGCTCCGACGTCCCGGCCTTCCGCCCCGGTGACACGATCAACGTGCACGTCCGCGTGATCGAGGGCAACCGCTCCCGTATCCAGCAGTTCAAGGGTGTCGTCATCCGCCGTCAGGGCGCCGGCGTCTCCGAGACCTTCACCGTTCGCAAGGTCTCCTTCAGCGTCGGTGTCGAGCGCACCTTCCCGGTGAACTCCCCGATCTTCGAGAAGATCGAGATCGTCACCCGCGGTGACGTGCGTCGCGCCAAGCTGTACTTCCTCCGTGAGCTCCGCGGCAAGGCCGCGAAGATCAAGGAGAAGCGCGACCGCTGATCTCATCTCCGGGTCCAGGGGCGGGCCGGATAGGCTCGCACCCGATGGACACCGAAGCAGAGCTCACACGACGCGGCCACTCCTCCCCCGATCAGGGGGAGGGGCGGTCGCGTTTCGCGTTCTCGTGGAGGCGGGCCGGACTGCTCGGTGTGATCTGTACCGTGTTCCTGCTGCTGCTCAGCAATTTCGTGCTGCAGCCCTTCCTGATCCCGAGCCGATCGATGGAGCCGACGTTCCGGGTCGGTGACCGGGTCCTGGTCAACAAGCTCGCCTACCGGTTCGGCGACCAGCCGCGGCGCGGGGACCTCGTCGTCTTCGACGGCAGGGGCTCCTTCGTGCCGGAGAGGGCCGGATCAGGCTCGATGGGCGGGAGCCTGCGCGGCGCGGCGTCCGCGCTGGGCATCGGGGACCCGTCCGAGACCGACTTCGTGAAGCGGGTGGTGGGGGTGGGCGGTGACGACGTGGTCTGTTGCGACGCGGGCGGCCGGATCCGGGTCAACGGCACAACGCTCGACGAGCCCTACCTGTTCCCGGGGGACACCGCGTCCAAGGTGCCCTTCCGGATCGTCGTACCCGTTGGGACCCTGTGGGTCATGGGTGATCATCGCTCCCAGTCCCGGGACTCCCGGGACCACCTCGGGGAGCCGGGCGGGGGGATGGTGCCGGTGGAGAGAGTGATCGGGCGTGCCGACTGGATCGGCTGGCCGCTCTCGCGTTGGGGCGCGGCGGGGCCCGCGGGCGGCGGACATGGGTAGCCGGCGACGGCGCGGACGCGGTCGCCGGGAGCCCGAGCACTGGGTGGAGGCGCCGTCGAGACCCGCGGCGCCGCCACGAGGGCCGGTGCCCACGACGCCCGTGCGCGAGTCCGACGGGGGCAGCCGCGCCGAACGCCGCCGGCTGGCGCGCCGGGTCAAGAGACGCAGACGTACCCGACGGGTCGGCGAGGTGCCGCTGCTCGTCGTGGTGGCCCTGTTCATCGCGTTGCTCCTCAAGACCTTCCTCGTACAGGCCTTCTTCATCCCCTCGGGCTCGATGGAGCAGACGATCCGGATCGGCGACCGGGTCCTGGTCGACAAGCTGACGCCGTGGTTCGGCTCCAAGGTCGAGCGGGGCGACGTCGTCGTGTTCAAGGACCCCGGTGGCTGGCTCAAGGGAGAGACCACCAGGCCGCCCAAGGACCCGGTCGTGGTCAAGCAGGTCAAGGAGGTCTTGACCTTCATCGGGCTGCTGCCCTCCGCCGATGAACAGGACTTGATCAAGCGGGTCATCGGTGTCGGCGGGGACACGGTCACCTGCTGTGACACCAAGGGGCGGATCACCGTCAACGGTGCGCCGCTCGACGAGCCGTACGTGAACCCGGGCAACGCCCCCTCGGAGATCCGCTTCACGGTCCGGGTGCCGGAGGGCCGGCTGTTCGTGATGGGCGACCACCGCGCGAATTCCGCCGATTCCCGCTTCCACCTCGACGAGGGCTTCGAGGGCACCATCGGAGAGGAGGGGGTCGTCGGGAAGGCGGTGGTGATCGCCTGGCCGTACGACCACTGGCGCGGGCTGGAGCAGCCGGCGACCTTCCTCACCGTCCCCGATCAGGCACGACGCGGACGGCGCGGGCCTCGTGGGCGTCGTCGGGGCACGCCGGTCGCATAGTGTGTCCTCGGTCTCCCGAGCCTTAGGGAACTCCCGCTCGTTAGGGGAGGGGAGGGCCCGTTCCCGATCCGGCACGGGCGGTGATTTCCGATGTGAGGGAGTGGATGTGGGGGATGTGGCGGTAGGCGCACGATCCGGACGCGACGAGGGCGAGGAGCGGCCGGACGACGCCGTGGGGAGCGATGCCGAGTTCGCGAAGGACGACGCGGAGGACGAGGGCGCCGAGGCGCGCCCGCAGCGTTCGTTCTGGAAGGAGCTGCCGCTCCTCATCGGTATCGCCCTGCTGCTGGCCCTGCTCATCAAGACCTTCCTGGTGCAGGCGTTCTCGATCCCGTCCGACTCGATGCAGAACACCCTGCAGCGGGGCGACCGGGTGCTGGTGGACAAGCTGACCCCGTGGTTCGGCTCGGAGCCCGAGCGCGGTGAGGTCGTCGTCTTCCACGACCCCGCGAACTGGCTGTCCGGTGAGGCCACCCCGGAGCCCAACTTCATGCAGCAGGTGCTCAGCAAGATCGGCTTGATGCCGTCCGCGGACGAGAAGGACCTGATCAAGCGGACCATCGCCATCGGCGGGGACACGGTCGAGTGCAAGAAGGGGGGGCCTGTCGTCGTCAATGGCAAGGAGCTGGACGAGCCGTACATCTTCCCCGGCAACACCCCTTGTGACGACTTCCCCTTCGGCCCCCTCGTCGTCCCCAAGGGCTCGATCTGGGTCATGGGCGACCACCGGCAGAACTCCCAGGACTCCCGCTACCACCAGCAGGACTCGACGCGCGGGTTCGTTCCGGTCAAGGACGTCGTCGGGCGGGCCGTGGTCGTGGCGTGGCCGGTCACCCGTTGGTCCACCCTCCCGATTCCGGACACCTTCGACCAGCCGGGCATCGGCGACCAGGCCAAGGCGACCGCCCTCGGCCTCGGGGCCGCCGGCCTCGCGCCCGTCGGGCTCGGTCCGGCCGCGCTGGGGCTCACGGGCGCGGTTCCGCTGGTCATGTGGCGTCGACGGAGGCTGACCAAGGGCCGTACCGCCCGGTAGGGTGCCGCCCAGGTCACCGATCTCCGAAGTGTGGGGGCGCTGGAATGGGCGGAACACAAGACATGAGCGGTGGCAGCGATGGCCGCGGCGGTCTCGGCAACGTGTTGTCGGGAATCGCCGTGGCCATCGGCTTCGTGCTCTTCCTCGGCGGCTTCGTCTGGGGAGCCGTGATCTACCAGCCGTACACGGTGCCGACCGACTCGATGGTGCCCACCGTGCGCCCGGGGGACAGGGTGCTCGCGCAGCGGATCGACGGGGGCGAGGTGCGGCGCGGAGACGTGGTGATCTTCACCGACTCGTTGTGGAGCGACACCCCCATGGTCAAGCGCGTCGTCGGCATCGACGGCGACACCGTGAAGTGCTGCGGCGCGGGCGGCCGGCTCACCGTGAACGGCCGGGAGCTGGACGAGCCGTACATCGACGACGCGAAGCCCGCCGTGGCCCTCGAAGGCGCGGCCCCGCCGGGCAGGGCGGCCTCGGACACCCTGTTCGAGGTGACGGTCCCCGAGGGCAACCTCTTCCTGCTGGGCGACCGGCGGGCCGGCTCGCTGGACTCCCGCGCGCATCTCCAGGAGGCCGGTCAGGGCACGGTGCCCCGCTCGGCGGTCAACGGCCGGGTGGACGCGCGGGCGTGGCCCTCCATGACGATGCTGGAGCGGCCGACGACGTACCGGTCCCTGGCCGGCGGCGTCTCGTCGCCCGGGCCGCTGCGACTCCAGGTGATCGCCATCGTGCTCGGCGCCGCCCTCGTGGTGGTGGGCGCGGCGTACGGGCCCCTCGCACGGGTCCTCGGGCGCGGGCGACGGGAGCGGTCCGATGCCCGCTGAGCGGGCCGAGGGCCCGCGCAAGGTGGCCCGGGTGATCCTGCTGGACCCCGAGGACCGGATCCTGCTGCTGCACGGCTTCGAACCGTCTGATCCGGCGGACGACTGGTGGTTCACCCCGGGCGGCGGCCTGGAGGGGGCGGAGAGTCGGGAGGAGGCCGCGCTGCGGGAGCTCGCCGAGGAGACCGGGATCACCGAGGTGGAACTGGGGCCGGTGCTGTGGCGACGCCACTGCGCGTTCCCCTTCGACGGGCGGCGCTGGGAACAGGACGAGTGGTACTTCCTCGCCCGGACCACCCGCACAGACACCGACATGAGCGGGCTCACCGACCTGGAGCGCCGCAGCGTGATCGAGGCCAGGTGGTGGACCTCCGAGGAACTTCTCGCGGCACGTGAGACGGTGTACCCGACCAGACTCGCCGAGCTGCTCCGTAGGCTGCTCGACGACGGTCCTCCGGGTACGCCGGTGGTCCTGGCCCCGGAAATCGTTTAGGGGCGCGGGGGCCTGGCGCACAATAGGGGGACGCACGGCTGAAGGGGAACATGCCATGAGCGCCGAGGACCTCGAGAAGTACGAGACCGAGATGGAGCTGAAGCTCTATCGGGAGTACCGCGACGTCGTCGGGCTGTTCAAGTACGTGATCGAGACGGAACGTCGCTTCTACCTCACCAACGACTACGAGATGCAGGTGCACTCGGTTCAGGGGGAGGTCTTCTTCGAGGTCTCGATGGCCGATGCCTGGGTCTGGGACATGTACAGGCCGGCTCGCTTCGTGAAGCAGGTACGGGTGCTGACCTTCAAGGACGTGAACATCGAGGAGCTCAACAAGAGCGACCTCGAACTCCCGGGCAGTTGACGGGCACCCCGTCACCCCTGTGGGTGGCGGGGTTCTCCACAATCCCCCGGTTGTCCACCAAGATCCACTCGGTGGGCGGGGACGCGCGATCGTCGGTGCCGGAGGTGGTGCCGGATGAACGCGAAGAGCGTGGCACAGCAGGCGTTGGGGCGGTACGGCGAGGAACTGGCGGTGCGTCGGCTGGCCGAGGCCGGGATGACGGTGATCGCCCGGAACTGGCGATGTCGCAGCGGGGAGATCGACATCGTCGCGCGGGACGGCGACGCCCTCGTCGTGTGCGAGGTCAAGACGCGCAGGGCAGGACCGCCCGAACACCCCGCTTTCGAACACCCCATGGCCGCCGTGCGGCCGGGCAAGGCCGAACGGCTCCGACGGCTCGCCGGGCGCTGGCTCGCCGACCACGGCGGACCGCCTCCGGGCGGCGTGCGGATCGATCTGGTCGGCGTCCTGCTGCCGCGGCGCGGCGCGCCCGTGGTGGAACACGTCAGGGGGGTGGCCTGATGGGGTTCGCACGGGCCTGCTCGGTCGCCCTGGTGGGTGTCGAGGGCGTGGTCGTCGAGGTCCAGGCCGACCTGGAACCGGGGGTCGCGGCCTTCACCCTCGTCGGGCTGCCCGACAAGACCCTCGTGGAGAGCCGGGACCGGGTGCGGGCCGCGGTCGTGAACTCCGGGGCCCAGTGGCCCCAGAAGAAGCTCACGGTCGGACTCAGTCCGGCCTCCGTGCCCAAGTCGGGAGCCGGCTTCGACCTCGCCGTGGCGGTGGCGGTCCTCGGCGCCGCCGAGGTGGTCGAACCGGAGGTGATCGCCGACCTCGTCCTCATCGGGGAACTGGGGCTCGACGGCCGGGTGCGCCCGGTCCGCGGGATCCTCCCGGCCGTGCTCGCCGCGGCCGAGGCCGGGTACCGGCAGGTGGTGGTGCCCCGACAATGCGCGGCCGAGGCCATGCTGGTCCCGGACGTCTCCGTCCTCGGCGTGAGCAGCCTTCGCCAACTGATCGCCGTGCTCACCGACGGGGAGGTGCCCGAGGAGGAGCCCGAGCCGGCCGGTCGGCCCGATCCGATGCTGGCCGGGTTGCTCGTACCGGGCGCGGGGCTCGGCAGCGGGATCTCCCGCGTCGGCGGGGACGGCTCCGAGCATCCCGACCTGGCGGACGTCGCCGGACAGTACGCCGCCCGCCGGGCCCTGGAGGTGGCGGCCTCCGGCGGACACCACCTGTTCCTCAGCGGACCCCCGGGGGCGGGCAAGACGATGCTCGCCGAGCGGCTGCCCTGGATCCTGCCGCCGCTCACCCGACAGGACTCCCTGGAGGTGACGGCCGTCCACTCGGTCGCGGGAATCCTTCCGCCCGGCGAACCGCTCGTCGCCAGGCCCCCGTACTGCGCGCCCCACCACTCCGCGACGATGCAGTCGTTGGTCGGCGGCGGGGCCGGGGTGCCCAGGCCGGGGGCGGTGTCCCTGGCCCACCGGGGGGTGCTCTTTTTGGACGAGGCCGCCGAGTTCGGGGTCAAGGCGCTCGACGCGCTGCGGCAGCCGCTGGAGGCGGGGCACGTGGTCATCGCCAGGGCCGCCGGAGTGGTAAGGCTGCCGGCCGGGTTCCTGATGGTGCTCGCGGCCAACCCGTGCCCCTGCGGCCGGCACACCGTGCACGGGGGCGGCTGCGAATGTCCGTCCTCGGTGATCCGGCGCTACCAGGCCAGGCTCTCCGGCCCGTTGCTCGACCGGGTCGACCTGCGGGTCGAGGTCGAACCCGTCAGCCGCCGCGACCTCTTGGCCGGGCCGGGCCGGGGCGAGTCCAGCGCGGTGGTCGCCGCCCGGGTCGGTGAGGCCCGGGACCGCGCCGCCACCCGGCTCGCCGAGACCCCCTGGCGGCTCAACTCCGAGGTCCCCGGTCACCAGCTCCGCACCCGCTGGCAGGTGGCCCCGGGCGCGCTGGTCCAGGCCGAGCGGGACCTGGAACGCGGTCTGTTGACGGCGCGGGGGCTGGACCGGGTGCTCCGCGTCGCCTGGACCGTCGCCGACCTGCGGGGCCGGGACCGCCCCGAGGCGCCGGACGTGGCCGTCGCGCTGGAGCTGCGGACCGGGATCCCCCGCGGGGCGACGCGGATCGTGGGGGCGGCGGGGGGCGGAGCATGACCGGGGAGGCGGAAACCGAGGCGGAGACGGTGGCGCGGGCCGCCCTGACCCGGGTCCTGGAACCGGGGGACGGGCAGGGCGGGCGCCTGCTCCGGGAGCTGGGCGCCGTGGAACTCATGCGGCGCCTGACCGACCCCGATCCGGGAACCGGGGCGCCGGCCGGGGTGGGGCCCGAGCGGCTCGCCGGATACCGTGGACGGGCCGCCCTGGCCGACCCCCTGCGGGACCTGGAGACCGCCGCCGGGGCGGGCGTGCGGTTCGTCTGCCCGGGGTCGGCCCAGTGGCCGACCCAACTGGACGACCTCGGCGACGCACGGCCCGTGGGGCTCTGGCTCCGGGGCGGACCGGACCTGCGGACCTGGGCGCTGCGCTCCGTCGCCGTGGTCGGGGCCCGCGCGTGCACCCCGTACGGGGCCCACATGGCGCAGACCCTGGCGGCCGGGCTCGCCGAGCGCGGCTGGGTCGTCGTCTCCGGGGCCGCTTACGGCATCGACGGCGCGGCCCACCGAGGAGCCCTCGCCTCGGGCGGGGCCACGGCCGCGGTGCTGGCCTGCGGGGTGGACGTGGCGTACCCCAAGGGGCACGCCGGGCTCCTCGGCCGGATCGCGGGCCAGGGGTTGATCCTGGGGGAGTTGCCGCCCGGCAGTCATCCCACCCGGAGCAGGTTCGTGCTGCGCAACCGGGTCATCGCCGCCCTCACGCGGGGCACGGTCGTCATCGAGGCGGCCCACCGCAGCGGCTCCCTGGTCACGGCCCGGCGGGCCCAGGCGCTCGGCCGGTTCACCATGGGCACCCCCGGCCCGGCCACCAGCGGACTCTCCGCGGGGGTCCACGAACTGCTGCGCGGCGAGGCGGTGCTCGTCACGGACGCCGCGGAGGTGATCGAGCTGGTCGGCGGCATGGGCGAGCTGGCTCCCGAGCGGCGCGGGCCCGTGCTCGCCCGGGACCTGCTGGACCCGGGCGCGGCGCGGGTGCTCGAAGCCCTGCCGGCGCACCGGCCCGCGCCGGCGGAGGAGGTTGCCGTCGCCGCGGGCGCCGGCACCGATGAAGTCATCGGCAGACTGTACGAACTTCACTCTCTGGGGTTCGTCGAACGGCAGGGCGACGGCTGGCAGTTGACCATGCGGAGGTCGAGAGGAGGCGCACAAACCGACGCCACCCGGCGAGGCGGTCATTGACCTGGGGCGTTCCGGTGAAAGAGTGAAGCCGATGAGAGACGCGGTGTTCCGGTTGGCAGTCGTCGGGACCGTGCGCGAGGCGCCGGTCCGGGGCCGTCCGTGCCGGTCGGGGCGCCCCGACGGCCGCGCGGGATCCCGTACTCTTCGCGCACCGCGACACTTCCGTCACGCTACGCTCCCAACGAATCCGGCTCCGGCAAAGGCGAAGCATGCCCCAGCACACCTCAGGGTCTGACCGCGCTGCGGTGCCCCCCGCTGCCCGCGGCAGCGTGCGGTCCACCGCGCCCTCGTCCCTGGAGGTGCTGTGGCGCTCGTACAAGGACTCCGGTGACGAGCGACTGCGGGAGCAGTTGATCCTGCACTACTCGCCGCTGGTCAAGTACGTCGCGGGCCGGGTCAGCGTCGGCCTTCCGCCCAATGTGGAACAGGCCGACTTCGTCTCCTCGGGAGTCTTCGGACTGATCGACGCCATCGAGAAGTTCGACATCGAACGGTCCATCAAGTTCGAGACCTACGCCATCACCCGCATCCGCGGCGCGATGATCGACGAACTCCGGGCCCTCGACTGGATCCCGCGTTCCGTGCGGCAGAAGGCGCGGGCCGTCGAGCGGGCCTACGCCACGCTGGAGGCCCAACTGCGGCGCACCCCGACCGAGCACGAGGTCGCGGGAGAGATGGGCATCGCGGTCGAGGAACTCCACACCGTATTCAGTCAGTTGTCCCTCGCCAACGTGGTCGCCCTGGAGGAACTCCTGCACGTGGGCGGGGAGGGCGGCGACCGGCTCTCCCTGATGGACACCCTCGAGGACCACGCCGCTGACAACCCGGTCGCCGTCGCCGAGGACCGCGAACTGCGCCGGCTGCTGGCCAGGGCCATCAACACCCTCCCGGACCGGGAGAAGACCGTCGTGACGCTCTACTACTACGAGGGCCTCACGCTCGCGGAGATCGGCAACGTGCTGGGCGTCACCGAGAGTCGGGTCAGTCAAATCCACACCAAGTCGGTCCTCCAGCTTCGGGCGAAGCTGGCGGATGTGGGGCGCTGAAGGGGCCGGCCCTTGCGGGACGTCCGTAGAGTGGTCGTGTGCCCAGGATTCGAGCGGCCTCCGTGGCCGAGCACCGGTCGATGCAGCGCGGCGCCCTGTTGGACGCCGCGCGTTCCTTGTTGTCCGAAGGCGGTACGGAGGCGCTGACCTTCCCCGCACTGGCGGAGCGGACCGGCCTCGCCCGGTCGTCCGTCTACGAGTACTTCCGGTCGCGCGCGGCCGTCGTCGAAGAGCTGTGCGCGGTGGACTTCCCCGTGTGGGCCGCCGAGATCGAGGCGGCCATGGCCTGCGCCGAGTCGCCTGAAGCCAAGATCGAGGCCTACGTCCGCAGCCAGCTCGGGCTCGTGGGCGACCGGCGACACCGCGCGGTCGTCGCGATCTCGGCCAGCGAGCTGGACGCCGGCGCGCGGGAGAAGATCCGCGCCGCGCACGGGGGACTGGTCGCGATGATCGTCGAGGCGCTCGCGGGCCTCGGGCACGCCGAACCGCGCCTCGCGGCGATGCTGCTCCAAGGCGTCGTGGACGCGGCCGTCCGGCGGATCGAGCTGGGCGCCGCGGAGGATCCGGTCGTGGTCACGGACGCCGCCGTCGCCATGGCGCTGCGGGGCGTCCGGGGCTGACCCTCGGGAGCGCGTGCCCGTCCCGGCCGGCGAGTGGCCGGCGCGTCACTCCAGGCGCGGGTGCTCCCGACCGGGGTGCTCCTGGCCGGGGTGCTCCGGACCGGGACCGGGAAGCAGCCGGGGAGTCGGCCGGGGGAGCAGTCTCAGCGGGTTGAGGTAGGTCTCGCCGGCCAGGAGACCCCAGTGCAGGCAGGGCAGCGGGCAGTGCGCGCCCTCGGTGAGGACCGCCACCACCTGCCCCGCCACGACCTCCTCCCCCTCGACGACGAGTGGACGGACCGGCTCGTAGGTGGTGCGCAGCCCGCCCGGGAGGGTGAGCGAAAGGACCCCCCGCCCCGCCACCGGTCCGGCGTGGTGGACCCGGCCGGGGCCCGGGGCCCTGATCTCCGTGCCCACCGGCGCCGCGAGGTCCACGCCCCGGTGTCCGGCGGCGTACGGGGTCGGGGGCGGATCCCACCAGCGGGCCACGACCAGCGGGGGCGGCAGCGGGCGCACTCCCGAGGTGAACGCCTGGGACAGCGCGAGCAGCAGTGTGAGCAGCAGTGTCGTCATGCGGGCCAGCGTGCCGGGCGGTCGCCGGACCTCGCGGGGGCCTGTGGACGGCCGGGCCGGTGTGGACAAACGCGTCACCCGGCATACCGCCGGGTCCCGTACACTTCTTGTGGCGATCCGGGTCACCGGGTCGACTTCGCACGCCCCAGCACCGGCCGGTCAGGCCACGTGAAAGCGTCTCTCGGTCCCCTCTCAGGGGGCAGGGCGCGGCGGGGCGTCAGGAACCAAACCGAGAAAACAAGGAGATGGCCATGGCCGTCGTAACGATGCGGGAGCTGCTGGAAAGCGGCGTCCACTTCGGTCACCAGACCCGCCGCTGGAACCCGAAGATGAAGCGCTTCATCTTCACGGAGCGCAACGGCATCTACATCATCGACCTGCTCCAGTCGCTGTCGTACATCGACCGCGCCTACGAGTTCGTGAAGGAGACCGTCGCGCACGGTGGCTCCATCATGTTCGTCGGTACCAAGAAGCAGGCTCAGGAAGCCATCGCCGAGCAGGCGACGCGCGTCGGCATGCCGTACGTCAACCAGCGGTGGCTGGGTGGCATGCTCACCAACTTCTCGACCGTCTACAAGCGCCTTCAGCGTCTGAAGGAGCTTGAGGCGATCGACTTCGAGGACGTCGCCGCCTCGGGCCTCACCAAGAAGGAGCTCCTGGTCCTCTCTCGCGAGAAGATCAAGCTGGAGAAGACCCTCGGTGGTATCCGCGAGATGTCGAAGGTTCCCAGCGCCGTCTGGATCGTCGACACCAAGAAGGAGCACATCGCCGTCGGTGAGGCGCGCAAGCTCCACATCCCGGTCGTCGCGATCCTCGACACCAACTGCGACCCCGACGAGGTCGACTACAAGATCCCGGGCAACGACGACGCGATCCGCTCCGTCACCCTGCTCACCCGCGTGATCGCCGACGCCGTCGCCGAGGGCCTCATCGCCCGCTCCGGCGCTGCGACCGGCGACTCGAAGCCGGGCGAGAAGGCCGCCGCCGAGCCGCTCGCCGAGTGGGAGCGCGACCTCCTCGAGGGCGAGAAGAAGGCTGACGACGCCGAGGCCGCTCCGGCCGAGGCCGCTGCCGAGGCCCCCGCCGCCGAGGCCGTCGAGGCTCCGGCCGCGGACGCCGAGGCTGTCGAGGCTCCGGCCGCCGACGCTCCGGCCGCCGACGCCGAGCAGGCCTGACCCACTGAGAGCGCCCGGCGTTCACGCGCCGGGCACTCACAGCACGGACGATGACGGCGGGGGAGCCGCGCCACAAGCGCGACTCCTCCGCCGTTCACCCGTAGATCTACGACTTCGAGAGAGAATCACAGACTCATGGCGAACTACACCGCCGCTGACGTCAAGAAGCTCCGCGAGCTCACCGGCGTCGGCATGATGGACTGCAAGAACGCACTGGTCGAGTCCGACGGCGACGTCGACAAGGCCATCGAGGCGCTCCGCATCAAGGGTCAGAAGGGCGTCGCCAAGCGCGAGGGCCGTTCTGCCGAGAACGGTGCCGTCGCCTCCCTGATCGCCGACGACAACACCTCCGGTGTCCTCGTCGAGCTGAAGTGCGAGACGGACTTCGTCGCCAAGGGCGACAAGTTCCAGGCCGTCACCAACGAGCTGGCCGCTCACATCGCCGCGACCTCCCCGGCCGACCTCAAGGCGCTGCTCGCGTCCGAGATCGCTCCCGGCAAGACCGTCCAGGCGTTCGTGGACGAGGCCAACGCCAACCTCGGCGAGAAGATCGTCCTGGACCGCTTCGCGCAGTTCACCGGCGGTTACGTCTCGGCGTACATGCACCGCACGATGCCCGACCTGCCGTTCCAGATCGGCGTCCTGGTCGAGCTCGACAAGGAGAACGCCGAGGTCGCTCGCGGCGTCGCGCAGCACATCGCCGCGTTCGCCCCGCAGTACCTCGCCAAGGAAGACGTGCCGGCCGAGAAGGTCGAGTCCGAGCGTCGCGTCGCCGAGGAGATCACCCGCGCGGAGGGCAAGCCCGAGGCTGCCATCGCCAAGATCGTCGAGGGTCGCGTCAACGGCTTCTTCAAGGAAGCCACCCTGCTCGGCCAGCCGTACGCGCTGGACAACAAGAAGTCCGTCCAGAAGGTTCTGGACGAGGCCGGTGTCACCCTGGTGCGCTTCAGCCGCATCAAGGTCGGCATCTGAGTCCGTCCGTACGCGACGGACACCGGACCCCGGTAGGGTCTGAAGCAGTCGTCCACGCTTGCGCAGGACGACCGCAGATCTGACGAGGAGGCCATTGCCGTAGAGGGAACCGCGAGGACCCACCGGCAATGGCCTTCTTCGTATGTGCACGAGGAGATCTCCATGAATCAGGGCGTGGACACCCACACCGCTTCCGACGACAAGAGCGACCACGAGAAGAAGGGCCGGCGCTTCATGCTGAAGCTGTCGGGTGAGGCCTTCTCCGGCGGCGGCGGACTGGGCGTCGACCCTGACGTCGTGCACGCCATCGCCCGCGAGATCGCGGCCGTTGTCCGAGACGGCGCGGAGATCGCGATCGTCATCGGCGGCGGCAACTTCTTCCGCGGCGCCGAACTGCAGCAGCGTGGCATGGACCGTGCGCGGTCCGACTACATGGGCATGCTCGGCACCGTCATGAACTGCCTCGCCCTCCAGGACTTCCTGGAGAAGGAAGGCATCGACAGCCGCGTCCAGACCGCCATCACCATGGGCCAGGTCGCGGAGCCGTACATCCCGCTGCGTGCCGTGAGGCACCTGGAGAAGGGGCGCGTCGTCATCTTCGGCGCCGGCATGGGCATGCCGTACTTCTCCACCGACACCACGGCGGCCCAGCGCGCCCTGGAGATCGACGCCGAAGCCCTGCTCATGGGCAAGAACGGCGTCGACGGGGTCTACGACTCCGACCCGAAGGCCAATCCGGACGCGGTGAAGTTCGACGCGCTGGAGTACAGCGAGGTGCTGTCCCGAGACCTCAAGGTCGCCGACGCCACGGCCATCACGCTCTGCCGCGACAACAAGCTGCCGATCCTGGTCTTCGAACTGCTCGCCGAGGGCAATATCGCCCGCGCCGTCAAGGGTGAGAAGATCGGCACGCTCGTGAGCGACCAGGGCACCCGGGCCTGACCTCCGCATCGCCGGCCCGCGCGCGTCGCGGACCGGCCGCCCCGCCCGCCTGAACCATCCATATCTGACATGCAGGAGCACGTGGTGATCGAAGAAATCCTCCTCGAGGCCGAGGAGAAGATGGAGAAGGCCGTCGTCGTCGCCAAGGAAGACTTCGCCGCGATTCGCACGGGACGTGCGCACCCGGCGATGTTCAACAAGATCGTGGCGGAGTACTACGGCGCCATCACGCCCATCAACCAGCTCGCGTCCTTCGCGGTGCCCGAGCCGCGCATGGCGGTCGTGACGCCCTTCGACGCGTCCGCGCTGCGCAACATCGAGCAGGCCATCCGCGACTCCGACCTCGGGGTCAACCCGAGCAACGACGGCCGCATCATCCGGGTGACCTTCCCCGAGCTGACGCAGGAGCGCCGCAAGGAGTACGTCAAGGTCGCGCGCACCAAGGCCGAGGACTCCAAGGTCTCCATCCGCGCCGTCCGCCGCAAGGCGAAGGACGCCCTCGACAAGCTCGTCAAGGACAAGGAAGCCGGCGAGGACGAGGTGCGCCGCGCCGAGAAGGAGCTCGACGACACCACCGCGAAGTACGTCGCGCAGGTGGACGAGCTGCTGAAGCACAAGGAAGCCGAGCTCCTCGAAGTCTGATGAACGACTCTTCCTGGCAGCCGGAGCCGGTTCCGGCGGGTCCCGCATACGATGCGCAGGCGGGCCCGCAGACTCGGCCCATGCCCATCGTGCCCGATGCCGCCGGCCGTGACTTCGACGACCGGGAAGCACGCGATCGGGGGGCCGCCGCCGCAGGCGGCCCCTTCTTCCGCGACGAGACGCCGCCGCAGGAGCCCATGCCCAGCCCTCCGCCCCCGCCCTCACAGGCACCGCAGGACCCCTCGCCCCCACCGCCGAAGAAGCGTGCGGGGCGGGATCTGCGTGCCGCCATAGGGGTCGGCGTCGGCCTCGGTGCGGTGATCTTCGCTTCGCTCCTCATCGTCAAGGCGGTCTTCGTCGGCGTCGTCGTCGTCGCGGTCGTCGTGGGGCTGTGGGAGCTCACCTCCCGGCTCCAGGAGAAGAAGGGCATCAAGGCGCCGCTCGTCCCGCTCGCGGTCGGTGGCGCCGCCATGATCATCGCCGGATACGTCCGGGGGGCCGAGGGAGCCTGGGTCGCCATGGCCCTGACCGCCCTCGCGGTCCTGGTCTGGCGGATGACCGAGCCGCCCGAGGACTACCTCAAGGACGTCACGGCGGGTGTCTTCGCGGCGTTCTACGTACCCTTCCTGGCGACCTTCGTCACGATGCTGCTCGCCGCCGACGACGGTCCGCAGCGGGTGATGACGTTCCTGGCCCTGACCGTGGTCAGTGACACCGGGGCGTACGCGGTGGGCTGGCGCTTCGGCAAGACCAAGCTCGCGCCGCGCATCAGCCCCGGGAAGACCCGTGAGGGGCTCTTCGGGGCGGTGGCCTTCGCGATGGTGGCCGGCGCGCTGTGCATGGAGTTCCTGGTCGACGGCGGGGTCTGGTGGCAGGGCCTGCTGCTGGGGCTGGCCGTCGCGGTCAGTGCCACGCTGGGCGACCTCGGCGAGTCGATGATCAAGCGGGACCTGGGCATCAAGGACATGGGGACCCTGCTCCCGGGACACGGCGGGATCATGGACCGGCTCGACTCCCTGCTGCCGACCGCTCCGGTGGTGTGGCTGCTGCTGGCCGCTTTCGTCGGCACCGGCTGACACCGGCCTCCGGTTACTCTTGAAAGGCGTGCTGCTTCTGCGGCGCGCCTTTCGTCTTACGAGGAGTACCTGCCATGGCCCGCCCTGTTCCGGGAGAGCTCACTTTCGTCGCCCCTCGCGGGGTGAAGAAGCCGCCCCGGCACCTCGCCGACATGACCCCGGCCGAGCGCCGCGAGGCGGTCGCCGCGATCGGCGAGAAGCCGTTCCGGGCCAAGCAGCTCTCCCAGCACTACTTCGCGCGGTACGCGCACGACCCGGCGGAGTGGACGGACATCCCGGCCGCCTCGCGGGAGAAGCTCCGCCAGGAGCTGCTGCCGGACCTAATGAACGTCCTGCGGCACATCTCGTGCGATGACGACACCACGCGCAAGACCCTGTGGAAGCTGCACGACGGCACGCTCGTCGAGTCCGTGCTGATGCGCTACCCGGACCGGGTCACCATGTGCATCTCCTCGCAGGCGGGCTGCGGGATGAACTGCCCGTTCTGCGCCACCGGCCAGGCGGGTCTGGACCGCAACCTGTCCACGGCCGAGATCGTGCACCAGATCGTGGACGGCATGCGAGCGCTGCGCGACGGCGAGGTCCCCGGCGGGCCGGCCCGACTGTCCAACATCGTCTTCATGGGCATGGGCGAGCCGCTGGCCAACTACAACCGGGTCGTCGGCGCCATCCGTCGGTTGACCGACCCGGAGCCCGACGGTCTGGGGCTGTCCCAGCGCGGCATCACCGTCTCCACCGTCGGTCTGGTCCCGGCCATGCTGCGGTTCGCCGACGAGGGCTTCAAGTGCCGTCTCGCCGTGTCGCTGCACGCCCCGGACGACGAGCTCCGCGACACCCTCGTGCCCGTGAACACCCGCTGGAACGTCCGTGAGGTACTCGGCGCGGCCTGGGAGTACGCGGAGAAGTCCGGCCGTCGCATCTCCATCGAGTACGCCCTGATCCGCGACATCAACGACCAGGCCTGGCGTGGTGACCTGCTCGGCAAGCTCCTCAAGGGCAAGCGCGTGCACGTCAACCTGATCCCGCTGAACCCGACCCCCGGCTCGAAGTGGACGGCCTCGCGTCCCGAGGACGAGAAGGCCTTCGTGGAGGCCATCGCCCGCCACGGGGTGCCGGTGACCGTACGCGACACCCGCGGTCAGGAGATCGACGGCGCGTGCGGCCAGCTGGCAGCCTCGGAGCGCTAGCTTTCGTTTCCGGTCAGTCACATTCGGCCACCGGGGTACTCTGTGGCCGAACAAATTTCATATTCCGACAGGGGAGCGCCACAGCGCTGAGAGTGCGGTAACCGTCACCGCAGACCCTCTGAACCTCGCCCCGGTCATTCGGGGTAGGAAGTTCGGTCACCACTCAAGCTGTTGCGCCCTGCCCGGCGTCCGCTCCACAGAGCGCCGGGCAGGGCCGCGTCTTCTCCTGGACATCCCAGGAGGAATTCACCAGTGAGCACCACCAGGAAGTACGCGGGCCTCGCGCTCGTGGCCGCGCTGGGCGTCGGCACCCTCAGTGCCTGCGGCGACGGCGAGGCCAAGGACAAGCCGTCGGCGGGCGCGAGCGACGCACCGAAGTCCAAGACCGTCACGCTCGTCTCCCACGACTCCTTCAACGTCAGCGACGCGGTCCTCAAGGAGTTCGAGCAGCGGAGCGGCTACACGGTCAAGAAGCTGAAGTCCGGGGACGCGGGCGCCGCCCTGAACCAGGAGATCCTCACGAAGGGCTCCCCGCGCGGCGACGTCTTCTTCGGCGTGGACAACACCCTCCTGTCGCGCGCCCTCGACAACGGCATCTTCACCCCGTACGAGGCCAAGGGCCTGGCCGAGGTCAAGCCCGAGTTCGTGCTCGACAAGGAGCACCGGGTCACCCCGATCGACTCCGGCGACATCTGCGTCAACTACGACAAGAAGTACTTCGCCGACAAGAAGATCGCCCCGCCGCAGACGCTGGACGACCTGATCAAGCCGGAGTACAAGGACCTGCTGGTCACCGAGAACGCCGCGACCTCCTCGCCCGGTCTCGGATTCCTGCTCGCCTCCGTCGGCAAGTACGGCGAGGACGGCTGGAAGGACTACTGGACCAAGCTGAAGGCCAACGGCGTCGAGGTCGTCGACGGCTGGGAGCAGGCCTACAACGAGCGGTTCTCCGGCTCGGCCGGCGGCAAGAAGGCCAAGGGCGACCGCCCGCTGGTCGTCTCGTACGCCTCCAGCCCGCCGGTCGAGGTGCTGTACGGCGAGCCGAAGCCGGCCGAGGCCCCGACCGGTGTCTCCGCCGGCACCTGCTTCCGCCAGATCGAGTTCGCGGGTCTGCTGAAGGGCGCCAAGAACGAGGAGGGGGGCAAGGCCCTCCTCGACTTCCTGATCAGCAAGAAGTTCCAGGAAGACATGCCCCTGAACATGTTCGTGAACCCGGTCGTCAAGAACGCGGCGCTGCCGGAGCTCTTCACGAAGCACGGTGTGGTGATCGAGAAGCCGGAGAACGTCGCGCCGGAGACCATCGCCAAGAACCGTGAGCAGTGGGTCAAGGCATGGTCCTCGCTCGCCGTGAAGTAGGACGGGTGAGCCCGAGGGGGGGGACGCGGGCCACGCTGGTCAGGCTGGGCCTGATGGTGATCCCGCTCGCCTTCTTCGGGCTGTTCTTCGCCTATCCCGTCGCCGCGATCGTCGGGCGCGGGCTGAAGACCGACGACGGGTGGCAGTTCGGCCGGATCGGCGAGGTGCTGGGCCGGCCCGACATCGCCGACGTGCTGTGGTTCACCACCTGGCAGGCCCTCGCGTCGACGGCGCTCACGCTCCTGATCGCGCTCCCCGCCGCGTACGTCTTCGCGCGCTTCGAGTTCCCGGGCAAGCAACTACTGCGGGCGGTGGTCACGGTTCCGTTCGTGCTGCCGACCGTGGTGGTCGGCACGGCCTTCCTCGCGTTGGTCGGGCGGAACGGACTGCTGGACGAGACCTGGGGCGTCCGCCTCGACACCACCGTGTGGGCGATCCTGCTGGCCCACGTCTTCTTCAACTACGCGGTCGTCGTACGGACGGTGGGCGGGCTCTGGGCGCAGCTCGACCCGCGACAGGAAGAGGCCGCCCGGGTGCTGGGCGCCGGACGGTTCGCGGCCTGGCGGCGGGTGACGCTGCCCGCGCTCGGACCGGCCGTGGCCGCCGCCGCGCTGATGGTCTTCCTGTTCACGTTCACCTCCTTCGGTGTCGTGCAGATCCTGGGCGGGCCCTCCTACGCCACTCTGGAGGTGGAGGTCTACCGGCAGACCGCGCAGTTGCTCGACCTGTCGACGGCCGCCGTGTTGACGATGATCCAGTTCGCCGCCGTCGGACTGATCCTGTGCGTGCACGCCTGGACCGTGCGCAAGCGGGAGACGGCGCTGCGGCTCGTGGACCCGGCCCGCACCGCGCACCGGCCCAGGGGCGTGGCGCAGCGCGCCCTGTTGGGCGGGGTGCTGCTGACCGTGCTGCTGCTGATCGTGCTGCCGCTGGGCGTCCTGGTGGAGCGGTCCTTCGACGCCCCCGGCGGATACGGCCTCGACTTCTACCGGGCGCTGGCGGACGTGGGCGCGGGCGGGGGGACGTTCCTGGTCCCGCCGCTGGAGGCCATCGGGAACTCCCTGCGCTACGCGCTGGCGGCCACCGGCATCGCCCTGCTCATCGGGGGGCTCGCGGCCGCTGCGCTGACCCGGCGCGCGGGTCGCTTCGTACGGGGCTTCGACGCGCTGCTGATGCTGCCGCTCGGGGTGTCCGCCGTGACGGTCGGCTTCGGATTCCTGATCACCCTGGACGAGCCCCCGCTCGACCTGCGCACCTCGTGGATCCTGGTGCCGCTGGCGCAGGCCCTGGTCGGAGTGCCGTTCGTGGTGCGGACGATGCTGCCCGTCCTGCGCGCGGTCGACGGCCGGCTGCGGGAGGCGGCCGGCGTGCTCGGTGCCTCGCCGCTGCGGGCCTGGCGGGAGGTGGACCTGCCGCTCGTGCGGCGGGCCCTGCTGATCGCGGCCGGTTTCGCCTTCGCCGTGTCGCTCGGCGAGTTCGGGGCGACGGTCTTCATCGCACGGGCCGACAGTCCCACGCTGCCCGTGGCCGTGGCGAGGCTGCTGGGGCGGGCCGGAGAACTGAACTACGGGCAGGCGATGGCCCTGAGCACGATTCTGATGCTGGTGTGCGCGGTGTCCCTGCTGGTGCTGGAGCGGCTGCGACCCGACAAGACCTCGGGAGAGTTCTGATGACGCTGCTTCGGCTGGACGGGGTGTCGGTCCGCTTCGGCGAACGCGACGTCGTGGACGCCGTGGACCTGGAGGTCGCCGAGCACGAGATCGTCTGCGTGCTGGGACCGAGCGGCAGCGGGAAGTCCACGCTGCTGCGGGTGGTCGCCGGGCTCCAACCGGTCTCGGCCGGACGCGTGCTGCTCGACGGCGCGGACCAGGCGGCGGTGCCGGTGCACCGGCGCGGGGTGGGCCTGATGTTCCAGGACCACCAACTGTTCCCGCACCGCGACGTGGCCGGCAACGTGGGCTTCGGGCTGCGGATGCGGGGCTCCGCGCGGGACGCCCGCGCGAGCCGGGTCGAGGAGTTGCTGGACCTGGTCGGACTCCCCGGAGCCGGGCGCCGCGCCGTCGCGTCGCTGTCGGGCGGCGAACAGCAACGGGTCGCGCTGGCTCGGGCGCTCGCCCCGTCCCCGCGACTGCTGATGCTCGACGAACCGCTGGGCCAACTGGACCGGGGATTGCGCGAGCGGCTGGTGGTGGAACTCCAGGGGCTGTTCTCCCGGCTGGGAACGACCGTCCTGGCGGTCACCCACGACCAGGGGGAGGCCTTCGCGTTGGCCGACCGGGTCGTGGTGATGCGGGACGGGCGGATCGCGCAGGTGGGGACTCCGCTGGAGGTGTGGGAGCGGCCGGCCTCGGAGTTCGTGGCACGGTTCCTGGGTTTCGAGAACGTGGTCCCGGCGACGGTGTCGGGCGGCGCCGCGGCCACCCCCTGGGGGAAGGTCCCGGTGCCTGACGGCTCACAGGAGGGGGAGCGCCTGCTCCTCATCCGGGCCGCCGGGGTGACCGTGGCGGCCGAGGGGCTGCCGTGCGTCGTGGAGTCGCGGACGTTCCGGGGGACCCACGTGGCGCTGCTGCTGCGACCCGAGTCGGGGCCGCCGCTGGAGGCCGAGTGCGGGCCGGTCGGGGCACCGGAAGTGGGGGACCGCATCACGGTGGCGTTCACCCCCGGCGAGGTCGTCGTCCTGCCCGCTGAGGACTGACCGGCGCCGATACGGCTCCGCCCCCGGATCCACCGCCCCGTGCGGGCGGTGGATCCGGGGGCGGCAGCGTTTCCGTACGCCGCTACGGCGCGGTGGCCGTGCGGCGGTTACGCGACCGGCACCGGGTCCGGGGACTCCGACGGAGCCTCGGCTCCGTCGTGATTGCCGTACCAGGCCACCGCCACGGCGCCCGCCACCGCGAGGACGAAGCCCAGCACCGCCAGCCATGCCAGGCCGGGGCGGGAGGCGTCGCCCAACAGGAGGACGCCGATGGCGCCCGGGAGCACCGTCTCGCCGACCACCAGGGCTGCCGTGGCCCCGTTCACGGACCCGATCTGGAGGGCCACCGTGTGCAGGTACATGCCGCCGACGCCCGCCACGAGGATGGCGTAGAGGGCCGGGTCGGACAGCAGGGCGCCCAGGCCGAACGGCTCGACGCCGTTCAGGATGCGGACGCCCACCCCCAGCGCGCCGAAGGCCAGGCCCGACAGCAGACCGGCCAGGATCGCGGCCCGGCCGCCGAGGAACCGGACCGCCACCGTGCCGCCCACGATGATCAGCAGGGTGATCGCGAGCAGCCACCAGTGCGTGGCCATCGGCGCGTGATGGCCGCCCTCGTGCCCCGCTGCCGTCGCCAGCAGCACGAGCGCCGCGCAGACGACCCCGATGGAGGTCCACTCCTTGCGGGTGAGTCGGATGCCCAGCATCTTCACGCTGAGCACGGCGGTGATCACGAGGTTGGCGCTGATCACGGTCTGGGAGAGGAACAGCGGAAGGAGACGCGCCGCGAGCGCGCCCAGGCCGAAGCCCACGAAGTCCAGGATCGTGCCGACGATGAACTCCCAGGTCATCGCCGCCTTGGCGGTCGAGGACAGGTTCGGTCCGCCGTGCGCGGTCACCCCGGCCGCGGCCGGGGACATCCGGGCCGCCCGGCGCGAGCCGACGGCTTGCAGGACGGATCCCGTGCCGTAGCAGATGGACGCCGCGATGGCGGTCAGCAGGCCTATGAGCACAGAGGGCTCCGTTCACGTCTGGCAGGTTTTGCGGTACCTCTACCAGACGTGCGAATCCGCCGGGAAGTTGCCTCGTCGGGTCAGCGCATCGAAGCGAGTGCCGCCGGGACCTCGTCCACCGAGTCCACCAGGGCGATCCTCGACTCCATCGGCCGGCCGCGCGCCAGTGCCTGGAGCAGCGGCCAGGCCGGCAGGCGCTCCGTCCAGTGGGCGCGGTCGACCAGGACCATCGGGGTCGGTTCGCCGCGCGACTCGTAGTGGTTCGGCGTGGCGCTGTCGAAGATCTCCTGGACCGTCCCCGCGGCGCCCGGGAGGAACACCACGCCCGCGGTGGACCGCGCCAGCAGTCCGTCCTCGCGGGTGGCGTTCGCGAAGTACTTGGCGATGTGGCCGGCGAAGGGGTTGGGCGGCTCGTGCCCGTAGAACCAGGTCGGGATCCCCACCGAGTCGCCGCCGTCGGGCCAGCGTTCCCGCACGGCGAAGGCCGCTCGCGCCCAGTCGGACACGGAAGGAGTGAAGGAGGGGGCCTTGGCCAGCATCTCCAGCGCCTCGGGCAGCGCGTCGTCGGGGGCGGGGGCCAGGTAGGCGCCGAGGTTCGCGGCCTCCATCGCACCCGGGCCGCCACCGGTGGCCACGGTCAGCCCGGACCGGGACAGGGTCCGGCCGAGTTCCGCCGCGCCGAGGTAGTCCGTACCGCCGCGGGCCATGGCGTGGCCGCCCATCACTCCCACCACCCGGGCACCGGCGAGGTGCTCGTCCAGGGCGTCGGAGACGGCGTCGTCGTGGATGGAGCGCAGCATCGAGGCGTAGATGTCGCCGTCGGCCTTGGTCTCCTGGAACCAGGCGTACGCCTGGGCGTCAGGGGTGGCCTCGTAGCCCTCCCGCAGGCCGGTGAACAGCTCGTCCGCGGTGTAGAGCAGACCCCGGTAGGGGTTGAACGGCAGGTCCGGCACCGGCGGGAAGACCAGGGCGCCGTCGGCGCGGACCTTCGCGGAGGCGTCGGGCTCCATGGCACAGCCGAGGAACACGGCGGCCGAGGTGTCGGCCGACAGCAGCGCGAACGTCCGCTCCAGCAGGTTGACCGACTGGACCCGGTGGCCGCTCAGGGAACCCCGAGCGGCGACCTGGTCGAATTCGGCGAGCGTCTCGATCTCGATGTCTGGGTTGACCATTCGGCCCACACTAAGGGCTGCGTCAGTCAGCGGGTCAACGCGAGAGACGTCAGTTGCGCCACACACCAACTGAGGGATACGCATACGGCGAGCAGGGCAGTCGCGCGTACGGTGACGGCCGTACGCAGCACCGTTCCGGGGGTTCCCAGGTTGTTCAGGGTGTCCCGGACGGGGGTGCGGGACTGCCGGGACTCGACCGCCGATGTGAGGAGAGTCGCAGCCGCGCACAGCGCCACGAGCGCGGCGGCCGGACCCGTCAGCGGGCCGAGCAGAGGCATGAAGCCGTCGGTGTCGCGCACGGCGAGGGCGGTGAGCCAGGCCGCGCCGATCGCGCACAGCACGCCGAGCGGCCGGCCCAGTCGCGGCGCCTCTTCCTGGAGGGTTCGGCCGGCGAGCAGCCGGAGCGCACCCGGGCGGACGGCCTGCACCAGGGTTCCGCAGGCGAAGGCCACACCCGGCCCGGCGAGGGCGAGGCCCATCGCGATCAGCGCCCAGCCGGTCGGCACGGCGGCGCTGCCCCGTCCGGCGTAGGTCTCGACGGTCAGGCCGGAGGCGGTGAGGGCGACCCCCCAGGGGACACCGCTCTGCGGGGACAGCCCGGCCAGGGGCGGACGGGAGCGCAGGGCGAGGCCCACCGCCACCGAGGCGGTGAGCGGGACCAGGGCCAGCAGGGTCAGGGCGCCCGCCACCGGCAGTGGCTGTTCGGCGTGCAGCAACCGGGCGCCGGCCCCGTCGAAGGGCAGGCCGCCGAGCTCGCCCCGCAGGTGCAGGAACGCGGCCAGGGCGACGGCGCAGCCCAGGGCGCAGGCGACGGCGGTGGAGATCGCCGCGACGAGGGTGCGCCGTACGGGACCCAGGCCGACCGCGTCCATTCCCTCGCGGGGCCGGGTCGCGGGGTCGGTCCGTGCCACGGCGACGGCGAACTGCACGGTGACGGCGAGCGGGACGAGCGCCCACAGCAGCCGAGGGAACGATCCGGCAGGTCGGGCCATGGCTCCGGCCAGCACGTACAGCAGCAGGAATCCGGTACCGGCGGAGGCGGTGGCGACGAGCAGCCGACGCAACTGGACCAGCGGCCGGGAGCCTCGGGCTAGGCGGAGAGCGAGCACGCGGCCTGGTCCTCCGTGGTGAGCGGGGTGGCGGCGGCCGCGACCGCGGCCGGGCGTCCGTCGAGGAGCTCGATCCGCCGGTCGGCGACGGCGGCGACCTCCTCGTCGTGGGTGGCCAGCAGCACGGAGATCTCGTGCGAGCGGGCCGCCGTGGTCAGGGTGCGCAGGAGCAGGGCGCGTTCGGTGCGGTGCAGGGAGGCCGTCGGCTCGTCGGCGAAGATCACCGTGGGCTCGTTGACCAGGGCTCGGGCCAGGGCGACGCGCTGTGACTCGGCCCGGGTGAGGGCGCCGGGGCGCTTGCGGGCGAAGCCGCCGATGTCGAGACGGTCGAGCCATTCGCAGGCGGCGCTCTTGGCGGCGCGGTGATGGGCGCCGGCGAGGAGCAGCGGCAGTGCGGCGTTCTCCCACACCTTGAGTTCGGGCAGCAGCCCCGGCTCGGGGCCGATCCAGCCGAACCGGTCGCGGCGCAGCCGCTCGCGGACCGCGGCTCCCATGGTGTGCACGGGGACGCTGTTGAACCAGACCTCGCCCTGTTCCGGCGTCAGTTGTCCGACGAGACAGCGCAGCAGGGTGGTCTTGCCGCTTCCGCGGGGGCCGGTCACGGCCAGGATCTCACCTTGGCGGACGCCGACGGAGACGCCGATGAGGCCTGGTGAACCGCTGTGGGAGTAGTGCAGGGACCGCGCCCAGAGCACATCATTGTCTGCCGGAGCCACCATGGCGTACACCTCCGTCCGGGGGAACGAAGCGGAGCCGGTTCGGTCACTGGCGCCGCAATGAGATGTAAAGAGATGAACGTCTTGGATGGTGACAGCACACGGCCCGGACCCCCGCGTTCTCACTCGAACGGGGGATCCGGGCCGTGTGGTTCGGACGGTTTGCCGCTTGTCGCGGGTCTTGCCTACAGCTTGGTCCACGCCTCCGTGAGCACCGAGCGCAGGATGCCCTCGATCTCGTCGAAGGTGCCCTGGTCCGCGATCAGCGGCGGGGCCAGCTGGATGACCGGGTCGCCGCGGTCGTCGGCGCGGCAGTACAGGCCGTTCTCGAAGAGCGCCTTGGAGAGGAAGCCGTAGAGCACGCGCTCCGTCTCCTCGTCCGTGAAGGACTCCTTCGTGACCTTGTCCTTGACGAGTTCGATGCCGTAGAAGTAGCCGTTGCCGCGGACGTCGCCGACGATCGGCAGGTCGTGCAGCTTCTTCAGCGTCGAGAAGAAGGCGCCCTCGTTGTCCAGCACGTGCTGGTTGAGGCCTTCCTTGTCGAAGATGTCGAGGTTGGCCAGCGCGACCGCCGAGGAGACCGGGTGGCCGCCGAAGGTGTAGCCGTGCAGGAAGGTGTTGTCACCCTTGTAGAACGGCTCCGCGAGGCGGTCCGAGATGATGCAGGCACCGATCGGGGAGTAGCCCGAGGTCATGCCCTTGGCGCAGGTGATCATGTCCGGTACGTAGTCGAACTTGTCACAGGCGAACATCGTGCCGAGGCGGCCGAACGCGCAGATCGTCTCGTCGGAGACGAGCAGGACGTCGTACTCGTCGCAGATCTCGCGGACCCGCTGGAAGTACCCGGGCGGCGGCGGGAAGCAGCCGCCGGCGTTCTGCACCGGCTCCAGGAACACGGCGGCGACGGTGTCGGCGCCCTCGAACAGGATCTCCTGCTCGATCTGGTCGGCGCACCAACGGCCGTAGGCCTCCGGGTCGTCGCCGAAGATCGGGGCGCGGTAGATGTTGGTGTTCGGCACCTTGTGCGCGCCGGGGACCAGCGGCTCGAAGGGGGCCTTCAGGGCCGGCAGACCGGTGATGGACAGGGCGCCCTGCGGGGTGCCGTGGTAGGCCACCGCGCGGGAGATCACCTTGTACTTGGTGTGCTTGCCCTGGAGCTTGAAGTACTGCTTGGCGAGCTTCCAGGCGGTCTCGACGGCCTCGCCGCCACCGGTGGTGAAGAAGACCTTGTTCAGGTCGCCCGGGGCGTAGTGGGCGAGGCGCTCGGCGAGTTCGACGGCCTTGGGGTGCGCGTACGACCAGATGGGGAAGAACGCGAGTTCCTGCGCCTGCTTGTAGGCGACCTCGGCCAGTTCCTTGCGGCCGTGACCGGCGTTGACCACGAACAGTCCGGCGAGACCGTCGAGGTAGCGCTTGCCCTTGTCGTCCCAGATGTAGGTGCCCTCGCCCCGGACGATGGTGGGGACGGGGGAGTTCTCGTAGGACGACATGCGGGTGAAGTGCATCCACAGGTGGTCGTACGCGGTCTTGGAGAGGTCCTGGCTCACGGTTATCGGGTTCCCCACATGTAGGTCTGCTTCTTCAGCTTCAGGTAAACGAAGCTTTCGGTTGATCGCACGCCGGGGAGCGCGCGGATCTTCTTGTTGATCGTTTCCAACAGGTGGTCGTCGTCCTCGCAGACGATCTCCACCATCAGGTCGAACGAGCCCGCGGTCATGACCACGTACTCGCACTCGGCCATCGAGGTCAGTGCGTCGGCCACCGGGTCGAGGTCGCCCTCGACGTTGATGCCGACCATTGCCTGGCGCCGCAGGCCCACGGTGAGCGGGTCCGTTACGGCGACGATCTGCATGACGCCCTGGTCGAGCAGCTTCTGTACGCGCTGGCGCACGGCCGCCTCGGACAGGCCGACGGCCTTGCCGATGGCTGCGTAGGGGCGGCGTCCGTCCTCTTGCAGTTGCTCGATGATCGCCAGGGACACAGCATCGACCGAAGGGGACGGTTGTCTGTTCCTGGAATCTGCGCTTCGACTGACCACGACCTCACTGTGCACGAGGAGTCGTCTGTTCCGCAAGCCATAACCGATGAAATTCGTTGTTCGGCGTCTCGGATTGCACGGATTTCGTAGTTGGGGGTGTCCGGCCCTGTCGAAAGCGTCGGCCGAGAGGCTAGGCTTGGGGAATCGTCTCAATCGTTGGACATGTGATCAGGAGAGTGGCTGTAGTGACCACCGAACTGCGTCGTCTGCGCAACTACATCGGCGGGGAGTTCAAGGACGCCGCCGACGGGCGGACCACCGAGGTGGTCAACCCCGCCACCGGCGAGGCGTACGCCACCGCACCCCTGTCCGGCCAGGCCGATGTGGACGCGGCCATGGCCGCCGCCGCCGCGGCCTTCCCGGGCTGGCGCGACACCACCCCCGCGGAGCGGCAGAAGGCCCTGCTCAAGATCGCGGACGCCTTCGAGGCGCGCGCGGACGAGCTCGTCGCCGCCGAGTCGGAGAACACCGGCAAGCCGCTGGGCCTCACGGCCAGCGAGGAACTGCCGCCGATGGTGGACCAGATCCGCTTCTTCGCGGGGGCGGCCCGACTGCTGGAAGGCCGCTCGGCCGGCGAGTACATGGACGGGATGACCTCGATCGTCCGCCGTGAGCCGGTCGGCGTCTGCGCCCAGGTCGCGCCGTGGAACTACCCGATGATGATGGCCGTGTGGAAGTTCGCCCCGGCCATCGCCGCGGGCAACACCGTGGTGCTCAAGCCCTCGGACACCACCCCGGCCTCCACCGTGCTGATGGCCGAGATCATCGACTCGGTCCTGCCCAAGGGCGTCTTCAACGTCGTCTGCGGCGACCGCGAGACCGGCAAGGCCATGGTGGAGCACTCCACCCCGGCCATGGCCTCCATCACCGGCTCGGTACGCGCCGGCATGCAGGTCGCCGAGAGCGCCTCGAAGGACGTCAAGCGCGTCCACCTGGAGCTCGGCGGCAAGGCTCCCGTCGTGGTCTTCGAGGACGCCGACCTGGCCAAGGCCGTCGAGGACATCGCGGTTGCCGGCTACTTCAACGCCGGCCAGGACTGCACCGCCGCCACCCGCGTGCTGGTGCACGAGTCCATCCACGACGAGTTCGTGGCCGCGCTCGCCAAGGCCGCCTCGGACACCAAGACCGGGCAGCCGGACGACGAGGACGTGCTGTACGGGCCGCTCAACAACCCGAACCAGCTCAAGCAGGTCGCCGGCTTCATCGAGCGCCTCCCCGCCCACGCCAAGGTCGAGGCGGGCGGCCACCGGGTCGGCGAGAAGGGTTATTTCTACGCCCCGACCGTGGTCTCCGGCCTGAAGCAGGACGACGAGATCATCCAGAACGAGGTCTTCGGCCCCGTCATCACCGTGCAGTCCTTCACGGACGAGGCCCAGGCCCTGGAGTACGCGAACGGCGTCGAGTTCGCCCTCGCCTCCTCGGTGTGGACCAAGAACCACGGCCGCGCGATGCGCATGTCCAAGAACCTCGACTTCGGCTGCGTGTGGATCAACACCCACATCCCGCTCGTCGCCGAGATGCCCCACGGCGGTTTCAAGAAGTCCGGCTACGGCAAGGACCTCTCCGCCTACGGCTTCGAGGACTACACCCGCATCAAGCACGTCATGACCTCGCTCGACGGCTGACCACTCACCGCGGCGACCGCACTGATCAGCGCACAGCGCTGAGGGGGCGGGCAGTAGACACGTTGTCTATTGTCCGCCCCTTCGCGTTGCCCGAGGCTGTGGCCATGCCTGAACTCGCCTTCTCCCGGCGCTCGGCGCTGCGCGGCCTCGGCGCCGTGGTCCTGCCGGCCGCGCTCACCGGCTGCGGTGTCCCCGCCGCCTTCGTCCCCGAGGACCGGCGGGAGGGCCCGGACCGGTCCGCCCGGGACCGGAGTCTCGCCTTCTCCAACTGGCCGCTCTACATCGACACCGACGAGGGGGACGAGGCGCGCCGGCCGACGTTGGACGAGTTCTCGCAGAAGACCGGCATCGAGGTCCGGTACACCGAGGAGATCAACGACAACGACGAGTTCTTCGGCAAGATCAGCCCGGCCCTCATGAACCACCAGGAGACCGGCCACGACCTCGTGGTGGTCAGCGACTGGATGGCCGCCCGCTTCGTCCACCTGGGCTGGGCCCAGAAGATGGACCGCTCGGCCCAGTCGAACGTGGCCAAGTACCTCGATCCCCAGCTCCGTTCCCCCGCCTTCGACGAGGGCCGACTGCACACCGTCCCCTGGCAGTCGGGCATCACCGGCATCGCCTACAACCGCAAGGCCCTGGGCCGTGAGATCAAGTCCGTCAAGGACCTCTGGCAGCCCGATCTCGCGGGCAAGGTGACGCTCTTCTCCGGGCTCGACGAGTCCTTCGCCCTGCTGATGCAGGGTGACGGCGTGGACGTCACCCGCTGGACCGAGGCGGACTTCCACCGCGTGTGCGATCAGGTCGAGCGCATGGTGAGGAAGAGGCACATCCGCCGCTTCACCGGCAACGACTACACCTCCGACCTGAGCAAGGGCGATGTCCTGGCCTGTCAGGCCTACTCCGGCGACGTCATCCAACTCCAGGCCGACAACCCCGACATCGAGTTCGTGGTGCCCGAGGAAGGGGCCGAACTCTGGGCCGAGAGCCTGCTCGTCCCCAACCTGGCGCGACACAAGGCCAACGCCGAGGCCCTCGTGGACCACTACTACGACCCGGCGGTGGCCGCCCGGCTCGCGGCGTCCGTCAACTACGTCTGCCCGGTCCCGGCCGCCCGCGAGGTGCTGGCGGGATCCGACGACAAGGAGACCGCGGAACTGGCCGAGAACCCGCTGATCTTCCCCGACGACGAGATGCGCCGGCGTCTCGTCGTGGCTCGGGACATCTCCTCCGTGGAACGCCGCTCCTTCGCCAAGCGGTGGAACGCCATCGTCGGTCTCTGAATCGTCGGCTTCCGAGGGGAACGCCCGCGATCGACCGTCGTCCTCCTCGCCTCCTCGCCTCCTCGCCTCCTGGGCCGGATTCCGCCCGCGGGCGTCTCCCCGTCGTGTGGCCTCCTACTTCGTGAAGGCGGCCATCACTATGCCGAGGGCCACCGGGTTCGTGTCCGGTCCCTTGGCGTCCGTGGAGTTGACCGAGTAGACGAGGGTCCGGGAGAGGTCGCGGGTCGCGCCCATCCCCGTGGTGTAACCGTGCCGGCCGCCGGTCTTGCCCCAGGCCACCGTGCCGTCCGGCAGGACGATCCTCGACAGCCCCGCGGTCAGGGCGGCCTTCTTCCCGGTCACGAAGTCGTCGACCGCGGGCACCGTGAACATCTCCTCCAACCGGGACCCGGGTACGATCCGGCCGCTGAACAGGGCGACGGTGAAGCGCTCCAGATCGGCGGTGGTCGAGACGATGTCGCCGGCCGCCCAGCGGTCGGAGCTGTTCCACACCGAGACGTCCCGCAGTTCCCTCGTGCCGTCCGGTCGCGGCACCGCCTGGTAGCCGTGGTTGTGGGGCCCCTGGATCCGCGTCTGTGTGCGCCCCGGGAAGGACGTCTGACGCAGTCCGAGGGGCCGCAGGATCCGCTGGGTGACCGAGGACTCGTACGAGGTGCCCGTCACCTCCTCGATGAGAACGCCCAGCACCGTGTAGTTGATGTTCAGGTAGTGCTGGGCCTCGCCCGGCTCGAACTCCGGCTTCTTGGCCAGGGCATTGGCGATCTGCTGCCGTGGATCCGCCACGTCGAAACGGTGCTCCCACTGGGCATCGAAGGAGTCTCCGGGGCCGTCGGCCGGCTGGATGCCGCTCGTGTGGTTCAGCAGCTCCCGCACCGTGGGGTCGGTCTTGAAGGTGGGGGGAAAGATCCCCGGCAGGTACCGTCGCGCCGGCGCGTCCAGATCGACCTTGCCCTCGGCGGCCAACTGGAGCACCACCGCCGCCGTGAAGGTCTTGGTCACCGAACCGGCCCGGAAGCGGCCCTGCTCCAGGGCCCCACGCCCGGTACGCACATCCGCCACGCCCGCGCCGCCCCGCCAACTGCCGCTCGTGCCGCCGACCCGGACCAGGGCGGCCGTCGCGTCCTTGTGGTCCGCTCCGATGCCCGCGATGGCGGCGCGCAGCGCCACCGCGTCGGGCGGCGTGGCGACGGTGCGGGACGAGGGGGTCGTGTGGGGCGCCGGCGCGCCCACCGGCGTGGTCGCCGATGGGGACGGCGGCTCTGCGTGGGCGACGGCCGGGCCGGCCGCCACACCCAGCACCAGGGCGGTCGCGATCACGGTGCGGGTCGTTGCGTTCATGGTCTTCATGGTGGGATCCCCCGTCGAGTCTCTCCGGGCGACTTCCGCCCCGATGACCTCAATGTTGCTGGTCACAGGGGTGGTTGCGGATCCCCGGCAAGAGGGGTCTTCAGCGGTGTGACAACTCACCACCGCGGGGGAGGACGATGCCGCCGACTCACTCTCCGGAGGGAGATACCCCGGATGCGGATGCGGATGCGGATGCGGATGCGGATGCGGAGACAGAGGCGGAGGCCACGGCACCGGACTGCCTTCCCACCGCGATCAGGCCCGTCTCGTAGGCACAGATCACCGCCTGGATGCGGTCCCGCAGCCCCAACTTGGCCAGCACGTTCCCCACATGGGACTTCACCGTGTGCTCGCTCACCGTCAGCGCCCCCGCGATCTCCGCGTTGGACAACCCCCGCCCCAGGTGCAGCAGCGTCTCCCGCTCCCGCGCCGTCAGCACCCCCAACCGCTCGGCCGACAGAGCGGATCCGGCCGCCGGTCGCGCCGTCACCGCCGTGTACCCCTCGATCAGACGCCGCGCCACCGAAGGTGCCAGCAGGGACTCGCCGGCCGCCACCACCCGTACGGCGTGCACCAGATCGTCCCGCCGCACGTCCTTCAACAGGAACCCGCTCGCGCCCGCGTGCAGGGCCTCGTACACGTACTCGTCGGAGTCGAAGGTCGTCAGCATCACCGTCCGGCACGCGGACCCCGCCGTGATCGTCCGACACGCCTCGATGCCGTCCAGCACC
Source organism: Streptomyces sp. NPDC002602 (assembly GCF_042889445.1). Taxonomy (NCBI): domain Bacteria; kingdom Bacillati; phylum Actinomycetota; class Actinomycetes; order Kitasatosporales; family Streptomycetaceae; genus Streptomyces; species Streptomyces sp. NPDC002602. Next base: position 76,024 of record NZ_JBIAQX010000007.1, on the reverse strand, counting down.
GGCATCCGCACGTCCAGCAGCGCCACGTCCGGCCGCAGATCACGCACCGCCGTCACCGCCGCCGCGCCGTCGCCGACCTCGGCCACGACCTCGATGTCGTCCTGGACGTCCAGGATCATCGCGAAGCCGCTGCGCACCAGTTCCTGGTCGTCGGCCACCACCACACGGATCGTCAACTCCCCACCTCCGGAGCCGACGTTACAAGGACCATCCGTACCCGGAACCCCCGGCCGTCCGCGCCCGCACCGGACTCGACGGTTCCGCCGTGGGCGGCCGCGCGCTCCCGGATGCCGATCAGCCCGTGCCCGCCCGGAGAGCCGTCCGGGCCCCGCCCGTCGTCCGTCACCTCCACCGCGAGGTCCCCCGACCCGTACTCCAGACGTACCGCCGCGGTCGAGGCCCCGGAGTGCCGGACCACGTTCGTCAAAGCCTCCTGGACCACCCGGTACACCGTCGTCTCCAGCGCGGCGGGCAGCGGGCGCACCGCGCCGGTCAGCTCGTACGAGACGGCGGGCCCGCTGCCCCGCACCCGCTCCAGCAGCCCGTCCAGTTGCCCGATGCCCGGTTGCGGGCGGCGCGGTGCGACCTCGTCCGTCCGCAGCACGCCCAGCATCGCGCGCAGTTGGGCCATCGCCTCGCGGCCGGTGTCCGCTATGGCGTCGAAGGCGGCCTCCGCCCGCTCGGGCGCCCTCCGCACGGCCACCGGACCGGCCTCGGCCTGCACGATCATGATGCTGACCGCGTGCGAGAGGACGTCATGCATCTCCCGTGCGATCCGGGCCCGTTCCCGGGCCGCGGCCTGCTCCGCCTCGATCAGGCTCGCCCGCTCCAGTTCGGCGGCCCGTTCCTCGACGGCCCGCGTGTACGCCTGCCGGGTGACCTGGAGCCGGCCCAGCGCGTACGCGGCGGCCGAGACGAAGAGGGTGAACAGCAACTCCCGCATGGTCCCGGTGTTCCAGCCCACCGACACGACGATCGCCACGACCGTGAGCAGCCCGACGAGGAGGCGCACCCTGGCCGTGCACAGTTGGGCCACCGTGTAGTAGGCGATGAGCCCCGCGTACGGAAGAGGCTGGCCGGGGCCGTCCTGCGCGAGTTCGTAGAGGCCGCCCGCGAGCAGGACGGCGAGCAACACCGTCACGGGCGCCCGGCGGCGCCAGATCAGCGGCAGCACGGCGAGCGTGGTCATCCCGTAGGAGGGCCAGTCGGCGGCCGGCAGCGCGGGATCGCGGGGAACCAGGAACGGCATCGTGACGGCCAACTGCACCAGCAGCGTCAGCCCCAGGTCCTGCCACCGCTGGTCGGCCCGGCGGACGCGTTCGCCCCAGGCTCGTATCACCGCCGCCGCTCGGCCCGTACGGCCGTCAGCGCGTCCACCCGGTTCGTCGTGATGGAGTCGACCCCCGCCGCGATCAGCGCACGCATCGACCGCTTCGTGTCGGCGGTCCAGGCCGACACGAGCAGCCCGTCCCGGTGCAGGGCGTCGGTCAACTCCCGGTCGACCAGCCCGAAGCGGTAGTTGAGCCAGGCCGGGGCCACCGCGTCGATGAGCACCCGGCGGGGCGGCGACAGGGTGGTCCAGGTCAGCGCGATCTCCGCGCCGGGGTCGGCGGCACGCACCGCGAGCATCGACTCCGGGCCCGCGCAGTAGTACGTGCGGTCCCGCGCCCCGCACTCGCGGACCTGGTCCACGACCGTCCGCACCGCTTCGGAGTCCGCGCCCGGAAGGTCCACCATCACCCGGCCCGCGCCCGCCGCCATCAGGGCCTCGCGCAACGTGGGGATCCGGCCCCGCGCGAGCTCCTTGAGCTGCGGAGCCGTGACGGCGTCGAGCCGCACGTCATGCCCCCACAGCCGCTGGAGCGTCTCGTCGTGCAGGACGACCGGGACCCGGTCACGGGTGAGCCGGACGTCGATCTCGACCGCGTCCGCCCCCCGGGCGAAGGCGGAGCGGATCGAGTCGAGGGTGTTCTCGCGGACGCGGTAGGGGTCGCCGCGGTGGCCGACGGCAGTCAGGGTGCGCATGCACCCCATTCTGCTCGGGCGTCAGGAGGCCAACCAGGTGTCGGTGTACGTGTCGATCTCCGCGATGAGCCGCGCCTTGCCGGCAGGGTCGAGGAAGGAGGCCTCGACGGCGTTCTTGGCCAGCCGCGCCAAACCGCGCTCGTCGAGGTCGAGGAGCCGTGCGGCCACCGCGTACTCGTTGTTGAGGTCGGAGCCGAACATCGGCGGGTCGTCGCTGTTGATGGTGACGAGCACGCCCGCGGCGACCATCTCCTTGACCGGGTGCGCGTCCATGTCGGTCACCACGCGGGTGGCGATGTTCGAGGTCGGGCAGACCTCCAGCGCGATCCGGTGCTCGGCGAGGTAGGCCAGCAGCTCGGGGTCCCGGACGGAGGTCGTGCCGTGGCCGATGCGCTCGGCGCCCAGCTCGCGGATGGCGTCCCAGACCGTCTCCGGCCCGGTGGACTCGCCGGCGTGCGGCACGCTGTGCAGGCCGGCCGCCCGGGCCCGGTCGAAGTACGGCTTGAACTGGGGGCGCGGAACACCGATCTCCGGACCGCCCAGGCCGAAGGAGACCAGGCCCTCGGGGCGCAGGTCGACCGCGAGGCGGGTGGTCTCGGCCGCGGCCTCCAGGCCCGCCTCGCCGGGGATGTCGAAGCACCAGCGCAGGATGACCCCGAGTTCGGCCTCGGCGTCCTTGCGGGCGTCCTCGATGGCCTCCATGAACGCCTTCTCCTCGATGCCGCGGCGGGTGGAGGAGTACGGGGTGATCGTCAGCTCGGCGTAGCGGATGTTCTGCCGGGCCATGTCGCGCGCGACCTCGAAGGTCAGCGTGCGCACGTCGTCGGGGGTGCGGACCAGGTCCACGACGGACAGGTAGACCTCGATGAAGTGGGCGAAGTCCGTGAAGGTGAAGTAGTCGGCGAGCGCCTCGGGGTCCGTCGGAACCTTCGAGTCGGGGTGACGGGAGGCGAGCTCGGCCACGATGCGCGGGGAGGCCGAGCCGACGTGGTGGACGTGGAGTTCGGCCTTGGGAAGCCCCGCGATGAAGGGGTGCAGGTCGGGCATGGGTGCCTCCGGGAGGACACGGGTTCGGGCAGGTCGGCTTCATCGTAGGCAGGCCCGGGGAGTGTCGGTGGCAGCACCTAGCATGGCCGTACGAGAGGGGGGTGCCGTATGACCGACCAGAGCCCTGAACAGTCCGACCCGTGGGCACCGCCCGAGCGACCGGCCGTGGACCCGGGCAATCCGGCCGTGGACCCGCGCAAGGGGCGGGGCGCGTCGGGCGGACCGGGGGGACCGGGGGGCCCGGGCGTGCACGACCAGCCGACGATCGCCGGCATGCCGGGCGCGACGGCCGCCCGGCCCTTCGACACGACGCCCCGGCCCTTCGACACGGCCGGGCAGTCCCTCGAGACGGCTCCCCAGTCGTTCGGCACGTCCGCGCAGCCCTTTGGCGAGACCGCGCCGATCGGCCCCGCCGGGTCCTGGGGGCAGGCTCCCGGTCCCGCGTACGGGTATCCGGCGCAGCCCGATCCCGCCGGATACGGCTACCCCGGGGGCCGGTTGCCGGGGCGGCCCGCCCCCTACACACCCTGGTTCCCCGCGCCGACCCCGCCGAGCAACGGCCTCGCCATCACGGGGTTCGTGCTCGGCCTGCTCTCGGTCCTCGCCTGCCCGACCATCGTCGGCCCCATCGCGCTCGGCATCGCCGGGATCGTCCTCGGCGCGCTCGGCCGGGGCAAGGCGAACCGGGGCGAGGCGGGCAACGGCGGGCTCGCCTTGGCCGGTGTGATCCTCGGTTCCGTCGGCATCGTGATCGGCATCCTGGTGACCGCCGCCTTCTTCCTCGGCCCGACCTTCGAGGACGTCGACCGCGACGGGCCGTACGAGGACACCGGGGTTCAGGAGCGAATATGACCCGCGCCGACGCCGGTGGGGGTACCGGGCGTGGGAGCCCGGTCGGGGAACCGGTCGTCGCCGGTCAGACCCGCGCCGCCATCAGCAGCGTCGGCACCATGACGACCGCGTCGCCGTCCTCCCCGGCCGAGCCGACGTCGTCGCCGCCGCCGAGGTCGGCCCCGGTCCCGCGTGACAGGGGGACCCAGATCAGCCCCACCATTCGGGGGCAGTCGCACACCAGGTCCTCGTCGACCCCGAGGCGGGGTTCCCCGGGCGCGACGTCCACGCGGTAGCAGGCGGTCCAGCCGGAGGGGTACGGCGCCTCGTACGCGAACCGCACGTCCAGCGCGTGCAGGCCGACCTCCTCGGCCACCTCGCGCCGCACCGCCCCCTCGGGTTCCTCCCCGGCCTCCAGGCCGCCGCCGGGCAGCGTCCAGTACTCCGGCCCGTCGTGTCGACCGGTGGGGCCCGTGCCCCGCTCCCGCACCATGAGCACGCAGCCGTCCCGGATGATCACCGCGGCGACCCGGCGTCGACCGGGTATGCCCGGACCCGTCACGCGGTGTCCGTCCGCAGCCGGTCCCGGGCCTCCATGAGGGCGAAGCCGAGCAGGTTCAGCCCGCGCCACCGGGCCGGGTCCAGGGCCCGCTCGTCGTCGGCCGCCAGTCCGATGCCCCAGATCCGGTCCATCGGGCTCGCCTCCACGAGCACCCGGTTCCCGGTGCCGAGCAGGTATCCGCGCAGCGCCGGATCGGAGCCGAACTTGTGCACGCTGCCCTCCACGACCAGCGCGAACCGCTCCCGCTCCCAGACCGCGTTGTCGAAGTCGCGGACGAGGCGTCCGGCCTTCTTCGCCTCGGCCGGGGTGTCGGCCTCCAGCGCGGCGCGCTCCGCCTCGGCGTCCCCGAATATCCGGGCCTTGCCGGCCATCATCCAGTGTTCGGCGGTGGCGTACCGGACCTCACCCACAGTGAAGGCGGAAGGCCACCACTGGCTGAGGCAGCTCGGGCCGAGCGTCCCGTCCGTTCGCGGTCGGTGCCCCCAGAACGGCAGGAACTTGGGCCGTTCACCCTGGCTGACCTGCTTGATCAATGCGTCGATCGTCTCCATGCACGCGAGTCTGGCAGTCGCCACGGACACTTCGTACGGGATTTTCGGCGTGCCTCGACACATGGTCGACCGATTCCGTCGCGTAATCAAAAGGCAACAACGGAATCACTTGGCCGGGGCCCCTGCCTCTGTCAGGATCGGCACTCAATTCGGGCTGTAGTCCGAACTGTAGCTACGGAGAGCGTGAGAGCGTGATGGGCAACCGCTTCCAGGTCAAGGACCGCTTCGCGGACGGCGCGCAGTACATCGACGGCAGGCTCAGGGCCGGCACCTCCGGTCAGTCACACACCGTGATCGACCCGGCCACCGGCGAGGAGGTCCTCACCTACGAACTCGCGGGCACCGCGGACGTGGACGAGGCCGTGGCCGCCGCCAAGAGGGCCTTCCCGGCCTGGTCCGCAGCCACCCCCGGGGAGCGCTCGGACGCGCTGCACCGGCTGGCCGCCGTACTGGCCGAGCAGGCCGACGACTTCGCCCACGCCGAGTCGATCCAGTGCGGCAAGCCGCTCAAGCTGTCCACGGAGTTCGACGTACCGGGGACCATCGACAACACCGCCTTCTTCGCGGGCGCCGCCCGCCACCTCCAGGGGCAGGCCGCCGCCGAGTACTCCGGCGACCACACCTCCTACGTGCGCCGCGAGGCCATCGGGGTGGTCGGCTCCATCGCCCCCTGGAACTATCCGCTCCAGATGGCCGCCTGGAAGATCCTCCCGGCCATCGCCGCGGGCAACACCATCGTGTTGAAGCCCGCCGAGCTGACCCCGCTGACCTCCCTGATGTTCGCCCAGGCGGCCAAGGACGCGGGCCTGCCCGACGGCGTGATCAACATCGTCACCGGCGCCGGCCGGGAGGCGGGGGAGCACCTCGTCGGACACCCGGACGTCGTCATGACCTCGTTCACCGGCTCGACCGCCGTCGGCAAGCGGGTCGCCGAGATCGCCACCGCCACCGTCAAGCGGCTCCACCTGGAGCTCGGCGGGAAGGCCCCCTTCCTCGTCTTCGACGACGCCGACCTGGAGGCCGCCGCGCACGGAGCCGTCGCCGCCTCCCTCATCAACACCGGCCAGGACTGCACCGCCGCCACCCGCGCGTACGTCCAGCGCCCCCTGCACGACGCCTTCGTCGCGCGGGTCGCCGAGCTGATGGAGACCGTCCGCCTCGGCGACCCCTTCGCGCCCACCACGGACCTCGGCCCGCTGGTCTCGCACGCCCAGCGCGACCGCGTCGCCGGGTTCGTCGAGCGCGCCCGCTCCTACGCCACGGTCGTCACCGGCGGCGAGAGCCCCGGGGGAGACCTGGCCGGCGGGGCGTACTACCGGCCGACCCTGATCTCCGGCGCGGCCCAGGACAGCGAGGTCGTCCAGTCCGAGATCTTCGGGCCGGTCCTCGTGGTCCTGCCGTTCGACACCGACGACGAGGGCCTCGCACTGGCCAACGACACCCCGTACGGACTCGCGGCCTCCGCCTGGAGCCGGGACCTCTACCGGGCCAACCGGGCCACCCGCGAGCTCAAGGCGGGTTGCGTCTGGGTCAACGACCACATCCCGATCATCAGCGAGATGCCTCACGGGGGCTACAAGGCCAGTGGCTTCGGAAAGGACATGAGCTCCTACTCCTTCGAGGAGTACACGCAGGTCAAGCACGTGATGTACGACAACACCGCGGTCGCCGCGAAGGACTGGCACCGCACGATCTTCGGGGACCGATAGCCACGACGCCGCCGCCGGCGGCCCTGCCACCCGAAAGGGCACAGTCCATGGAGCAGTTCGAGCCCGAGCGTCTCTCGGCGCCGCAACTCAACGCGATACGCCGCAGCCTCACCAGCGGGCGCGGCGCCCTCACCCGCCGTTCGCTGTTGCGCGCCTCCGGAGTGGGGGCGCTCACCCTCGGCGGCCTGTCGGCCCTGAGCGGTTGCGGAATCCCGCCCGCCCAACGGCAGGACGGCACGGCGGCGGCGTCCGACGACCGCTCGGAACAGGAGAAGGAGATCAACTTCTCCAACTGGACCGAGTACATGGACACCAGCGACGACGAGAAGAGCCGTCCCACCCTGGAGGAGTTCGCCAAGCGGACCGGCATCAAGGTCAAGTACACCGAGGACATCAACGACAACGTCGAGTTCTTCGGCAAGATCCGCCCACAGCTCGCGGCCGGCCAGGACACCGGCCGCGACCTGATCGTCGTCACCGACTGGCTCGCCGCGCGCATCATCAGACTCGGCTGGGCGCAGAAGCTGGACCCCGCCCGCCTCCCGCACGCCTACGCCAACCTCTCCCCGCAGTTCCGCAGCCCCGACTGGGACCCGGGCCGCTCCCACAGCTACCCGTGGACCGGCATCTCCACCGTCATCGCCTACAACTCCAAGGCCACCGGCGGCAAGACGGTCGACTCCGTCACCCAGTTGCTCGACGACCCCACCCTCAAGGGTCGGGTCGGCTTCCTGACGGAGATGCGCGACAGCGTCGGCATGACCCTCCTCGACCAGGGCAAGGACCCGGCGAACTTCACCACGGCCGACTACGACCAGGCCATCGGCCGACTCCAGAAGGGCGTGGACAAGAAGCAGATCCGGCGCTTCACCGGCAACGACTACACCGCCGACCTCGACAAGGGCGACCTCGCCGCCTGCCTCGCCTGGGCGGGCGACGTCATCCAACTGCAGGCCGGAAACCCGGACATCAAGTACGCGATCCCCGCGGCCGGGTACATCACCTCCAGCGACAACCTGCTGGTCCCCACCAAGGCCCGGCACAAGGCCAACGCCGAGCGGCTCATCGACTACTACTACGAGCTCCCGGTCGCCGCCCGACTGGCCGCGTACATCAGCTACGTCTGCCCCGTCGAGGGAGTCAAGGACGAGCTGGCGAAGATCGATCCCGAGCTCGCGGAGAACCCCCTGATCGTTCCGGACAAGGCGATGACCGCCAAGTCCCACGCCTTCCGCTCCCTCAGCTCCGAGGAAGAGACGGCGTACGAGGAGAAGTTCGCCAAGCTCATCGGCGCCTGACCGACCCCGCCGCCCCCTCGGCACCGAAACCGGCACGCACCCACGACGGCGCCGCCGCCGGCGCACTCGCGCACCGGCCGCCGCCGGCACCCGCGATTCCGCACCCTTCCGAATACCACCACCGAAGGCCGCGACCCATGACTGACAAGACCGCGGGCGGCGACGTCCGCCTCGCCGGGATCAGCAAGCACTACGGCTCCTTCACCGCCGTGCATCCGCTGGACCTCACCATCCCCCAGGGTTCCTTCTTCGCGCTGCTCGGCGCCTCGGGCTGCGGGAAGACCACCACCCTGCGCATGATCGCCGGACTGGAGGAGCCCTCCACCGGCACCGTCAGCCTCGGCGACCGCGAGGTCACCGACCTGCCGCCATACAAGCGCCCGGTCAACACCGTCTTCCAGAGCTACGCGCTCTTCCCGCACCTCGACGTCTCCGAGAACGTCGCCTTCGGGCTGCGCCGCCGCGGCATCAAGTCCGTGAAGAAGCAGGTGGACGAGATGCTGGAGCTGGTCCAACTGGGCCAGTTCGCCGGGCGCAAGCCGCACCAACTCTCCGGAGGCCAGCAGCAGCGCGTGGCGGTCGCCCGCGCGCTCATCAACCACCCCCAGGTACTGCTCCTCGACGAACCCCTCGGCGCCCTCGACCTCAAACTGCGCCGCCAGATGCAACTGGAGCTCAAGCGGATCCAGACCGAGGTGGGCATCACCTTCGTGCACGTCACGCACGACCAGGAGGAGGCCATGACCATGGCCGACACGGTCGCGGTGATGAACGGCGGCCGCGTCGAGCAGCTCGGCGCCCCCGCGGAGCTGTACGAGAACCCGAAGACCACCTTCGTCGCGAACTTCCTCGGCACCTCCAACCTCATCGAGGCCGAGGTGTTGGAGGCCGGCTCCGCGGACATCCTCGTGTCGAGCGCGGACACGAAGCTCCGGCTGCCCGCCGCGCGATGTTCGACCACACCCCGCGCCGGCGAGAAGCTGCTGGTCGGGGTGCGTCCCGAGAAGATCTCCCTGGTGCCCGCGGACGAGGAACACACCATCGGCGCCGGCCGGAACAAGGTCGCGGGCCGAATAGCGGACTCCTCCTTCATCGGGGTGTCCACCCAGTACGTCATCGACAGCCGGGTCTGCCCCGAACTGGAGGTGTACGCGCAGAACATCGAACGTGACGCCCGCCTGGTCCCGGGCGCCGAGGTGATCCTGCACTGGAACCCGGCGCACACCTTCGGCCTCGACGCCGCCCAGGACATCGACGCGGGAATCGAGACGGTCGAGGAGTCCGCGTGACCACCACCGTCGCGCCGCCGCAGGCGCCCGCCCCGACCGAGCCCCCGGTCCACAAGCCGTCGATGCGCAAGCGCCTGATCCCGTACTGGCTGTTGCTGCCGGGCATCCTGTGGCTGCTGGTGTTCTTCGTGCTGCCGATGGTCTACCAGGCCTCGACCTCGGTGCAGACGGGCTCCCTCGAAGAGGGCTTCAAGGTCACCTGGCACTTCCAGACGTACTGGGACGCCTTCGCGGACTACCTCCCGCAGTTCCTGCGCTCCCTGCTGTACGCCGGTACCGCGACCGTCCTGTGCCTGCTGTTGGGGTACCCGCTGGCCTATCTGATCGCCTTCAAGGCGGGCCGGTGGAGAAACCTTCTGCTGGTACTGGTGATCGCCCCGTTCTTCACCAGCTTCCTGATCCGCACCCTGGCCTGGAAGACGATCCTCGCCGACGGCGGCCCGGTCGTGGACGTCCTCAACTCCGTCGGCTTCCTGGACGTCACCAGCTGGCTGGGCATGACCGAGGGCGACCGGGTGTTGGCCACGCCGCTCGCGGTCGTCTGCGGTCTGACGTACAACTTCCTCCCCTTCATGATCCTTCCGCTCTACACCTCCCTGGAGCGGATCGACACCCGCCTCCACGAGGCCGCGGGGGACCTCTACGCCCGCCCCGCCACGGTCTTCCGCAAGGTGACCTTCCCGCTCTCGATGCCGGGCGTGGTCTCCGGGACCCTGCTCACCTTCATCCCCGCGAGCGGCGACTACGTCAACGCGGAACTGCTCGGCTCCACGGACACCCGGATGATCGGCAACGTCATCCAGTCGCAGTACCTGCGGATCCTCGATTACCCGACGGCGGCCGCGCTGTCCTTCATCCTCATGGCCATCGTGCTGATCATGGTCACCATCTACATCCGCCGAGCGGGGACGGAGGACCTGGTCTGATGCGCACCACCACCACGTGGCTCCGCCGCAACCTCGTCGTGATCGCGGGCCTCGGCACGCTCGCCTACCTGATCCTGCCGAACATCGTCGTCACCGTGTTCTCCTTCAACAACCCGGCCGGCCGGTTCAACTACGCCTGGCAGGAGTTCTCCCTCGACGCGTGGAAGGACCCCTGCGGGGTCGCCGACCTGTGCGGCTCGCTCTCGCTGTCGCTCCAGATCGCGCTCTGGTCCACCCTGGCGGCGACCTGCCTGGGCACGGCCATCGCCTTCGCGATGGTCCGCTACCGCTTCCGGGGACGCGGCGCCGTCAACTCGCTGATCTTCCTGCCCATGGCCATGCCCGAGATCGTGATGGCCGCCTCGCTGCTCGCCCTCTTCCTCAACATGGGCATCCAACTGGGCTTCTGGACGATCCTCATCGCCCACATCATGTTCTGCCTCAGCTTCGTCGTCGCCGCCGTCAAGGCGCGCGTCCTGTCGATGGACCCGCGCCTGGAGGAGGCCGCCCGCGACCTCTACGCGGGCCCGGTGCAGACCTTCCTGCGGGTCACCCTGCCCATCGCGGCCCCCGGGATCGCGGCGGGCGCGCTGCTGTCCTTCGCGCTCTCGTTCGACGACTTCATCATCACCAACTTCAACTCGGGCAACACCGTCACCTTCCCCATGTTCGTGTGGGGATCGGCCCAACGCGGTACGCCCGTGCAGATCAACGTCATCGGCACGGCGATGTTCGTCATCGCGGTGCTGGTGGTGCTCACCGGCCAGATGGTCGGGAACCGCCGCAAGAAAGCACAGCCCAAGTAACTCTGTAGGGAGTTGGAAGCCATGGCCCCAGCCGCCATGCGAAGCGTTGCGCAATCCCTTTCCGAAGCACTGCCGGTCTCGTACTGGCTGGACGACCCCGGCAAGCCGGCCGCGCTGCCGGCGCTGACCTCCGACGAGGCCTGCGACCTGCTGGTCATCGGCGGCGGGTACAGCGGCCTGTGGACCGCGCTGATCGCCAAGGAGCGCGACCCCGCGAGGGACGTCGTCCTGATCGAGTCCAAGGAGGCGGGCTGGGCCGCCTCCGGCCGCAACGGCGGCTTCTGTGCCGCCTCCCTCACCCACGGCCTCGCCAACGGCATGGCCCGCTGGCCCGGCGAACTCGCCAAGCTGGAGGAGTTGGGCGCCCGCAACCTCGACGAGATCGAGGCGGCCGTCGCCCGGTACGGCATCGACTGCGACTTCGAGCGGACCGGCGAGATCGACGTCGCCACCGAGCCCCACCAGGTCGAGGAGCTGCGCGAACTGCACGAGGAGGCCCAGAAACTGGGCCTGGCGGGCGGTGCGCGCTGGCTCGACCGCGACGAGGTGCGCGCCGAGGTGGACTCGCCGACCTTCCTCGCGGGTCTGTGGGACACCGACGGCGTGGCGATGGTCAACCCCGCCAGACTCGCGTGGGGCCTGAAGAAGGCATGCACGGACCTCGGCGTGCGGATCTACGAGAACACCCGCGGCCTCTCCCTGGCCCCCTCGGGCGCCGGAATGGCCGTCCGCACCCCCTACGGCCGGGTCTTCGCCCGCCGAGTGGCCCTGGGCACCAACATCTTCCCCTCGCTGGTCAAGCGGATCCGACCCCTCACGGTCCCGGTGTACGACTACGCGCTGATGACCGAGCCGCTCACCGCCGACCAGCTCAAGGCCATCGGCTGGACGAACCGGCAGGGACTGGGCGACAGCGCCAACCAGTTCCACTACTTCCGCATCACCCCGGAGAACCGCATCCTGTGGGGCGGCTACGACGCCATCTACCCCTACCGGGGCCGGCTCGACTCCGCGTACGACGACCGCCCCGAGACGTACCTGAAGCTCGCGCAGCACTTCTTCACGGCGTTCCCGCAGTTGGAGGGCGTGAAGTTCAGCCACGCCTGGGGCGGGGCGATCGACACCTGCTCGCGCTTCTCCGCCTTCTTCGGCACCGCGCACTCCGGCAAGGTCGCCTACGCCGCCGGCTACACCGGACTCGGGGTGGGGGCCACCCGCTTCGGCGCCGAGGTGATGTTGGACCTGCTCGACGGCGCCACCACGGAGCGGACCGAGCTGGAGATGGTGAAGTCGAAGCCGCTGCCGTTCCCGCCGGAGCCGTTCGCCTGGACCGGGATCACGCTGACGAAGTGGTCGCTGGCCCGAGCGGACGCCCGCGGCGGACGGCGGAACCTGTGGCTCAAGGCGCTGGACCGCCTCGGTCTGGGCTTCGACAGCTGAACCGCCGCCGGCAGGGCCGGACGTCGACCCGTCGCCCTGGTTGTCGGTTGATCGGGTTGTCGGTTGATCGAGGGCCGCACGCCCGGCGCACTCGGTCGATCGCCGTGTGACCCGCTTCACTGCCACGGGGTGGCGAAACCCGCGTCATAGCCGAGTCCCGCCCCGCTCTCTCCCGGTGAGAACCCTTCACCGAGCGACAGCGAACGGAGACCGGGCGATGACGACCCCCGAGGACAAGACGGCAGTGGAGTGGCTGGTGTCGGTGGCACCGGATCCCGACGCCTGCCGGTGGGAATGGGAGCGCAACCCCTTCGGGGTCGCGCTCCTGCCCGCCGGCCGGCGTTGGGACGTGCTGATCCTGCCGGGGGCGCTGGGGCAGGCCACCCTCGACGTACTGACCCTGCTCATCGACCGGCCCGGCCCGGTGCTCGCCGACGGCGAGTCCAGGCTGGGCTTCTTCGTGCCCGCCGGCACCGCCTCCCGCTGGCTCGGCACGGGCGTGCGGGGGGCCGGGCACGGCGCCTGGATCGTCGTCCCGTACCCGGGCCGGGCGACCGGCGGGGTCCGCTGGGTGGTGCTCCCGGACGGCCGCGGAACGCTCACCGACCCGGCGGTGCTGGAACTCGCGATGCACGAGGCGGCGGCGCTGGTCGCGGCGGAGGAGGGTCGAACACCTTGACAAGGGCATTGGTCTGGACCATCTTGGGCGCCGCTCCCCTCCATCCCCCCACGCACCGGAGGCAGTTGTGCGCGCACCCCGCAGGGTCGCCAACAGAACCCTGTCCCTCCTTACGACCGCCGCCCTCGCGGTGGCCGGTCTCCTCGCCGCGGGCCCGCCGGCCGCGGCCGCCGACGCCGATCTGGCGCGCAACGGCGGCTTCGAGGCCGGACTCGACGGCTGGAACTGCCCGGGCGGCGGCGCCGCCGTCGTCACCGCCCCCGTCCACGGCGGGAGTTCCGCCCTCAAGGCCACCCCGGCCGGCCAGGACAACGCGCGCTGCGCCCAGACCGTCACCGTCAAGCCGGACTCCACGTACACGCTCAGCGCGTGGGTGCAGGGCGCGTACGTCTACCTCGGCGCGACCGGGACCGGCACCACCGACGTGTCCGTCTGGACGCAGACCCCGGGCGCCTGGAAGCAGTTGAGCACCACCTTCCGCACGGGCGCCGCCACCACCTCGGTGACGGTGTACACCCACGGCTGGTACGGGCAGCCCGCCCACTTCACGGACGACGTCACCCTCGTCGGCCCGGACCCGGGCCAGACCCAACCCCAGCCCCCGGCCGCCCCCACCGGCCTCACCGCGTCCGCCGCCTCGTCGAGCGCGGTGAACCTCTCCTGGGCGGCCGCGCAGGGCGCCACGTCGTACAAGGTCCACCGCGCGGGCGCCGCCGCGCTGACCGTCCCCGGCCCCTCGGCGACGGTCACCGGCCTGACCGCGTCCACCGCCTACACCTTCCAGGTCAGCGCCGTGAACGCGGCGGGCGAGTCCCCGAAGAGCGCCCCCGTCACGGTGACCACCACCGGCGGGGGAGGCGGTGACCCGGGCAACCCCGGCAACCCGGGACTGCCCGCCCACGCCCTGGTCGGCTACCTCCACGCGAGCTTCGCCAACGGCTCCGGCTACATGCGGATGGCGGACGTGCCCGCGTCGTGGGACGTCATCAACCTGGCCTTCGGCGAACCGACCTCGGTGACCTCGGGCGACATCCGCTTCTCGCCGTGCCCGGTCGGCGAGTGCCCGAACGTCGAATCGGTCGCGGAGTTCAAGGCGGCCATCAAGGCCAAACAGGCGGCCGGCAAGAAGGTCCTGATCTCGATAGGCGGCCAGAACGGCCAGGTCCAACTGGGCACCACGGCCGCCCGCGACGCCTTCGTCTCCTCCGTCAGCAAGATCATCGACGAGTACGGGCTCAACGGCCTCGACATCGACTTCGAAGGCCACTCCCTCTCCCTGGCCACCGGCGACACCGACTTCCGCGCCCCCACCACCGCGGTGATCGTCAACCTGATCTCCGCCGTCAAGACCCTCAAGGCCAGGTACGGTCCGGACTTCGTCCTGACCATGGCCCCCGAGACCTTCTTCGTCCAACTCGGTCACCAGTACTACGGCTCGGGCCCCTGGGGCGGTCAGGACCCGCGCGCCGGCGCCTACCTCCCGGTGATCCACGCCCTGCGCGACGACCTCACCCTGCTGCACGTCCAGGACTACAACTCCGGCTCGATCATGGGCCTCGACAACCAGTACCACTCCATGGGCGGCGCCGACTTCCACATCGCCATGACCGACATGCTGCTCACCGGCTTCCCCGTCGCCGGGAACACCGCCCGGGTCTTCCCGGCCCTGCGCCCGGACCAGGTCGCCATCGGCCTGCCGGCCACGACCAACGCGGGCAACGGCCACACCTCGCCCGCGGAGGTGAACAAGGCGCTGAACTGCCTGACGAAGAAGACCGACTGCGGGACGTACCAGACCCACGGCACCTGGCCGACGCTGCGCGGCCTGATGACCTGGTCGATCAACTGGGACCGCTTCGGGGGCTGGGAGTTCTCCCGGAACTTCGACGGGTACTTCGGCGGCTGATGGACGGATGCGGACGGATGCGGACGGATGCGGGGGCGGCGGGGGCGGCGGGATCGAGCCCTTCCGGCTCGGGCTCAGCCCGCCCGGCCACCCTCCGCGTCGGTCACTCGGCCGTCACTCGGCCGGTCTCTCCGTCGGCATCGGGGTGGTTGTCGCGGTCGGCCTCGCGGTCGGTCTCTCGTCGTCCGCCGGTCCGCGCGGCCCGGCGGACGACGAGCAGCAGGGGCGTGCACATCAAGACGCTGGCCACCACGTCCAGCAGCCAGTGGAAGCCGCGCAGGACCAGGCCCACCGCAGTCAGCGCGGCCAGGGCGAGCGCGAGGGGGATCGGCCAGCGCCGCCGTGTGTACGGGGCGATCAGCAGGGCCGCGCCCACGTACGCCACCAGGGAGGTGGCCGTGTGGCCGGAGGGGAAGTAGCCGGCGGCCCAGGGCTCCAGGGGGCCGGGGCGGGCGGTCCACTCCTTGAGCGGCACGATCAGCGCGGGAACCGCGATCATGGCCAGCCCCGCCGTCAGCGCGGCGCGGCGGCGACCGCGCCAGGCGGCGTAGGCCATCGCCAGGACCAGGACGGGCAGCGCGACCGGGATGTTGCCGAGGTCCGAGAGGCGCTCGGTGACCGAGTCGGGGACCGTGCGGACGACGGCGCGGCTGAAGTCCTCGTCGGGCACCAGCAGCGGTCCGGAGGCGAGGACCTGCCAGGTGATGAGCGCGAAGAGCACCGCGCAGAGGGCGGAGAGGGCGCCGACGGGCGCGAGGGAAGTGGCCGGCCGTCCCGGAACAGGGGGGATGGTTCCGGGACGGCCGCCCGGATCGGGTCGCCGGGCGCCCCGGGGGGTTTGGGGCGAACGGCTGTCCGATCGGTGAGGAGTGTGCGCGAACGCATGCCCAATACGGCGCTGGGGAAGCCCGGTACTGGTGTCGCCCTCGGTTTCCCGTGAGCGGGGTGTCTCACTCATCTGCAGAAACCGTACGCCAACCCGAAGGGGGCCGGCAGCGGGATCGCGCTCCCGCCATCGGCCCCCCACACGTTCTTCACAGTGTCCGACCGTTACCGCCGGTAGGGGTGGGTCACTGTGTTCGGGTAATCGCTCAGATGCCCGCGAATGCGGCCTCGAGGACGTCCAGGCCCTCGTTCAGCAGGTCCTCGCCGATGACGATCGGGGGGAGGAAGCGAAGCACGTTGCCGTAGGTGCCACAGGTGAGGACGAGCACGCCCTCCGCGTGGCAGGCCTTGGCGAGCGCGCCGGCCGCCTCCGGGAACGGGGTCTTGGAGACCGGGTCCTTGACGAGCTCGATCGCGATCATGGCGCCGCGGCCGCGGATGTCGCCGATGATGTCGTACTTCTCCTGCATGGCCGTCAGGCGGGTCTTCATGACGGACTCGATCTTCTTCGCCGCGGCGTTGAGGTCGAGCTCCTTCATGGTCTCGATCGAACCGAGCGCACCGGCGCACGCCACCGGGTTGCCGCCGTAGGTGCCACCCAGGCCACCGCCGTGCACGGAGTCCATCATCTCGGCGCGGCCGGTCACGGCGGCGAGCGGCAGACCGCCCGCGATGCCCTTGGCGGTGGTGATCAGGTCCGGGACGATGCCCTCGTCCTCACACGCGAACCACTGGCCGGTACGGCAGAAGCCGGACTGGATCTCGTCGGCGACGAACACGATGCCGTTGTCATTGGCGAACTTCACCAGCGCCGGGAGGAAGCCCTTGGCCGGCTCGATGAAGCCGCCCTCGCCGAGGACCGGCTCGATGATGATCGCGGCGACGTTGTCGGCGCCGATCTGCTTGTTGATCTGGTCGATCGCCTGCGCGGCGGCCTCGGGGCCGCAGTTCTCGGCGCCGGTGGGCCAGCGGTAGCCGTACGCGACCGGGACGCGGTAGACCTCGGGCGCGAACGGGCCGAAGCCCTGCTTGTACGGCATGTTCTTCGAGGTCAGCGCCATCGTCAGGTTCGTACGCCCGTGGTAGCCGTGGTCGAAGACGACGACGGCCTGACGCTTGGTGTACGAACGGGCGATCTTGACGGCGTTCTCGACGGCCTCGGCGCCGGAGTTGAACAGCGCGGACTTCTTGGCGTGGTCGCCCGGGGTCAGCTCGGCCAGGGCCTCGCATACCTCGACGTAACCCTCGTACGGCGTGACCATGAAACAGGTGTGGGTGAAGTCGGCGAGCTGCGCGGAGGCGCGGCGCACGACGGCCTCGGCGGAGGCGCCCACCGAGGTCACGGCGATGCCGGAACCGAAGTCGATCATGCGGTTGCCGTCGATGTCCTCGATGATGCCGCCGCCCGCGCGGGCCGTGAAGACGGGAAGCACGGAGCCCACGCCACCGGCCACCGTCGCGAGGCGGCGGGCCTGCAGCTCCTGCGACTTGGGGCCGGGGATCGCGGTGACGATGCGGCGCTCCTGCGGGACAGCGGTCATAGAGGGCTCCTGGGGGTGTTTTCGGACGCACTTGTGTCTTTGTCCGCAGGCTAGGCCCGGGGACGGTGGTCCTGCATGCTCCGTTAGGGAGTGGTGCGCGCGTGTCCTTGTCCGGGACGGCCATAGGACGGCCGCGGCGCGCGTCCGGGACGGCCTTGCCGCTGCGGCGGCGCGTGTCGTGTGGATCATGACGGGGTACGGGCCCCGGGGCGCCCGCGGCCACTAGATTGAGCGCGCAGCGCAGCGCAGTGAACGGGCAGGGGGCAAGGGGTTCATGAACACCGACGGTGCGTACGAGGGGCAGTCGGTCCGCGCGGACCACGTGCCGAGACCGGCGGGCCCGCCGGGAGTCCCCCCGAAGCCGACACACGCGCCGGGGGCGGGGGCCGGGCACGGCGCGGCCGGCGTCCCGCTGGCGGACTGGGCGCGCACGCCACGCCCGAAGGCCGAGCCGGGAGTCTGGCGCTTCGGATACCGGCCGCGGGAGGGGGCGGAGGCCGAGCCGGCCTCGGACCGGTCGCTGCTCAGTGGGGCCGTCATCTCCTTCCTTGCCTGCGTGCTGCTCTGGTCCCTGCTGAGCAACGGGTACATCCCCTATGCGACCGTGCCGGTGAAGCTCTTCACGCCTCGTGATTGGTGGGAGCTGGGCGGCGCTGCCAAGGACGGCCGGGGCGTCGCTGCCGAGCAGGTCTACCTGCTCCTGCTGACCGGCGCACTCGTCGTGTGGTTCAAGCGACTCGGTTCCTGGGCTCTCGCCTTCGATCGGCTCGTCGCGACCCGAGGCCCGCAGGCGCGCAGAGCGGGCATTGCCGCAGTTGCCTTGTTCGTGATGATGCTCATCTGGACCGAGACCGTGCCCGTCGAGGGATTGGCTTTCGGGCATCTGCCTCATGGGATGGGTGCGCAGTGGACCCTGATCGTCGCGGTCCTGCTCTACCTCCTCATCTATGGGTCCGTCATCGTGTTCTTCGTCCGCCTGGCTCGTAGGCCCACGATGGCCGACACGTCCCAGATGCTGCGGGAGGCCACTGCCGCCACCCCCGACGACCCCGTCGCCTTCAACGAGCTGCGTGGCGCCGGGCTCGGGGAGGTGGCCGATCGGCTGGGCGGGGAGATCGGGGCCGGGCGGATGAACGACGTGGACTACGCCCGGATCCGCCGCGCCTGGGAGTCCGTGCGCGTCGATCCTTCGCGCGCGCGGGCCTTCGCCGCCGCCGTTCGGGACCACGGCGCGGGGGCCTGTGCGCACCCCTCCGGGGCGCGGGACCTGCCCGTGCGGGCCGCGCGGCACGATCTGCTGACCCGGCAGGTGCTGCTCGGCACGGTGGAGGACGGGGAGCGCAATCCCTGGGCTCGGCGCGGGACCGCCCTCGCCCTCGATCCCGAGGTGCTCGGCACCTCGCTGGTGGCGGTCGGGCCCTCCGGCTCCGGCAAGACCCGCCACCTGGTCCGCCCCGTGGTGGAGGCTCTGGCGCTCCAGGCGCTGGCCGGGCAGGCAGCCGTCATCGCCGTCGGCTCGGCGGGTGCCCGGCTCGGTCCGGACTCGGCGTACGACATCGTGGTCCGGATCGGCGATCCGGAGTCCGTCCACGACCTCGACCTGTACGGAGGTACCACCGACCCCGACGAGGCGGCCGGTCTGCTCGCCGAGGCCTTCGTAGGGGACGTCCCCGGGGCCGACGTGCGGCGCGCCGCGACGGCCCTCGCCCAGTTGCTCGGGCCGTTCCACACGGCCCACGGGCGTTTCCCCTCCGTGCCGGAGCTGCGCGACCTCCTCGACCCCGTCGGTGACGCGCTGGACGCGCTGCGCCGGGACCTGGACAGCGCCGGGCAGCCCGCGATGCTGCGCGAGCTCGACGCCCGCGGCCGGCAGAACGGGGCCCCGGGCGACCCCGCTCCGGCGCTCGCCGACCGGCTGGCCCTGCTGGACCGGCCCGCCTTCCACGGGTTCTTCGACACCTCCGGGCAGAGCCGGCCGTTCTCGGTACGGGCGATGGAGCATCCCATCCGGGTCCGGGTGGACCTTCCCGAGCGGGGGCACGCGGGCGCGTCGCGGATGTTGGCACGGCTGCTGCTCGCCCAGTTCAACGCCTCCGTCGCGGCCCGTGCGGACCGCTCGCTCTTCGCGTTCCTGGCCTTCGACGACGCCTCGCACACCCTGACCCCGGAGACCGTGCGCGGCGTGCAGCGGCTGAGGTCGGCGAACGCGGGAGTGCTGTTGACGTTGCGCACCCTCGACGACGTGCCGGACGGGTTGCGGACCCCGTTGCTGGGCGCGGTGGGCTGTCGGATGGCCTTCTCCGGGGTCACCACCTGGGACGGGAAGCGGTTCGCCGAGGCCTGGGGCACGGAGTGGGTGGAGACGCGTGACGTCACCCACCGGACGGTCTTCGCCGACCAGCCCCTGACCCGGGCCATCCACGCCTTCCGGAAGCTGGTCACGGGCAAGGCCGTGACCACGGACGCGGTGACCGTGCGGCAGGTGGAGCGCGAGCGCTGGTCGGCGTCCGACCTGGCGCACGCCGTGCCGCCGGACCACGCCGTGCTGTCGCTGACCTCGGTCCGGGGGGAGCGGGCCGCGCCCCTGCTGGTCAGGCTGGCCGGATCGAGCTGAGCGGACCCGTACGAGGTGGCAGAATCGAGGGGAGTCGTTCATACGCCACGGCGAAATACCCTTCGCCCGACCCGGTGAACTGCTCCCTGCCCGACACGGCGAACCCACCCCCTGCTCCGTGTCCCGGCCTCCTCGCCGCCCCACTCCTCCGTCTAAGGCCCCTGGTATCCGATGCCGCTCACCCTCGCCTCGCTCGTCCAGCACTCGGCGCTCAAGCTCAGCGTCCGGGCGGGGGAGGGCCGCCTCGACACGCCCGTGCGCTGGGCCCACGTCAGCGAGCTCGCCGACCCCGTCCCCTATATGGAGGGCGGCGAACTGCTGCTGATCACCGCGATGAAACTGGACGCCGAGGACCCCGAGGAGATGCGGCGGTACGTACGGAGGCTCGCGGCCTCCGGCGTCGTCGGCATCGGCTTCGCGATCGGCGTCAACTACGAGGCGATCCCCCAGGCGCTGGTCGAGGCGGCCGCGGCGGAGGACCTGCCGCTGCTTGAGGTGCCGCGCCGCACCCCGTTCCTCGCCATCAGCAAGGCCGTCTCGGCGGCCCTCGCGGCCGACCAGTACCGGGCCGTGACGGCCGGTTTCGAGGCGCAGCGGGAGCTGACCCGCGCCGCCCTGTCGGCCGACGGCCCCGCCGAACTCCTGACGAAGCTGGCGGCGCACGTGCACGGCTGGGCCGCGCTGTACGACACCTCGGGCGCGGTGGTCGCGGCGGCTCCCGACTGGGCGGCCCGCCGGGCGGCCCGGCTGACCCCGGACGTGGAGCGGCTGCGGGAACGGCCGGCGCCCGCGAGCGCCGTGGTGGGTGGCTCCGACGACCGCGTCGAACTCCAGTCGCTGGGCACCGGGCGACGGGCGCGGGGCGCGCTCGCGGTGGGCACCGGCGCCCCGCTGGGCACGGCGGAGCGGTACGCCGTGCACTCGGCGGTGGCCCTGCTGACGCTCACCACCGAGCGGTCCCGGTCCCTGCACGACGCGGAGTCCCGGCTGGGGGCCGCCGTGCTGCGGATGCTGATCGTCGGCGAGGCGGAGCGCGCGCTGGCCGTCGCCGGGGATCTGTACGGGGCGCTCCTGGAGTCCCCGTTCCGGATCGTGGTGGCCGAGCCGGCCCTGACGGGGACGGCCCAACCGGAGGGTCTCGCCCAACTGGCCGACGCGGTGGAGTCGGCGGCGGCCCGTACCGGCGAGGCGCTGCTGGTGGTGCCCGAGGAGGGGCGGCTGGTGGTCCTGGCGGCCGAGGCCGGTTCCGCGGTACGGGCGTGCGCGGAACACGCGGAGCTGCTGGAGGCGCGGCGCGGCCGGGACACGACCGGGCCGGAGCCGGACGAACTGGTGATCGGGCTGTCGGGAACGGCCGGAGCCGCCGGCGTGGCGGCGGCCTTCAAGCAGGCGGACCAGGCACTCGCCGTGGCTCGACGGCGCGGCCGGGCGATGGTGGAGCACGAGGACCTGGCGGCGGGGTCGGTCCTGCCGCTGCTGGCCGACGACGCGGTGCGGGCCTTCGCGGACGGCACGCTGCGGGCCCTGCGGGAACACGACGCGAAGGGTCGCGGCGACCTGGTGGCCTCGCTCCAGGCCTGGCTCTCCCGGCACGGCCAGTGGGACGCGGCGGCGGTGGACCTGGGCGTGCACCGGCACACGCTGCGGTACCGGATGAAGCGGGTGGAGGAGATCCTGGGCCGCTCCCTGGACGATCCGGACGTCCGGATGGAACTCTGGCTCGCCCTCAAGGCCGCCTCGACCGTCTCCTAGGCCGTCTCGTCGAAGTGGCGCCCGGCCCGCGCGAGCGGCCCCGACACTGCCAAAGCGGCGCGGGTCGGCCCGCGGGTACTCCATGCCGGATAAACAACGAATCCTCCGCGGAGTCCTACGGTGGTGGGGACAAGGACCCCACCGCACAACTCCGAAGGGCCGGGATTCGCATGACTTCCACCCACGCCTTCTGGCTCGCCGGTCGCCTGGCCACCGGCGAGGACAGCTTCGACGTCCACTCCCCGTGGGACGGTCGCCTGGTCGGCTCCGTCAGCGTGCCGACCGACGCGCAGGTCGAAGAGGCCGTGGCCGCGGCGCACGCCGTGACGGCGGAGTTCTCCGCGACCCCCGCCCACGTACGGGCCGCCGCCCTGGACCACGTGTCCAAGCGGCTCGCCGAGCGCACCGAGGAGATCGCCCAGCTGATCTCCGCCGAGAACGGCAAGCCCATCAAGTGGGCCCGCGGTGAGGTCGGCCGTGCGGTGTCCGTGTTCCGTTTCGCCGCCGAAGAGGCCCGCCGCTTCAACGGGGGAGAGGCCCAGCGCCTCGACACCGACGCCGGTGGCGTCGGCCGGCTCGCGCTGACCCGCCGCTTCGTCAAGGGTCCCGTGCTCGGCATCGCGCCGTTCAACTTCCCGCTGAACCTGTGCGCCCACAAGGTGGCCCCCGCCATCGCCGTCGGCGCGCCGATCATCCTGAAGCCGGCCCCGGCCACCCCGCTCTCCGGCCTGATCCTCGGCGAGCTGCTCGCCGAGACGGACCTGCCGGTCGGCTCCTGGTCCGTCCTGCCCGTGGCGAACGACAAGATGCCCGCCCTGGTCAAGGACGAGCGCCTGCCCGTCATCTCCTTCACCGGCTCCGACACGGTCGGCTACGCCATCCAGCAGTCGGTGCCCCACAAGCACTGCACCCTGGAGCTCGGCGGCAACGCCGCCGCCGTCGTCCTCGCCGACTGGTCCTCCGAGGCCGACATCGACTGGGCCGCGACCCGTATCGCGACCTTCTCGAACTACCAGGCCGGCCAGTCCTGCATCTCGGTGCAGCGCGTGATCGCCGACGTCTCCGTGTACGACCGCCTCGTCGAGAAGGTCGTCGCCAAGGTCCGTGCCCAGGTCACCGGTGACCCGTCCGACTCCGCCACCGACGTCGGCCCCCTTGTCTCCGAGGACGCCGCCAAGCGCGTCGAGTCCTGGGTGGACGAGGCCGTCGCCGCCGGCGCCAAGCTGCTCACCGGCGGCAAGCGCGAGGGTGCCTCGTACGAGCCCACCGTCGTCGCGGAGCTGCCGGCCGGTGTCACGCTCGCCGTCGAGGAGGTCTTCGGGCCGGTCCTCACGCTGCAGAAGGTCGACGGGGTCGACGAGGCCTTCGCCGCCGTCAACGACTCGAAGTTCGGTCTGCAGACCGGCGTGTTCACCCGCGACATCCAGGTCGCGTTCCGCGCGCACCGCGAGCTGGAGGTCGGCGGCGTGATCGTCGGCGACGCGCCGTCCTACCGCGCCGACCAGATGCCGTACGGCGGCGTCAAGCAGTCCGGTGTCGGTCGCGAGGGCGTCCGCTACGCCATGGACGACTACACGTACGAGCGGGTCCTGGTCCTCACCGGCCTGGACATCTGAGCGCACTCGTACGGCCATGAGCCGACGGCCGGAGCCCACTGTGCGGGGGCTCCGGCCGTCTCCTTTTCGCCCACCCGGCCGGACGCCCCTTTTCAGGGCGCACGAAACGGGTACCACTCACCAGGTAGCACCGACCGGTATCCGGAAAGTCAACCGACTTCGGCGGCGAGGTGAGTCCCCTCTCATGTCCGCAACACAGCCCAGCGGCACTCAGCCCAAGGTGACCGAGCGCGAGGCACGGCAGGTCGCGGAAGCGGCCCGGGAACAGGACTGGCGCAAGCCCAGCTTCGCGAAGGAGCTCTTCCTCGGGCGGTTCCGGCTCGACCTGATCCACCCCCATCCGCTGCCCGCCGACGAGGACGTCCGGCGCGGCGAGGCCTTCCTGGCCCGGCTGCGGCAGTTCTGCGAGACCGAGATCGACGGGGCCCGCATCGAACGCGAGGCGAGGATCCCCGACGAGACCGTGCGCGGACTGAAGGACCTCGGCGCACTCGGGATGAAGATCGACCCCAAGTACGGGGGCCTCGGCCTCACCCAGGTGTACTACAACAAGGCGCTCGCCCTCGTCGGTTCGGTGAGCCCCGCCATCGGAGCCCTGCTCTCCGCCCACCAGTCGATCGGCGTCCCCCAGCCGCTCAAGATGTTCGGCACCCGGGAGCAGAAGGACACCTACCTGCCCCGCTGCGCCACCACCGCCATCAGCGCCTTCCTGCTCACCGAGCCCGACGTGGGTTCCGACCCGGCCCGCCTGGCCACCACGGCGGTACCGGACGAGAGCGGCGACGAATACCTCCTCGACGGGGTGAAGCTCTGGACCACCAACGGGGTGGTCGCCGACCTGCTCGTCGTCATGGCCCGGGTACCGAAGAGCGAGAACCACCGGGGCGGGATCACCGCCTTCGTGGTCGAGGCGGACTCGCCCGGCATCACCGTCGAGCACCGCAACGCCTTCATGGGTCTGCGCGGTCTGGAGAACGGCGTCACCCGCTTCCACCAGGTGCGGGTCCCCGCGGCCCAGCGGATCGGCGCCGAGGGCGCCGGTCTGAAGATCGCGCTCACCACGCTGAACACCGGACGCCTCTCGCTGCCCGCCATGTGCGTCGGCGCCGGCAAGTGGTGTCTGAAGATCGCGCGCGAGTGGTCGGGCGTGCGCGAGCAGTGGGGCCGGCCGGTCGCCCGGCACGAGGCGGTCGGCGCCAAGATCGCCTTCATCGCCGCCACCACCTTCGCCCTGGAGGCCGTGGTCGACCTCGCCTCCCAGATGGCCGACGAGGACCGCAACGACATCCGCATCGAGGCCGCCCTCGCGAAGCTCTACGGCTCCGAGATGGCCTGCCTGATGGCAGACGAGTTGGTCCAGATCCGCGGCGGCCGCGGCTTCGAGACCGCCGAGTCGCTGGCCGCCCGCGGCGAGCGGGCCGTCCCCGCCGAACAGATGCTCCGCGACCTGCGCATCAACCGGATCTTCGAGGGCTCCACCGAGATCATGCACCTGCTCATCGCCCGGGAGGCGGTGGACGCCCACCTGTCGGTGGCCGGCGACCTCATCGACCCCGAGAAGGCCCTCGGCGACAAGGCCAAGGCAGGCGCCCGAGCCGCCGGGTTCTACGCCCGCTGGCTGCCCAGACTCGCCACCGGGGCCGGCCAGGTGCCGGGCACCTACCGGGAGTTCCACCCCGACGGCCACCCCGACCTCGCCACCCACCTGCGCTACGTCGAGCGGACCTCCCGCAAACTCGCCCGATCGACGTTCTACGCCATGTCCCGCTGGCAGGGGCGGATGGAGACGAAGCAGGGCTTCCTCGGCCGGATCGTGGACATCGGCGCCGAACTCTTCGCGATGAGCGCGGCCTGTGTGCGGGCCGAGCACCTGCGCGCCGACGGCGACCACGGCCGCGAGGCCTACCAACTCGCCGACGCCTTCTGCCGACAGTCCCGGATCCGCGTCGAGGAACTCTTCGGGCGGCTCTGGTCCAACACCGACGACCTGGACGGCAAGGTCGTCGCCGGGGTGCTGTCCGGCACCTACACCTGGTTGGAGGAGGGCATCCTCGACCCCTCGGGCGACGGCCCGTGGATCGCCGACGCCACCCCGGGCCCGTCCACCCGCGAAAACGTCCACCGTCCGCTGCGCTGACCTGCGAGGATCATGGCGGGCCGGGACACGACGAGTGATCCGGGCGACCGGCCCGCGCGCACAGGACGAGTACGAGTACCGGCACGAGCACGAGGCGGGCGGGAACGATGGCGATGGCCGAGGAAGACCGTCACAGCCGACGGCTGGCCTGGTGCGTGGCGCACCTGCTGCGCCACGCACCGGACTCCGTCACCGCCGACCTGACGGGTCGGCTGGAGGACACCACCCGCAAGTACCTGCTCCGCGACGAGTACCTGCCCGCCTCCCTCGTCACGCTCGTGCTGCGGCACGGCAGCGACGAGGACCGGCGGACCGTCGCCCGCAACCCGCGCGTGTTCGGGCGCCCGCTGCCGGGCCTGCCC
The DNA here is from genome assembly GCF_042889445.1 of Streptomyces sp. NPDC002602. NCBI lineage: Bacteria > Bacillati > Actinomycetota > Actinomycetes > Kitasatosporales > Streptomycetaceae > Streptomyces > Streptomyces sp. NPDC002602. The sequence continues at coordinate 50,048 of NZ_JBIAQX010000007.1, read as the reverse complement.
GGACCCGCGCGGTACGCGGCCCGCCCCGCGCCCGGCCCGGAACTCCTCGCCGCCCTCGGCATCGGCCCCGGCCCGCTGGACACCGATCAACTGGTCGGGCTGCTGCGCGCGCACGGCGCCCGCCCCCGGCTCCCGCTCACCCTGCTGCGGCTGCCGCACACCCTCGACCCCGAACTGCTGCGCGCCCGGCACGCCCGCGATCCGTTGCCGCCCGGCGCGATCGAGGCGCTGCTCCTGGTCGGCGACCTGCCCCTGGACGTGTCCGTCGCGCTGCTCCGCGGCGCGCCGGGGGAGACGTTGGGGCGCCGTTGGTACCGCCCCGCCGTACGGGCCGTCCGGATGGGGCTCCTGACCTGCGACGAGCTGGTCTCCCGCGTGGCTCCCGCCGGGCGGACCCTGCTCCTGGCGAACCTGCCGGCCGGCCCGGGTGGGCTGCGCTGGAACGTGCCCGAACAGGCCGAGGTCCGGTCTGCCGTGCGCCGGGTGCTGCGACCCACCCTGGGGGACGACCCGCGCTGGTGGCCGATCCTGAGCCGGCGGGCGGTCGGCTTCGGCGGCACGCTGCCCGAACTGGTCGAGGTGGTGGCCGCGCGGGAGACACCATCGGCCGGCGTCCTCACCGGCCCCGAACCGGTCGGCGGGGTGGAACGCGAACTGGCCCTGGTCAGCCTGGCCGTGCCGATGGAGCAGGTCAGCGAGGACATTCGCTGGGTCCGTGACTGCCTGGACCGCGGCCTGCTCACCGGGGCCGACGTGATCCGCCACAAGGTGCCCGCCTGCTGGGCCCTGGACGAGGACCACTGGCTCGGCGACATCGATCACCCCGACCGCCACGACCGTCCCGAGGCCGTCCACTCGGCCCGCGCGGAGGCCGACCGGCTGTTCGCCGAGGCCCTCGGCGCGGACGCGGACGCCTGGTGGCGGGCCGCCCGCGCGCTCCCCGACTTCGCCGGGACGCTGCCGGAGCTGTTGGCCGGTGTGATTCAAGGGGACTCCGTGTCCAACCGCACCTGAGTTGCGGCAACAATGGGAGCATGAGCGACAGCCCAGCCCCCCTCGCCGATCCGCACCTCCTCTTCGATCCCGCGGTCGGCCGCCGGGACATCGTCATCCTCGGGTCGACCGGGTCCATCGGGACCCAGGCCATCGACCTCGCCCTGCGCAACCCGGACCGCTTCCGCGTGACCGCGCTGTCCGCCGCCGGCGGGCGCGTCGCGCTGCTGGCCGAGCAGGCCCGGCTGCTGCGGGTCGACGTGGTCGCGGTGGCCGACGAGGATGCCGTACCGGCCCTGAAAGAGGCGCTGAGCGCCCAGTACGGCGGCGCCGAGCCGCTGCCGGAGATCCTGGCCGGCCCCGACGCGGCGAGCGAACTGGCCGCCTCCGCGTGCCACACCGTGCTCAACGGCATCACCGGCTCCATCGGCCTCGCGCCCACCCTCGCCGCCCTGCGGGCCGGCCGGACCCTGGCCCTGGCCAACAAGGAGTCGCTGATCGTCGGCGGTCCCCTGGTCAAGGCGCTGGCGAAGCCCGGTCAGATCATCCCGGTGGACTCCGAGCACGCGGCGCTGTTCCAGGCGCTCGCCGCCGGTACCCGGGCCGACGTGCGCAAGCTCGTGGTCACCGCCTCCGGCGGTCCCTTCCGCGGCCGCACCCGCGCCGAGCTGGCCCACGTCACCGTCCAGGACGCGCTGGCGCACCCCACCTGGGCCATGGGCCCGGTCATCACGATCAACTCGGCGACCCTGGTCAACAAGGGGCTGGAGGTCATCGAGGCGCACCTGCTCTACGACATCCCCTTCGACCGCATCGAGGTCGTCGTCCACCCGCAGTCCCACGTCCACTCGATGGTCGAGTTCACGGACGGCTCCACCCTGGCGCAGGCCACCCCGCCGGACATGCGCGGCCCGATCGCGATCGGCCTCGGCTGGCCCGAGCGGATCCCCGACGCGGCCCCGGCGTTCGACTGGACCAAGGCGTCGAGCTGGGAGTTCTTCCCGCTGGACACCGAGGCCTTCCCGTCGGTGGGACTGGCCCGCCACGTGGGCGCCCTGGGCGGTACCGCCCCGGCCGTGTTCAATGCGGCGAACGAGGAGTGCGTGGACGCCTTCCTGGCCGGTCGGCTGCCGTTCACAGCAATCATGGATACGGTCTCCGCTGTGGTCGATGAGCACGGAACGCCGGAGGCGGGAACTTCCCTGACCGTCCGGGACGTCCTTGAAGCGGAGACCTGGGCCAGGGCCCGGGCACGGGAGATGGCGGCACGCGCCGCCGTGGAGGCGAGCGCATGACGATACTGCTGACCTTGATCGGTGTGGTCGTCTTCGTGGTCGGCCTGCTGGTCTCCATCGCCTGGCACGAACTCGGCCACCTCTCCACGGCCAAGATGTTCGGCATCCGCGTGCCCCAGTACATGGTCGGCTTCGGCAGGACCGTCTGGTCGCGGAAGAAGGGCGACACGGAGTACGGGATCAAGGCCATCCCGATGGGCGGCTACATCCGCATGATCGGGATGTTCCCGCCCGGCGAGGACGGCAAGGTCACCGCCCGCTCGACGTCGCCCTTCCGCTCGATGATCGAGGACGCGCGCTCCGCGGCGTACGAGGAGCTCCAGCCCGGCGACGAGACGCGGCTGTTCTACACGCGCAAGCCGTGGAAGCGCGTGATCGTGATGTTCGCCGGGCCGTTCATGAACCTCGTCCTGGCCGTGGCGATCTTCCTGGCCACGCTGATGACCTTCGGCGTGAACACCCAGACCACCGTGGTCAGCAGCGTGTCCGACTGCGTCCTGCAGCAGAGCGAGAAGCGCGACAAGTGCGCCGCCGGCGACCCGGTGGCCCCCGCCAAGGCCGCCGGCCTGCTGCAGGGGGACAAGATCGTCGCGTTCAACGGTCGGAAGGTCGCCGACTGGTCGGCGCTCCAGAAGGACATCCGCGCCACCGTGGGCCCGGCCACCGTCACCGTGGAGCGCGCGGGCCGACTGGTCGACCTGAAGCCCACCCTGATCGAGAACACGGTCGCCAAGACCGACGGTCGCGGCGAGTACGTCAAGGACCAGTACGTCACCGCGGGCTTCCTCGGCTTCGCCCCGGCCAGCGGGTACGTGGAGCAGTCCTTCCCGCAGGCCGCCTCCCGCATGGGCGACATGATGGAGTCCGGGGTCGAGTCCCTGGTCGCGCTGCCGTCCAAGATCCCGGCCCTGTGGAACTCCGTCTTCAACGGCGCCGAGCGCGACGTGAACGGCCCGATGGGCATCGTGGGCGCCGCCCGGGTCAGCGGCGAGATCTTCACCCTGGACCTGCCGCCCACCCACATCCTGGTGATCTTCCTGAACCTGGTGGCGGGCTTCAACCTCTCGCTGTTCCTGTTCAACATGCTGCCCCTGCTGCCGCTCGACGGCGGCCACATCGCGGGCGCGCTGTGGGAGTCGGTGCGACGCAACGTGGCCCGTGTCTTCCGCCGGCCGGACCCCGGTCCGTTCGACGTGGCGCGGCTGATGCCACTGGCCTACGTGGTCGCCGGAGTCTTCGTCTGCTTCACCCTGCTGGTGCTCGTGGCGGACGTGGTGAACCCGATCAAGATCACCTGACGCGTCCGGTCCGATCTCCGGATCGACCGCTCATGCGAAAGTCGTACGACCATGCGTAGGGGGCCGGGCACACATCGTGCCCGGCCCCTTCGCGTTCGGGTGGCACACCCCCGGCGATGCGAGGGTCCCGCACGGATTGGCGTAATCTCGAAGCCTGGAGCCCGCCGATCTCGGGACCTTGATCCACACCTTGGGGTTGCACAGCAGATGACTGCCATCTCTCTCGGAATGCCGTCCGTGCCGACGAAGCTCGCCGTCCGACGGGTCAGTCGCAAGATCCAGGTCGGTTCCGTGGCCGTCGGTGGAGACGCGCCGATCTCGGTGCAGTCGATGACCACGACCCGCACCTCCGACATCGGCGCCACCCTCCAGCAGATCGCCGAGCTCACCGCCTCCGGCTGCAACATCGTCCGTGTCGCCTGCCCGACGCAGGACGACGCCGACGCGCTCGCCGTGATCGCCAAGAAGTCGCAGATCCCGGTGATCGCCGACATCCACTTCCAGCCGAAGTACGTGTTCGCCGCGATCGACGCCGGCTGCGCCGCCGTCCGCGTCAACCCCGGCAACATCAAGCAGTTCGACGACAAGGTCAAGGAGATCGCGCACGCGGCCAAGGCCGCGGGCACCCCGATCCGGATCGGCGTCAACGCGGGCTCCCTCGATGCCCGGCTGCTCAAGAAGTACGGCAAGGCCACCCCCGAGGCGCTCGTCGAGTCCGCGCTGTGGGAGGCCTCCCTCTTCGAGGAGCACGGCTTCGGCGACATCAAGATCTCGGTCAAGCACAACGACCCGGTCGTCATGGTCAACGCCTACCGCCAGCTCGCCGCCGCCTGCGACTACCCGCTGCACCTCGGCGTCACCGAGGCCGGCCCCGCCTTCCAGGGCACCATCAAGTCCGCCGTCGCCTTCGGCGCCCTGCTCTCCGAGGGCATCGGCGACACCATCCGCGTCTCCCTCTCCGCACCGCCGGTCGAGGAGATCAAGGTCGGCAACCAGATCCTGGAATCGCTGAACCTCAAGCCCCGCCGCCTGGAGATCGTCTCCTGCCCGTCCTGCGGGCGGGCCCAGGTCGACGTCTACAAGCTGGCCGAAGAGGTCACGGCGGGCCTGGAGGGCATGGAGGTCCCGCTGCGCGTCGCGGTCATGGGCTGCGTCGTCAACGGCCCCGGCGAGGCCCGCGAGGCCGACCTGGGCGTCGCCTCCGGCAACGGCAAGGGCCAGATCTTCGTGAAGGGCGAGGTCATCAAGACCGTCCCCGAGTCGAAGATCGTGGAGACCCTCATCGAAGAGGCACTGAAGATCGCCGAGCAGATGGAGAAGGACGGCATCGCGTCCGGCGAGCCCACCGTCGCCATCGGCGTCTGAGCGTCCCCGCCGACACCACTGAGGCCCCGGCCCGTTCCCGCAGCTCGCGGGCGGCGTCGGGGCTTTTTCGTGACCCGTGGGACCAGGCATCCTCATGCGACGCCGGGTACAGTTCGGGGATCAGCAGACTTGCATGGTGAGGCCCCAGTGTTGACGCAGACCACCACCCGGGTCCTTGAGCCCAGTGATCTCGACGCCGCGCTCGCGGTCCTGGGACGCGACCCCGTCGAGAACGCCTTCGTCACCTCGCGCGTCCAGGTCGCCGGGCTCGACCCGTGGCGCCTCGGCGGCGAGATGTGGGGCTGGTACACCGACGGCGCGCTCCAGGCCCTCTGCTACGCGGGAGCCAACCTGGTCCCCGTCTGCGCCGGACCCGACGCCGTACGCGCCTTCGCCGACCGCGCCCGCCGCACCGGCCGCCGCTGCTCCTCCATCGTCGGCCCGGCCGAGGCCACCCGGCTGCTGTGGCAGCTCCTGGAGCCCAGTTGGGGCCCCGCCCGGGACATCCGCTCCCGCCAACCCCTCATGGTCATCGAACAGCCCTCGACCGAGGTCCGCGCGGATCCCCTGGTCCGCCGGATCCGCAAGGACGAACTGGACCTGATCATGCCCGCCTGCGTGGCGATGTTCACCGAGGAGGTCGGCATCTCCCCGCTCGCCGGGGACGGCGGCCTGCTCTACCAGGCCCGGGTCGCCGAACTCGTCGGCTCCGGCCGCTCCTTCGCCCGCGTCGAGGACGGCAAGGTCGTCTTCAAGGCGGAGATCGGCGCCGCCACCCCCCGCGCCTGCCAGATCCAGGGCGTCTGGGTCGACCCCGAGTTCCGCGGCCGGGGGCACTCCGAGACCGGCATGGCCGCCGTCGTCGAGTACGCGCTGCGCGACGTGGCCCCGGTGGTCAGCCTCTACGTCAACGACTTCAACACCGCCGCCCGGGCCTCCTACCGCCGCGTGGGCTTCCGCGAGGTCGGCGCGTTCATGAGCGTGCTCTTCTGACCCGGCCCGCCCCCCGGCCGGCACGCGCGGACCCGTCCGTTCGCGCGGCACCCGGCCCGTCGGCGCCGCCGGAGCGGGCCGCCGGCCGAGAGGGCCACGTATCCCTCGCCGGTACCCCCGAGTAAGGTCACGGCATGCTGCCTACCTCCGAGGGCGACGACCCCGACCGGCCCGCCGGACTCCGCATCGCCGCCCTCGACCTCGCCGCCCGCGTGGACGAGGCCCTGCGCGTGCAGGCCGTCGCGTTCGGGCTCAGCGACGACGAGGTCGGCATCCGGCGCTACATCGTCCAGCGCCACATGGACTGCCGGGGCGCCCGCGCCCTGGGGGCGTTCACCGAGGACGGCGCGCTCGCCGGATTCGTGTACGGCATGCCCAACGACCGCGACCACTGGTGGTCCACCGTCGTCGAACCCCACCTGCGCGCCGGCGGTCACGACGGCTGGCTCGACCACTCCTTCGTCATCACCGAACTCCACGTGCACCCCGGCTTCCAGGGCCGGGGCGTCGGCCGCGCCCTGATCACGCGGATCACCGACACCGCCGCCGAGCCCCGCTCGATCCTGTCCGCCATCGACACCGAGAGCCCCGCCCGCGGCCTCTACCGCGCCCTCGGCTACACGGACCTCGCCCGCCGGGTGCACTTCCCCAGCGCGAGCCTGCCGTACGCCGTCATGGGCGCCCCGCTGCCCCTGCGCCGGCGCTGAATTCGTTTCGGGCCCCGCGCCGGTCCCCGATAGCCTCGCGTCATGTCAACGCAACACGTGCAGCGCATGTCCCGCCTCATGGCCAAGACCCTCCGCGAGGACCCGGCGGACGCGGAGACCCTCAGTCACCGCATGCTGGTCCGCGCCGGCTACGTCCGGCGCAGCTCCGCCGGCGTGTGGACCTGGCTGCCGCTCGGCAAGCGGGTCCTGGACAACGTCTCGCGCGTCGTCCGCGAGGAGATGGACGCGATCGGGGCCCAGGAGGTCCTCCTCCCGGCGCTGCTGCCGAAGGAGCCGTACGAGGTCAGCGGCCGCTGGTCGGAGTACGGCGACCTGCTCTTCCGCCTCAAGGACCGCAAGGGCGCCGACTACCTCCTCGGCCCCACCCACGAGGAGATCTTCACCCTGCTGGTGAAGGACCAGTGCACGTCCTACAAGGACCTGCCGGTCATGCTCTACCAGATCCAGACCAAGTACCGCGACGAGGCCAGGCCGCGCTCCGGGGTGCTGCGCGGCCGCGAGTTCCAGATGAAGGACTCGTACTCCTTCGACGTGAGCGACGAGGGCCTGGCCGAGTCCTACGCCCTCCACCGTGCCGCCTACCGGCGGATCTTCGAGCGGCTCGGGCTGAACCACCGGATCGTGTCGGCGGTCTCGGGAGCGATGGGGGGCTCTGCGTCCGAGGAGTTCCTCGCCCCGGCCGAGGCGGGCGAGGACACCTTCGCCGACTGCCCGTCCTGCGACTACGCGGCCAACACGGAGGCCGTGACCTTCGCCCTGACACCGGTGGCCGGCGAGCACGGCCCCCTGGAGGAGATCCCCACCCCCGACACCCCCACCATCGAGACGCTGGCCGCGCACCTGGGCGTACCCGCCTCGGCGACGCTGAAGAACCTCCTCGTGAAGGTGGACGGCGAGATCGTGGCCGTCGGCGTACCGGGGGACCGCGAGGTGGACCTCGGGAAGCTGGGCGAGCATCTCGCCCCGGCCGTCGTGGAGTTGGTGACGGCCGAGGACTTCGTGGACCGGCCCGACCTGGTACGCGGCTACGTGGGCCCGCAGGGCCTGGACAAGGTCCGCTACCTCGCCGACCCCCGTGTCGCACCCGGCACTTCATGGGTGACCGGCGCCAACAAGCCCGACACGCACGCCCGCGACGTGGTCTGCGGACGGGACTTCGAGGTGGACCGGTACCTCGACGTGGTGGTCGTGGCGCCCGGCGACCCCTGCCCGCTCTGCGGCGCCGGCCTCCGCCTGGACCGCGCGATCGAGATCGGCCACATCTTCCAACTGGGTCGCAAGTACGCCGACGCCTTCGGGCTCGACGTGCTCGGCAAGGAGGGCAAGCCGGTCCGGGTCACGATGGGCTCGTACGGGATCGGCGTCTCCCGGGCGGTCGCGGCGCTCGCCGAACAGACCGCCGACGAAAGGGGATTGTGCTGGCCCGTCGAGGTGGCACCGGCCGACGTCCACGTGGTCGCGGCGGGCAAGGCCGTACCGCTGGCGCTCGCCGCGGAAGCCGCCGAGGCGCTGGCCGCCGCGGGCCGGCGGGTCCTCCTGGACGACCGGCCGGGGCTGTCGCCCGGGGTCAAGCTCACCGACGCGGAGCTGATCGGCGTGCCGTGGATCCTGGTCGCCGGGCGCCGCTCGGCCGAGTCGGTGGTCGAACTCCAGAACCGCCTGGACGGTACCCGCGAGGAACTCCCGCTCGCGGAGGCGCTGGCCCGTCTGACGTGACCAACCCCCGCCGGGGCGCGGGGCCCCGGCGGACGGCCCGTACCGCGGCCAGGCCGTCTAGGCCGTCTCTTCCGGATCTTGCCTGACCCGCGCCGCCGGCAAGATCCGAAAGAGACGGCCTAGTCGCGTTCGGCCGGGGGCGGGTCGAGGGCCGGGGGCGCGTCGGTGTCCGCGGCCGGCGCGATGGTCGGCGTCGCGGTCGGGGTCTCGCCCGGCGGGACGGGCGGGGCCGCTTCCGGCGGGGCGGCCGGGGCGGGCGGCGCGGGGGCGGGTGCCGCGCGTTCGAGGAAGCGCAGGAGCTCCACCGGGAACGGCAGGACCAGCGTGGAGTTCTTCTCCGCCGCCACCGCCACCACCGTCTGCAGGAGCCGCAGTTGCAGCGCCGCCGGCTGCTCCGACATGACCTCGGCCGCCTCGGCCAGCTTCCTCGACGCCTGGAGTTCCGCGTCCGCGTTGATGATGCGCGCCCGCCGTTCGCGGTCCGCCTCGGCCTGCCGGGCCATCGATCGTTTCATGGTCTCCGGCAGCGAGACGTCCTTGATCTCGACCCGGTCGATCTGGACGCCCCAGCCGATCGCCGGGCTGTCGATCATCAGCTCCAGCCCCTGGTTCAGCTGCTCCCGGTTGGACAGCAGATCGTCCAGGTCCGACTTGCCGATGATGGACCGCAGCGAGGTCTGGGCCATCTGCGAGACCGCGAACCGGTAGTCCTCGACCTGGATGATCGCGTCGGCCGCGTCGACCACCTTGAAGTAGACGACCGCGTCCACCCGCACGGTGACGTTGTCCCGGGTGATGCCCTCCTGGGCCGGCACCGGCATCGTCACGATCTGCATGTTCACCTTGCGCAGCTTGTCCACGCCCGGGACGACGAAGGTGAAGCCGGGACCCCGCACGCCCTCACGGAGCCGGCCCAGCCGGAACACCACGCCCCGCTCGTACTGCTTCACCACCCGGGCGGCGACGCCCAGGTACACCGTGATTCCCACGCCCGCGGCGATCGCCGCTGTCAGCAGTTCCTCGACCATGACGGCCCCCTGCCGGACATACCTACCTATGTACGGTATGCCCTACAACCAGGCCGCGAACTCCAACAACAGCTCGGCGTCCCGACGCCGCCCGGCGGCCAGGGCCCGGTTCCCCGACTCCACCGCGCGGAACACCGTCCAGCCCCGCAGCCGCTCCCGGTCCACGTCCAACGCGTCGGCCAGCTTGTTCACCCGCCGGCGGGCGCCCGACGCCCCCGTCGAGGAGGCGACCTGGTCCTCCAGCCGGTCCCTGACCAGCCGCGCGAGGTCGTAGGCCCGCTCGCCGACCACCGGGTCGGGACCGACCGTCAGCCACGGCGCCCGCTCACCGGCCAGCACCTTGCCCTGCCGGAAGTTCCCGTGCAGCAGCAGCTCCTCGCCCGGCGCCGCCGTCAGCTCCTCGCGGAGCGCGAGGGCCGTCGCGGCCAGCCCCTCGACCTCCGGGGGAGCCTTCCGCAGCGCCTCGGCCTGCCGGTCCGTGCGCTGCGCGACGGTCTCCCACTCGTGATCGGCCCCGGGGGCCACCCACAGCCGCCGGAGCGTGCCCGACGCCTCCAGCAGCGCCTTCGCCTCCGGCAGCGAGCGCAGCGACACCTCCGGATGCAGCCGCTCCAGGAGCAGCGCCCCGTCCTCCTCGTGGTACCGCGAGTCCAGGACCCGCACCGCCCCGAACCCGCCCCAGTGGGCCAGCGCCGCCAGCTCCCGGTCGGGCCGCGCCCCGGGGGGCGCCAGCTTCAGCGCGGCCGGGGTGCCGTCGGCGTACCGGACGAGGAGCACCAGACTGCTGCGTCCGCCCGGGGCCTGCACCCGCTGCGCGGCCACCTCACGCCGGGTCAGCGCCTCCTCGGTCAGCAGGGGCAACCGCCCCAGCCAGTCCGTGTCCCGCGTCGTCTCCGGCGTCTCGCCGAGCGCCCGCACCAGCCGCTGCGGCGGTTCGAAAGCCATGCGTGCGTGATCCCTTTCAGCTGGTCTGGGCTCGCTTCGAACGTTCCGTGAGCCCAGGGAAGGCTACGCCGACACCACGCCAGCGCGCCGCGCGGACCGCCGCGGCGCTCAGCGCGTCGGCCGCCTCACGGCGCAACGAGCCGTCGGCGGCCCGCACCAGATCGGAGTAGGCGCCGGCCACCCGGTCCTCGACGTCACCGGCGAGCCGCTCGGCGTCCGCAGGGGTCCGCAGTTCGAACGGCAGGGCGTACGCGGCCTCCGACGGGCGGGGCGATCCGCCCAGGTCACGCACGGTGCGGGCGAGCGAGTCACGCCGCGCGAGGTGCTGTCCGTACGCCTCGCGGGCCTCGGGCGCACGGGCCGCCGCGATGCGCGCGCCGATCACCCCGTAGGCGTACGCGGCTGCGTGCTCGGCGGCCAGCGCGGACTGCGCGGCCTCCAGCGGGCGGGTCGTCGCGGAGGGCTCGGGCTTCACGGTCATGCTCCCGGGGTCGAGGTCAGCAGGTACGCGTGGACCGCTCCGCAGGCGGCGACCGAGGCCAGCAGCCGGGCCAGCTCCCCGGGGGCGCCGGCCAGCGCGACGGTCCGGGTCTCGGCCAGGCTCCGCTCGGCGTCCGCGAGTTCGGCCAGGGCGTCGGCGGCCTTGGGCGGAACCGGCTCGCCGGAGCGCGACGGCGTGGCCGTCGCCGAGGCGGAGGGCGACGGGGAGGCCTCCCGACCGGGTTCGACGAACGCCAGGGCCGCGGGGTGCGCCGCGACGGAGGCGCGCAGTGGCCCGAGTCGCCCGGCCAGGTCCGGATGGGCGGCGATGGTCCTGTCGTAACGTTCCAGCAGATGCTCGGAGTCACGAACGGCGCTCTCCCGCATCCGCCGTTCGAGTGAGACCTCGGTGCTCGCGCCGGACGCGTCGCCGGCGTCCGAGCACCCGCTGAGCAGTGCGGCGCCGCCCGCGCCGACGGCCGTGACGAGCACGCTCCGGCGCGAGGGGCGCGAGACGCGGGAAGGGCGCGGGGGACCGGCGGGCTCCGCCGACTCCGGGAAACCCGAGGTCCGCGCGGGCACGGACGGCGGGCGTGGCGTGGTCCAGGGCACGGTGACGTCCTCCGGAGGTGACGGCGGGGCGGGTGTGATCGGCGGGTGTGATCAAGGTACCCGGGGCCCGTGCCGGAGCGCGGACGGCAACACCCTCCGCGACCGGATACCCTTTGACCTGACACGCGACAGAAAACCACAACAGCACACGCGGCCGAGGAGTCACCCGGATGAGCACCACCCAGAGCGACAGGCTGCGCGGACTGCTGGAGCCGCTGGTCACCGCCAAGGGCCTGGACCTCGAAGACATCGAGACGTCCAAGGCGGGCAAGCGCCGGATGCTGCGGATCATCGTGGATTCCGATGAGGGTGTGGAACTGGACGCCTGTGCCGAGTTGAGTCGCGAGGTCTCCGATCTGCTCGACGAGAGCGACGTGATGGGCGAGGACGAGTACGTCCTCGAAGTGAGCTCGCCGGGCGCGGACCGCCCGCTGACCGAGCACCGTCACTACATCCGGGCGATCGGCCGTCTCGTGAAGTTCCAGTCGGTCGAGAGCGGGGAACTGATCGCCCGCATCCTCGACGTCGACGACGAGGGCATGGACCTCGAAGTACCGGGTGTGAAGGGCCGCAAGGCGACCACCCGCCGCATCGCTTTCACCGACATCGCCAAGGCGCGTGTCGAGATCGAGTTCAACCGCAAGGACAAGAAGGAAGAGGAGGCGTAGTCGTGGACATCGACATGAGTGCCCTACGGGGTCTGGTCCGGGAGAAGGAGATCTCCTTCGACCTGCTCGTCGAGGCGATCGAGTCGGCCCTCCTCATCGCGTACCACCGCACCGAGGGCAGCTTCCGCCGCGCCCGCGTCGTGCTCGACCGCACCAACGGTCACGTGGTCGTGTGGGCGACGGAAGACCCGAAGGATCTCGAAGAGGGCCAGGAGCCCAAGGAGTTCGACGACACGCCGTCGGACTTCGGCCGGATCGCCGCGACGACCGCCAAGCAGGTGATCCTCCAGCGTCTGCGCGACGCCGAGGACGACCTGACCTTCGGCGAGTTCCTCGGCCGCGAGGGTGACGTGATCACCGGCGTCGTCCAGCAGGGCAAGGACCCCAAGAACGTCCTCGTCGACATCGGCAAGCTGGAGGCCATCCTGCCGGTGCAGGAGCAGGTCCCCGGCGAGGAGTACACCCACGGGCTGCGCCTGAAGGCGTACGTGGTGCGTGTCGCGAAGGGTGTGCGCGGCCCGTCCGTGACCCTCTCGCGGACCCACCCCAACCTGGTGAAGAAGCTGTTCTCCCTGGAGGTCCCGGAGATCGCCGACGGCAGCGTCGAGATCTCGGCGATCGCCCGCGAGGCCGGCCACCGCACCAAGATCGCCGTCCGCTCCACGCGCTCCGGCCTGAACCCCAAGGGCGCCTGCATCGGCCCGATGGGCAGCCGCGTGCGCAACGTGATGGCCGAACTGCACGGTGAGAAGATCGACATCGTGGACTGGTCGGACGACCCGGCGGAGATGGTCGCCAACGCCCTGTCACCCGCCCGGGTGAGCAAGGTCGAGGTCGTCGACTGGGACTCCCGCTCCGCCCGCGTCACCGTGCCCGACTACCAGTTGTCGCTGGCCATCGGCAAGGAGGGCCAGAACGCCCGCCTCGCCGCGCGGCTCACCGGCTGGCGCATCGACATCCGCCCGGACACCGAGGACCCCTCGGACCGGGACGGGGACCGCGACCGCGGTGGCGACCGGGACCGCGGCGGCGACCGCGGCGCGGACCGTCACTCCGACCGGCGCGGGGAATAAACCACTACCGGTCGGTGGTTTTCGGCCGGTAGACAGGGACCCCGCGGGCCGGGGTCCCTGACCTGTGGCTCCTCCGGGATCCATGTGAATCACGACGACATCCGTTCGATTTTTCGCCCGAAGGGGTGAGGTCGGTGCGGGGAGGTAGACTTAGGCGTGTCTGGCCGGACGCAAGCCCGCGCATGCCCCGAACGCACCTGTGTGGGGTGTCGGGAGCGAGCGGCCAAGAGCGATCTGCTGCGCATCGTGGCGGTCGAGGACGAATGCGTCCCCGATCCTCGCGGTACGCTGCCCGGCCGGGGTGCCTACGTGCACCCCGCCGTGGTCTGCCTCGACCAGGCGGTCCGCCGCAGAGCGTTCCCCCGGGCCCTTCGGTCCGCCGGAGCGCTCGACACGACGGAACTGCGCAAAGCCGTGGCCGGTGAGGCCGGGGCGACACCGTAAGAAGTAGTACGGCACGGATACCCCGTGCGGTCAGGTACCTCGCGAGTTGGAAGTAGGTCGAGATTGCGATGAGCACTCGATGAGTACGCGATGAGTACGCCCATGAAGTAGCGACGGTCCGGCGTAACCCGGACCTAAAAGGAGCGAAGTGGCTAAGGTCCGGGTATACGAACTCGCCAAGGAGTTCGGGGTAGAGAGCAAGGTCGTCATGGCCAAGCTCCAAGAACTCGGTGAATTCGTACGTTCGGCGTCCTCGACGATCGAGGCGCCTGTCGTACGCAAGTTGACTGACGCACTGCAGGGGCCCGGCGGCAACGCCGGCAAGTCCGCTGCAAAGCCCGGCGCGCCCCGCAAGGCAGCGCCCGCCAAGCCCGCAGCGCCCTCCCCGGCCGCTGCGGCACGTCCTGCCGCCCCGAAGCCCGGTGCACCGGCCCCCAAGCCGGTCGTCGCCGAGGCTCCGGCCGCCAGTACTCCCGCCCCGGTGACTCCGGCCGCATCCGGCCCGCGTCCCGGTCCCAAGGCTCCGGCCGCCCCGAAGCCCGCTCCGGCGGCTCCCGTGGCGACCGAGTTCTCCGCGCCTCCGGCGGCCCCGGCCGCCCCGGCGCGCACCGAGCGTCCCGCCGCGGCCGCTCCCGGCCCCCGTCCGGCGCAGCAGCGTCCGGCCCAGGGCCAGGGCCAGGGCGGTCAGCCCGGCGCCCGTCCCGGCGCCCCGCGCCCGGCCGGTTCCGCCCCCGGCGGTCCGTCCCAGCGTCCCGCCGGCGGTGCCGGTGCCCCGCGTCCGCAGGGCGCCCGTCCGGCCGGTCCCCGTCCGGGCAACAACCCGTTCACCTCTGGTGGCTCCACCGGCATGGCGCGCCCGCAGGCGCCCCGTCCGGCCGGCGCTCCCCGTCCCGGTGCCCCCGGCGCCGGCGGCGGCCAGGGTGCTCCCCGTCCGCAGGGCGGCCCCGGCGGCGCCCCGCGTCCCCAGGGTCAGGGCGCCGGTCGTCCGACCCCGGGCGGCATGCCTCGCCCGCAGGGCGGTGCCCCGCGTCCCGGTGGTGCTCCCGGCGGTAACCGTCCCAACCCGGGCATGATGCCGCAGCGTCCCGCTGCCGGTGGTCCCGGTCCGCGTCCCGGCGGCGGCCCCGGTGGCCGTGGTCCCGGTGCGGGCGGTGCCCGTCCCGGCGGCGGCGCCGGTCGTCCCGCGGGCGGCGGCTTCGCCGGTCGTCCGGCCGGTCCGGGCTCGCGTCCCGGCGGCGGTGGCGGCTTCGGTGGCCCCCGTCCCGGTGGCGGCGGCTTCGGTGGCGGTCCGGCCGGTGCCGGTGGCGGCGGTCGTCCCGGCTTCGGCGGGCGTCCCGGTGGTCCCGGTGCCCGTGGTGGCACGCAGGGCGCCTTCGGTCGTCCCGGCGGTCCGGCCCGTCGTGGTCGCAAGTCCAAGCGTCAGAGGCGCCAGGAGTACGAGGCCATGCAGGCCCCGTCGGTCGGCGGCGTGATGCTGCCGCGCGGCCAGGGCGAGACCGTTCGCCTGTCGCGCGGTGCCTCCCTCACCGACTTCGCGGAGAAGATCAACGCCAACCCGGCGTCGCTCGTCGCCGTGATGATGAACCTCGGCGAGATGGTCACGGCCACGCAGTCCGTCTCCGACGAGACCCTCGAAATGCTGGCCGGCGAGATGAACTACACGGTTCAGATCGTCAGCCCGGAGGAAGAGGACCGCGAGCTCCTCGAGGGCTTCGACATCGAGTTCGGCGAGGACGAGGGCGGCGAGGAATTCCTCATGCCGCGTCCGCCGGTCGTGACCGTCATGGGTCACGTCGACCACGGCAAGACCCGACTGCTCGACGCCATCCGCAAGACGAACGTCGTCGCGGGCGAGGCCGGTGGCATCACGCAGCACATCGGTGCGTACCAGGTCGGTACCGAGGTCAACGGTGAAGAGCGCAAGATCACCTTCATCGACACCCCGGGTCACGAGGCGTTCACCGCCATGCGTGCCCGTGGTGCCAAGTCGACCGACATCGCGATCCTCGTGGTCGCGGCCAACGACGGCGTCATGCCGCAGACGATCGAGGCGCTCAACCACGCCAAGGCCGCCGGCGTCCCGATCGTCGTCGCGGTCAACAAGATCGACGTCGAGGGTGCCGACCCGGTCAAGGTGCGCGGTCAGCTCACCGAGTTCGGTCTGGTCGCCGAGGAGTACGGCGGCGACACGATGTTCGTCGACATCTCCGCGAAGCAGGGTCTGCACATCGACTCCCTGCTGGAGGCCGTCGTCCTCACCGCCGACGCCTCGCTCGACCTGCGCGCCAACCCGGAGCAGGACGCTCAGGGTATTGCGATCGAGTCCCACCTCGACCGCGGCCGCGGTGCCGTCGCGACCGTCCTCGTGCAGCGCGGTACCCTCCGCGTCGGCGACACGATGGTCGTGGGCGACGCCTACGGCCGAGTGCGCGCCATGCTCGACGACAAGGGCAACAACGTCGAGGAAGCGGGTCCGTCGACCCCCGTCCTGGTCCTGGGTCTCACCAACGTCCCCGGCGCCGGCGACAACTTCCTCGTCGTGGACGAGGACCGTACGGCCCGTCAGATCGCCGAGAAGCGTGCTGCGCGAGAGCGCAACGCCAACTTCGCCAAGCGCGTCCGTCGTGTGTCCCTCGAGGACCTCGACTCCGTGCTCAAGGCCGGTCTGGTCCAGGAACTCAACCTCATCATCAAGGGCGACGCGTCCGGTGCGGTCGAGGCTCTCGAGTCCTCGCTGCTCCAGCTCGACGTCGGTGAAGAGGTCGACATCCGGGTCCTGCACCGCGGTGTGGGTGCGGTCACCGAGTCCGACATCTCGCTGGCGATGGGCTCCGACGCCATCGTCATCGGTTACAACGTCCGTGCGGCCGGTCGCGCCGCGCAGATGGCGGACCGCGAGGGTGTCGACGTCCGCTACTACTCGGTGATCTACCAGGCCATCGAGGAGATCGAGGCGGCCCTGAAGGGTCTCCTCAAGCCGGAGTACGAAGAGGTCGAGCTCGGTACGGCGGAGGTCCGCGAGATCTTCCGCTCGTCCAAGCTGGGCAACATCGCGGGTGTTCTCATCCGCTCCGGCGAGGTCAAGCGCAACACCAAGGCGCGGCTCCTGCGCGATGGCAAGGTCATCGCCGAGAACCTCACCATCTCCGGTCTGCGCCGCTTCAAGGACGACGTCACCGAGATCCGCGAAGGCTTCGAGGGCGGTATCAACCTCGGTTCCTTCAACGACATCAAGATCGACGACGTCATCGCGACGTACGAGATGCGCGAGAAGCCCCGCGCGTAAGCGCGAGGCGGTTCGCACCGTGTCGTAAGGCGTAAGGCTCGTACGGCCGAAAGGTCGTACGAGTAGCACCGGGGCCGGTCGGCGGAATATCCGTCGATCGGCCCCGGCCGTTGCGTGTACGGTTCTGGTGATCCTGCCGCGCGAAGGCCGGCAGGCCACCGAACCCGCACCGGCGGGATATCCGGAACTGCATGTACGTGGGGACTCTGTCCTTCGATCTGCTCCTCGGCGACGTTCACTCGCTGAAGGAGAAACGCTCCGTCGTCCGGCCCATCGTCGCCGAGCTCCAACGCAAGTTCTCCGTGAGCGCGGCAGAGGTGGGCGACCAGGACCTGCACCGCAGGGCCCTCATAGGGGTCGCCCTGGTGAGTGGGGACGCGGGGTTCGTGTCGGACGTACTGGACCGCTGCGAGCGGTTGGTCGCGGCACGTCCTGAAGTGGAGCTGCTGTCGGTACGACGGCGGCTCCACGGTGATGAAGACTGACTGCAAGACAAAGAAGGAGACGGACCAGTGGCCGACAATGCGCGGGCGAAGAAGCTGGCGGACCTCATCCGGGAGGTGGTGGCCGAGAAGCTGCAGCGCGGTGTCAAGGACCCCCGCCTCGGTACGCACGTGACCATCACGGACACCCGGGTCACCGGCGACCTGCGGGAGGCCACGGTCTTCTACACGGTCTACGGTGACGACGAGGACCGGGCCAGTGCGGCGGCGGGCCTCGAAAGCGCCAAGGGCGTACTGCGCTCCGCGGTCGGCCGGGCGGCGGGAACCAAGTTCACGCCCACCCTGACCTTCGTGGCGGACGCCCTCCCGGAGAACGCCAAGACCATCGAAGACCTCCTCGACAAGGCGCGGGCCTCCGACGCCCAGGTGCGCGAGGTCTCCTCCGGCGCGAAGTACGCCGGCGACGCCGACCCGTACAAGAAGCCGGACGAGGACGACGAGGACGCAACCGCGGAATGAGCACCAACGCAGGGAAGACTCCGGACGGCCTTGTCATCGTCGACAAGCCGTCCGGCTTCACTTCGCACGACGTGGTCGCCAAGATGCGGGGGATCGCCAAGACCCGCCGCGTGGGCCACGCCGGCACGCTCGACCCGATGGCCACGGGCGTACTCGTCCTCGGCGTCGAGAAGGCCACCAAGCTCCTCGGCCACCTCGCGCTGACGGAGAAGGAGTACCTCGGCACCATCAGGCTGGGGCAGGACACCCTCACGGACGACGCCGAGGGCGAGATCATCTCCTCCGCCGACGCGTCCGGGGTGACCCGCGAGGCCGTGGACGCCGGCATCGCCAAGCTGTCCGGCGAGATCATGCAGGTCCCGTCCAAGGTCAGCGCCATCAAGATCAAGGGCGTTCGCTCCTACAAGCGCGCCCGGGACGGCGAGGACTTCGAGATCCCGGCCCGACCGGTGACCATCTCGTCCTTCCAGGTGTACGACATGCGGGACGCCGAGGCCGAGGACGGCACCAAGGTCGTCGACCTCGTCGTCTCCGTCGTCTGCTCCAGCGGTACGTACATCCGGGCCCTCGCCCGCGACCTGGGCGCCGACCTCGGTGTCGGCGGCCACCTGACGGCGCTGCGGCGCACCCGGGTGGGCCCGTACAAGCTCGACCGGGCGCGGACGCTCGACCAGCTCCAGGAGGAGCTGACCGTCATGCCGATCGGCGAGGCCGCGGCCGCGGCCTTCCCGCGGTGGGACCTGGACGCCCGGCGTGCCGGTCTGCTCGCCAACGGCGTGCGGATCGAGATGCCGGAGGAGTACGAGGACGGCAAGACGGTCGCCGTCTACGGTCCGCAGGACCAACTGCTCGGGCTCGTGGAGAGCAAGGGCGGCAAGGCGAAGTCGCTCGCGGTGTTCGTCTGACGGACGGAGGTCCGCGGAACGGGCGGTTCGGCCCGGTGCGTGCGTACGGCCCTCGGGCCGTGCGGCGGGCCGGGCCGTACGCGTCCTTCCCGCCGTTCCTTGCCTCGCGCGTGTTCGTCGTGGAGCGGCGAGCGCACAAGGACCGCCGCTCGCCGCTCCACGACCCCCCTCGGGTAGCTCTCTATCCACCCGGAGTGCCTTATTCACCCGTCCGAGCAGGCGCTCGGAGTGAATGGAGGGAGCGTAAGGGGGCGCTTTCGGCTCACGTGCTTTTCCCGCTGATCTTCACCTGCCTAACGTCATGGGCACGGGTACGGCGGGGGAGTGGTGCGGCAATGACGGAGCTCGTCAGGATCTGCGATCTCGCCGGGCGGGTGCGTGGCAGCGGTTTCGTCGCGGACGACCGCGGCACGGTGATCACCAGCCACGAGGCCGTGGACGGCTTGGCCCGGGTGGTGTTGCACGGCCCCGGGGAACGCACGTGGCTCGCCGAGGCGCGGGACGTGACCCCCCTGCCGTGGCTCGCGCTCGCCCTCGTACGCACCGACGGGCTGGGTCTGCGTCCCCTGCCGATCGGGGCGCGCTCGGCGATCACTCCCGGGACGTACGTACGGATCCCCGCGCGGGGGTGGCGACAGGCGCGCGTGCTCGCGGCCGGCGCGGAGGTCACGTACACCGCGACCGACCGGATCCACGTCCTGCCCGCCGCGGTGGAGCTGGCGATCGGCACGGCCGGCCGGGACGCCCTGGAGCTGGGCGGGGAGGCCTGCGGGGGGCCGGTGCTCGACGCCGAGACCGGAGCGGTGCTCGCCGTGGTGGGCACCGCTCTGCACGCCGAACACCGCTCGGCCGGTTTCGCGATCCCGCTCCGCGCGGCGGCCGAGGCCGACCCGGGCGGCCCGCTGGCCGCCCTGCTGGAACGAAACGCCGCCACCGTGCCGGGACACGGCGCCGACCTGAACCTCGCCGGCGTGCTGGAGCTGACCGGGACCACACTGCCCCCGGCGCTCACCGCCGGCGGACCGGAACCCGTCGAGCGCCCCGGGATCGCCGCCGAACTGGCC
Source organism: Streptomyces sp. NPDC002602 (assembly GCF_042889445.1). Classification (NCBI taxonomy): domain Bacteria; kingdom Bacillati; phylum Actinomycetota; class Actinomycetes; order Kitasatosporales; family Streptomycetaceae; genus Streptomyces; species Streptomyces sp. NPDC002602. The sequence continues at coordinate 30,193 of NZ_JBIAQX010000007.1, read as the reverse complement.
TCCTTCACCGCCTCGGACCGGTCCGTTCTCGGGCTGGTCGGCGCCCCGGGCACCGGCCGGACCACGGCACTGGCCGTGCTGGCCGCGCACCGTGCCCGCGGGGCCCGGCCGGCGCCCACGCTGTGGCTGCGCGGGGCTGATCTGCGCGCCGCGGACTCCTCGTTGGCCGACGCCGTGGCGCGTGCGCTGGCCGCGGCGCGGCGGATCGTCGCCGCCGGTGCGGAGGCGCGGATGGAAGCCGAGGCGGAGGCGACGGCGGCGCGCGTGATGTCCCCGGAGCCCGCCGCGATGGCCGCCGCAGAGGCGGCCGTGTCCGTGGGCTCTGCCGTGGGCTTCGGCTCGGCCACCGGTTTCGGGTCGGCCGCGGGCTTCGGTCCGTTCTCGTCCCTCGCCCCGCCCGCCGACGCCGGACACGGCGGCCGGGCGACCGCCGTGGGCACCGTCGAGCCGTTCTCCGAGCTCGTCGGTCGGGCGGGGACGGCTGTGCCGGGACCGGTTCCGGAGCCTGCCGCCGCCCCCGGAGCCGCGAGCACCGTCGAGCGGATCGCACGGCTGGCCGCCGACGCCGGGTGCGCTCTGCTGGTGGTCCTCGACGCCCCGGAGGAGACGTCCCCGCGGCAGGTCCCACGACAGGCGCCGTGGGCCGAGGCCACCGCCCGTTGGCTCGCCCGCATCGGGGCCCGGCTGATCGTCGCCGCCCGGCCGGAGCACTGGGAGCGGGCCGGCGCCCTGTATCCGCCCGAGGCGCTGTACGTCCCCGCCCGTCCGGCCCGACGGCTGCCGCCCGCGCTGCCCGTCGGCGACCTGAGCCCGGAGGAGGCGCGGACCGCCCGGGCCCGCCTCGGCATCCCCGCCGACGCGGTGCGGGAAGCCGACGCCCGGCACCCCCTCACCCTGCGCCTGCTCGCCGACATCCGGGCCGCCGAGGTCACCGCGGGGCGGCCCGGCCGCGACGAGGTCTTCGCCGCGCACCTCGACCTGTCGGCGCTGCGGGTGGCCGTGCGGATCGCGGCCTCGGGCGCCGGCTCGTCGGAGCCGGGCCCGGGCGGCGCCCCGTCCCCGTCCCCGTCCCCGGGCGCCGGCGGGACCGGGGGCGCGGGGCCCGGCTGGTTCGGGGGGCTCGGCGCGGCCGGGTCCCGGCTCCGCGGGGCGGGGGACCCCTGCGGCCCCGACACCGCGGGCACTGACGGGGTATCGGCCCTGATCGGATCGGTGTGCGGCGCGGACCCGGCCGAGGCGGACCGGGGCGCCCCGGGGGCACGGAGCCACGGTGACCACGGTCGCGGCGTGCCCGGGCCTGGTGTGCACGGGCCCGGGGTGCGCAGGCTCGCCGCCCGTGTCGCCGGGCGGGTGCACGAGGCCGCCCGGCGCTGCCTCGGGCCGGGGCAGGGCGAACTGGACCGGGCCGCCTTCGAGGAGCTGTTCCCCTGGCGGACCGGCTGGGCCTCGGCCGTGCTCACCGAGGGCCTGCTGGTCCCCGCCGGGAACGGCTACCGCTTCGCCCACGAGGAACTGTCCGACTGGCTCCAGGCCGGACACCTCGACGTCCCGACCGCACTGGACGCCCTGGTGCACCTCGGCCCCGCCACCACGGGCCCGCCCGTGCCCCGCCACCGCGTCGGCACCGTCGTGGAGGCCCTGCTCAGGCTCTCGCCGACCGAGACCCGAGGCATGCTGACCCGGCTGGTGGAGGCCCTGAACTCCTTCGCGGAGGCCGAACCGGAACGGCAACCGGAGCAACAAGCGGAGCAACAAGCGGAGCGAGGACCGGAAGGGCGGGCACAGGGGGAGCGCGAGCAGCCCGCGCCCGGGGAGGGAGACCGGGCCGAACGGGTCTGGTGGGCGGCCCGCCTGCTCCGTGAGGGCCTGCTGCGGGTCCCCGACGCCACGCCGTACCTGCCCGTCCTGCACGCCCTCGCCGAACACGTGGCCCGCACCGGCCCCGGCGACTTCGAGGGCTGGTTCTGGAACCGGCTCCGGCTGTCCGAGTCCGACCGCCTCGACCTGCTGCGTCGGCTGCTGCCCTCCGACCACCGCTACCTGGAGGCCGCCGCCCGACGCCTCGCCCGTGACCCGAGGCTCGTCCAGCCCCTGCTCTGCGCCTGGTTGACCGACGAACGCCGGTTGCGCGGACGCCCCGGAGCCACCGTCGCCACCGCCGCCCAGGCCCTGCTGCACACCCACCGCGCCCTCGCCGTCGACGAGCTCGCGGAGGCCCTGGTCGCGGCCGCCCACCCGCGTGCCGACGAACTGCTCGCCGTCCTCGCCGAGGACGAGCCCTCCGCCCTGTGCCGGGCCGTCGACCGCTGGGCCCACGACGAACGGCCCGGGCGCCGGGTCGCCGCCGCCGCGTACGGATCGACCACCGCCCCGCACGTGCGCGCCCCCGCCGACCGCGAGCTGCTGCGTCGCGCGGCGCGGGCGCTGCTGGACCGACCGGCCGACGCGACCCTGCACGGCAGTGCCCTCGGGATGCTGCTCCGCGACCCCCGGGTGCGGGCCCGCTACCTGCCCGACGCCCTCGCCTGCTTCCGCGATCCCGAGGGCGGTGCCCGGCTGCCCGCGTCGGCGTTGGTCGCGGCGCTGCCCGTGCTGCCCGACCCGGACGCCGTGTTCGCCGCCCTTCGGGCCCGCGCCGACGGGGAGGTGGTGCGCGCCCTGGCCGCGCTGACCACGCCGGGACTGGCCCGCCGCGCGGGAGACCTCGTACGGGAGCACCTCGCACGGCACCCCGAGGACGCCCCGCACGCGGCCGTGTTCGTGGACCGGCGCCTCGCCCAGGGCCTGGCCGCGATGCCCGTGCTCCGCCCGCTGGTCCTCGACCTGCTGCGGACCGCCCCGACGGAGGTCCGGGTCGCCCTGGCCCGGGTGCTGGCCGCGCCCGGCGGGGAGGGCTCGTCGGTGCTCCGGGGCGACCTGGCCGACGTGCTGCTGCGGGAGGAGAACGACCCGGTGGTGCTCGACGCCTTCCTCGGGGCGCTCGCCGCCTGGGTGGGTGCGCGGCCGGAGGAACGCACTCGCGAGCTCCTGCGGCGCACCGGCCGCCGGCTGTTGGGGGTGCCGGGCGGTCCGGCGGTGTTCGAGCACCGGACGGTGGAGCTCGCCCGCGCCGATCCGGTCTTCGGGAGCCTCGTCGCGCGCTGGCTCGACGCATCGGGGGTCGAGGCCGCGGCGCTGCTCGGGCCGGGTGCCAGACGTACGGTCGAGACGCTGAGCAGGACCGCACCCGACATCACGTGAGGCGGGGCCGGCCATCACGTGAGGCGGGGCCGGCTCCCGTCGTCGTCCCGCGCCCGGCATCCCGTCGTGCGGGGCGGAGCCGGCCCGATGCCGATGCGGACCCCCGGCCGGCGGCATGGCAGTCTTAGACCTGCAATCGGCATCAGGACAGGGACCATACGGGTTCGGGCGAGGAGCGGTCACAGTGCAGCGCTGGCGTGGCTTGGAGGACATCCCCCAGGACTGGGGACGCAGCGTCGTCACCATCGGCTCCTACGACGGTGTGCACCGGGGGCATCAGCTGATCATCGGGCGGGCCGTCGCCAAGGCCCGGGAGCTGGGCCTCCCGTCGGTCGTCGTCACCTTCAGCCCGCACCCGAGCGAGGTCGTGCGGCCCGGCAGCCACCCGCCGATCCTGGCGCCCTACGACCGACGCGCCGAGTTGATGTCCGGTCTCGGGGTGGACGCGCTGTTGATCCTGCCGTTCACGGCGGAGTTCTCCCAGCTGTCCCCGGCCGACTTCATCGTGAAGGTGCTGGTCGACAAGCTGCACGCCCGCGCCGTCATCGAGGGACCCAACTTCCGCTTCGGCCACAAGGCCGCCGGGAACGTCGACTTCCTGCGCGAGCTGGGCGCCACGTACGACTACGAGGTCGACGTCGTGGACCTGGTGGAACGCGGCGAGGCGGGCGGCGGGGTGCCGTTCTCCTCGACGCTGGCGCGCCGGCTCGTCGCCGAGGGCGACATGGACGGCGCGGCCGAGATCCTCGGCCGCCCGCACCGGGTCGAGGGCGTCGTGGTGCGCGGCGCGCAGCGCGGGCGCGAACTCGGCTACCCGACGGCCAACGTCGAGACCCAGCCGCACACCGCGATCCCCGCGGACGGGGTGTACGCGGGCTGGCTGACGGCGGACGGCGAGCGGATGCCCGCGGCGATCTCGGTGGGGACGAACGTGCAGTTCGACGCCACCGAGCGGACCGTCGAGGCGTACGCGATCGACCGGATCGGGCTGGACCTGTACGGCATGCACGTGGCCGTGGACTTCCTCGCGTACGTGCGGGGCATGGCCAGGTTCGAGTCGCTGGACGGGCTGTTGGAGGCCATCGCCGACGACGTGAAGCGGGCGCGTGTGCTGACCGACGCCTACGACGCGCAGCGCTGAGCCCCATCGCACGAATGACGTGAGGGCCCGTACCGTCCTGGGACGGTACGGGCCCTTCGTGCTGCCGCCCGGTGCGTCCCGGCCCGCGTCAGCCGAGCCGGGGATCGCGCGGCGGACCACCGGGCTGCGGCGGTTGTTGCCCCGGCTGCCCGGGCTGCTGCCAGGGTTGCCCGGGCTGCGGGTACGCCCGGTCGTACGGCTGTGGGGCGGGCGGCGGCTGCTGCTGGTGGGGCGCCTGCTGGTACGGACCCGGCGCCGGCGCCTGCGGAGGCTGCGGGACCTGGGCGGCCTGCGGGGCGCCCCAGTGGTTCTGCGGGGCCTGCTGCTGCGCGCGGACGAAGTCCTCGGCGACCAACGCGGAGAGGTTGAAGTACGCCTCGCGCGTCTTCGGCCGCATCAGGTCGAGGTCCACTTCCGCGCCCGCGGCGAGGTGCTCGTCGAAGGGCACCACGACCACGCCCCGGCAACGGGTCTCGAAGTGCTGGACGATGTCCTCGATTTTGATCATCTTGCTGGTCTCGCGGACCCCCGAGATGACGGTGAGGGACCGGGACACGAGATCGGCGTAGCCGTGGGCGGAGAGCCAGTCGAGCGTGGTGCTGGCGCTGCTGGCGCCGTCCACGGACGGTGTCGAGATGATGATCAGCTGATCGGCCAGGTCGAGGACCCCGCGCATGGCGGAGTACAGGAGCCCGGTGCCCGAGTCGGTCAGGACGATCGGGTACTGGCGCCCCACGGTCTCGATGACACGCCGGTAGTCCTCGTCGTTGAAGGTCGTCGAGACCGCGGGGTCCACGTCGTTCGCGATGATCTCCAGGCCGGAAGGGGCCTGCGAGGTGAACCGCCGGATGTCCATGTACGAGTTCAGGTACGGGATCGCCTGGACGAGGTCCCGGATCGTCGCACCGGTCTCGCGGCGCACCCGCCGGCCGAGGGTGCCGGCGTCCGGGTTCGCGTCGATGGCCAGGATCTTGTCCTGGCGCTCGGTGGCGAGCGTCGCGCCGAGCGCGGTGGTCGTCGTGGTCTTGCCGACGCCGCCCTTGAGGCTGATGACGGCGATCCGGTAGCACGACATGACCGGCGTACGGATGAGCTCCAGCTTGCGCAGGCGCTCGGCCTCGGCCGCCTTGCCGCCGAACCGGAAGCCCGAACGGGTCGGCTTGGGCTTCTGCTTGGCCCGCAACAGACGGTCGGAGGACAACTCGACGGCGGCGGTGTAGCCGAGCGGCGCCCCACCGCCGGCCTGGCCGGACGGGTACGAGGGCTGCTGGGGGCCGCTCGGCCACTGCGCGCCCGAACGGGGGTCACCGTAGGGCGGCTGCGGCTGCGGCTGCGGCTGCGGCTGCGGCGGTTGGGGTTGCTGCTGAGCCGGAGCGGGGACCTGTGCCGGCGGGGCGGGAGGGAAGCCGTATCCCCCGTGCGGGGCCGGGGCCGGGGGCTGCGGCCGGCGGTCGGCGGGGGAAGGCGGGAAGCCGTAGCCCTGCGGGGCATCGGGCGCACCGAAGGCGGCCGGCGGAAGGGCACCACCGGGTCCCCCGTAGGGGTTCTCCACGACGGGCGCCGGCGCGTCCGCCGGGGTGGCGGGCGGGGCGTACGGCCCGGGCGCGGGCTCCGCGAGGGCAGCCTGCGGCGCGGGGTCCCGGTAGGGACCGGCCGGAGGAACCGCGTCGGCGGGGGCGGGGACCGGAGTCACCGGGGACGCTCCGTCGGCGGGCGCGACGGACACCGCCGGCTCGACCGGCGCCGGTACGGGCGGCTCGACCGGCACGGGTACCGGAGCCGGTGCGGACGCGGGGCTCGGGTACGGCTCCGGCGCGGGACCGGGGTACGGCGGCGCCGGGGGCTCGGGCGTCACCGCGGGCGGCGCGGGCGGGGCCGCCGGAGTGGGCGGGGCGACGGGAGCCGGCTCGACCGGAGCCGCCTCGACCGGAGCCGCCTCGACCGGAGCCGCCTCGGCCGCCGAGGCCGCCGGGCTGGGCTCGACCGGAGCCGCCTCGGCCACGGCCGGGGCCACCGGAGCGACCGGTTCCGCGACCGGCTCGACCCGTTCCGCGGCCGGAGCTGCGGGGAGGTCCGGGGACACGGGCGCCGGCTCGGGCGCGACCGCCGGAGCGGCCACCTCGCCCGGCTCCGGGTACGACGCGGCCGGACCGGGGTACGACGGAGCGGAAGCCTGAAGCCGGTACGCCGGGGGCTCCTGAGCCGGCGCGGCGTCGACGCGGGGCGGCTCGGGAGACGTGGGTTCCGGCGTCGGTTCGGCCGGCGTCGTGAACGCGGCGGGCGCGCCCCGCTCGTCGGCCGGGCGCTGCGCGGGCGGTGCGATCCGCATCGTGGAGGACGAGACCACGTCCGACGGGCGGTGGGGTTCGAACCCGCTGCCCTCGGGCAGCCCCGGCACCGGTGTGGCCGGAGCCGCCGGCGCGCCCTGGGTGTACCAGGCCGGCGGGGTGTAGTCGATGGTGAACTCGCCCGTCACCTCGGGCTCCGCGTCGGACTGATCGTCCGTCGGGACGTCCCACGTCCCGCCGCGCCTCTCGTTCCGATCGCCGCTCACTGGTCCTCCTGGTTTGTCGAACACCGCACAGGCGCCAACCTCGACGCCGTGCCCTCACTCACCCTAATGGCGCCCCCTTTCGCGGCCCGCCCCGCCGGGGCCGCGGACCGGGGGCGCCACGTTCCTCCCTACAGGCCGACCGGGCGCTGAGCAACCGTCATCGGCACCCGCTCACCCCATCCGGGGAGAGTCCCGGACGGCCCGAGGCGCGCCTTCGCGGTCCGCACCGCCACCACCCCGGATCCGTTCGGATCGCCCACCCCCGGTCCGTTCGCGCCGCGTCGGGTCAGTCGATCCGCCGCGACGGACCCAGCAGCCCGATCTCCGTGTCCGTGCCCTGCGTCATCACGAACGTGCGGTCCTGCGGCGTACACCACAGCGTGACCCCGTCACCCAGCGTCGGCAGCGAGTCCACGGCCGCGGCCGGCAACCCCATCAGGCGGCCGACCTGCTCCGCCTCGTCGGGGGAGACCCGCTGCACGCCCACCACCGAGGAGTTCCGCAGCAGCCGGGGCGCCGTCGGGCTCAGGTACGGCAGCAGGGTCAGCACCGACTGCCACGGCCCCGCCACCACCCGGCCGCGCGGTGGTCTCATCCCGCAGTCCCGGATCACCAGGACGGGGCTGCCCGCGGACGCGCCCTGCGGCGGGACCCGGCCCACCTCGTGGAGGGTCACACACTGCTGCCCGCCGCCGGCGGCCTGCGCCAGCCCGGACCACACCGGCCCGCGCCCGGTCTCCACCGCCACCCGCGCCCCGGTGGCCGCCGCGCGCAACGCCAGCACCTGCGCCGTCCAGAGACCGCCGATCAGCGTCACCTCGTACGGGGTGGGACGGTTGACGCCCAGCACCGCAGGGTTGCCCTCGGCGTCCACCCCGATGACGACCCCGTCGTCCCCGACGGGGAGCGCCAGCAGGTCCAGCTCCGCCGCCGGCAGCACGTGCCGTTCCCGGCGCGGGCCGACCAGCCCGAAGCCGCCCCGCAGGGCACCCGTACCCCTCATCGCGCACCTCCCAGCGGCAGCGAGGCCAGCAGCCCCGGCACCTGTTCACGGTCCAGGCGTACGAGGTCGGCCTTCACACCCCGCGCCGTCCGCTCCAGTTCGCGCCGGGCGGCGACCAGTTCCTCGTCGCTGCGCCCGGTCACCCGTACGTGTCCGGTCAACGTGACGCCCTGTCGCCCGGCGGGGGCCATCGTGAGGCTGAAGTTCGTGGCCAGGGCCGGCAGTGACGTCAGCAGCGCCACGAACTGGGGGAGCGCCGCCCCGGAACCGCCCAGTCGCGGCCAGCGGCCGATCCAGTAGGTGGTGTGCCGGCGGTCGTCGCAGCGCCAGGTCCGCGAGGTCTCCTCCGTGCGTCGCCCCGACCCGGCCGACCGGCCCGCCTGGGTGATCGCCATCGGGTTCGCGCACGAGGACGTCGCCAGCGCGCCCGTCAGTTCCTGCTCGGTCAGCACCGTGGCGCGGAATCCGGCCCCGGTCAGCCGGCTCGCCAACTGGTCGGCGGCCCGCACCAGACACCGCTGGGCGCCGCCGAGCCCACCGCCGCGCGCGGTGACCGCCTCGGGGCACAGCTCCGGGTCGAGTTTGAGCGCGACCCACGTCAATCGCACCGCGGGCGTCCCGGTGCTGGCCTGCAGAGGCGCGTAGTTGAGCGCGGCCATCGACCGGGCCGGCAGGTGCGGCGCCGGCGCCGGCTGGGTGTGCTGCACCAACTGCGCGGACTCCAGGCGGATCCCGTCCACTTCGAGGATGTCCCGTACGAGACCGAGCGGCAGCGGTCGCGCGCCCCGGTCCGGTCGCAGCGCCGTGGCGTCCGTGTCCACCTGCACGACCGCGGTCAGGAACGTCCCGTCGCCCACCATCCCCACCGGCCGCCGGTCACGGTCGCCGAACGTCAGGGTCCGCAACGCGGGATCTGCCTCGACCAGCGGAGCCAGCCCCGGTTCGGTCCCGGCCGGCACGGCGAAGGCGGCGGCCCGCCCCCGGCGGGCCCGCAGCGCGAGGGAGCCGGCGAGCCACTCCGGCAGGGACCGCCGGCGCCGGCGCACGACCGCGAGCAACACCAGGACCAACGCGAGCGCGCCGGCCGGCATCAGCAGCAGCGGTTCCACCACCCACGCCACCAACAGCGCCGCCGCGGCGACCTGGAGCAGGACGAGCTGTTGCAATCGGAACGGACCGAACCGCCCCGGACCCGACCTCGGATGCGGCGTCACCCCGTCGCCCGCGGGTGCGGCCTGGGCCGTCTGCGACTGCGTCGCGGTGGCCATCACTCGCGCACCTCCCCATCCCGGGGTCGGACCCCGTACGTCCGGTGTCGTGCGGCCCTCGCCGCCCGACTCCGGAGATCCCCTCGATCCGCCCCGACGAGCCCTGATGCCACAAGGCGCCTGAAATCGCGCGGTCCGGGCTCTTGAACGGGGGTGTGGAACGGCCAACAGAGCCTACCCGCCCCACGCGTGGCCTCCGGCAAGAGGCATAGTAGGTGCCCGGTCAGACAATCGAGGCTCGGGGGACCGTACCCACCGACCGGGCCGTGCGGGGAGAAGCAGGCGGCCATGGCATCACGACGTGATGAGCTCAACGCGTACACCTTTGCGAAGCGGCGTACGGTGTCCGCCTTCCTCCAGCCGTCAGCCACCGGCACCGAGGAGGGAGCGCCCAGGCCGCTGCGCGCCGTACTGCCCGGAGTGGTCGTCGGGGCACTGGTGTTGGCGGGCTTCGGCGCCTGGGGCATGTTCAAACCGCAGGCCCCCAAGGGCTGGGCCGAGCCGGGCACCACGGTCATCGTCGGCAAACAGTCCACGACCCGCTACGTGGTCCTGTCCACCAAGATCAACGGCAAGGCGCAGACGCGGCTGCACCCGGTGCTGAACCTGGCCTCCGCCCGACTTCTCCTGGATCCCTCGAAGTTCAAGGTCGTCCAGATCGACGACAAGATCCTCGACGCGGGCAAACCGCCGCGCGGCCCGATCGTCGGCATCCCCTACGCCCCCGACCGGCTGCCCACCGCGGCGGACGCCGGCAAGGCCAAGCGCTGGGCCGTCTGCCAACAGCCCGGCGGCAACGGCAAGGGCGTGCAGACCGCCGCCTTCGTCCTCGCCGAACGCGAGGCGGGACGCGTGGACGACGCCGGCAGGGTCACCGGCGGCCAACTGCTGTACGTCCGGAACACCGGCGGCGCCAAGGAGCGCTACCTGGTCGACGCCGGCGGCACCAAGTACCGGTTCCCCGAGGGCACGCCCGACGCGGGCACCCTCACCACCGCCCTCGTCGGCACCGGCGCCGTCCCGCAGCCCGTCACCGAGCAGTGGCTGGCCACCCTCAATCCCGGCGACGACCTGGCCTTCCCGCAGCTGCCCGGCACGCCCGACGCCAACGCGAACGTGCAGGGCCTGGCCACCGCCGACAACAAGGTCGGCATGGTGCTCACCGCCCAGACCGGCTCCGGCACCCAGAACTACGTGGTCCTGCCCGGACGGGTCGCCCCGGTGTCGGAGTTCGTGGCCTGGCTGCTGATCTCCGCGCCGGCGACCGATGCCCTCGACATGCACGGCAAGGCCCGCGAGATCGACCTCCAGTCGCTCACCCCGGACGCCACCCCGTTCAAGGGCGAGGCCAGATGGCCGCAGCGGCGCGGTCCCCAGATCAACCGCGTCGCGCCGGCCGCCGGCGCCGCCGAGGGAACCGGGCAGCGCGACACCGTCTGCAACGTCCTGCGCTCCGTCGACGGCCAGGGAAACCAGACCCTCAGCACCTGGGCCGGCGCCGGATTCCCCCTCGACATCACCGCCAGCGGCACCAGCTCGTACGTCACCCCGGGCTCGGGTCTGCTCTACACCCAGACACAGGGCCGGCAGACCACCGCCGGGGGATCCCTGTTCCTGGTCACCGACACCGGCCTGCGCTACGCCGTACAGGCCAACGGCGACAGCGACGCCGAGCAGTCGAAGATCGGTGCCGGGGCCCCGAAGGACCCGGCCGCCGACGGCCGTCCCGAGGCGAGCCAGGCGCAGATCCGGCTCGGTTACGGCTCCGTCACACCGGCCATGGTGCCCATCGCGTGGTCCGAGTTCCTCTCCAAGGGGCCCCGGATGGACACCAACTCCGCCCGCCAGCCGCAGGGTTCATGAGGACGCCGCCGATGTCCGAAACGCCGATGCGACGCCCCCGCGCACCCCGCACACCCCGCGCCTTCGGGGCCCTGCGGCCCGGTCCGGTGCGCGTGGCCGCGAGGGCCGCGCTCCTCGCCTGCGCCCTCGCGCTCGTCACGGTCCCCGGCGCGGGCGGAGCCGCCGCCGCGCCCCGGCCCTCGTACGCCGCGTTCCCCGCGTCCGCCTCGTACGCCTCCCGGGTCTCCGGAGCCGGCGAGTGCACGTTCCCCATGAAGAAGCAGATCGCCGATCGCCCGTGGGCCCTGCAACGGGTGCTCCTGGACACCCTCTGGGCTCGGACCAAGGGCAAGGCCAAGGACGGGACGAGCATCCGCGTGGCGGTCATAGACACCGGCGTGGACCGGGCGAACCCACAGCTCAGCGGCGCCCTCGATGTCGCGGCCGGCAAGGACTTCGTCGATCCCAAGGGCGGCGACGGCACCGCCGACACCGTGGGCCACGGCACCAAGGTCGCCGGGCTGATCGCGGCGCGCCCCCAGGAGGGAACCGGCTTCGTCGGCCTCGCCCCCGAAGCCACCGTCATCCCCATCCGGCAGAACGACGGCCAGGGCAACGGCAACGCCGCCACCCTCGCCAAGGCGATCGACCACGCCCTGGCCAAGGGCGCACACGTCATCAACATCTCGCAGGACACCGACGCCCCACTCGGCCCGGACTCCGACCTCGCCAAGGCCGTGAAGCGCGCCATCGACGCCAAGGTCGTGGTGATCGCCTCGGCGGGCAACGACGGCCTCGCCGGCCAGAAGCGCAAGACCTACCCGGCCGCCTTCCCCGACGTCCTCGCCGTGGCATCCTCCGACCGCAACAACGAGCGCGCCGCCTTCTCCCAACCCGGCGACTTCGTCGGCGTCGCGGCCCCCGGCGTCGACATGGTCTCCACCGTCCCGGGTTTCGGCCAGTGCATCGACAACGGGACGAGTTTCTCCGCACCGTACGTCGCCGGCCTGGCCGCCCTGCTGCGAGCCGAGCACATGGACTGGACCCCGCGACAGATCGTCTGGCAGATCCAGAACACCGCCGAACGCGCCGTCAACGGCCGTGACGACTACGTCGGTTGGGGGGTCGTCGACCCGGTTCGCGCGGTCACCCAGGACGGTGAACCCCCCAAGGCACCCGTCCCGGACCCCGGACCGCCCCCCGCGGCCGCCCCGGAGGCCGCGCGACTGAGCCTCACGGAGACCGCGCAGGAACGGCAGGAGCGCCTCGGCACGTACGCTCTCGGGATCGGCGTGGTCCTCATCGGCGTCATCGCGGGGACCGCCACCGTCGTCCGCGACGCCCGCCGCCGCCGCCGTTTGCAGTGAACGGCCACCGGTTTACGAAGGCAGTGGGACACCGGTGTTGGGCCGGTGCGATGAAGTGACTAGAGTGACGCCGAGCTTCACGACTGTGATCGGGGGATCGTGTGAAGCGGAGGGGGACTTCCGAGGCGAGCGGCTCCACGCCGCGCCGGGAACATCCGCTCCGCCACGCCGTCCGCCGGTTCTGCCGGCGAATTGAGAAGTGAGGAGCTTCGGATGACGAACAATTTCGGACTCGCGGATGATCCGGTCGTCAAGGCGGCCGACAAGATCTCCGAGACGGCCCAGGCCGTCACCACCCAGTCCCGTGAACTGGCCGACATCGTCGCGACGGTGAGCGCCGGTTGGACCGGTGTGGGCGCCGGCGGATTCGCCAAGGCCCAGGAGGACATCAACCTGGACCACGACAAGATCCGCCGCCTGCTCGGGGTCCTGCACCACGCGGTCTCGCAGACCAAGAACCTGAGCAACGCCCAGGACGAGGACGTGCGCGCGACCTTCGCCGCCGCCAACAAGTCCGGCCTGAACAACATCTGACCCGACGTCGTCGCCCGTCAAGCCCCAGCGCGAAGGAGAAGACCATGGTTGACCCCGGCCACACCCGGGTTCGGTACGAGACCGTCCAGCAGATGGCCGACCGCATCCGGATCGTGTCGAACAACATCCTCAAGGACCTGGCCGACATGGAGCAGGCCGTCAAGGTCGTCACCGACACGTGGGACGGTGAAGCGCACCGCGAGTACGTGACCCTCCAGACGAAGTACAAGGCCGCGGCCGACCACATGCAGAAGCAGTTGGAGACCGTCGCCAAGCTCATCGAGGCCGGCAAGGGCGACTACCGCGCCACCGACGTGAAGGCCTCGCGCCTGTTCACCGAGGCTTACTGAGCCCGGTGGCCCGGTGGCCCGGTGGCCCGGTAGCCGGCACACCGGCAGCCGGTCCCTCGCCGAGCACCGAACGGGGCGCGCCCGCACCGGGCGCGCCCCGTCCGCGTCTCCCGACGCCCGCCGCCTCAGCGCAGGTCGAACTCGCCGTCCCGGGCGCCGAGCACGAACGCCTCCCACTCGGCCGCCGTGTACCGCAGCACCGTCTCCCGGTCCAGCGAGGACCGCATGGCCACCGCCCCCTCGGGCAACTTGGCGATCTCGACCCGCTCCTCGTCGGGACTCGTCCCGGGCGGGCCCTCCCACTCGACGCCGCTGATGTCGAGCGCGTACAGCTCGTCCTTCTCCTGCTGGGACCCCATGGTGCGGCCTTCCCTTCGTACGACGGCGGTGCAGCGTTCCCGCCCGATTATCGACGCCGGCGCCGCGGGTGGGGGAGCGATTCGACTTCTCGGTCCTGCCTCACGGCGCGGAGTTCGGCAACCGCCCGATCTGCACCAACGACGTGCCCCGCTTGCGCGAGGCGTAGTAGCCCCGGCCCGGCGGCATCGGACGCGGCCGGACACTGCCGATCAGGTCGCCCTCGGACGGGTCGCCCGACAGCACCACACCCTGCGCCCCCAGCTCCTTGATCCGCTGCATGAAGGGCTCGTACAGGGAACGCGAGGCCCCCGCCGAGTTCCGGGCGACGATGAAGCGCACGCCCGTGTCCCGGGCGAAGGGCAGGAACTCCACCAGCGCGGCCAGCGGATTGCCCTGACTCGTCGCGACCAGGTCGTAGTCGTCGATGATGATGAAGACGTCCGGGCCCGTCCACCAACTGCGATCCCGCAACTGCTGCGGGGTCACGTCGTCGGGCGGCTGCCGCCGGGAGAACACCCCGCCCAGCGCCTCCATGTGCATCTGGAGGGAACTCGCCATGGGCGCGTACTCCAGCAGGTGCTCCTCCGGGAGCGCCCCGAGCAGCCCCCGCCGGTAGTCGCCGACCACCAGCTTGGCCTGGTCGGGGGTGTACCGGTCGGCGATCTGTCGGGCGATGAGCCGCAGCAGGTTCGTCTTGCCCGACTCGCTCTCGCCGAAGACCAGGAAGAACGGATCGGTCTCGAAGTCGACGAACACCGGCTCCAGATCCGTCTCCCCGATGCCGATCGAGATCCCGCGCGAGGGGTACTCCCCGCCCTTGGGCAACTGATCGGCGTGGAGCAGCCGCGGCAGCAGCCGCACGCCGGGTGCCGAGGCCCCCGTCCACGCCCCCTTCACCGCCGCCACGAACGCCGCCGTGGCCTCCGACAGGTCCTGCGCGGTGTGCGAACCGTCGATCCGCGGCAGGGCGCCGAGGAAGTGCAGCTTCTCCGGGACCTGACCGCGACCCGGCATCCCCGTGGGGACGTTCGCGGCGACCCGCCGGTCGAACTCGGAGTCCATGACGTCGCCGAGCCGCAGTTCCAGCCGACTCAACATCTGGTCCTTCAGCGCGGACCGCACCTCCATGTAGCGCGCGGCCGTCACCACCACGTGGATCCCGTACCCCAGACCGCGAGCGGCGATGTCCGTGACAACCTGCTCCAGGCCCTCGTACTCGGTACGGAAGCCGCCCCACCCGTCGACGATCAGGAACACGTCGCCCCACGCCTCGCCGGGCAGCTCGCCCGCCGCGCGCCGCCGACGGTAGGTGCCCATCGAGTCGATGCCGTGGGCGCGGAAGAACTCCTCGCGCCGATCGAGGATGCCCGCGACCTCCGCGACCGCCCGGCGCACCCGCTCCGGATCGAGCCGCGAGGCGATCCCGCCCACGTGCGGCAGCTCCGCGACCGACGAGAGGCTGCCGCCGCCGAAGTCCAGACCGTAGAACTGCACCTCGCGCGGGGTGTGCGTCAACGCGAACGAGGAGATCAACGTCCGCATCAGCGTCGACTTGCCCGACTGCGGACCGCCCACCACCATCATGTGGCCCGCCGCACCGGAGAAGTCCCGGTACAACACCTCACGTCGCTGCTCGAACGGCTTGTCGATCAGGCCGAGCGGCACCACGAGCCCGCCGGGCCGCGTGTACCCCTGCGCGTGCAACCCGCGCTCCGCCGACGGGGCCAGGGCCGGCAGCAACTGGTCCAGCGGCGGCGCCTGGTCCAGCGGCGGCAGCCACACCTGGTGCGCCGGCACGCCCTGACCCTCCAGCCGGCCCACGATCACGTCCAGCACGGTGTCCGCCAGAGCGTCGTCCCCCTGCGCGGCTGCCTGCGCCGCCAGGTACGCCGGGTCCGGCGCGGCGTACACCACCGGCACCGGCGCCGCCGTGAAACGCACGGGCCGCCGCTCCAACGGGAACAGCCCCACCGACAGGTCGGGCCCGCCCGAACGGTAGGTGCCCGACACGTACGCCGCCTTGAAGCGGGTCATCTCGTCCGTACCGAACTTCAGGTACCCCGAACCCGGCACCGACGGCAGGTGGTAGGCGTCGGGCACCCCGAGCGCGGTCCGCGACTCGGCCGCCGAGAACGTCCGCAGACCCACCCGGTACGAGAGGTACGTGTCCAGCCCGCGCAGCTTCCCCTCCTCGAGCCGCTGCGACGCCAGCAACAGGTGCACGCCCAGCGAACGCCCGATGCGACCGATCTGGATGAACATGTCGATGAAGTCGGGCTTCGCCGTCAGCAGTTCGGAGAACTCGTCGATGACCAACACCAGCGAGGCCAACGGCTCCAGCGGCGCGCCGGCCGCCCGCGCCTTCTCGTAGTCGTGGACGTTCGCGTAGTTGCCCGCCGACCGCAGCAGCTCCTGCCGGCGCTGCAACTCGCCGCGGATCGAGTCGCCCATGCGGTCCACGAGCGTCAGGTCGTCCGCCAGGTTGGTGATCACCGCCGCCACGTGCGGCATCTGCCCCATCCCCGTGAACGTCGCACCACCCTTGAAGTCCGCGAGGACGAAGTTCAACGTCTCCGAGGTGTGCGTGACCGCCAGACCCAACACCAGCGTCCGCAGCAGCTCCGACTTCCCGGAACCGGTCGCACCCACGCACAGACCGTGCGGCCCCATGCCCTCCTGGGCGGCCTCCTTGAGGTCCAGCATCACCGGGGAGCCGTCCTCGCCCACACCGATCGGCACACGCAACCGCTCACCGGCCGACCGGGGCCGCCACGTCCGCGACACGTCGATCGAGGCCGCGTCACCCAGGTTCAGCAGGTCCGTGAAGTCCAGATTCGCCAACAAGGGCTCGTCCTCGTCACCGCCACCCGTGCGCAGCGGCGCCAACTGCCGGGCCAGGGCCTCCGCAGCCGGCAACGACAGGGTGTCCGGCACCCCCTCGTACGCGACGCCGGCGCCCGACTCCAGCCGCAACCGACCCGGCCGCACCACCACGGACAAGCCGCCGCGCGGCTCGTCGAGCTCGCCCGCGACCACCTCGACGACGGTCACCCCCTGGAGGCCCTCCACCGCCGCGAACACCGAATCCGGGGGCACGATCCCCCCGTCCAGCACGACCACCAGGTGCGGCTGGTCCAACACGGGGGAGACCTCCCGGCTGAAGCGCGGCCGTCCCTCCAGCCGCGAAGCCAACAACCCCTCCAGCTCGCCCAGGTCGTCACCGAACAGCCGCTTCGTGCCGGCCCCGTCCACCTGGCCGGGCACCTGCGTGTGCGGCAACCACTTCGTCCAGTCCCACGAGGGCACCGCACCCGGCGCGGTCACCACCGCCACCATCAGGTCCTCGGGGGAGTGCAACGTCGCCAACTGGGCCACCAACGCCCGCGCCGTCCCGCGCGCCGACTCCGTCTCCCCGGACACCGTCACGTGGTAGAACGCCCGGATCGACACCGCCACCGGCAGCCCCTCCAACGAGGAGTGCACCTTCAGGAACCGCTGCATCGCGCCCGCCGTCAGCGGCTCCAGTTCGTCCACCGGCGCCGTGTCCGGAGCCACCAACGCGGTCGCCAACCGCTGCGCGCCCAGTCCCAGCCGCGCCTGCCCGAAGTCCGCGTCCCCGACCCGCCGTTCCCACAGCCGCGACCCCTCGGCCACCACCGACCACAACTGCTCCGGGGCCGGGTGGAGATACAACTGCGCGTCGCGTTGCGCCCGCGCCGTCCTGCGCACCTGCCGGCGCGTCTGCGCCAGGTACTTCATGTAGTCCCGACGCACGTCCGCCATTTGCCCCTGCGTACCGCGCCGGTGACGCACCAGTTGGGCGATCACCATGCCCACGGTCGAGACCAGCATCAGCACGCCCATGATCCGCATGAACGGTGCCGCACCCGGCATGAAGAAGAAGACCACCGACGAACCCATGCCGAGCATCGGCAAGAGCTGCATCAGCATGCCCTCCTGCTGTCCGCGCGGCAGCTCCGGCGGCGCCTCCAGCCTCAGTTCGTCCGAGGGGACTTCGGGCGGCAGCGCACGGGGCGGGCGCTTGACGACGATCTGGCTCACCGGAGCATCAATCCCTTGAAAACGGACGGGACGTCGCAACCGGCGCCCCAAGTCCCGGACACGGAGGGGGACTCCCCCGCGCGACGGCGATCCTACTTGCCGGCCCTCCGGCGAAGGCCCGGTAGGGTGACCGCGCGCGGCATGCGCAACCGCGAACTCGGCCCGCGCACGCGCACGGCCGGACACGCCAACCAGGGGGCACACAGGTGAGTACGGCCGAGGCGACGGGTTTCTGCAGGGTCACCGTCGTGGCCCCGGACAGCCGGATAGACGTCGCCCTCCCCGAGGACATCGCCGTCGCCGACGTCTATCCCGAACTGCTGCGCCTCACCGGCCAGACCCAGCCGGTCGGCGCGCCGACCGGCTTCCACCTCGTACGCCGCTCCGGCGTCGTCCTCGACGGCGCCCGCACCCTCGCCGCCCAGCAGGTCCTCGACGGCGAGGTGCTCAGCCTGCGCCCCTTCGCCGAGTCCCTGCCGCCCGCCGTCTTCGACGACGTCGCCGACGCCGTGGCCTCGGCCGTCGTCCGCGACCGCCACCGCTGGAGCGACGACATGCTGCGCGGCGCGGGTCTGGCCGGCGCCGCCGTCCTGCTCGTCCTGCTCGGCTTCGTCCTCTGGTACGCCGACCCGGTCCGCCACGACATGCACGGCCTGCCCGGCGTCATCGCGGGCGCCGTCGCCGTCCTGCTGGTCGCCACCGCCGGCGTCCGCGCCCGGGTGTACGACGACCGGGGCTCCGCCGTCGCCCTCGGCCTCGCCGCCCTCCCGCACCTGCTGATCGCCGGCTCCGGCATCGTCGCGCCCGCGGCCGGCGAGGGACCCGGCCGCCTCCAGTTCCTCCTCGGCTGCCTCTGCGCCCTCGTGGCCGCCGTCGCCCTGGTCGCCCTCACCCCGAACGGCGACGCCCCCTTCGTCGCGGCCACCTTCCTGGCCGCCACCGGCACCCTCGCCGCCTTCGGGGCCATCGCCACCGAGGGCTCCGCCACCGCCACGGCCGCCGTCTGCGCCCCCGTCGCCGTGGGCCTCGTCGCCTTCCTCCCCGGCCTCTCCGCCCGCTTCGCCCGACTGCCCATCGGCTACGCCGCCCCGCAGAGCTCCGCCGGCGACCACGAGATCCCCGACCGCCACGAGACCCGGCCGTCCGGCGCCCCGACCGACCCGACCGACCCCGACGCCGAGGCCCGGCGCGACCCTGCCGCCCTCGACGCCGAGGCCATCGCCGTCCAGGCCCGCCGGGGCCACGAGATGCTGCTCGGCCTCGTCGGCGGCTGCGCGGCCGTCGCCGTGGGCGCCGCCGCGGTCCTCGGCTTCTCCGACGACACCTGGGGCCGGCTGCTCGCCCTGACCGCCGGCCTCGCCATGCTGCTCCGGGCCCGACTCTTCCGCTACACCTCACAGGTGGTGTGCGCCCTCGCCGCCGGCCTCGCCGCCGTCGCCCTGCTCGTCCTGGGCCTGGCCCTGCACCCGCCGGCCGACCTCGTCGCGGAGCTCCTGCTCCACGGGGACCGCGGCGGCCTGGACCTCCGTACGATCTGGCTCTCGGCCGCCGTCGCCGCCGGCGCGGTCCTCCTCACCGGTATTGCGCTTGTCATCCCACGCAAGGGCCTGTCACCCTTCTGGGGACGGATGCTCGACCTCACCGAGGCCGCGGTACTGCTCAGCCTGGTCCCGCTGACCCTGGCCGTGCTCGACGTCTACTCCCGGGCCCGCGCTCTCACCAGCTGAGACTGCCGGGACCCGGCAGCCTGGTACGCTGTGTGACGGCCGTTTGTGTACGCGCTTCCGGAGGTCCTCTGGAGGCTGCGCTCAGCGGACCCCGCCTCCCGAGTAACGGAAGATCCCCAGAGAATTCGACCTGGGGCACTCGGTGGCAACGAAGACCTATCACGAGGAGTACGCGTGCCGCTCGACGCCGCAACGAAGAAGCAGCTCATCGAAGAATTTGGTGCCAAGGAGGGCGACACCGGCTCCCCCGAGGTTCAGGTCGCGATGCTCTCCCGCCGCATCTCGGACCTGACCGAGCACCTCAAGACCCACAAGCACGACCACCACTCCCGTCGTGGTCTGCTGATCCTGGTCGGCCAGCGTCGCCGCCTGCTGCAGTACCTGGCCAAGAAGGACATCCAGCGCTTCCGTACGCTGGTCGAGCGCCTCGGCATCCGCCGCGGTGCGGCCGGCGCCAAGTAAAGACGCTGTGAAGGGAGCGGTTCCCACACTGAGGGGGCCGCTCCCTTTGCTGTACGTGCGCGACGCACCACACGCTTTGTAGTCTGGAAGCACACGCGCACAACCGAAGAGGAGGAGCGCCCTCCCTACGCCGCCGGTCCTCGGTAGTGGCATCCGGAAAGCCCAGCGAGGGCAACGAACCGGGTGCTTCGATCGAAGACCGGCCCGCACGCCAGGAGCGCTCTCCAACACCGTTCGTCACCACACGGGTGGCGGACGGAGACGACGAAAATGGAGATATCGCTAGTGGAGAACGAGACCCACTACGCCGAGGCCGTCATTGACAACGGTTCCTTCGGCACCCGCACCATCCGCTTCGAGACGGGCCGTCTGGCCCGCCAGGCCGCCGGCTCCGCCGTTGCCTACCTGGACGACGACACGATGGTGCTGTCCGCCACCACCGCGTCGAAGAAGCCCAAGGACCAGCTCGACTTCTTCCCCCTCACGGTGGACGTCGAGGAGCGGCAGTACGCGGCCGGCAAGATCCCCGGCTCCTTCTTCCGTCGCGAGGGCCGGCCCTCCGAGGACGCGATCCTCACCTGCCGCCTGATCGACCGCCCGCTGCGCCCGTCCTTCAAGAAGGGCCTGCGCAACGAGATCCAGGTCGTCGCGACGATCATGGCGCTCAACCCCGACCACCTGTACGACGTCGTGGCGATCAACGCCGCCTCCGCGTCCACCCAGCTGGCCGGCCTGCCCTTCTCCGGCCCGATCGGCGGCGTCCGCGTCGCGCTGATCCGCGGCCAGTGGGTCGCCTTCCCGACGCACACCGAGCTCGAGGACGCCGTCTTCGACATGGTCGTCGCGGGTCGCGTCCTGGAGGACGGCGACGTCGCGATCATGATGGTCGAGGCCGAGGCCACCGAGAAGACCATCGCCCTGGTCAAGGGCGGCGCCGAGGCGCCGACCGAGGAGATCGTGGCCGCCGGCCTCGACGCCTCGAAGCCCTTCATCAAGGTCCTCTGCAAGGCCCAGGCCGACCTGGCCGCCAAGGCCGCCAAGCCCGAGGGCGAGTTCCCGGTCTTCCTGGACTACCAGGACGACGTGTACGAGGCCCTCTCGGCCGCCGTCAAGGGCGAGCTCTCCCAGGCGCTGACCATCGCGGGCAAGCAGGACCGCGAGGCCGAGCTGGACCGCGTCAAGGAGATCGCCGCCGAGAAGCTCCTCCCGGCCTTCGAGGGCCGCGAGAAGGAGATCTCCGCCGCCTACCGCAGCCTGACCAAGGCCCTGGTGCGCGAGCGCGTCATCAAGGACAAGGTCCGCATCGACGGCCGCGGGATCACGGACATCCGTACCCTCGCCGCCGAGGTCGAGGCCATCCCGCGCGTGCACGGCTCGGCGCTGTTCGAGCGTGGCGAGACCCAGATCCTGGGCGTCACCACCCTCAACATGCTCCGCATGGAGCAGCAGCTGGACACCCTCTCCCCGGTGACCCGCAAGCGCTACATGCACAACTACAACTTCCCGCCGTACTCCGTCGGCGAGACCGGCCGCGTCGGTTCGCCGAAGCGCCGCGAGATCGGCCACGGCGCGCTCGCCGAGCGCGCGATCGTGCCGGTCCTCCCGACCCGCGAGGAGTTCCCCTACGCGATCCGTCAGGTGTCCGAGGCCCTCGGCTCCAACGGCTCGACGTCCATGGGCTCGGTCTGCGCCTCCACCATGTCGCTGCTGAACGCCGGTGTGCCCCTCAAGGCCCCCGTCGCCGGCATCGCCATGGGTCTGATCTCGCAGGAGATCGACGGCAAGACCCACTACGTCGCCCTCACCGACATCCTCGGTGCGGAGGACGCCTTCGGCGACATGGACTTCAAGGTCGCCGGCACCAAGGAGTTCGTCACCGCGCTCCAGCTGGACACCAAGCTCGACGGCATCCCGGCCTCGGTTCTGGCCGCCGCCCTCAAGCAGGCCCGCGACGCCCGCCTCCACATCCTCGACGTGATGATGGAAGCGATCGACACGCCGGACGAGATGTCCCCCAACGCCCCCCGGATCATCACCGTCAAGATCCCGGTGGACAAGATCGGTGAGGTCATCGGCCCCAAGGGCAAGATGATCAACCAGATCCAGGAGGACACCGGCGCCGAGATCACGATCGAGGACGACGGCACCATCTACATCGGTGCCGCCGACGGCCCGGCCGCCGAGGCCGCCCGCGCCACGATCAACCAGATCGCCAACCCGACCATGCCGGAGGTCGGCGAGCGTTACCTGGGTACGGTCGTCAAGACCACCACCTTCGGTGCCTTCGTCTCCCTGATGCCCGGCAAGGACGGCCTGCTGCACATCTCGCAGATCCGCAAGCTCGCCGGTGGCAAGCGCGTGGAGAACGTCGAGGACGTGCTCGCGGTCGGCACCAAGGTCCAGGTCGAGATCGCCGAGATCGACTCCCGCGGCAAGCTCTCCCTCGTCCCCGTGGTCGAGGGCGAAGCGGCCGACGCCGACGCTGACAAGGACGACTCCGACAAGTGACGTCGCGTAGTTCCCGTGTGACGGCCCGCCCCTCTTCGGAGGGGCGGGCCGTCGCCCGTACCCAAACCCTGCTCAAGGGGCAGAACGGCATCGGCACCGTCCGGCGCACGGTCCTGCCCGGCGGACTGCGCATCGTCACCGAGACGCTGCCCTCCGTCCGCTCCGCCACCTTCGGCATCTGGGCGAACGTGGGCTCCCGGGACGAGACGCCCACGCTCAACGGCGCCACTCACTACCTGGAGCACCTCCTCTTCAAGGGCACCGACAAGCGCAGTGCCCTCGACATCTCCTCCGCGATCGACGCGGTCGGCGGCGAGATGAACGCCTTCACGGCGAAGGAGTACACCTGCTACTACGCACGGGTGCTCGACACCGACCTGCCGCTGGCCATCGACGTGGTCTGCGACATGCTGACCGGCTCGCTGATCCGCGAGGAGGACGTCGACGCCGAGCGCGGCGTCATCCTCGAAGAGATCGCGATGACCGAGGACGACCCGGGCGACTGCGTGCACGACCTGTTCGCGCAGACCATGTTCGGCGACAGCCCGCTGGGCCGTCCCGTCCTCGGCACCGTGGAGACGATCAACGCGCTCGGCGCCGACCGGATCCGCCGCTTCTACAAGAAGCACTACGACCCGACCCATCTGGTCGTGGCCGCGGCCGGCAACGTCGACCACAACAAGGTCGTACGTCAGGTCCGCGCCGCGTTCGAGAAGGCGGGTGCCCTGGGTCGCACCGACGCCGAGCCGATCGGCCCGCGCGGCGGCACCAAGCGGATCCGCACCGCCGGCCGCGTCGAACTGGTCAACCGCAAGACCGAGCAGGCCCACGTGGTCCTCGGCATGCCCGGCCTCGCCCGCACCGACGAGCGCCGCTGGGCGCTGGGCGTGCTGAACACGGCCCTCGGCGGCGGCATGTCCTCCCGGCTGTTCCAGGAGGTCAGGGAGAAGCGCGGCCTCGCCTACAGCGTGTACTCGTACACCTCGGGCTTCGCCGACACCGGCCTGTTCGGCGTGTACGCCGGCTGCCGGCCCAGCCAGGTCCACGACGTGCTGCGGATCTGCCGGGACGAGCTGGACAAGGTCGCCTCGGACGGGCTCACGGACGAGGAGATCAGGCGGGCCGTCGGTCAACTGTCCGGCTCCACGGTCCTCGGCCTGGAGGACACCGGTGCCATCATGAACCGGATCGGCAAGAGCGAGCTGTGCTGGGGCGACCAGATGTCGGTCGACGACATGCTGGCCCGGATCGCGGCCGTGACCCCGGACGACGTCCGGGCCGTCGCGCAGGACGTGCTGGCCCACAAGCCGTCGCTCGCCGTGATCGGACCGTTGAAGGAGAAGCAGGCCGCCCGCCTCGACGAAGCGGTGGCCTGAGATCCTGGGGTTCCCGGGTGCCGGCCCGCATCGGCCGGCCGGCACCCGGCCCTGTGAGATGGAAGCGAAGGAAGCACGAGCATGAGCAGCAAGCTGCGGGTCGCGGTTCTCGGCGCCCAGGGGCGCATCGGCGCCGAGGCGGTCAAGGCCGTCGAGGCCGCCGAGGACATGGAACTGGTCGCCTCGCTCACCCGCGGGGACAAGCTGGAGACCCTGACCGACGCCGGCGCCCAGGTCGTCGTCGAGCTCACCACCCCCGCCGCCGTCATGGACAACCTCGACTTCTGCGTCCGCCACGGCATCCACGCCGTCGTCGGCACCACCGGCTGGACCGAGGAGCGCCTGGCCGAGCTGAACACCTGGCTCGCCGCCTCCCCGGAGACCGGGGTGCTCATCGCCCCCAACTTCTCCATCGGCGCCGTCCTCACCATGAAGTTCGCCGCCCAGGCCGCCCGCTACTTCGAGTCCGTCGAGGTCGTCGAGCTGCACCACCCCAACAAGGTGGACGCCCCCTCGGGCACCGCGACCCGTACCGCGCAACTCATCGCGGCCGCCCGCGCCGAAGCCGGTCTGGGCGCCCAGCCCGATGCCACGGCCACCGCCCTCGACGGAGCCCGCGGCGCCGACGTGGACGGCGTCCCCGTGCACGCCATCCGCCTGCGCGGCCTGCTGGCCCACCAGGAGGTGCTCCTCGGCGGCGAGGGGGAGACCCTCACCATTCGTCACGACTCCCTGCACCACAGCAGCTTCATGCCGGGCATCCTGCTCGGCGCACGCCGCGTGACGCAGACCCCGGGCCTCACCTTCGGCCTCGAACACTTCCTCGACCTCGGCTGATGAGCAGGCAGTAGTACCCATGCGCGCGAAGATCGTCTACTTCCTCACGGCCGCCGTCCTGGTCGTCTACTTCGTCCTGGTCGGCAGCCGGGGCCTGATGCTGATCCAGCACGGCACCTGGCTCACCGTCACCATGGGCCTTTCCGTGCTGATCCTGCCGGTCATCGGCATCTGGTTCCTCTGGAAGAACACGCGGTTCGTCACCAAGGCCAACCAGCTCGCCGCCGAGCTGGAGGCCGAAGGCGCCCTGCCGGTGGACGAGCTGGAGCGGGACCAGTACGGGCGGATCCTGCGAGACTCCGCCGACGAGGTCTTCGCGCGCCGCAAGGTCGAGACCGAGGACGCGCCGGGCGACTGGCGCAGCTGGTTCCGGCTCGCCGTGGCCTACCACGACGCCCGCGACACCCCGCGGGCCCGCAAGGCCATGCAGCGCGCCATCGCCCTGCACGACGGAAAGCCCGTACAGGTCTGATCCCCGTACGGGCTCCACGTGCGCCGGCGACGACTCAGGCGGGAACGGCCCGGTATTCGTCGGCCCACGCCTCCACCATCCCGGCGGCCCGGTCGAAAGCCTCGGACCGGGCCAGGAAATCGGCGTTGTGGTCGGTCAGGAGCACCGGCAGTTCGGCGCCGTCGTGCGCCGCCGCGGTCAGGGCCTGACCCTGCACGGTCCTCGGCAGCCCGAGCCAGCGCACCGGCTGCTGCACGGTGCGAATGCTGTCGATCCTGCTCCAGGCGACCGAGCGCGTTCCGAAGAACGCCACCCGGCGCAGCCCCGTACGACTCACCCAGACACCCATGCGCAGCAGGCGCAGGGTCGCGCCGACCACGGTGAGCGCGGCCGCCAGGGAGAGCAGTGCCCCGCCCCAGGTGCCCGCGAAGGCGACGATCATCGTGGCCAGGAGCATGAAGGCGGAGAGCAGCAGCAGCAGCGCCGCGACGGCCACCCGCCAGGGACCGGGACGGTAGGGCCGACGCCAACGGTCGGGATCGTCGTGGGGCAGTGTCTCTTCTTCGTGCGCGTCGAAGACGCCGTCGGCCGTCAAGAAGGGCAGGGGCACGGCTGGACCTCACTCACATGCACGTTCGGTTGGGCTGTGCCCGTGAGGCTACCGCCCCTCGGACGCCTCCGACTGCTGTGACTTCTGGGGCGCCTTGTGCGGCTGCAGTGCCGGCATGCCGAAGAGCAGCGAGCCGACGAGCCCCGCCACCACGGTCAGTCCGACCAGCGTACGGGCGGCGATCTGGGTCTTGGCCAGACTCTCTCGCGGCGGTGGAGTGACGTTACTGCGGAATCGGTCGGCCTCGGCGACGAAGGCGAAGGGGACGGGTTCGCGCCGGCGAAACATGGGAGGCACTCTCCTCACGGTCAGGGCCCGCGGGCCACGTGGTGCGTTCTCCAGGTAAGACGTCCGAAGTCCCCGATCCGTGCCGCGAATCGGAACATTCGCCGAATCGCATGGCGCGGCGTCAGCTGTACGGGTGACCCCGCCACCGCCCCGGCCTGGGAATCGAGCCGTTCCCCGCGCCGTAGAGTGGGCGCGCCCCAGGTAATACCGTTCGGAAGGACCCCCGGTGAGCGAGAACGCCGCTTCAGACCTGAAACCCAGCTTCCGCAGTGACGTGACGGTGGAGCTGGTGAAGCACTCCGCCGCCGACTCCGACGTGCTGTGGGCCGCCCGTGTCTCCACGGCCGGCGAGCAGTCCCTGGAGGAGCTCCAGAAGGACCCCGAGCGCTCCAAGGGCCTCATCAACTATCTGATGCGCGACCGCCACGGCAGCCCCTTCGAGCACAACTCGATGACCTTCTTCATCAGCGCCCCGATCTTCGTGTTCCGCGAGTTCATGCGGCACCGCGTCGGCTGGTCCTACAACGAGGAATCGGGCCGCTACAGGGAGCTGGAGCCGGTCTTCTACGTCCCGGACTCGGATCGCAAGCTGATCCAGGAGGGCCGCCCGGGCAAGTACGTCTTCGTCGAGGGAACCGCCGCGCAGCAGGAGCTGACCAGCCGCGTCATGGAGGACTCGTACGTCCAGGCCTACCAGGCCTACCAGGAGATGCTGGCGGCGGGCGTGGCCCGGGAGGTTGCCCGTTCGGTCCTGCCGGTCGGACTTTTCTCCTCGATGTACGCCACCTGCAACGCGCGCTCGCTGATGCACTTCCTCGGCCTGCGCACCCAGCACGAGCTGGCGACCACCCCTTCCTTCCCGCAGCGGGAGATCGAGATGGTCGGCGAGAAGATGGAGCGGCACTGGGCCCGCCTCATGCCGCTCACGTACGCCGCCTACAACGCGAACGGTCGCGTTGCGCCGTAAGGCCGGAGCCACGACCGGCGCACAGATGTGCGGCCCAAGTCCCAAGTGTCCGTATTGCGGCGTTTCGTAAAGTTCATCTAGGCTGATCAAACGGACCCGGCACTGCTTGAACCCCCGAGCAGGCAGTGCCGGGCTCCAACACTCGGTTCACGTCCCCCGAGGGGACACCGCGAGCATGGCAGCGAGTAGCGTGTTACCCATGGCTCCGATCTCGACTCCGCAGACCCCCTTCGGGCGGGTCCTCACCGCCATGATCACGCCGTTCACGGCTGATGGCGCACTCGACCTCGACGGCGCGCAGCGGCTCGCCGTCCACCTGGTGGACGCAGGCAACGACGGCCTGATCATCAACGGCACCACCGGCGAGTCGCCGACCACCACCGACGCGGAGAAAAACGACCTCGTACGAGCCGTACTCGAAGCCGTCGGTGACCGCGCCCACGTGGTGGCGGGCATCGGCACCAACGACACCCGGCACACCCTCGAACTCGCCCGCCAGGCCGAGCGCACCGGTGCCCACGGCCTGCTCGCGGTCACGCCGTACTACAGCAAGCCGCCGCAGGAGGGCCTCTACCGGCACTTCACGGCCATCGCGGACGCCACCGAGCTGCCCGTCATGCTCTACGACATCCCCGGCCGCAGCGGCGTCCCGATCAACACCGAAACCCTCGTCCGCCTGGCCGAGCACCCCCGTATCGTTGCCAACAAGGACGCCAAGGGCGACCTGGGCCGCGCCAGCTGGGCCATCGCCCAGAGCGGTCTGGCCTGGTACTCCGGCGACGACATGCTGAACCTGCCGCTCCTGTCGGTCGGCGCGGTCGGATTCGTCTCCGTGGTCGGCCACGTGGTCACCCCCGAACTCCGCGCGATGCTCGACGCCCACCTGGGCGGCGACGTCCAGAAGGCCACCGAGATCCACCAGAAGCTGCTCCCCGTCTTCACCGGCATGTTCCGCACGCAGGGCGTCATCACCACCAAGGGCGCCCTCGGCTTGCAGGGACTCCCCGCCGGCCCGCTGCGGCTCCCGCTCGTCGAGCTGACCGCCGAGGAGATGGCGCAGCTCAAGATCGATCTTGCTGCCGGCGGGGTACAGCTCTGACAACAGACTTCACAACTGAACAAGCGCAATCCGAAACCGCATAAGCAAGTGCACGAATGACATGCGCGCCACGTGCCTACGAGGTACGTGGCGCGTGTGGTGAGGAGACACTTTTGAGCCATCCGCATCCTGAACTGGGCCCGCCGCCGAAGCTCCCCAAGGGCGGCCTCCGGGTCACCCCCCTGGGTGGCCTCGGTGAGATCGGCCGCAACATGACCGTCTTCGAGTTCGACGGTCGCCTGCTGATCGTCGACTGCGGCGTCCTCTTCCCCGAAGAGGAGCAGCCGGGCATCGACCTGATCCTGCCGGACTTCTCGTCCATCCGGGATCGCCTCGACGACATCGAGGGCATCGTGCTCACGCACGGTCACGAGGACCACATCGGCGCCGTCCCCTACCTCCTCCGGGAGAAGCCGGACATCCCGCTGATCGGCTCCAAGCTGACGCTCGCCCTGATCGAGGCGAAGCTCCAGGAGCACCGCATCCGCCCCTACACCCTCGAGGTGAAGGAAGGCGAGCGCGAGAACCTGGGCCCCTTCGACTGCGAGTTCATCGCGGTCAACCACTCCATCCCGGACGCGCTGGCCGTGGCCATCCGCACCGGCGCCGGCATGGTGGTCTGCACCGGCGACTTCAAGATGGACCAGCTCCCGCTGGACAAGCGCCTCACCGACCTGCACGCCTTCGCGCGTCTGAGCGAAGAGGGCATCGACCTCCTTCTCTCGGACTCGACGAACGCCGAGGTCCCGGGCTTCGTCCCGCCCGAGCGCGAGATCTCCAACGTCCTGCGCACGGTCTTCGCGAACGCCCACAACCGGATCATCGTGGCCAGCTTCGCCAGCCACGTGCACCGCATCCAGCAGATCCTCGACGCGGCCCACGAGTACGGCCGCCGCGTGGCCTTCGTCGGCCGTTCGATGGTCCGCAACATGGGCATCGCCCGTGACCTGGGCTACCTGAAGGTCCCGCCGGGCCTCGTCGTGGACGTGAAGACCCTCGACGACCTGCCGGCCCACGAGGTCGTCCTGGTCTGCACGGGTTCCCAGGGCGAGCCGATGGCGGCCCTGTCCCGGATGGCGAACCGCGATCACCAGATCCGGATCGTCCCCGGCGACACGGTGATCCTGGCGTCGTCCCTCATCCCGGGCAACGAGAACGCGGTCTACCGCGTGATCAACGGCCTGACCCGATGGGGCGCCAACGTCGTGCACAAGGGCAACGCCAAGGTGCACGTCTCCGGCCACGCCTCCGCGGGCGAGCTGCTGTACTTCTACAACATCTGCAAGCCGCGGAACCTGATGCCGGTCCACGGCGAGTGGCGCCACCTGCGCGCCAACGCCGAGCTCGGCGCGATGACGGGTGTCCCCAAGGACCGCATCGTCATCGCCGAGGACGGCGTGGTCGTCGACCTGATCGACGGCAAGGCCCGCATCTCGGGCAAGGTCCAGGCCGGCTACGTGTACGTGGACGGCCTCTCGGTCGGCGACGTCACCGAGGCCTCGCTCAAGGACCGCCGCATCCTCGGTGACGAGGGCATCATCTCGGTCTACGTGGTGGTCGACAGCACCACGGGCAAGGTCGTGAGCGGCCCGAACATCCAGGCCCGCGGCTCCGGCATCGAGGACTCGGCCTTCGCCGCCGTCCTGCCGAAGATCGAGGAAGCCATCGCGCGCGCCGGCGCCGACGGCGTGGCCGAGCCGCACCAGATCCAGCAGCTCATCCGCCGCACCATGGGCAAGTGGGTCTCGGACGGCTACCGCCGCCGCCCGATGATCCTCCCGGTCGTCGTCGAGGTCTGAGCCTCGCCGTAACGCCCGTGTCGGAGCGGGGCAACCGGATTTGCGTCCGGGGGCCCCGCTCCAGTACGTTTACGTCTCCACCTCGCACGGCACCCAGGCACACACGTGTGCCCGACCGCCGGTGCGAGCGGGTGGGAATCAAACACTCAGGAACACCTGATAAAGTCTGATCCACCCGAAAGGGAAAGGCCCTCCAACGGCCATCGAATTCAAATCCGAGTCGGAAACGACACGGAAATGGTCTGATAGAGTTGGACTCGCCGGAAAGGGAAAACGCGAAAGCGAAGAACCTGGAAGGCGGAAAACAAGCGAGACTGACTCTGATAGAGTCGGAAACGCAAGAACGAA